>PLTZ01000064.1 GCA_003164715.1 Opitutaceae bacterium | reverse complement strand
CCATTAGTGAGACACTACACTAGTTGCGGCGCGACAGCAGCGAAAGCAGGTTGAGCAGCACCGAGATGAACGCGGCCAGGTAGGTCAGCGCCGCGGCGTCGAGCGTCTGGTTGACCCCCGGCATCTCGTCCGGGTCAAGGATTCCAAGCGAGACCAGCTGGACCTTCGCCCGCCGGCTTGCGTCGTACTCGACCGGGAGCGTGACGAGCTGGAACAGGGTGAGGATCGCGAACGCGATGATCGCGATGTCGAGGATGGGGCCGCTCAGGAGCCGGTTGAAGAAGAGGCTGCCGATGTAGATGAACGGGACGACCCCGGCGGCAAACCGCGTGGCTGGCACCAGCGCCATGCGCATTTCGAGCAGCCGGTAGCCCTCCCGGTGCTGCAGCGCGTGGCCCGCCTCGTGAGCGGCGACCCCCACCGCGGCCAGGCTCGTTCCCCGGTAGTTCTCGGAGGACAGGACCAGCCTCTTGTTCACGGGGTCGTAATGGTCCGTCAGGTGGCCTTCGGTCTCCGCGATCTCCACGTCGGTGATCCCCGCCTGGGCCATGACGGCTGCGGCCGCCTCACGCCCGGTAATCCCGCCGCGCGAAGGGATCTGGGAATTCCTTGAATAGGCGCTCGTTACGCGGATCTGGGCGTAGATAGAGAACCCGAAGACAAAGATAAAGAGAACCCAGAAAAGTTCGGGTGGAATGAAGTAGAATGCGAGGTGCGGAAGCATGTGCATATAGAACCCTAAAGGATTGCAAATGTTGCAGGATTATCAAGCCGACAGTCCGCTGCGCTCGAGGAGCGCCGCGAGGTCCGGGTCCCTCCCCATGAAATCGCGGAAGAGCTGCGCGGGATCGTCCGAATTGCCCCGGCTTAGGATCCTTTCCACGAACTCGCGACCCACGCGCTCGTTGAAGATCCCCTCCCTGCGGAAGCGGGTGAAGGCGTCGGCGTCGAGCACCTCGGCCCACTTGTACGAGTAGTACCCAGCGGCGTACCCCACCGGGTCGGAGAAGATGTGCGTGAAGCGCCTGATGATCGTCGGGGACGGGGGCTCCGTTGGCACCATGCAGTCGGCGACCGACGTGCGCAGAAGCGACTCGATGTCGCGCGCGCCCGCGAACTCGGCGGCGCGCATGTGCAGCAGGAGGTCGATCTTCGCGAACGCAACCTGGCGCATCGTGGCGCAGGCCGACCGGAAGTTCCTGGCCGCCGTCATCTTGAGGAACAGCGCGTCCGGTATCCGCTCGCCGGTCTCGAAGTGCCTCGCAAACATGTCGAGCCCCTCCCGCTCCCAGCACCAGTTCTCCATGATCTGGGACGGGAGCTCGACGAAGTCCCACGCCACGTTCGTGCCGTTGAGCGACTTGATCTCGACCTCGCCGAGGAGGTGGTGGACCAGGTGCCCGAACTCGTGAAACACCGTCTGGACCTCATGGTGCGACAGAAGCGCGGGCCGGCCGGGCGACGGGGGCGTCAGGTTGCCGCAGATGAGGCCCAGGTGCGGCCGGCGCGACCCGTCCGGCTGCGGGCCGCCGGTGATCAGGTAGTTCATCCACGCGCCGCCGCGCTTGGCCTGCCTCGGGTGCCAATCCGCGTAGAACGAGCCGACGTGGCGCCCGCGCGCGTCATGGACGTCGTAGTAGCGCACGTCCGGGTGCCACACTTCGACCTCGCCCTTCGGGCGCTCGGTGACCCGGATGCCGAACAGGCGCCCGGCAAGCCCGAAGAGGCCCGACATTACGCGGTCCATGGGGAAGAACGGCCGGAGCTGCTCCTCGTCAAAGTCATAGTGGGCGCGCCGCAGGCGCTCCGCCTGGAAGGCAATGTCCCACGGGGCGAGCCGGGCGGGCGCAAGGCCCGTCCCGCGCGCCGCAGCCTCCTCGAGTTCCCGGCACTCACGGGCGAACGCGGCGGCGCACCGCCTCTGCAGGTCCTCGATGAACTCGAGGGCCCTCCCGCCGGACTTGGCCATCCTCCGGGCGAGGACCAGGTCCGCAAAGTGCTCCTTGCCGAGGAGCCGCGCCCGCTCGGCCCGCAGCTCGAGGATCCTCGAGATGAGCGGGGTGTTGCCGTGGGGGGGCGCGGCGCCGACCGCGACCGCCGCGTGCCACACCTCCCGGCGAAGGGCCTCGTCGGCCACGTAGGTCATCAGGGGCTCCATCGAGGGCATGTGAAGCGTGAAACGCCACGCGGGCCGCTCCGCTGTGCCGATCCCCTTCGCCTCGGCATCGGCGCGGGCCCTGGCCTTCGCGTGGTCCGGAAGCCCCTCGAGCCTCGACTCGTCCTCGACGACGAGCTGCCAGGCGTTGGTCGCGTCGAGCACGTTGTCGGAGAACCGCTGCGTCAGCTCGGCAAGCTCGGTCTGCAGGGCCTCGAGCCGCGTCCGGCCCTCCGCCGGAAGGTCGGCGCCCGCCTCCCGGAATTCCGCCAGGGTCTCGGACATGAACCGGGAGCGGACGGAGGAAAGGCGCCCGGCGTCCGGCAGACGCGCGAAGGCGTTTAGCCTCCTCCACAGGGCGGCCCTGAGGGGGATGCGCGCCAGGAAGGCCGACACCCTCGGCAGGACTCGGTTGTGGGCCTCGCGAAGCTCCGGGGAGTCCGCTACCGACTGCAGGTGCGTGACGCGGCTCCATGCGCGGTTCAGCCCGTCGGTCGCGCTGTCGAGCGCGAGGAAGGTGTTCTCGAAGGTCGGGGCCTGCGGGCTGTCCTCGATCGCCCTTAGGGACTCCTCGGTTAGGCCGATCGCCGCCTCGGTCGAGGGCTCGACCTGCTCCGGGACGAGCGCAGTCCAGCGGATGTGAAACGACGGGTCGAGAAACGGATTGTCCGGCATCAGCCTTACCAACCGTAGGTCGCGCCAAAAGACAACTGCCGGCGCGACGCCGGCACGGCCGGCACGGACTGGAACGCGCTGTTCCAGAGGTTGTCGACAAGAAGCGACAGCTCGAACCTGCGGGCGCCGGCCGGATGCCAGTTAAGGCCGAGCGAGCTCACGAGGGCGTCGTTTCCACCCTGCGTGCGCAGGCTGTCCGGCGCCTGCACCCTCGCGACGTTGTCGAGGCGCAGCTCGAACTCCTCGGTGAGCTGCAGGACCAGCGCCGCCGTGAGGCGCTGCCTCGCGTAGTTGAGCGCGTAGAAGCTGGCCGTGACCTGCGCGTCCGTGTAGTCGGCGCTCTTGGCGAGCGCGCTGTAGCCGAGGACCACGCTGACGAGCCCCCAAGAGTGCCGCCCCACGAGCTCGACGCCCTCGGTGTCGACATTGACCGGGTTCGCAGCGCGGCCGAAGACGCCGGTCGTGTAGGTCCAGTCGACGAGATTGTCGTCGCGCCGGTAGAACACGGCGGCCTGGCCCGTCCAGCCCGCAAAGCTCCCGCTCAGGCCGACCTCCGAGTCGCGGCTCGTCTCGCGCCCGAGGTTCGGGTTGCCGAGGAAGAGGCCCGAGGTGGGGCTCGAGTCGAGCGCGGTGTAGGACGGCATCTCGGTCGTCGTGGAGAAGCTCGCGTAGATGCGCCTGAGGCCGGACGAGTTCCACGTCCGAGAGAGCTCCGCGACCGGCGAGAAGACCCCGCCCGCGCGGTCGGACTCGTCGTAGGTGGCGCCGGCCTTCAGGGTCACGTAGCCACCGGCGGCGGCCCACTGATCCTCCGGCACGAGCGCGAACTTCTCAAGTTTGCGGCTGTGGTAGGGGCCGTAGGTTAGTGAGGTCGACTTGAGCGAGTCGCTCGTCTCCTCCAAGTGGTAGTTGAGGAATACCCCGGCCAGCTCCTGGCGGCCGCCGATCGCCGTCCCGTACTCTCGGGTCGTGTGCTGGTAGGGGTGGACCGGGCCGAGGGGGGCGAACCGATCGAAGGCGTAGTCGTCCTTGTTGCGCCGGTAGAAGGCGCCGGCCTCGAAGTACTGCCCGTTGCCCAGGTCCTCGCGCGTGTTGGCCGCGAGGAGCACGGTCTGGAGGTTCTCGGTCTCGTCCGAGTCGAAGGGCGTGTAGAGGTTCGGCCAGCCGAAGAAGCTAGCCTGGTAGCCGGCGAACAGGTCGGTGAGCGACCGCGGGGCCGCAAACTCGAGCCTCGCGTCCGCGCGGTCGAAATGGAAGTCCCCGAACGGCACGGTCCCGTTTCCCGACGCGTGAGACCAGTCGGCGTCGGCGGCGACGTGCTGCGCGCCCGCCCCCTCCCACCCCTCGTAGACCTCCTCGCGCTCAAGGCCGTCGTTGCCAACGGAGCCCGTGACGAAGCCCTCGTTGCCGATGGGCCGCCATCCGTAGGCGACGGCCCCGCCCGTCGAGTTCATCGTGTCGGTCGCGTGGTCGGCCCCCGTGAGGATCCGCGGGGCCCCGAGCATCGCGGGCGCGATCGGCAACTCCGTGAGGTAATGGCCCGTCTGGGGGTCGAAGATCGACAGGGCCCCGACCTGCAGCCCGGTGTTCTCAAAGGTGTCGCCCCGGATCGTGACGTCGGACTGCGCCTCGGCGAGGTTGCGGGGCTCGACGTCGACCAGGGGCTCGTAGCGCAGGGCCGACACGGGCATCGCGAAGGTTCCGGCCGGCTCCTGGTTGGCGACGCTCGGCGAATACACCATGAACGGCGGGAGGCTCGTCGCCTCCTGGGCGCCCAGCCGGACCGCGACGGCGAGCAGCGCCGGCGCAAGGAGGCCGCGGGCAATCAGAGGGGGCTTCATCAGGGGCGACCGGTAACAGGCGCGTCGGAAAAAACAAGCCTCACGTTAAGCCGAAAAGGAATATTGGTTAACAATAAATCCCTTTCGCCGTCCCCGGCCCGCCCGGGCGGCCTACGGCTTGTCGCCGTCGTCCCCTATAGCCTCGACAGGGCAGCCCTCGAGCGCCTCCATGCACTGCCCGACATCCTCCTCGGTCTCGGGCTGCTTGCTGACGTAGGAGTGGCCGCCTTCGTCATTGCGAGTGAAGAAGTTGGGCGCCGTTTCGCGGCAAAGATCACAGTCGATGCACTGCTGGTCGACGTAGAACCTCCCCGTTATATTGAGGGGATATTTGTCTGTTTTGTTGGCCATACGTGCACTAGAAAGGACAGCGACAAAGTCTCGCTGTCAAGGGGGTATCTCAGTGGAAACCGCTCATGGGCCGCGGGGTGGCCCGGCCCTAAGGCTGCTTGTATTCGGCAGGGCCCAGGATACGATCGCCCGATGCTGCAGGACCGCCCTTACATGCGCGACAGCAACGAGAGACGCCGCACCAGCGTGCTCACGTGGCTGATATCGTCCATCGTCGCCGCGTACCTCATGCAGAGCGCACTCGTGCGCGTCTCCGCCGCGGGGGCGGGCCTCGTGAACGCCCTGGCTCTCTCGACGGCGGGCCTGAGGGCGGGCCACCTCTGGACGCTGCTGACCTACGGCTTCCTTCACGACACCGGCAACCTGCTCCAGGTGATCGCCTACCTTCTCGCCATCTATTTTGCGGGGCGGGAGCTCCTCCCGATGCTCGGGGCGCGACGGTTCCTCGCGTTCTACGCGTCCTCGCTCGTGGCCGGAGGGCTCTTCTGGAGCGCGCTCCATTGGGGCCGCCCGGCGGTCGCGTACGGCTCCTCGGCCGGCGCCGCCGCGCTCGTCGTCCTTTTCGCCTGTTTCTTCCCGAACCGGGAGACCACGCAGCTGCTGTTCTTCCTGCCGATAAGCTTCAAGCCGAAGCATCTGGCCTACCTGCTCCTGGCATTCGACCTGTGCGGGCTCGTATTCTACGAGATCATGGGCGCGGCCTCGCCCTTCGGCGCTTCGGCACATTCCGTCCGCCTGGGCGGGATGGCGGCCGGGTGGCTCTACTACCGCTACATCCACGATTCGAACTGGGGGTTCAGCCGCGAGCGCGCCGGGGTCGAGCTTCCCCGCTGGATGAAGCACCGGAGCCCGGCCAAGGCCATCGCGCTCCCTCCCCCGAACCCCGTCTTGAGCACAGGGCACTCCGGGCACCTGCGCGCGGAGGTCGACCGGATTCTCGACAAGATCAACAGCGATGGGTTTGGGTCGCTCTCGGCGGACGAAAAGCGGGTCCTCGACGAGGCTCGGGATCTGATCGGCCGGCGATAATGGCATGAATCGCCGCGGAGCAGGGTCCACCTCATCCATAGGCTGATAATCCTGAACGTGTTGTGAACCGGGGAAGGCTCCCCGCGACTCGGGGCGCTGTCAAGGTAGGGCGCCGACCGCTGGACGCCCAGTGCGAAGCCGCCACAAAACGCCCTCCCTTCTTGAGTTCCTCGCCGTACCATGAAACTATCTAATGGTTTGGGCCGCATTAGGCCTTCTTCGATGACATCCCACGCATGATCCTCTCCTCCGCCCCCTTGCGCCGGCTTCTGGCTTCATGGATCCTGCTCGTCGCGGCCTCCGGGCTCTCGGCGTCGGACCTGAAGTTCACGACGCCCGACTCGCTCCAGACGGAGGCCCAGACCCTCGTGACGATCCTGGAGCAGGCCCACTACAACCGCGACTCGATCCATAGCGGCGACTATGCGCAGGCCATCCCGGATTACATGACGGCCCTCGACGGCCAGCATCTCTTCTTCCTCGACTCCGACCGGGCCGACTTTGTCGGCCGCTACGGCAAGAACGTCTACTACAACGTGGACTACCTCGGAAACCTCGACTCGGCCTACGAGATTTTCTACCGCTACGACGAGCGGGTGACCGCGCGGATTGGCTGGATCTTCGGCGAGCTCAAGAAGAAGTTCGACTTCACCGGGAACGACACGTTCCGGGTCGACCGCTCGAAGTCGCCCTGGGCCTCGGACGGCGCCGAGGCGGACGAGCTCTGGAGGAGGCGCCTGAAGTTCGAGATGCTTGAGGAGCTCCTGAACAAGAAGACGCTCGACGAGGCCCGCGACACGGTGCGCAAGCGCTACGAGCGGATGCTCAAGAACGTCGGGGAGACGGAGGGGAGCGAGCTGGCGGAAACGTTCCTCTCCTCGATCGCCGGCCTCTACGACCCGCATTCCACTTATTTCTCAGCCGACACCTACGAGGACTTCGGCATCCAGATGAAGCTCGAGCTCGTTGGTATCGGCGCCATGCTCGGCCTTGAGGACGACGTCTGCGTCGTCAAGGAGATCGTCCCGGGCGGTCCCGCGGACCTGGGCCGCGTGCTCAAGCCCAACGACAAGATCATCGCCGTCGCGCAGGGAAACGCCGAGCCGGTCGAGATCATCGGGATGAAGCTCCGCAAGATCGTCGACCAGATCCGGGGCGCTAAGGGGACCGTCGTGCGCCTCATCGTCCAACCCTCCGAAGCGACGGACAGCTCCGTGCGCAAGGTGGTCTCCATCACCCGCGATGTCGTGAAGCTCGAGTCGGCGCGGGCCCGGGCCGCTGTCTTTCAGGTTCCGGGCGTCGACGGAAAGCCGGTGCCGCTTGGCGTCGTGACGCTGCCGGCCTTCTACGGCCCGTCGGAGGACGGCGACACCGACAGCGACCGGATGAGCGCGAGCGCGGACGTCGCCAAGCTGGTCGCGCAGCTCAAGCAGGCCAACATAAAGGGCCTCGTCCTCGACCTGCGCCACAACGGAGGGGGTTACCTGAGCGAGGCGATCGAGCTCGCAGGCCTCTTCATCCACAAGGGGCCCGTGGTCCAGGTGAAGGGCTACGAGGGCGACGTGCAGATCGACTCGGACAAGGCCGAGAGCCTCTGCTACGAGGGGCCCATGGCGGTGCTCGTCGACCGGTTCAGCGCGTCGGCCTCGGAGATCGTCGCCGGGGCGCTCAAGGACTACGGGCGGGCGGTCGTCATAGGCGACAGCTCGACCCACGGCAAAGGCACGGTCCAGGCGACCTTCGAGATGAAGAGGATTTCCCGCGAACTGCAGCGCTCCCCCGCGAAGACGGGCGCCGCGAAGATCACCATACAGAAGTTCTACCTTCCCGACGGCTCCTCGACCCAGCTCAAGGGCGTGTCGTCCGACATCGTGCTGCCTTCGGTTGACGAGTTCCTCCCGATCGGCGAGTCCGACCTTCCGCACGCCCTGGTCTGGGACAAGATCAAGACCAGCGACTTCAACGGCTCGCCGATAGACCCGAAATTGCTCGCCGTCCTGCAGCAGGACAGCGCCTCGCGCCAGGGCCGCCTGGACGAGTTCGCCTACGTGAGGAAGTACGTCGAGTGGTTCAAGGGGCGCCAGGCCGAGAAGCTCGTCTCGCTCAACCTGGAGGAGCGCCGCAAGCAGAAGGCCGACGACGACGCCTTCCGCAAGGAGAACAAGGCGGAGCGCGACCGGCTGGCGAAGGAGGACTACCCCTTCAAGGAGTTCAGGCTGGGCCCGCCGCTCCCGCCGAAGATCGCCGCGCCGAAGCCCGCCCCCAAGGACGCCGACGCGGCCAAGAAGGGCGCTCCGGGGGACCAAGGCGGCGATGAGGGCGACGTGGCCGACCTCGACGAGGACTCCAACGCCGACGCCTATGGGAAGGTGGATGTGTCGCTTCGCGAAACCCTGAGGGTCGTGGAGGACGCGATCGAGCTCGGCAACAACCACGAGTACTGGGCGAGCAACCACGCCCCGCTGACCGCGGTGGCGAAGGGCTGAACCCCCGGGCTCAGCGCCACGCCAGGAAGAACCGATCCCTTCCCGCGAGATCCCTGATGGACTCGGTGCGAGGGAATCCAGCCGCCCGCGCGGAGGCGGCGGCAAGACCGTGGTGGCCGACCCCGGTCTCGAGGGCAAGCAGGCCCCCGGGGGCGAGGAAACCCGGCGAGGCGGCGATGATCCTCCCGATGTCCTCGAAGCCCCCGTCCCCCGAGACCAGGGACGCCATGGGCTCATGGTCGCGGACCTCAGGGGACGCGGTCGCCACCTCGCCTGCGGACAGGTACGGGGGGTTGGACACGACGAGATCGTACGTTTCGCCGGGGGGCAGGCGCTCGAACCAGCTCGACTCGACGAAGCTCACCCGGTCGGCCAGCCCGGCCGCCTGAGCGTTCTCGGCGGCGAGCGACAGGGCGTCGGCGCTCGAGTCGACGGCCGTCACGCGCGACCCGGGGAACAGCCGGGCGAGCCCAAGCGCGATCGCCCCGCAACCCGTGCCAAGGTCGAGGACGCGCGCCGGCGGGGGCGCGCACCTTGCGCCGAGCGTCTCGACAAGGAACTCGGTCTCGGGGCGCGGGATGAGCGCCCTCCTGTCGGTCTTGAGCTTGAGTCCAGAGAACTCCGCAAAGCCGAGGACGTACTGGAGGGGCTCGCGCCGGCCGCGCCGGCGCACCAGCTCGCGGATCGCCGCCAGCTCCCCCTCGCTGACCGGGCGCTCAAAATTGATGTAGAGGCTCATCCGGGCGAGCCCAAGCGCGTGGCCGACGATCAGCTCGGCGTTCAGCCGCGGGGACTCGACCCGCTTCGAGGCGAAGAACTCGGAGGTCTTCTTGACGACCTCGATGACATTGAGCATGGATGGGCGCCTCTCCTGCGGCTTTGGGCAGCGGCGCGGGCTCAGCCGAGCTCCGCGGACGGCCTCACGAGCTCGTACGAGCGGCCCTCGAGCGCGGCCAGCCGCTCGTCGTGGTGGGCCTTCTGAAGCGCGTCGATCAGCGGCCCGATCGCACCCTCCATGACCTGGGGCAAGCCGTGGAGCGTGAATCCGATCCTGTGGTCGGTCACACGGTTCTGGGGGAAGTTGTAGGTCCTGATCCGCTCGCTGCGGTCGCCGGAACCGATCTGGCTGCGGCGCTCGGCAGCGTACTTCGCCTTCTCCTCGTCCTCCTTTAGCTTGAGCAGGCGCGACCGCAGGACGGTGAGCGCGCTCGCCTTGTTCTTGATCTGGGAGCGCTCGTCGGCGCACTGCACGATGAGGCCCGACGGCTTGTGGAGGATCTGGACGGCGGAGTCGGTGGTGTTGACCCCCTGCCCTCCTGGGCCGCTCGCGCGGCAAACCGTGATCTCGAGGTCCTGGGGGTTGATCTGAATGTCGACCTCCTCCGCCTCGGGAAGGACCGCCACCGTCACGGTGGAAGTGTGGATGCGGCCGCTCGCCTCGGTCACCGGCACCCGCTGCACCCGGTGCACGCCGCTCTCCCACTTCAGGCGCTTGTACACGTCCGTGCCGGAGATGAGGAACCCGACGTCCCTCAGCCCGCCCCGCTCGGAGTAGCTGCTGTTCATGGGCTGAACCTTCCAGCCCTGGCTGTCGGCGTACCTCTGGTAGCACCGGGCCAGCTCGGCCGCGAACAGCGCGGCCTCCTCGCCGCCCGTGCCGGCCCGGATCTCCATCACCGTGTTGCGCGAGTCGGACGCCTCCGGCGGGATCATGGCGAGGAGCACGGCCTCGCGCAGCTCGCGCGCCCGGCGCTCGAGCCAGGGGATCTCGGCGCTCGCGAGCTCGCGGAGCTCGGCCCCGCCCGACGCCTCAGCGGCCAGCGCCATGGCGTCATGGAGCTCGCGCGCCACCTGGCCGTAGGACCGGTGGTCGTCCACCATCGTGCGCAGCTTCTGCTGCTCGCGGGTCACCTCGGCGGCCCGGCGCTGGTTCGCGTAGAACGACGGCTCCGCCATCTGCGCGTCGAGCTCGTCGAGGCGGCGCTGGAAGGGCGAAATGTCAGGAAGGGCGTCCATGGCTGATATTTGCGAATTGCGCGGGCCGCGACCGGAGGCCTAGCATGCTGCCTCACGCACCGCATGGCCGCGACGCTCTTCACACAGAACATTATCGCCTGCATCTGGGATTTCGACAAGACCTTAATCCCGGAATACATGCAGTCGCCGCTCTTCCGCCGGTACGGCGTCGACGAGGCCACGTTCTGGGCAGAGACGAATGCGCTCGTGGAGAATTACCGCCGGCGCGGCTACACGCTCGCGAGCGAGATCAGCTACCTGAATCATCTCCTCACCTATGTCCTGGCAGGCCGAATGGCCGGCCTCAACAACGTCGTCCTGCAGAAGAGCGGCGCGGAGATCCGTTTCTACCCGGGCCTTCCCGGATTTTTCGAGGCGTCCAAGGCCTGGGTCGCGGACAAGCAGGAGTACCGCAAGCACGACATCCGCCTGGAGCACTACGTCGTCAGCACCGGGCTCGCGCAGATGATCCGGGGCAGCGCGATCGCGCCCTACGTGGACGGCATCTGGGGCTGCGAGTTCATCGAAAACCCGCTGCAGCCCGGTTTCCTCGAGCAAAAGGAGCTCGAGCTCTCCGCCGAGGCCGAGATCGCCCAGATCGGGATGGTCATCGACAACACGACGAAGACCCGCGCGCTCTTCGAGATCAACAAGGGCACGAACAAGAACCCCGCGATCGACGTGAACTCGAGGGTCGCGGCCGAGGACAGGCGGATCCCTTTCCAGAACATGATCTACATCGCCGACGGCCCGAGCGATGTGCCGAGCTTCTCGGTCGTGAAGGGCAACGGGGGCAACGCGTACGGGGTCTACAATCCGGCGAAGCCCGAGGAGTACGCCCAGAACGACCGCCTGCGCCAGGTCGGCAGGATCGACCACTACGGGCCCGCGGACTACACCGAGTCGAGCAGCACGACGAAGTGGCTCAGGCTCCAGATCCACGAGATCTGCGACCGGATCGTCCGGGACCGGGAGGCCGCCGTGGCGATGAAGACCGCGCGCCCGCCCCGACACCTCAACCCCACGCCCAAGGAGGAGGAGGCCCGGAACGCCCCGAGGGCGCCGGAGCAGTCCGAGTTCCTCGAATGAGCGCGGGGCGCGCTCAGCGCGCGTCCGCCAGCTCGCTTTTCTCGAGCTCCTCGGCGATGTTGGAGGCGCGCGCCGCGTAGTCGGCCGCGGCCGCGGGCGGCATCTTGTCCAGGACCGCCTTGATCCCCCCATTCCACGCGAGCGCTATCCGGTACGGCGTGGCAACGAGCCCCCGGCGCTCGATCTCGGCCTTGATCCAGTCGTAGTGCTTGACCGCAACCGCGTCCGACGAGCGCCGGTCGAGCGCGCGGCTGAAGGGCGCCTGCGTGTGCATCCTCCAAGTCTGCTCGCGGAACTGGTAGGCGCCCAGCTCCCCGAAGCTGCCGGGCTCCTCGGTGTCCCTCGGGTTCTCGAGCTGATGGATCGCCTCAAGTGTCGCCCAGCGCTCGGAGGCGCGGGCCGGGGCGGCGGCAAGCAGGAAGGAAACGACGGCGAACGGCATCACCCAGGCCAGCAGCGGCGCGCGTAGGTGGAGGCTTTGGATGGAATGGGTCGTTTTCATGGCCGCCGCTGACCCATAGGTTCGGCAGCGGGTTCGGCGTGTGCCCAAACTAAAACCCACAAAAAGGTGGAACCCGCGCCGTCGTGCTCATTGCACGGGGCCCATCTCCCGGATATGCGTGCTCACAATCGCCTATTGACCAATAGATTCCTCAATGATCCGGGCCGCCAATGCCGCCCATCAGGTCTGGTGCCTGGCCCTAGGGCCGGCTCCCGTGTCTCCGTAAGAATATTCATGGAACCACACTGGATATCGCCAATGATTGTCGTTAGCAAAACTCGGATTGGCCGCCATTGCAGGTCGCTGGCATTTGGCATCGGGCAGGAAGACCCCGATCTGGTCCCCCTGAGGAGTCACGTTCGCGGCTCGTAATCCACCCGGCTGGTCTCGCCCCCGGGCGCTCTTCCCCCGAGGCCGGGGGTCAAAGGAGCCTGCGCAGGGCCTCAACGCCGGCCGTGGTCGCAAGCACGTAGTCGAAGCGGGTGTCGGACCAGACGGCGGCGGCCCCTGCCGCCTTGGAGACGAAGGTGGGCCCCTTGGTCACCGAGTTGCCGATCGGGCCGTCACGCCGGGTCACGTAGAAGTGGTACTGCGCTCCCTCCCTTAAGAAGCAGACCTCGAGGACGTCGTGCCCCGCAAAATTGAGCGTGCGGCAACCCGTGTCCCGCAGCCTCTCGAAATCGATCTGCTCGGCGGACGGCATCTTCGCCCCCTTGACCCGCAGCTCCGCAACGAGGGCGCTCGCGGGTTCCCCGCTGCTGCCGTGCCTCTGATTGACCATGTCGCTTATTGCGAACCCGGCGAGCGTCGACGCGCCGGACTCCGGGTGCACAGGGGCCCGGATCGAGAAGACCCCGATGACGAGCGCCGCGGCCGCGGCAAGGCCCGCGATCCAGCCCCAACCGAGCCCCTTGCTCCCGCGCGGGTCGCTCACGCGCACGCCCGCCAGGATGGCCTCCCGCAGCCCCTCCGGAGGATTGATCTGCCTAAGCTTGCCTGCGACCGCTTCATCGTGCGCGCGCGACTGCGCGAACCACGCCTTCAGCATGGGATCGTCGCCCGCCATGTGGAGGGCGTCGCAGAACGTCGCGCTGCCCGCATCGCTTCCGTTCGGCCGGAAGGCGGAGAGTATGAACTTGGCCTCTTCGATCGTCATGATGCGCTAGCTCCTTTAGATTCGGGGAAGGGCAGCACCTTGGAGCCGGCGGACTCCACGCGCTCGAGCGCCATCCTCAGCTGGGACTTGCCCCGGGACAGGCGCGACATGACCGTACCTATGGGCACGTCGAGCGCCTCCGCGATCTCCTGGTAGGACATGTCCTCGATGTAGAAGAGGGTCAGCGGGGCGCGGAACGTCTCGTCGACTGTCTGGAGCGCGGTCATGACAAGCGACGCGTCGATCTTGGAGACGCGGTCGACGTCCTCCGCCGCAAGCTCCTTCTCGGCGGGCGGCAGGTCCTCGATCGAGGTCGACCGGGCGTCGCGCCGGCGCCCCCGGAGAAACTCCCGGTAGAGCGTGGTGAACAGCCACGACTTGGCCTTGGAGAGCTCCCGCAGGCCGTGGCCCTTCGTGGCCCAGATGAAAAAGGTCTGCTGCACCAGGTCCCCCGCGTCCGACGAATTCCGGGCGAGGCTGAGCGCAAAGCGGTAGAGCGGCGCGTAATGCGCGTCCACCAGCGCTGCGAAGGCCTCGTTGTTCATTCGTGTGTTATGTTTCGGAGCCGCGGCGGCGGTGTTTTATTCCAATTCGCCGGGAAGATTGAAAGCATTGCGGAGGTTTCCCGTGCCTGCACTCCTTTTGCACCTTCCCCCGAACCTTGCCATGGCGGCGTCCCGCAATGCGGTGGCGCTCCGGATCGAGGCGGATCCCGCGATCGAGCCGGACCCGGGCCTGATTCCGGTCCTGGCCCTGCTCCACGGCTGGTGCGGCACGCCGAGGCTGCCCTCGTTCATCCAGGTGACACGCCGCCAGCTGCGCGAGCTCGCCGCCGCCTCGGCGGACCTCCCCATCTTCGTGGACGGCGGCCGGAAGGTCGCCTGGAGCCACGACGCCCTGGTCGATGAGCCCCCTCCCCAGCCCTCCCCGCCCCAGGCAGGGCCTGCCGCGCCACGGCCGCCGAGGTCCCCCAGGGCAACCTCGCTGGATCCCCTGGTTGTGGACGGGTCCGAGCACTACCTGGCGGTGACGCTCCCCTCCCGCGAGGACCCCCGCTATAGCGAGGCCGTGGAGCTGCTCAAGGCGGCCGGTTTCGTCCTTGAGCCGTCGAACCGCAAGTGGTGGCTGCGCGACCGCCACAAGACGCTCACGTTCCTCGCGGCGAACGGCGAGCGCCTCCGGGGAGCCCTCGCGGCCCAGTTCACCCCCAATTTTGCGGCAAGGACGGCCCACCTTTCGTCCGCGGAGGTGGTCTGCGAGGCGGCGCCCCGCGGCGGCGGCTGGGAGGTCGCGCTAGGGCTTCGCGCGACCGGGGCCGGCGAGGCCGCGGTCCGCGATGCGGTCGCGGCCGGTCGCGCCTACATCGAGACCGAGGGCAAGGTCATCCTGATCGATCCCGCGCGCGTGCAGCGCCTCGGCCAGGCGCAGCGGGCGCTGGCCGACGGCGCCACGGCGTCGCCCTCCGCCCGGCGCGTCGAGAGGATCGGCGCCGCCCGCGCAGCGGAGGTCGAGGACCTGCTGGAGGGTATCTCCCCAGGATTCCGGCCGCCGGAGGAGTGGCGCGCAAGGACCGGCGCCCTGCGCAACCTCTCGCGCCTCGAGCCCGCGCCCGTGCCGGCGCCCTTCGACGCCCTGCTGCGGCCGTACCAGAGGATCGGCGCGGCATGGCTCTGGCACCTCCACCGCTCGGGGCTCGGGGGCGTCCTCGCCGACGAGATGGGGCTCGGCAAGACGCTTCAGGCGCTTGCGCTCCTATGCGCCGTCCAGCAGGGCGGCGGCGCGAGCCTCGTCGTCTGCCCGGCCTCGCTGGTCGAGAACTGGCGGCGCGAGGCCGCACGCTTCGCGCCGCAGCTGCGCGTGTTCGTGCACCGGGGGGACCGGAGGCTGGAATCCCCGGGCGAGTTCGCCCGCTGGGACCTTGTCGTCACCTCCTACGGGACACTCACCCGCGACCGGGAGCTCCTTTCCTCGGCCGAGTTCGCGTGCATCGTGGCGGACGAGGCCCAGCACGTGAAGAACCGCAGGTCGCAGAACGCCCAGGCCCTTCGCTCGCTCAGGGCGCGGGGGCGGTTCCTGCTCACGGGCACCCCGGTTGAGAACTCTCTCGACGACCTGCGCTCCCTTTTCGAATTCATCCTGCCGGGCTACCTGGAGCGCGTCCCGCAGGGCGCCCGCGGCGAGGAGCGGACATGGCTGGACGAGCGGCTGCGCGCCAAGACCGCGCACTACATCCTGCGCCGCACGAAGCTTGCCGTCGCCCCGGAGTTGCCCGCCCGGATCGAGCAGGTCGTCTGGTGCACGATGGGGCCCTCCCAGGCCGCCCTGTACCGGTCGTTCCAGGAGAAATCGGAGCGGGAACTCTTCGACCTAGAGGCCTCCGGGGCCGGCGACGCACGCCTGAGGCTCGCTGCGCTTACCCAGCTGCTCCGGCTGCGCCAGATCTGCTGCGACCCGAGGCTTGTCGCGAGCGGGGACGAGACCCCCGAGGGCGCCGCGTTTGACGGCTCGGCAAAGCTCGAGTCGTTCCGCGAGCTCCTTGAGGAGGCGACGGACGACGGCCACCGGCTCCTCGTGTTCTCACAGTTCACCTCCCTCCTGGCCCTGCTCCGGGAGGACCTGGCGTCCAGGGGCGTCCCGTACTGCTACCTCGACGGATCCATGGCCCCCTCCGCGCGCCAGGCGGAGATCGACCGCTTCCAGGCGTCCGCCGACGTGCCCGTCTTCCTGCTCTCGCTCAAGGCGGGGGGAACCGGGCTCAACCTGACCGGCGCCGACACGGTCGTCCATTTCGACCCCTGGTGGAACCCCGCGGTGGAGGCACAGGCGACCGACCGTGCGCACCGGATCGGCCAGACGCGCATCGTGACCGCCTACAAGCTGGTCTGCGCCGAGACCGTCGAGGAGCGGGTGCTCGCGCTCCAGGACGACAAGCGGGCGCTTCTCGCGGGGGTCTTTGAGGCGAGCGACGCAGCTTCGGAGAAGCTCTCGCTGGCCGACCTCAAGGGGCTTCTCAAGGCCGATTAGCGGGCGCGCCTGGAGTTCCGGCGCCTCCAGCAGGCTTAAGGCCCCCATCGCGGAGCCTGCTGCGATCCGCGCCGCACGTCAGCCTGCTCCGCGTTTTCGACAAGACCGAGATCGCGGCCACGGCAAGCGCCGGGGCCCAATCGGAACCTGGGATCGATTGTAAGTAACTATTTTAAATCAGGTTCCGTAAACCACCTGGCTGTGCACAGGATCAGTGCGAGGGCAAAATAGCCCAGCGCGAACGCCGCGGCGGGAAACAGGCCTCCCGGTGTGGCCGAACCCGTAACCCGATCGAGAAGCGGCAGGAATCCAATCGTGTCGGCACCCGCAAATCTCCACGAATGCATGAGCCCTAGGAGGCTCAGACCCGCGGCGGCGAGCATCCATCCGGCCGCGACAAAAAGCCGCCGTTCGATGATGAAGACCGTGGCCGCAGAAAGAACGAGCGCCGCAAAGAAGGCGCCCTGCTCCAGGGCGAAGCCTCCGTCGATGAAGGTCCCGGCCGCGTGAAACCGGGCCACGAGCGAGGGCGAGAAGTCCTGAGCCGTACCGGCGATTCGGATACCGTTCTTTATGCTGAATGTCGCCCACGAGATGAGAACGGGCACGATCCCCATGATGACGGCGGGCCAGTGGCGCTGCGGCGTCGCCTCGAAGGCCTGGACCGTGATGATCAGGCCCACCCAGACGATGATGGCGATCCCGGCCTCCGGGGGAACCGCCCAGCCTATCGCCGCGATCGATCCGGTGAAGCAGACTGCCGTCATGAACACCGCGTTCAGCGTCGAATACCCCGCTCGCGCGCCCATCCGCTTCCAGGCGGGGTGGCCGATGTAGATCGACGTCGGGAAGGGCGAGCCGAAGCAGGCGGCGGCGAACGTGCAGATGCCGTTCACGGCAAGGGACGAGCGCAGCGAGAACGAGTCCCCGGCCGCGGCCGCCGACTCGACGCACTGCATCGAGGCCAGCAGGTTGAGAAGGCCCATCGGGATCACGATCGGCAGGTAGGGAAGAAAGAGGCCGCCGCCGATGCCCCGGGCGAGGTCTCCGCCCACGAAGCCGGGCAGGTGCAGGCCCACGGAGCCCGCCAGCACTGCCGAGCCCGGCGCGAGTCCCGTGGCCCAGGCGAGCGCCGTGCCGACCGCGACGATCACGACCGCCGGCGGGATGCCGCCCCTGGGACGCAGGCCGCTGAAGAAGAAGAGCAGCGTGAGGCCAAGCGTCACGATTCCGACAACCGGGTGGGCGTAGAGGTCGAACACAAAGTTGAGCGTCAGGAACGAGATGCCCGCGCCCGAAAGAGAGGCGAGGAGTGCCGCGCGCGGCGTCAGCCGACGCAGGCCCTCCGCCACAAACGCCCCGGAAAACTCGATCAGCCCCGAACCGAGGCAGGCGACGAGGCCGGCCTGCCAGGCCGCGGAGTCGGGGTCCGCCGCACCGCGGGCAAGCGCCAGCTGGCGCGCCGGCAGCATCACGAGGAAGGCATAGGCGACCATGGTCGGCGTGTTGAGCCCGAAGGGAATCGCGCAAACGTCGGTCCGGTTCTCACGCCGGGCGAGACGGTGCGCCTGCCAGGCATAGAACAGGTTGCCGACGACGTAGGAGACGGCGATCCCGGGCAGGATGCGCCCGTAAACGAACGGCGGCGCCATCCCGACGACCCCGATGCACAGCGCCGGGATCAGCAACAGCTGGATCAGGTTGTCCATCGCGATCGCGAAGAACCCGTCCACGTCGCCCCGGACGAAGAGTCTCATCTCCGGGACCTCGCGATTTCGCCGACGAGGGACACCGTGAACAGGGCGGCCTGGCGCGAGGCGAACGGGGACAGCATGCGGTAGTCGTTGTCCGGGGAGTTCTGCGTGCGATTGCTGCCGCTGCGCACGCAGAGAAAGGGGATCCCAAGGTACCAGCAGACCTGGGCGACGGACCCGCTCTCCATCTCCATCAGATCCGGAGCAAGCTGGCGCCGGATGTCGGCGATCCTCTCGTCGGTAATCCCAAACTGGTCGCCCGAGGTGATGCGGCCGAGCCGGACGCGCGGCAGGTACGGCGGGCTGTGCTGCGAGGCCGTCTCCGGAACGTGCCGCCTGATCGCCCTCTTCGCGGCGGCAATCAGGCGTCGGTCGCCCGGGTAGAGGATCGGCATCGTGTCCCGGAGCGGCCCCTCGGCCCCGAAGTACTCCATGGCGTAGCCCGCCCCGAGGGACCCAAAGTCGTGGTTGCACGTCGTCTCGCCGACGATCACGTCGCCGTTTCTCACCTCGGGGTTGATCCGCGACGCGGTCCCCGTCATGAGGAGCTCGCGCGGGCGGAAATGCCTCGCGAAGAGCATCGTGATCATCGAGGCGCAGGTCTTCCCAATGCCCGTGGCCGCGACCACCGTCCTTCGCCCCCCTATCCTGCCCTCAACGTACGGAAATGGGCCGAGCCTGCCGCGGCGCCGCCCCTTGAGCGCCTCCTCTACAAGCTCGGTCTCCTGCGGGAGCGCCCCGAGGACAAGCGTCAGGTTCCGCAGGCCCGCCGCGGGCTTCCTGGCCGCGGCCACGGGAATGCCGGGAAAAATCACGGGCGGAGGGTTTCTCATCGGGGATTTATTGCCATTTGAAGCGTTTGAGCCGAGACAACCCAAGCAGGAAACGATCCATTGGCACATCCTCTGCTCGCCTATTCTGATGAAGCAACGACTCACTCTAACGATCGCGCTGGCCTGCGCCCTGCTGGTTTCCGCCGCGGGCGCCTCACAGCCCCGCCGCAAGGTGATCATCGACCAGGACGCCTTCGGGCCCGGAGGCAGCAACCTCCAGGCGATCCTCATGGTGGTGCAGGCCCCGGACGTTGAGGTGCTCGGCGTCACGATCGAGAGCGGCGACGGCTGGCAGAAGGAGGACGTGGCGCACACGCTGCGCATGCTCGAGCTCATCGGCCGGCCCGACATCCCGGTCGTGCCGGGGGCGACCTACCCCCTCGTCAACTCAGAGGAGGAGACGAGGCGCTGGGAGACGCTCTACGGCAAGCTGGCCTACAAGGGCGCGTGGATGGAGAAGTGGCCCGGCTACAACACGGTCAACAGGCCCCACTACCATGCCGCGGACGTCGTCCCGCCGCTCGAGGAGGGGGAGCCCTCCACGAAGCCCCTGGCCGAGAGCGCGGCAAACTTCATCGTCAGGAAGCTCCGCGAGTTCCCCGGCCAGGTGACGGTCCTGGCACTCGGGCCCTTCACGAACGTCGCCCTGGCGGCGCGGCTCGACGACGGGTGCGCGGCGCTCGCGAAGGAGCTCGTGATCATGGGCGGCAGCTTCAACCCGGACGGCTCCAAGGTGGACGAATTCTCGATGCAATTCATCCACAACCCGAGGGTCGAGTTCAACATCCGCTGGGACCCGGAGGCCGCGAAGATGATGCTGCACGCCGGCTGGAAGAGGATCACAGCCGTCCCGACCGACGCCACGGTGGGCACGAAGTTCACGGCTGCAGTCGTGGCCCGTGCGACGGCGGGCTCCGACTCGCCCGCCGCAAGGTACGTGGCCCGGTTCGCGCAGCCGGGCTTCCCGATGTGGGACGAGGTCGCGTCAGCCGTCTTCCTCGACCCGACGATCGTCGCCCGCTCCCTGCCGCTTGCGATGGACGTCGACATCGGCCACGGCGCGAGCTACGGGGCGACGCTCAGCTGGCCGGCCGGCGGCGGCCCGGGCCTGGGCGAGCCCGACGTGACGGTGGTCCGCGCGGTCGACATTCCGCGGCTCGAGGCCATGTTCGCCGAGCTGGTGCGCAGGGCGCCCAAGGCTCCCTGAGCCCCCGGGGGCCGGCGCGCTCAGTGCCTTGTCAGGCGCCGGTACTTTATCCGGTGCGGCTGGTCGGCGTCCCTGCCCTTGCGGCGGTGGAAGTCCTCGATGTAGCTCGAATAGTTCCCTGAGAACCAGAAGGCCGTGCTGTCGCCCTCGAAGGCGAGGATGTGGGTCGCCACGCGGTCGAGGAACCACCGGTCGTGCGACACGACCACGGCGCACCCCGCGAAATTCTCAAGGGACTCCTCGATCGCGCGGATCGAGTTGATGTCCAGGTCGTTCGTGGGCTCGTCGAGCAGGATCAGGTTGGCCCCGGACTTGAGCAGGCGCGCCAGGTGGACGCGGTTGCGCTCGCCGCCGGAGAGGATCCCGACCTTCTTCTGCTGGTCGGGTCCCGTGAAGCCGAACTGCGCGCAGTAGGCGCGCCCGTTCACCTCCCGCCCGGCCATCCGGAGGATCTCCTCGCCGCCGCTGATCGCCTCGTAGATCGTGGACTCGCCCGGGAGCGAGTCGCGGGACTGGTCCACGTGGGCGATCTTGACGGTCTCGCCGACCCGGAGGGTCCCCCCGTCGGGCTTCTCGGCCCCGGTGATGAGCCTGAAGAGCGTCGTCTTTCCGGCGCCGTTCGGGCCAATGACGCCGACAATCCCCCCCGGAGGCAGCGAGAACGTGAGGCCCTCGAAGATGAGGTTGTCGCCGTACGCCTTGCACAGGCCCTTCGCCTCAACGACGAGCGTGCCGAGCCGCGGGCCGGCGGGGATCAGGATCTCGAACTCCTTCTCCTTATCCGCCACGTTCTCCCGGAGCATCGACTCGTAGGCGGTGATGCGCGCCTGCGACTTCGCGCGTCGAGCGACGGCCGACTTGCGGATCCACTCGAGCTCGCGCGCCATCGCCTTCTGGCGCCGGTCCTCCGTCCGCTGCTCGACGGCCATGCGCTTCTGCTTCTGCTCGAGCCACGACGAGTAGTTCCCCTTCCACGGGATCCCGTGCCCGCGGTCGAGTTCGAGGATCCACTGCGCGACGTTGTCCAGGAAGTAGCGGTCGTGGGTGACGGCGATCACCGTGCCCTCGTAGCGCGCCAGGTGCTGCTCGAGCCACTGGACACTCTCGGCGTCGAGGTGGTTGGTCGGCTCGTCAAGGAGGAGGATAGGCGGCTTGCGCAGGAGCAGGCGCGCGAGCGCGACGCGTCGTCGCTCGCCTCCGGAGAGACTGTCGACCAGTTGCTCGGGCGGCGGGCATCGGAGGGCGTCCATCGCCATCTCGACATGGGGGCCCACGTCCCAGGCTCCCAAGGCGTCTATCTTCTCCTGAAGCTCGCCCTGGCGCGCCATGATGGCCTCCTTGGCCGCCTCGCTCGGCGCCGCATTCAGATCGTCCCACGTGGCGTCGTAGGCCCCGACAAGGTCGGTCAGGTGCCTGACGCCCTCCTCGACGCATTCGCGCACCGTGCGGCCGGCCTCGAGCTGCGGCTCCTGCTCAAGGAGGCCGACGTCGTAGCCCGGCTCAATGTGCACGCGGCCCTCGATCTCGGTGTCGCGAAGCGCCAGGATGCGCATCAGGGACGATTTTCCGGACCCGTTGAACCCGAGGACGCCGATCTTCGCCCCGTAATAGAACGAGAGCGAGATGTCGCGCAGGATCTCCTTTCGCTCGATCTTCTTCGAGACGCCGATCATCGAGAAGATGATCTTGGGCTCTTCGGGTTTTGCCATTGGCCCACTCAAACGGCCGGACGGCCCGCGGCAAGCCCCGCGGCCCCCCGCGGCGGCCAAGGAGGGCGCGCCGCCCGCGGGCGGTTGCGTCCCGGCGGGCGCCCCCGGCGCCCGAGTGCCGCGCAGGTCCGGCGCGCGCGGCTCAAAATATCGTATGGCACTTGATTCTAATGCCTTAGGAATGCCCGGCCGATATTCGCAACGATTGTGCGCGCGGGCTTTGACGGCGGGCAATAAATGCTCCAGCGTCACGCGTGATGAAGTCGGTCAAGGTTCCTGCTCTTGAGCTATTCCTCCACGAGATGATTCCGCTCGCGAAGGCGATGGGTGTAGGCGTCGAGGTGAGCGACGACCGAGCGCTGGTGCTCACGGCCCCGAAGGAGCAGAACAAGAATTCCCTGAACACGGCGTTCGGCGGGAGCCTGGTCGCGCTCGCGACCCTGGCCGGCTACGGCGTCGTGTGGGAGCTGATGAAGGACGAGACGAAGGCCGAGAAGCCGGTGTGGCACATCGTCGTCAAGGAGAGCCGCGCCGCATACCGGCGTCCGGTGCTTGGAGACCTTCGCGCGATTTGCGAGAGGCCCGCGCAGGCCGCGATTGCGGAGTTCAAGGACGCTCTCGCGCGCTACGGCAAGGCAAAGCTGAAGCTTCACGCCTCGATCATCGAGGACGGCAACGTCGCGGTCGACGTCCAGGCCGCGTTCGTCGTCTCGCGCTAGGAACTCAGCGGGCGGGTCGCCGCGGGTGACAACGGCCGCGTGACGCCTCAGATGTGCCTCGAGTCGGACTCGTCCTTCTTGACATAGCCTGATTCCTGGCGCTGGAGATTCACCTGGTTCTTCTTCACGTAGGCCTGGAACACGTCGTCGGCGCTCATCCCGAGGACCTGCGCGAGCGAGATCAGGAAATGGAAGAGGTCGACGACCTCGACGCGGGCGTTCTGCTCGTCGAACTTCTNNGGTACTTGGCCCACCACTTCCACGGCACGGAATCAATAAGTTCCGCAATTTCCTGCTGCATCGCCCGGGTGTAGTTCAGGATCCATTTGGCCTTCTCCTCCTCGCTGGGGGGCGGCAGGGAAACCCCTATCCTCCGGTTCAGGGCGTCCTGCATCCTGAAGATCTCGTCGAATTTGTCCATGGGCTTAAACCGTGCGGCCGCTGCGGGCCGGTGCAAGATGCAAGTGG
>PLTZ01000040.1 GCA_003164715.1 Opitutaceae bacterium | reverse complement strand
TTAAACGCGAGTCGGTTCGCAAGGTCACCAACCCTGGTCTCCCTGACTTTTGCGAAACAATCGGCCAGAGCGAGTGGTGCTCCCCGCCGATTACACAGACCGAGTTCTCCCGCCTGAGTATTTGCTGATTTTCGCTGCCCAGCGGGGGGCGTGGATGCGGGCGAAGGGAATCCTCCAGCAGCAGGCTGTGGAATTGCAAGTGAGCAACGAGGAGCTCGAACGCTTCAACTGTGCGACCGTAGGCGGCGAAATGCGCGTGATCGAATTGAAGCAGCAGGTCAACGAACTGCGCCGGCAACTGGGTCGGCCCTTGCACCATCGGCTGAATTTTGTCGACGCGCCGCCGCCCATGAACCCGCGGTTTGCGACCACCGGAGAACCGACCCATGAGTGAATCCCTCCATGCGGGTCAGACCTTGGTGTTGTTTCGCCTCGCCGAGCAGCGCTATGCCCTGCGGCTCGCCGCGGTCGAGCGTGTCATCCGGTCCGTGGCCGTGACCCCGGTGCCGGAGACGCCGGCGTTTGTGCTCGGGTTAATGAACCTCGCCGGACAACTCCTACCTGTCTGCAGCCTCCGCCGCTGGCTCGGTCTGGCTGACCGGCCCGTCCGGCCCGACGACCAGATGGTGCTCGTGCGCACCTCTTCGTTCACCCTCGCCCTCGTGGTCGATGAGGTGGAGGGGCTTAGCGTGACCGAGGCGGCACAGACCGTCGCCGTGGCCGACACGTTGCCCGCGGAAGGGTGTCGGGTCGACGGACTAGTTAAGATCAAGGGCGATATCATCCTCCTCTACGACTTGGAGAAACTCCTCCGCCCCGACGAGCGGCAACGCATCCTCCAAGCGACGACCGCGGAGCTGAGAGGGGAGTCAACGGCATGAGCCCGACCGTCCGAACTCTCTCCGAATCGCTACTGCAGCAGATGAGCGAGCGCATCGAGGCCCGCACCGGCCTGCATTTCCCCAAAACCCGCTTTGCCGATCTCGCCCGCGGTCTCGAGCAGGCGTCCGGGGAATCCGGCAGCCGCGACGCATGCGCCTACGCCGAGTCGCTGCTCACCCGTGACCTGCACGCAGCCGACGTCGAAATCCTGGCCGGCAGCCTGACCATCGGCGAAACCCATTTCTTCCGCGACCCCCGCGCCTTTGCCCTGCTCGAAACAACGCTCCTGCCGGAGCTGATTGCCTCCAAGCGGAATGGTGACCGTCGGCTGCGCCTCTGGAGTGCGGGCTGCGCGAGCGGCGAGGAGCCTTACTCGCTGGCCATCCTGCTGCACCGGCTCATCCCCGATCTGGCTGACTGGAACATCACCATTCTTGCCACGGACCTTAATCCCAAGGCGCTGGCCCGGGCGGCCGCCGGGATCTACACGGAATGGTCCTTCCGCGACACCGCGGATTGGGTGAAGCCAGAATATTTCACGCTGTGTTCCGGCAACCGTTACGCGATCAACCCACGGCTAAAGCACATGGTCACGTTCGCCTGCCTGAACCTGGCCGACGACAACTATCCGTCCGTCCTGAACAACACGAACGCCCTGGACCTCATCATCTGCCGCAACGTGCTGCTCTATTTTTCACCCACGCGGATCCCGGAGGTGGTGCGTCGGTTTTATCGTGCGCTGGTCGACGGCGGCCAGCTGGTCCTCGGCGCGGTGGAGGCGAGCCAGGTCGTGACTCCCGAGCTCACGTTCGTCGCGGCACCGGGGGTCGCCCTGTATCGGAAGGACGGCAGGACTGGAGAAGCGAAACTGGAAACGGGAACCTCGAAACTCGAAGCTCAGAAACTGGGAATCCTGATTGCGGAGGGCGCACGAACTCCCGGTGCGGCGTTTAAAGTTTCGCGGCACAACGTTCCAGTTTCCCGTCCCAAGCCCACATCAACTGCGAAACGGTCGTCGTCCGGCCCGCCAGCGGAGACTCCGCCCTCCCTCTACGCCGCCGGCCGGTACCGGGAAGCATGCCAGATGCTGCTTGCCGAGGCGGATCGAGCCAAGGGCCGCGATCCTCAGTCCGCCGTCCTCCTGGCGCAGTGTTACGCGAGTCTCGGTGAACTGGCCGAGGCGTTGGTCTGGTGCGAGCGCGCCCTCGCCATCGCCCGGACCGACCCGGCGCTCCATTTTCTGCACGCCGGGATCCTCCAGGAACTCTCGCGCGACGACGAGTCGCAGCGCGCGCTGCGCAATGTCCTTTATCTCGATCCCGGCCACGTCGCCGCGCATTACGCGATGGCCAATCTCCACCGCCGCGGCAACCGGTTGCCCGCTGCGACCCGGCACCTCGCCAATGTCCGCCAGCTTCTCGCCGGCCGCGACGAAAGCGAGGAACTGCCGCAGTCCGGCGGACTCACGGTCGGTCGGTTGAACGCCATCATGAATGCCACCCTCGGGCTGACGGGAACAAAGAACGGCAAGACCCATGAATGATTCACGGACCGAGTCTGCGGCTGCGGCCAGGGCCGACGTCAGCGCCGTCGCTGCGGCGGAGGCCAGTCTGCTCGTCGCCCGGGCCAGGGCACTGGCCCGTGAGGACCGACCAGCAGCGGCCTCAGTCGGCGAAATGGTTGACGTGCTCGAGTTCGGCCTGAGCGACGAGACCTATGCCTTCGAGCTGACTCATGTGCGCGAAGTCAGCGCATTAGTCGAGCTGACCCCGCTGCCGGGCGTGCCCAGGCACATTTTGGGTATCTCCTGCGTGCATGGGGGGATCATCGCCGTGCTTGATCTGCGCAAGCTATTCGGCCTGGCCGAACGCGGATTGCATGACTCACGACAGATGATCGTCCTGCAATCGGCCGGCATGGATTTCGGCGTGCTCGCCGAGCGGATCGCCGGCGTCCGGCGGCTGAGTCTGGCCTCGCTGCAGCCGTCACTGCCCACGCTCAATGAAGTGCGCGCCGCTTATCTGCGCGGCATTACCCCGGATGGTACCGTGGTCCTGTCAGCGGCGAGATTGCTGGCGGATCCGCAGCTGGTCGTCTCTCAGAACATCTAGAGCAAGAATTCATCACAAAACCATGCGGTAATTTCCACCGCGAAACTGCCAAACGAAGAAAGCTACCATGAAAAACCAGACCTTGGGTTGGAGACTCGGAATGTCCTTCGGCGCGCTTGTCCTGGTGACCGCCCTGCTCGGCGCGCTCGCCAAGTGGCGCCTCAACTTGGCCATCTCGAGTGCCAACGACGTGGCCGCCAAGCGCGTCGTGGAAGTTCAAGTCGCCCGCGCCGTGATGCAGACCGCGCTGCAGGCCCGGTGGGATTTGCGCGGCTACGCCCTCGGCGCTGGTGACGACTACCTGCTGCAGGGCCGCAAGGGGCTCGCCGATCTTAAGGAGCATCTTAAGGCCGCAGATGAGCTGGCGGAGAAGTTCCCCGACCTCAGCGCCCTGCGTCAGGGCGCCAGCGAGGCCCGGGCCTCACTTGCACTTTGGGAATCGCAGATCGATCGGCTGGAGTCTGCACACAAGAACCTGGCCACCCAGGAAGGCATCATGGACTCCGCAGCCAAGTCATTCCTGCAGGGAAGCCATGATCTGACGTCCTCGGAGGAGCAGAGGCTTAGCACCGAGGCCGAGGAAAAGGCGGACGCGGCCAAGCTGAACGAACGAATGGCCAAGATATCCTTGGCACAGGATATCATCGACCTTGGGAACGCCATCCGCGTCAATAATTTCAAGGCCCAGAATGCGAAGGACGTAAACGCCATGCAAAAAGCGTTGAAAGGCTTTGCAACCCTCGAGAACGCCTTTGTCCATCTGGAGTCTATGCTGCGCGTGCAGGCGGACAAGGACGTGTTAGCAAAAGTCCGGGATGCGGCGGAAGACTACAAGTCTTCCATGGAGAATGTTTCAAGCAGCATAACCGATATTCTCAGCCTTCAGGAGAAAATAGTGGACTCCTCGGGTGTCGTGGTGGCCAAGGCCAGTGGCGTGATGGACGGCGGGATGCAGGGTATTGATGAAGCGGCCGTCAATGTTTCGAGCGGTCTCAGCCTGACGAATGTGATTCTGCTCGTGGGGGTGGTGATCGCCCTGGTCGTGGGCGTCCTTGTCGCCTGGTTGTCCACGCGCGCCATCACCTTGCCGATTCGCGAGGGTGTGAATGCGCTCGCTTCCACCGCCAGCCAGATTTCGACGACCGTCGCGCAACTGGCGGCCAACGCCAGTGAAGCCGCCGCAGCCGTGGCTGAGACGACCAC
>PLTZ01000057.1 GCA_003164715.1 Opitutaceae bacterium | reverse complement strand
CAGGATCTCTATAGGTCTGACTGCCGAGGCCTGCGAAATTGCTTGTCACTCCGTTTGATAGGGGCGTAATACCGGCCACTCGTCTTCAGTCGGCAAGGTAGCTCAGTTGGTAGAGCAGAGGACTGAAAATCCTTGTGTCCCCGGTTCGATTCCGGGCCTTGCCACCACTCTCAAGACGGGGGGTTTAGTTGGGGTCTAGTTAAAAGATTGGGGGTCGGTGACAAGAACTGGGGCTGCTACGGTTTTGGATACCCGACCGACTGGGCCAGCACGATTAACTGATCCGGTCGCAGCTTCAGCTTCGGACCCAACGCGGCCTTGTCCACGGACGCCCGTGCACCAGTGGCCAGGCCCTGCGACGCACAATAGAGGTAGACGTTTTGCGAAATGAAGCCGGTGCCGATGAGGGCCATGTCCTTGCCAGCCCCGCCCACTTTGGCGAGGTCCGCCACGAGAATCAGCGTCACGGGCGCGTCCTTCACGAAGGACTGGGTACCGCCGAGCGCCCGACAGTCCTCCGATGAAATCTGGCTGAGCCGGTGGCCATTGGCGACATAGACGAAGACGCCGGTCTTCAGGAGGGCGTAAACATCGATCTCTTGATTATTGCGGGCCGACGGCGCAGTGCGTCTCCCATCCGGGCGGTTGATGCCCCAGGCGGCCCATAAAAGGTCGGAGAGTTGCTGGGTTGAAAGATCCTTGGAATCGAAGGACCGCGCGGTGGCGCGTTTGGCCAGCGCATCCATCAGCGGCATCCCGCCTGTCTTTTGCGGGGCCGGAAGATTAAGATCTTGCGCCGACAATCCGGCGCAGACGAGCAGTGTGACAGCGAAGAAACGCAGGGTCTTCATGGGATGAAGTGTACCTTAGAAAGGAGTTTTGGACCACCACCTTCGGACGGCGTACGCCCCAGGAGCCTATGTGGGCGCGGGCGTCGGACTCGGCGTCGGTGTGGGCACCCGCGTGGGTGTGGGCGATGGGGTCGGGGACGGTGCGGGGGACGGGGACGGAGTCGGGTTCGGTGTGGGCGAGGGCCTCCGCCAGCGCCGCAACTGCGCGGCAGAACGGTGGTGAGGTTAGGCGGTCTTTCTGGGGTCGGAGCCAATAGCGGGTTTGGACGGTCCAGTTGTCATGGTCTTTGGGTCAACGCCAGGTATTGCCCCTGAAACGCAAGCCTTGTAACTTAGCAGCAGCGACGGGCTCGACCGCCCAAGACAGCCCACCATGAACCTCCGGAAAACTCTCGCCTTGTTTGTAATGTTTGCAGCGGCATTGGTCACGACCAGCCCTGCACAGATTTTTTGGAGCAACTACAGCCCCTCAGGAGTCACCGATGACATCTGGTGTGTGACCTACGCTAACGGCACGTTTGCCGCCGTCACGTCGCAGGGGAACCTGTTGACCTCCACCAACGGACTCAACTGGAGCAGCCAAGCTATCGATGCGGGTGTATGGTTGGTGTCCATTACCTACGGAAACGGCATCTGGGTAGTCGTCGGCGACAAGGGCACGATTCTCGTGTCGTCTGACCTCAAGACGTGGATTCACGCAACCTCAGCCACCTCCAACAAACTGAACGGTGTGCTCTATAACGGATCCATCTGGATGGCCGTAGGAGAAGCAGGTACGATTGTTGAATCACCTGACGCTCAGAATTGGGTGCTTCAACCAGCGATACCGGGCGTTACGGGGTTCCTGCATGGCATCACTCTTACAGGTGCAGCGACTCCCTTGGATGGTATCCTTGGACCAGTGACAAACTTTTTGGTGTGCGGGGAGAATGGCGTGCTGTTGGGCGCAAACTCTACCGGGACAAATCTTGCAATTATACATGAGACTATACAACCGCCAGGGGGCGGACCGGGAGTGGTGATTCCGACACAAGACATGGAAGCTATTCTAAATTATGCTCCTGGTCCTATTAACCCCCAGACTGAGATGGGTGCTAACGGTGAGACCGTAATTGTGGGCAATGGGATTATATTTTCGGGTCTTGGAGCAAGTGTTGGTACGACCATTGGAAGTAACAATTTTGTCGCTTCTTCCGGTATACCTTCTGTTGATTTTCGCGGTCTTACCTATGGTAACGGATACTGGATCGCCGCTGGCGAACAGGGCACTATCTTTAGGTCCACAGATGGCATAGACTGGGTGCAGAGTTACTCGGGCGACAGCCCCTCGACACTCAGTACAGCAACACTCCTGAGCGCAGCCTACTCGTCTCAACTGCAACGCTTCGTGATCACTGGCACGGGCGGCACCATCCTCGTATCCAACCCCCCGCCCACCGTGTTCGGGAACGTGTCCACCCGTGGCTATGTCAGCAGCGCCCAGACCTTTATCGGCGGCTTCGTGATTCAGGGTACTGCCCCGCGCACGGTCTTGATCCGAGGTGACGGCCCAGTGCTGGGCAGTTTCGAAGTACCGAGCCCGCTGCCTGACCCGGTCCTCACGGTTTACGACGGGAAAGGAAACGTTATCGCGACGAACACGGGATGGTCATCCAACACGAACCCGGGCACGATTTCTACGGCAGCTCTTGAAGTGGGCGCATTTGCCCTGCCAAGTTCGAGCGCGGATTCGGCCCTATTGCTGACGCTACAGCCGGGGGCCTACACGGCACAGATCACCTCGGCCAAGGGCAACTCAGGCATAGCCTTGTTCGAGGCGTACACCAACTAGCGCGTGATGAACTCAATGAAACAGTTGCTCGGTGCAGTCCTGTTCAGTCTGGCGACCGTGACGCCGAGCTTCGCTCAAGTCTTCTGGAGCAACTACAGCCCCTCAGGAGTCACAGACGACATTTGGTGCATTACCTACGCCAACGGCACCTTCGCCGCAGTGACGAATCAGGGGAACCTTTTGACCTCTATTGACGGTCTGACTTGGACCAATCAGGCGATTGCTCCAGGAAGATGGCTCCTGTCGATCGCTTACGGCCCGAAGGGATGGGTGGTCGTAGGAGACCAAGGTACCATCCTTGTCTCGACCGATCTCAAGACGTGGGTGCGAGAAATCTCGGGGACAACCAACAAGCTCAATGGGGTGTTCTTTACGGGGGTTCCCGATTACGTTGGGTACAATAACCCTAATTTCTGCACGTATATTGCGGTGGGCGACAATGGTACGATCTTGACGTCGCCTGACGCCCAAGCTTGGTCAATTCAGCCATCGGGGGTCTCGGGGTCTCTTTATGGTGTAACATTTTCTGAGACCGCTGGGACTATTATGGGATCCATTTTGGTGAGCGGCGAAGGCGGAGTACTTCTGAGGGGCGTCAACTCTGCGACTCCGGGTTTTGCGTTTTCCAATAACAGCGGAACAAGCCAGAATATTGAGGCACTTTATTCGAATTGGTCGCTGTATTCGAATCCTATTGCCATTGGCATCGGTAGTGGCGGAACGATTATTAACAACGCCAATACTCTGTTTTTTGGTGGTACTTGGTCAAACAGCACGACTTCACCTAGCACGACGGCGATACTCAGGGGACTGATTTATGGAAACGGCTACTGGGTCGCGGCTGGCGACCGGGGCACCATCGAGACCTCTACGGACGGCATAAATTGGATCCAGCGATTTTCTGGAGATAGCCCATCAACGGTCACATCGGCAACGCTTCTAAGCGCCGCCTACTCCTCCACGCTGCAACGCTTCGTCGTGACGGGCATGGGCGGCACCATCCTCGTTTCCAATCCTCCGCCCACTGTGTTCGGTAACGTGTCCACCCGGGGTTACGTCAGCAGCGTCCAGACCTTCATCGGCGGGTTCGTCATTCAGGGCACTGCACCACGAACAGTCCTGATCCGCGCCGACGGACCGGTGTTGAGCACGTTCAGCGTGTCGAGTCCGCTGCCCGATCCGGTTCTCACAGTCTACGACAGCAAGGGCAACGTCATCGCCACCAATACCGGGTGGACGACTAACTCGACCCCGGGCACGATTTCCACGGCAGCACTTGAGGTGGGCGCATTTGCCTTGCCGAACCCCAGTGCGGATTCGGCGTTGCAGCTGACGCTACCGCCTGGAGCATACACGGCACAGATCACGTCCGCCAAGGGCAACTCGGGCATAGCCTTGTTCGAGGCGTACACCAACTAGGACAAACAATTCGAGCCGCCTCTGGCCTGCCGGGGATCCGAGGAACAACGGGAGTTGGTTGCGTGAAGCACCCAGCGGGCGGGGCCGCCTCAGGTTCCCACTTGAGCCTGATGCTCATGCTCCTCGCGGGAGAGCCAGAGCAAAAGGAAGGCGGCGGCGCACACCCCCGTGCACACAAGGAAGACCGCCCGGTGGCCCAGGCCGGTGGCCAGCGACCCGTAGCACAGGTAGCCGATGGTGGATCCAACACGATTCGCGTTCGTGTAGAGGTTGGTCGCTGTGCCGGGCTGGTTGGGTATGTAACTCTGGAAGAATGTGATGGCGATGCCGGACAGTATGGCGATCATTGCGGCGCTTAGGATCTGGATGGGATAGATTTGCCACGGCGCCCGCACCTGGGACAGGAGCGCGTAATAGGCGACGGCAATGATCACACCAAGGCGGATCAGCGGCCCTGGTTTTCCCCCCTTGGAGGCGGCCAACCCAAAGAGCAGGAGGAGCGGAAGCTCAAAGAACGGAGCAACGCTGTAGGTTATGCCCACCTGCTCCTGGGTCCCCCCGAGCGTCTGAAGGATCATGAGGGGAAGGTTCATGATCCCCATGGTCATGCAGACGAATACCAGCACAAATGCGCAGAAGTAGCACAGGAGGTCGGGTCTCCGGAGCAGGCGAAAGAGCGGGATCCGGGCTGCCGATGCGTCGACGGTCGGGGGCCTTGCGGGAACATAGAACCAAACGATCATCATCAGCAGGAGGAAGAAGCCGGCGCATACGAGAAACGTGCCCTTGTACGAATAGCGGATCATCACCCAGGCGGCGGCCCCCGGCCCGATGGTCCAGGCCAGCGACAGGGTCAACCGGTAGATGTTCATGTACAGGGGCGCCTCGTCGTCCGGAATGCCATGCCTCTCGATGGCCTCCCTCGCGTAGGCGAACAGCTGCGAAAACGTGATCGAGGCGATGCCTAGCCCAATAGAACCTATCACCGTCAGCCAAAGGACGCTGCGGACGTAAGCGTAGCCCGCGTAGCCTGCCACGCCGAACCCGCAGCCCAGAAGGAGTATGGAGCGGCGGCTGTACCTGGTGTCGGACCACCTCGCGAGCACCGTGCTCAGGACGATGCCGGCGACCGAGGTGATCGTCATGAACACGCCGAAGGTCCAATTCGACATCCCGACCTCGATGGTGCCGAACATCGAGTAGAACGGGCCGACGAAGGAGAAGGCGAGTCCAAGAACCAAATTGCATACCAGCACGATTGTAAGGTCGCGGTGGGCGAGCAGGGTTCGAGCGGGTACGATGACTCGTTGCATCTGGCGATAGAGTGATCTCGGAACGGCGGCTCATGGCGAGCGCGCAGAAGAATGGCAAGGACGCTGAAAGGGACAAACATACAGTCAACCCACGCCTCATGGAAACAGAACAGCTGGATGGGGGCGTTCGCGCGGGTTGCTTCCGAGGCGGTGGCGCCCCTCGGACCGAAGATCTCTGGGCCTGGGTTCCCAGGCCGGCCGGGGGATCCCCCGGGTCTAAAGGGCGTCCCAACTCCGCGAACGATCGGTAAACCCCGAGACAAGGATAGACAATTAACCGCCGACCGGTCATCCAAGATGTTCCCAAGGTCCGCTCCCCCGAACCCGTCCCCCGCGATGAGTCCAGCCCCGCTCAACGACTATCTTCGACGCATTGAAGCCGACCTTCGCGGGAACATCCTTCCCTTCTGGATGGACAGGGTCGTCAACAGGGAAGGCAACTGCTATTTTGGCTCGCTTACGAACGACCTCGCCGTCGACCCGGGCGCGGAAAGGGGGGCGCTCCTCACCTCCAGGATCCTGTGGACGTATTCGGCCGCCTACGCGCGGTACCATGATCCGGTGCTTCTCAAGATGGCCGAGCATGCCTTCGGCGACCTGCAGGCCCATTTCCACGATCCGAAGTTCGGCGGCTACTGGTGGTCGGTCGCGGCGGACGGCAAGGTCCTGCGCGACCGCAAGCAGGTCTATGGGCAGGCCTTCGCCGTCTATGCCCTCGCCGAGTACCACGCGGCCACGGGGCGCCGCGAGCCCTTGGACCTCGCGGTCGCCGCGTTTCGGCTCATCGAGGGCCATGCGCGGGCGCGCCACGGCGGCTACCTCGAGGCGTTCGGCCGGGCCTGGGAGCCGATCGCGGACATGCGCCTGAGCGAGGTCGACTTGAACGAGCCCAAGTCCCAGAACACCCACCTGCACGTCATGGAGGCCTACACGCGCCTCCTCACGGTCTGGCCGGACCCGGCCCTGCGCTCTGCGCTCACGGAGATCCTGAACATCATGCTCGACCGCATCGTCAACCCGGCGACCGGGCACCTGGGCCTGTTCTTCGCCGAGGACTGGACGCTGCGCTCGCCGCTGATCTCATACGGCCACGACATCGAGGCCGCCTGGCTCCTGACCTGGGCGGCTGAAGTGCTCGGGAACCCGGAGCTCGTCGGGCGCATCCGGCCCCTGGCGGTCAAGATTGCCGCAGTGACGCTTGCGCAAGGGGTCGACGCCGACGGCGGCGTGTACAACCAAGGGGGGCCCGACGGCCTGACCGACACCAACAAGGAGTGGTGGCCGCAGGCCGAGGCGGTTGTCGGGTTCCTGAACGCCTATCAGATCTCGCGTGAGGAGCGCTACCTTTCCGCGGCCCTGGGGACGTGGGATTTCATTGAGAAGCGCCTCATCGATCGCCGGGGGGGCGAGTGGTTCCGGGGCGTCACCCGGGACGGGCGGGTTCTTGAGCGGGAGCTCAAGGTGAGCTTCTGGAAATGCCCCTACCATAATGGCAGGACAGGCCTCGAGGCGACCCGTCGCCTGGGCGAGATCCTGATCGGTGCCACGGGGGGTGCCGCGCACTCATGAAGACAAAGCAGAAGACCTCATCGCGGCCGAAGACCGCGTCCACCCCGAAACGCAAGAGCTCCGGCATTCCCGCGGGCGCGCCCAAGGCGTGGGCGGCCCGCCTGCGCAAGCTGCGCAGCGAGCACGAGAAGTTCCTCTCGCGCAGGAATCCCGTCGACCGCAACTGGGACAACGGCGTGTTCGAGCGCTTCGAGCACCCGGTGATCACGTACCGCCACGCCCCGATCGAGTGGCGCTTCGACCTGAACCCCGCGACCAACCCCTTCCTCATGGAGCGGCTGGGCGTCAATGCGACGCTCAACCCCGGGGCCTTCATGTGGCGCGGGAAGGTCCACATGGTCGTTCGCTTCGAGGGCTACGACCGCAAGAGCCTCTTCGCGATCGCCGAGAGCCCGAACGGGACCGACAACTGGCGCTTCTGGGACGAGCCGGTCGACCTGCCCGAGATCAAACCCGAGACGAATGTCTATGACATGCGCGTCACGTTCCACCAGGACGGCTGGATCTACGGCGTGTTTTGCTCGGAGGCGAAGGACCCGGACGCGAAGCCGGGCGACCTTTCCAGCGCCGTCGCGGTCGCCGGCGTCGTGCGCACCCGTGACTTCAGGACGTGGGAGCGCCTGCCGAACCTGCGGACGCCGGCTTCCCAGCAGAGGAACGTGGTGCTCCACGCGGAGTTCGTCGGGGGCAAGTACGCGTTCTACACGCGCCCCATGGACGGGTTCATCGACGTCGGCTCCGGCGGCGGCATCGGATGGACGCTCTGCGACGACATAACGACGGGCGTCACCGGGCCGGAGGCGATCATCGACGTTCGCGCCTACCACACGATCAAGGAGGTTAAGAACGGCCAGGGCCCGGCCCCGATCAAGACGCCGCGCGGCTGGCTCCACCTCGCGCACGGGGTGCGGGCCTGCGCGGCGGGGCTCCGCTACGTGCTCTACATGTTCATGACGTCCCTCGACGACCCCTCCAGGGTCATCGCAAGGCCCGGGGGCCATTTCCTCGCCCCGTATGGGGGCGAGGGGTTTGGCGATGTGTCGAACGTGACGTTCACGAACGGCTGGGTGGAGCTTGGCGACAAGGCGAAGACGGTCCTCATCTTCTACGGCGGCTCGGACACGCGCTGCTACGTGGCCCGGTCCACCCTGGACAAGCTCGTCGACTGGTGCCTCCACACCCCGGAGGACGCCCTCACCACGCGGCGCGCCGTCGAGCAGCGCCTCGCCCTCATCCGCGCGAACCGGGCGATCCTCGGCCGATGAATCCCTCCCCCGTGAACCCGATCCGCGCAGGCTTCAGGCCTCTGCGCATCGTCGCCGCGGCGTGCGCGTGCTTCTGGCTGCAGCCCTCGATAGCCGGCGACGCGGCCCCGGCGGCCGCGCGGGCCGCGGGCGACCCTGCAGGATTCCTTGCGGATGCCGGGGCCCGGACGCAGGCCCTGTTTGCGCGGGCCGACCTGTCGGCTTACCGCGGATGGCTCAAGTACCTTCGCCTTGACGCCGAGACCGCGGCGAAACGGGGCGGCGCGGCGAGCGAAGCGGCGGTGGCCAAGGCGCGCAGGCTCGACGACTGGGTCCGCCGCGTGGCGGCCGATCCCCGGCTGCTGGGCTCCCTCAGGGGCGTCCAGGAATGGGCATACGAGTCGCCTGTCGATGATTCGGGCCAGCCGTTCAGGATCGACATCCCCACCGATTACGACCCTGCGCACCCGGCCCCCCTTGCGGTCTACATGCACGGCTACAGCGGCAACCACATCGAGCATTCGACGGGGATGGTGCCGCACCCGGGGCACTTTGAGATCTCCGTCCTCGGGCGCTCGCGCGGAGGCGGCTACTTTGCCCTCTCCGAGGCCGACGTCCTCCATGTGGTGGACTACGCGATGGCCCACTGGTCCATCGACCCCGACCGCGTAAGCCTCAACGGGGGAAGCATGGGCGGCGGCGGCACCTACCGGTTGGGGTCACGCTACCCGCAGCGCTGGTGCTCGGGCCGCCCGACCTGCGGCTATGCGAGCTATGTCCCGATGGGCAACCTCGTGACCCTGCCGATCTATGCGACGCACAGCGCCGACGACCCGACCGTGTCGGTGCTGCACGAGGTGGGGCCGCTGTCCCGCCTCCGGGACATCGGCGGCCAGGTGGTCTTTGACGAGACGGACGGCTTCGGCCACGCCGTGTGGAACTACAAGGAGGGCAACGCCCGTGGCATGGCCTGGGAAAGGTTCCAGGTGAGGCCCGACTCGCGCGCCGTGCGCCGTATCGACTACACCGCGCTCGACGGCGGCGCGGTCCGCGGCTGGTGGGCGGAGATAGCGGAGTGGGGTGCGGCGCCCGAGGCCGCCCGCTTCGTGCTGGCGGCGGGCAGCCCCAACCTGCTGTTCGCCGAACTCAAGAACATCGCCCGCCTGCGCCTGCGGCTCGCCGAGTCCCCCTTCGACCGCTCGCTGCCGCTCCAGGTGTCCGTGAACGGCGCGGTCCCCGTCACGCTTCCCGCGCCCCTGCCCGAGACCGCCGTCCTCAGCCTAGGCGACGGGGGCTGGGGCTTCGAGGCGAAGCCGCAGGCGCTTCCGTTCCGGCTCCATACGCCGGGCAGCGCCCTCCTTCTCTACGAGGGCGACCCCCTCCTGATCGTCTACGGCACGCGGGGGACGGACGCCGAGCGCGCGGCCATGCGCTCGGCCGCCGAGGCGGCGGCCAAGAGCCCCAACCCCGGTTGGACCGACGACAGCGGCGAGGCGGGCGTCGACAAGGTCCCCCACAGCCAGAACCTCTACGGCTCGCTCAACATCAGGGCGGACGTCGACTTGACAGACGGCGACCTTGCGCGCTGCCACTTGGTCCTCATCGGAACGGCCGAGCAGAACGCGCTCGTGGCGCGGCTCGCCGACTCGCTTCCGGTCCATTTTGACGGCTCGGTGGCCACGTGCAGCGACGGCGAGAGCTTCCAGGTCGGGGGTCCGCTCGTGCTGGGGCTCGTGCATTACAACCCGCTTTCGCCGCAGCGCCTCGTGTTCTGGGTGGCGTCCGGAGACCCAAAGGCCTACGCCGCGGGCTCGGCCATCCCGGCCATCATGGGCGGGGGAGACCTCCGCCGGGGCAACGCCTCTGGCGCCGACCTGGTCGTCATGAGCGCGAAGGAGGAGGCCCTCCTGGCGGCACGCAGCTTCGATTCCCGGTGGCGCTGGGTTGCCGGCCGCGAGGCCTCGCCGCTCGTGCCGGCGGGGCTCAGGGGGGCCCGGGACATCTCGGGCGCCGTCGGCGAGGCGGTCCGCAAGGCGGCCGTGGCCGACTATGCGCTGGTCGGAGACGGCGGAGCTGCCTCCAGCGTTGCGGTGACCCCCGGTGTCACCCGGATCTGCGACATTGTCCCCTTCTACGCCAATCTGCCGGTCGGCATGTTCGAGGTGCCGGGGACGGAACTCCTTAAGATCGCCCGGGCGGTGGCGGCCAAGGACTCCGGGCTCCTCCTGCCCGGTTTTGACGCGGCCCGGATCCTGAACGAGCGCACCTACCGCGTGGCCCTGCCCGTGAATGTCCTTTGGGCGTTCAGCGGCGCCGTCCAGCCCGCCCCGAGCCACTACTGGATGACGGGCCTCGACACGGGGGAGGCGCTCAAGCGTTTCTTCCCGCTGGACCGGGGTCCGTGAAAAAACCGGCGGATCAAGGCGCCGCGAGCGTCAGGGTGGTTGAGCCCTTCGCAAACGCGTGCTCGGAGGAGGCGCCTGAGGGCCAGCGCACGAGGATCCTCGCCGGAGGATTGGCCTCGGGATAGCCGAAGAAGCAAGCGGCGGTCGACTGGCTGTAGTAGCCCGATCCGGCATAGACCTCGCTCGTCTCGGTCGAGCCGTCGGCGTACACCACCGTGATCCGGGCGCCGATGGCGGTCGGATTGCCCGCGGCGCCCTGAAGCACGATCTTGAGCGGCCTGTGGCCTGCGACCCCGCCGTTGCGGAACGCCGTCGAGTTGTCGTTGTTCCTCGACAGGACAAAGTCGGGCCAGCCGTCCTGGTCGAGGTCCAGCACCGAGAGGGCCTTTGCGTCCCCGGGGACGACAAGGCCGCTCTCGGACGGCGGAACCGGGGTGAAGTGTCCGCGCCCGTCGCCCCGCAGAAGCTGTCCCAAGCCGCCGTCAAAACGCCCCACCGAAATGATCGACGCGTAGGAGTTCTGCACGGCAAAGACGCCGGTGTGGCCGTCGCCGCAGAAGTCCCCTGCGACCATGCCCTGCAACGGGGAAATCTGCGCGATGCGCGGCAGGGGCTCGAATCGGTAGGTTCCGTCGGGTTGGCTCAGGAAGACGCCGCTGCGCAGCTCCGTCGCGGCGAAGCGGCGGGCCTTCGCGAGCCGCTCCCCCCCGACAATATCGCCCAGCGTAGCCCTGGCATACGAATCAAAGGTCGGGAAACGCTTCAGCACCGACGGAATGGCGGCGCCCAGGTCCCGGCGGCTTCGCCTGGGATAGAGCGTGTTCCCCTCGTAGTACCCCTCGACAAGCTGCTTCGGCCCTCCGTCCCTGAAGTCGCCGTAGAAGAGCAGGGCCGGATGGGCGGGATCGGCGGTGTAGATCGTGTTGAGGCCGACATTCCCGACCACGTAGTCCATCCGGCCGTCACCGTTGAAATCCGCGGCCGCGATCGAGGTCCACCATCCGGTCCCCGCCGCCGCGAAACCCGCCTTCTCGGACCAGTCCTCGAAGCCCTTGCCCTGGTTGTTGTGGAAGTACTTCACGCCGCCCCAGTCAAGGGCGAGCAACAGGTCGGGCCAGCCGTCGCCATCGACGTCGGTCCAAAGCGCCGACGTCACCATCCCGACCTCGCGCAGCCCGGGCGCAAGGCTGTCGGTGACGTCCTCGAACCTGCCGCCGCGGTTGGCGAGGAGCGCGCTCTGGGGGGCAAGGGGGTACCGGCCGGGCGTCACGCGGCCACCGATGAACAGACCGAGGCGGCCGCTGTGGTCAAAGTCGGCCGCGGCGACGGCCCCCGCGCTCAGTGGCAGCTGGGGCAGCGCGTCATCCGGGGCGGCCCGGAAGCCACCGTGGCCGTCATTGAGAAAGAGCCTGGGTTGGTACTCCTGCGAACCCGCAGGCAGGGAGTTTCCCCCCTTTGTGACGAGGAGGTCCTGCCGTCCTGCTCCCGCCGAGTCAAACAGGAGCACCGGCCCGTCGTCGACCGTGGAGCCGGTCGGCACCGCCGACGAATCCGCCGCAAGGTACTGCCCCGAGGCCCCCGCATGCAGGATGCGCAGCGAGTCGTGCGTCGTGCCTCCCAGAATGACGTCGTCGCGTCCGTTGCGGAACACGTCCCCCACCGCCAGGCCGGGCCCGTGCGGATTCTGACGCAGGGGGATGAGCCGCTGGCTGATGAACTCGTCGACGGGCTCCTCATGCGACATGAGCGACAGGCCCGCGGAGCGGGGGACCTCCTCAAACTGCCTGGGAGGGCGGGGTGCGTCGCCGGACAAGGGGATGGGTGTGGGCGGCTCCGTGATGGTGTAGCGCCGGTCCACCTTCATGTTCTCGAACGTCTGGACGTGGCCGCTCGGCCAGGTGACCACCATCCGCCTGATGACCGTGTCGGCGCCGAGCCCGAAATGGACCATGGGCTCGCTGGTCGACATGTACCCGCGCGCCAGGACGAGTGGGCGGACCTGGACGCCGAGCGCGCTTTCGACGCGGACCGTGGCGCCCACCCCGTAGCGGTTGGAGACGGTTCCGCGCAGGTCGACGTTGACGACGTGGCCCGTGGCGCAGTCGTTGCGCATGATCGTGACGCCCGCGTGGTAGTTCGTGTAGACGATGTCGAGGTTGCCGTCCCCGCTCAGGTCCCCCATCGCCGTTCCGAAGCTGATGCCCCTCTTGTCGAGCCCCCACTGCGTGCTCACGTCCTCGAACCGAAGGTCGCCCATGTTGCGAAGGGCGATGTGCTTCTCCATCTGCGGGGGGCTCTCGTACATGATGCGGATGCGTTCCGCCGGGCTCTCGGCGCGCTCCATTCGAATGAGGGTGTCCGCGCCCGGGTCCCTCGGGAACCCGTTCGTGACAAAGAGGTCCAGGCGGCCGTCGTTGTCCAGGTCCTCGAGGCGCGGCGACCAGGTCCAGTCGGTTGAGGCCATGCCGGCGAGGCAGGCGCCCTCCTGGAAGCTTCCCGTGCCTGTGTTTAGGAGCAGTGCGTTGCGGTGGTACTTTGGCTCGGTGCCCGGCTCCTCCTGGGTCCTGCCGCGCGCGTCGGCGATAGAGTGCTGGTCCCTCATGTGGGTGGTTGCGGACATGTCGGCGACCAGGAAGTCGATGTACCCGTCGTTGTTCACGTCGCCGAGGTCGGCGCCCATCGAGGAGAACGAGACGTGCGGCATCACGCGGTCGAGCACGTCGGTGAAGGTCCCGTCCCTGTTGTTGTGGTAGAGCCTGTCCGGGTAGCCGTAGTCGTTTGCGACGTAGAGATCGGGCCAGCCGTCGTTGTCGAAGTCCCACCACGTCGCGGAATGGCTCTGGGACTCCCCCAGGATGCCGGCGCTGTCGGTCACGTTCGTGAACCTGCCGTTGCGGTTATTGTGCAGGAGGATTCCGCGCTGGCCCTTCGGGTGCGCCGTGATGTTCAGGATGTTGGTCGCGATGTACAGGTCCAGGTACCCGTCGCGGTCGTAGTCGCAGAAGCACGCCATCACGCTGGAGTCGACAATGTCCAGGCCGTAGGCGTGGGCCATCTCCTTGAACGTCCCGTCGCCCTGGTTCACGTAGAGCAGGTTGGGCGCATTGGTGCGGCAGACGTAGATATCCAGCCGCCCGCTGTTGTTGATGTCGACGAAGGTCGCGCCCTGGTTCCAGACGCCGGGCGCCGCCGCCACGCCCGCCTTCTCGGTGACGTCCTCGAACTTGTAGCCGCCGAGATTGTGGAAGAGGCGGCAGCCCTCCGTCTTGCTGACGACGTAGATGTCGGGCAGGCCGTCGCCGTCATAGTCGCCGATGGCGACCCCGGTCCCGACCGACGAGGTCTCGAACTCCTCGTAGAGGTCGCCGCGCATCCTCGGGTCGGCGTAGCGGTTCTCCGTCCGCACGCCGGTCTCCTCAGGGGAAAGCTCGACGAACATGGTCTTGCCCTGCGGAAAGGAGTGCGGGGCGAGCGGCTTCTCGGTGATGGAGCCCTCGGATTCGGCGGCGGCCGCGCCCGCCGCTATAAGGGCCAGAACCGCCGCCCACGCCAAGCCGGACCAGGCCCTTTTTCCTGCTGCAGCCCAGACACCGAGGCGATTGTGACTTTCGGCGGCTACCATTTGGGGTGTCAATGGGAGAAACCTTCGACCGGGTAGTCAAGGAACGTTTTCCCAATCGGACGCGCGCGCCGCCGGAGCGCCAGAGCGGCTGGCGGCGAGCCGCTTGTCACGGCCGTGGGGCCGCGAGGACCACGGTGGTCGAATCTGGCGGGAAACCGTGCTCGGTGGTCGTCCCGGACGGCCACCGCACGCTGATCTTCCTGGGAGGGTTTCCCTCGGGATACCCGAAGAAGCACGCGGACGTCGATTGGCTGTAATAGCCTGAGCCCGCAAAGACCTCGCTCCACTCGGCCGAGCCGTCGGCGAGCTCGACTGTGATCCGGGCGCCCACCGCCGTCGGGTTGCCCGGGGCGCCCCTGAGCGCGACGGCGAACGACCGGCGGCCGGGAACGCCCGAGTTGCGGAAGGCGAGGGTGGTATTGTTGTTCCGGGTCACGAGGAAATCCGGCCAGCCGTCGCGGTCGATGTCCGCGACGGCGAGCGCCTTGGCGTCCCCGGGCACCACCAGGCCGCTCTCCGCGGGCGTCGCCGGCTCGAAGTGCCCGCGTCCGTCGCCGCGCAGCAGCTGGCCGAGGCCGCCGTCGATGCGCATGTCGGCGCGGATCGGCGCGAACGAGTTCTGCACGGCGAAGATGTCGGCGTGCCCGCCCCCGTCGAAATCACCGGCGACCAGGCCCTGCAGCACCGATATCTGCGCGATGCGCGGAAGCGGCTCGAACCGGTAGGTGCCGTCGGGCTGGCTCAAGAAGACGCCGCTCCTGAGCTCCGTTGCCGCAAACCGCCGGGCCTTGGCCAGCTTCTCCTCCCCCACGATCTCCCCGAGGGTGGCGCGGGCGTAGTAGCTATTGCGGGTGAACCGCTTCGCAACCGAGGGGACCGCGGCCGCCATGCCCTTTCGGCTGCGCCAAGGATAGATCTGGTCCCCCTCGTAGTAGCCCTCGATCAGCTGCGCCGATCCGTTGCCCCTGAAGTCGCCGTAATAGAGCAGTGCCGGGTGGGCCGGGTCGGCATGGTACTGGGTGTTGAGGCCGACGTTGCCGACGACATAGTCCGGCCGGCCGTCGCCGTTGAAGTCCGCGGACGCGATCGAGGTCCACCAGCCCGTGCCGGCGGCCGCGAAGCCGGCCCGCTCGGACCAGTCCTCGAAGCCCTTGCCCTGTTTGTTGTGGAAATACTTCACGCCCCCCCACTCGAGCGTCAACAGCAGGTCGGGCCACCCGTCGCCGTCGACATCGCTCCACAGGGCGGACGTGACCATCCCGACCTCGCGCAGGCCCGGCGCCAGCGTGTCCGTCACGTCCTCGAACCGCCCCCCGCGGTTGGCCAGGAGCGCGCTCTGCGGGGCAAGCGGGTATTTTCCCGGGAGGATGCGCCCCCCTATGAACATCCCGAGGCGGCCGCTGTGGTCGAAGTCGGCGGCGGCCACCGCGCCCGCGTTGATCGGCAGCGCAGGCAGAGCGTCGTCCGCCGCCGGCCGGAAGCGGCCGTGGCCGTCATTCAGGTAAAGCCTCGGCTGGTAGTCCTGGGCGCCCGCGGGCAGGGTGTTGCCTCCCTTGGTCACCAGCAGGTCCTCACTCCCGCCCCCCGAGGCGTCGAACAGGAGAAGCGGCCCGTCGTCGGCAAGACTGCGGGCCGCGGCTAAGGGAACGTCGGCCGCCTGGAACTGGCCCGACGGCGAACTCCTAAGGATCCTCAGGGGATCGAGCGTCGTCCCGCCCACCACGACGTCGTCGCGGCCTGCGCCGGAAACGTCGCCGACAGCGAGGCCCGGGCCGCGCCGATTGAACCGTGTGGGAATCACCTTCTGCACGTAGGTCTCGTCGATCACTTCCTCGCGCGACCGAAGCTCGAAGCCGGCCGCATGGCCGACTTCCTGGAACTGGCCCGGGCGCGGCTCCGCTGGCGGCGGGATCGGCACTGGCTGCGACGGCTCGGTGACCGTGTAGCGGCGGTCAACGGCGAAGTTCTCGAAGGTCTGCACGTGCCCGCTTGGCCAGGTCACGGTCATGCGCCTGACGCTCGTGTCCGCGCCAAGGCCGAAGTGGAGCATGGGCTCGCTGCTCGACATGTAGCCGCGCGCCAGCATGAGCTGGCGGACCTGCACGCCGAGCGCGCTCTCGACCCTGACGATCGCCCCGACGCCGAAGCGATTCGAGACGGTCCCGCGCAGGTCGACGTTGACGACGTGGCCCGAATCGCAGTCGTTGCGCATCACGGTGACGCCGCCCTCGTAGTTGGTGTAGACTAGGTCCAGGTTCCCGTCCCCGCTCAGGTCGCCGAAGGCCGCGCCGAAGCTCACGCCCCTCTTGTCGAGGCCCCACGCAGCGCCGACGTCCTCGAACCGGAGGTCGCCCATGTTGCGGAACGCGAAGTGGGTCTCGACAAGCACGGGGCTGTTGTAGAGCACCTTGATCCTCTCCGCGGCCGTCTCCACGCGGATCGCGCTCGAGTTCACGTCGGGATTCGGATCCCGGTTGAAGCCGTTGGTCACGAAAAGGTCCAGGCGGCCGTCATTGTCCAGGTCCTCGAAACGCGGCGACCAGGTCCAGTTCGTCTTTGCGATGCCCGCAAGGAAGGCCACCTCGCGGAACCTTCCCGTGCCGGTGTTCATCAGGAGGGCACTTCGGTGCAGCTTCTGGGCGCCCGGCGAGCTGTCCGACTCCTCGTCCCTCTCTCGCGACTCGGCGATGGAATTCTGGTCCTTGACGTGGGTGGTCGTCGCCATGTCGGCGACGAACAGGTCGATGTACCCGTCGTTGTTCACGTCGCCCTGGTCCGAGCCCATGCAGTAGAACGCCGTGTGGGGCAGGACCTGGTCCAGCACATCGGTGAACGTGCCGTCGCGGTTGTTGTGGTAGAGCCTGTCGGGGAAGCCGTAGTCATTCGCGACGTAGAGGTCGGGCCAGCCGTCATTGTCGTAGTCCCACCAGGTGGCGGAATGGCTCTGCGTCTCGCCCGTGATGCCCGCGGGGTCCGTTACGTTCGTGAAGGTTCCGTTCCGGTTGTTGTGGAAGAGATAGCCGCGCTGCCCGTTGGGATGCGCTGCGCTGTCGAGCATGTTGGTCGTGATGTAGACATCGAGCCAGCCATCGCGGTCGTAGTCGCAGAACGCGGCCATCACGCTCGAATCCTTGACGTCAAGGCCGTAGGCGTGGGCCATCTCCTTGAAGGTCCCGTCGCCCTGGTTGATGTAGAGCAGGTTGGGGGCGTTGAAGCGGCAGACGTAGATGTCGAGCAGGCCGTCGTTGTTCACGTCGACAAACGTGGCGCCCTCGTTCCAGACGCCCGGCGTCCCTCCCACGCCCGCCTTCTCGGTCACGTCCTCAAACTTGTACCCGCCAAGGTTCCTGAAGAGGCGGCAGCCCTGGGTCTTGCTCACGACGAAGATGTCCGGCAGGCCGTCGCCGTCATAGTCTCCGATCGCAACCCCGGTGCCGATTGAGCCGCCCTCGAACTCCTGGTAGAGTTCGCCCCACATCTTCGGGTCGTCATAGCGGTTCTCCGTGCGCACGCCCGTCTGGTCGGGAGAAAGCTCCGTGAACAGGGTCTTCCCCCGGGGGAAGGGGCGCTTGGCGAGCGGATGCTCGGCGATCGCGCCCGAGGGATCCGGCGCCCCGGGCGCGCACACGGCGAGCGCCAGGGCGACGGCGGCGCCGCGAACCGCACGCACCGCGTTCGGGAACACCCTCCCGCACCTGCGATTATTGGCGGATCCCATCACAAAAGGGCAATGGGACGGAGCTGCAAACGCGTAGTCAAGAATAGTTTTGGCGGCGACGCGGACCCGGACTTTTCTTGCCTGATCCCGCATTGTGAGATTGCATGCCCGGTTCCGAATCAAGAGGCCCATGCGACGACCCCAGTGAGCAACCTATTACGGATTCCCCGACGGGCGTGGTTGATTGTACCTCTGCTCGCGCTCGCGTTCACGGTCGCTGCCACGGCCGTCCGCGTGCGGCGCATCGAGTACGTGTCGGAGGTTGCCGGAGGGCCGGCGTCCGCCCCTTTGGGCGGCGGGCAGGCGTCTGGGGCCGCGTCCGAGTGGCAGCCGCGGCTGATCGTCCCCGGAAACCACGACGAGAGCTTCGAGTGGCTCGACCAGGTCCGGCAGATGTTCGATCGCCGGCAATGGCGCGTCAGGTCCGTCGACTACGAGAACGCCCAGGTGGGCCGCGAGGTGTTCGCCTCATGCCCGTATCGATGGTGGCTCGGACTGGTCGCCTGGTGCCGCCACAAGGTCGCCGGTGCCGCGACCGGCCCCTCGATCGAATGGGCCGCGCTCTACGCCGACCCCATTCTTCTTGTCGTCTTCGGGGCGGCCACCCTGGCCTACGTCGCCCGGCGGTACGGCGCCCTTGCGGCCGCGCTGGGGTCGGCCGCCCTCGCGACGCTGTTCCCGTTCGCCGCCGAGTTCGTGGCGGGCGTGCCCGACGACCACGGGCTGGCGCAGGTGTGCGCCGTGTGGAGCGTGCTCCCGCTCCTGGCCGGTGTCGCCTCGGCGTATTCGGCCGGCTCCGGCCGGCGCACCCGGCGCTGGTTCATCGCCGGCGGCGTCGCCGGCGGTATCGGATTGTGGGTGAACGTGTCGCGGCAGTTGCCGGTCCTGCTCGGCATCGCCCTCGGCGCCCTGCTGGCGGCATGGGTCGCCCGGAAGGCTGCCCGGGCCGAAGCGGCAGGACCTCCCCAATCCCTGCCCTGGAGGGCCTGGGCGCTGGCGGGCTCGGCGACATGCCTTGCCGCCTATCTGCTGGAGTACTTCCCCTCCTACATGGGCGGTTGGGAGCTGCGCGCGATCCATCCGGTATTCGGCGTGGCCTGGATGGGCGGCGGCGAACTTGTGGCGCGGCTTGCGGCGTGGATCGAGGGAGGCGACAAGCCGAGGGGTTTGCGGGGTGCGAAGGCGTGGGTGCTTGCCTTGGCCGCCATGGCCGCCGTGGCGTCGGTGCCCGCGGCCGCCTGGATCGGGCACAATCCAGGGCTGATCACGGTCGAGCTGCCCTCGATGCAGCTTTCCAAGCTTCCGGTAACCGTCTCCGCGCCAAACCTCTGGGCGTGGTTGCTGCAAAATGGTACCACCGCCACGGTCTGGGCGACAGCCGTTCCCCTTCTGATCCTGGTCGCATCGATTGCGCTCCTCTTACAGAGGACGGTCAGCCCCGCGCTGCGGGCGCCGATTGCGCTGGCGCTCGGGCCGGTGCTCTTCTCCCTGGCGCTGACTTACCGGCAGATCAGCCGGTGGAACGACGTGGATGCGGGATTGTTCGTGCTGCTCATCGTTTTTGCCGCGGCCCTGGATGGGGTTCACAGCCCATTTTCGTTGAAGATCTTTAGGCTGGCAGTCTCGGGCGCGGTGCTTCTCGCCGGAACGCTCGGGATGCTCCAGCTGTGGCCCTCAGTGGAGGCGCGCATCAACGAGGGTCTCAGCAAGACCGAGGTCGTCGGGCTGATCGAGCGCGACTTTGCGTACTGGCTTGCAATGCACGTTGGATCCGCCGGCGGGGTGGCACTGGCCCCCCCCAACGTGACGACCACACTCTATTACTACGGGGGAATCCGCGGATTGGGGACCTTTGGCTGGGAGAACCGCGACGGTCTCCAGGCCGCGCTCCGCATCACGAGCGCCACGACCCCTGAGGAGGCCCAGGAACTGATCGGACTCCACGGCGTGACACACATCATCATCCCGATCTGGGATCCCTACATGGATGCCCTGGCCAAGATAGGCGGGGGGCAGCTTGAGGGCAGCTTCCTTGACCGGCTTCACAAGATGGTCCTGCCGCCATGGTTGAGGCCCGTGGAGTATATTGCTCCTAACATTGGCGGGTTCGAAGGGCAGGTGGTCGTCGTGCTCGAGGTCTGCGACGAGCAGGACGACGCCGTGGCCCTGAGCCGGATAGCGGTGTACCTGGCCGACATGGGCCAGATCGGCCCCGCGATCAAGGCGGGCCGTGCGCTCCGGCGGTTCCCGGCGGACCTCGGCGCCCTTGTGGCCCGCGCCCAGGTCGAGACGGCCTGCGGCGAGAACGAGGAGCTTGCCGAGACAATGGACCTTCTGCTGCGGCGCATCTCCGGGGGCGCGGACAGCGATCTGCCGTGGGACCAGCGGATCGGCCTGGTGGTCCTCCTGGCGCAGGCGCACCACATGGATCTTGCGCAGTCGCGGCTTCGGAAATGCATCGACGAGATCGACGACGGGAAGCTTCGCTCGCTCAGCACCATCCTCCTCTACCGGTTCCATGTCCTGCGCCGGGCGTTCGACCTGGACATCCGAGACCCCGCGATGCGCGCGCTTTCACTCGATCTCTTGCCTCCCGACCTTCGTTCGCGCGTGGATCGATGACGTTCAACAGGCCCCCAGTGCAGGCGATGAGGCTTGGCTTCCCTGCTGCAGCATCCATTTCCATTGACGTGATCCCGCCAATTCGGACCGCGTGAAGAGCCGACTCGGGCCAATTTGCGCACGCGTGGTGCGCAGGCCGTTTGCCCGCGCAGGGAAGGGTCAGGACGCCTTCTCTAGGCGGTCGTACCACCGGAACTTCATGTACACCGAGGTGGCGGCCAGCACGGCGAGGATCACCGCGGACCACGACCACTGCTTGAGGACAATGTAGATTGGCAGCGTCACCAGGCACATCTGCCAGACGATGCCGACGGCGACATTGGTGAGGTCGTGCGCGGCGTCGCGGTTGGGAACAAAGGCCGGATCGTCCCTCATCACCTTCTCCCGGATCGGCCCCCACCAGCCCCACGGATTGACGGTCCTGTAGAACCTTTTCAGGACCTCGTCGTCCTCGGCCCTGCTCAGGTAGGTGCCGGCGAGGCACCCGACGACGGAGATCAGGAGCAGGAAGGGGAACGTGTAGAGCGCGTTCATGCTGCGGCCGGTCGCCTGCTCGACGAGCAGGAAGGCGACCGCCCCGGCGATGCCGCTCACCATGCCCCAGAAGTAGCCGTAGCCGTTGAAACGCCACCAGTACCACTTGAGGACGTTCGCGGCCACGAACGCGCTGTAGAGCGCCCCGACAAGCCACATCATCACGGTGGTGATGCTGTTGGTGAGCAGCCCGCAGACTATCCCGACGGCCAGGAAGACGATGGAGACGACGCGGCTGAGAAACACGAGCCTCCTGCCGCTGGCCTGCGGGTTCAGGAAGCGCTTGTAGACATCGTTGACCAGGTACGCGGGCGCAGCGTTGAGCGTCGCGGCGAAGTTCGACATGAAGGCGGCCGCGAGGCCCGCCAGCAGGAACCCGATGACCCCCGTCGGGACCTGCCCGCTCAGCACGAGCGGGAGCACCTTCTCGAAGTCGGGTTTTCCCTGCGACTGGAGGGCCGGCATGCAGAACGCCAGGGCGAGGACCGTGATGCCCGCGATCATCATGTAGCGCGGGAACATGAGAACGACCGTCACCATGCCGTTCATGAGCGACGCCTCGCGGGGATTGCGCGTTGCCAGGATGCGCTGCATATCAAAGTTCGGGGCCGGCCCGGCCAGGCTGGCGAGCACGCCCTTGAAGAACATGAGGCCGAAGATGACGGTGAAGAACTCGTTGCCGTCCGCCTTGATCGCCGCGTTCGCGGTGCTGAGGATCCCGTCCCAGTTGAGGCCGAGCTTCCAGCCAAAGAACGGGTTCATCCAGCCGTCGGGGATGCTGCGCGCGATCATCGCCGGCGACACCTTGGCGAGCGCGATGATGCCGATCGTGATCGAGGTGAGCGTCAGGATGGTGAACTGCGTGACCTCCGTGATGACGACGCTGACCATGCCGCCCTTGATCGCGTAGAGCGACGTCAGGCCGAGGAGGATGACGGCGTAGATGTTCTCGTCCGAGAAGACGCCGGTCGCGGCGCCGGTAAAGCGCCAGGGAAGCATCACCACCGCGAATTTGCCGATGCCCTTGAAGGCGTAGGCGAGCAGCCCGACCACGTTGACGAGGGCGAAGACGACGACGCTCAGGTGGGCGAGCGTCGCGCCGCGGTCGTTGCCGAAGCGCGTCTGCATCCACTGCGCGCCGGTGAGGACGTTGGAGCGGCGCGTCCACGCGCTCATGAACATCATCAGGAAGATCTGGTTGAAGGTCGGCCAGACCCAGGGGAGCCAGATGCTCTTCAGGCCGTAGATGAAGAGCACATACACGAGCCACATGGTTCCGCTGATGTCGAACATGCCGGAGGCGTCCGAGACGCCGAGCATGTACCACCGCATCGTCCTGCCGCCCAGGAAGTAGGCGTCGAGGTCCTTGGATCCCCTTCGGGAGACCCAGAGGCCCACCGTGATGACGAGCACGAAATAGCCGACGATGATGCCAATGTCCAGGGGGTGCAGCAGCATGGGGTGGTGCGGTCGGGGCTGGGCCTACAATCACTGGAACGGAAGGCCCCGATGCAATGGGCAGGATCAAAGGAACGGGAGGGGGCGCAAACAAAACCCGCCTGGCGGGCCCCTGCGCAAGGAATCCAGACGGGGGCCGGACGACGGCTCGCATAAGCCTTGCCGGGCGAATGCGCAGGTGTCGTCATGGACGGTGGCGGCGGTCGGAGGCCCCTTTTCTTGAATCATGAATAACCCCAAGATTGCGCTTATTGCCATGGTCATTGCCACGGGTTCACTCGCAGTCTGCCCGAAGACCGGGGCCCTCGAACCCACCCCCGCGGGCGCCAAGGTCGCCCGCGCCGACATGGCCGCGCTGGCGGCAGGCGCCGAGCAGGAGGTGAAGGGCGACATCCTTCCCTTCTGGCTCAAGTACACGCGCAACCCAGAGAACGGCGGATTCTACGGCTTCATCGACAAGGACATGGTCGTCCATAAGTCCTCACAGCGCGGCGGACTCCTGACCTGCCGCATCCTCTGGACGTTCTCGGCGGCTTACCGGATCTACCACGACCCCGCCTACCTCGAGATGGCCCGCTACGCGTACAGGGACCTCGTGGACCATTTCTGGGACCCGGACAACGGCGGCCTGTTCTGGTCGATCGCGGTCGACGGGACGCCGAAGTCGGACTTCAAGCTGATCTACCTCCAGACCTTCGGCATCTACGGGCTATCGGAGTACTACCGGGCGACCGGGGAGAAGCCGGCCCTCGAGAAGGCCATCGCGATCTACAACCTTATCGAGGAGCATTCGCGCGACAGGAAGAACGGCGGGTACTTTGACGCGCTGGACCGCAAATGGGCCCGGATCTCGGACGGCGAGAACCGGATGGGCCCGGGCCCGAAGTCCCAGAACTCGCACATCCACATCCTCGAGGGCTACACGAACCTCCTGCGGGCATGGCCGGACGCCGGGCTGCGGGCCAGCCAGCACGACCTGGCCGAGATGGTGATCCGGCACCTCATCGACCCGAAGACCCACCACCTGATCCTGTTCACGGCGGACGACTGGACGCCGATCGGGCTCGGGGAGGTGTCGTACGGGCATGACATCGAGCTGAGCTGGCTGCTGGTGGAGGCCGCGAAGGTGCTCGGCGACCCGGCCCTGATAGCCGGGGCCAAGACCGTCTCGCTCGACATTGCGCGGGTGACGCTGGCGGAGGGCGTGGACCCCGACGGCGGCGTCGTGAACGACGGCGGGCCCGGCGGCTACACCGACACGAACAAGGACTGGTGGCCCCAGGCGGAGGCCGCCATCGGGTTCCTGAACGCCTACCAGCTTTCAGGCGATCCCCGCTATTTCGAGGCCTCGCGCCGCAGCTGGGACTACATCGAGGCGAAGTTCGTCGACCGCGTGCACGGCGACTGGATCGAGGAGGTCACGCGCGACGGGACCCCGGTGCCGCGGCCGAAGGTCACGGTCTGGAAATGCCCCTACCACAGCAGCCGCTGCTGCTTTGAGCTCGTCGACCGCGTGCACGAGCTGATGGGCGCCGGGCCGGCCCCATAGGCCGGCGCCTCAGCCCGCCCGCAGCAGCTCGAGCATCCTGCGATCGAGCTTGTGGCCGCGGAAGTCCTCGTACCGGACGTCCGGGCGGCCGCTGTCGGCGATGCCGAACGCGCCGCGCAGGTTCCATAGGGACCATCCCCAGCCGGCCTCCTTCCAGAGCGCCAGCTGGTCGGCCATCCACGCCAGGCAGACGTCGTGGGGGGTCTGCGTGAAGCAGCCCCACTCCCCGACGTGGACCGGCGCCCCCCGGTCAGTGAGGGGCCTCCACTTGGTGATCTCCTCGGCCCTGAGCTTCTCGCGGTTCCACAGCACGCCGTGCCGGTCGACCATCGGCCACGTCGGCTTCTCGAGCGACTCGAATTCGGCGGCGGGCACCCACGTCGCCTTGTAGTGGCTGACCATCTTCGGCTGGTAGTCGTGGGAGCTCTGCACGATGCCCTCGTCGATCAGCCCGAGGACGGGCGTCTGGCCGATGTCGGCGCCGTTGGCGAAGATGAGCCGGTCGGGGCTCACCTCGCGGATGGTGGCGATCAGCGCCTTGGCGACCTCGACGTAGCGCGACTGGTCGGCCATGAAGGGCGGCTCGTTAAGGAGGTCGAAGCTCATGCGCGAGCTCGGGACGTCCCGGTAGCGCTCGGCGAAGAAGCGCCAGTGGTGTTTCGCGGCCTCGAGCGCCCGGAGCATGGAGTCGCGGGGGCTGTCGAAGAGCTGGTACGGCTCGCGCTCCCTGCCGTTGACGCAGTAGCCCGGGATCCGGTGGAAGGCGACGCTCGTGTGGATGCCGTGCTGCCTGCCGAGCTCGATGGCGCGGTCGAGGGGCCTAAGCGCCTCGGAGTTGATGGTCATCCAGTCCTTCGGGCTGGACCATGCCCAGTAGGAGAGGGGCAGCCGCGCGAAGTCGAACCCCCACTCGGCCATCCACTGGAAATCCGATTCCGCGAACTCGCGGCCGGGGCGGCCGCCGGCCATGGCGGTCAGGTTGAATCCGCGCCAGCGCGGGATGCGGGGCTGCGGGCGGCGGCCCGCGGCCGCGCCCGCGCATCCCTGCCCGAGGAGAAGCGCGCCCGCCGAGACCCCCAGGAATTCGCGTCGGGTCATCACGGGCGGTCAGCGGACGGACTTCGCGGGCATCCCCGGATGGGCGGCCTCGCCGAAGAGTCCGGAATCGGCGAGTCCCGGGCAGGCCGAGGCGTCCAGGGCGTACTTGAAGTAGTCCGGGGGATTCGGGCCCCAGGTGACGCTGCAGTCCCTGAAGGTGACCGCGGCGGCGTTGCTCATCAGGAATCCGCTCGTCGGCAGGGTCCGCAGGGATTCCTTGTCGCCGTTGGGCCGCAGGTCCTGCTGTCCGCCGGCGAACGCCGCGGGTCTGACGATGTGGATTGAGACCCTGTCGAACGAGATCGCCTCGATGTGGCCCGGCTCGTCCGCGTAGATGACGGCGCCGTTCTCGGAGGTACAGATGAGGTTGGAGAACCGGATGTCGCGGACGACTCCCAGCTTGCTGCGGGCGGTCCAGGGTATGGCCTCGATCTGGATGGGCTCCCCGCGTCCCCACCACATGGGGTCGAAGATCTTCGTCTCGATGATGAGGTTCGAAAAGAGGACCCGCTCGATGCTGCCGCCGAGGCTCAGGCGCACGGCCACGCCCCGGTGGCTGTCCTTGATGACGCAGTCGCTGACCACCACGTCGCGGATGGGCCCGCTCGCGTCGCAGCCGAGCACGACGCCCGACGAGCGCGACCGCAGCGTGCACCCCGAGATGACCACGTTCTCGCAGGGCCTGGCGACGCCGTCGCTCAGCGGGGCTGTCTTCAGCGAGATGCAGTCGTCGCCGGTCTCGATGTGGCAGCCGTGGATGCGGACGTTGGACGACCAGTCGATGTCGATGCCGTCGTTGTTCGGCATCCTCAGGTCCCCGTCTATGCGGATCGAGTCGATGGACGCGTCGTCGCAGCCCTGGAGGCGGAGCGTCCAGAAGGCCGAGTTTGTCAGTGAGAACTCCTGGAGCAGGATGTGGCGGCAATGCCTGAGGACGATCATGAACGGCCGCAGCTCGACGCAGGTGTAGATGTTGGGCCCGATCTTGGAGACATAGGCCATCTCGTTGCCGTCGATCCGGCCCGGTCCCGTGATGGCGATGTCCTCGGCGCCTTCCGCGTACACGATCACGCCCTGCCTCGGGACGGGCGCGGAGTCGAACGTAACGGGCTGGAGCGAGAACCGCGTGAAGTCCGAGTGGTGGGCGCTGCCCTGGAGCAGGGCGCCGCGCTCGAGGTGCAGGTCGACGTGGCTCCTCAGTTCGAGGGTGGCTATCGTGATCTTGGCGCCCGCCGGGACGACGACCCGGCCGCCGCCCTGCGCGCTGCACGCGTCGATGGCCCGCTGGATGGCGGCCGTGTCGGTGCGGATGTCGCGGCCCGTGACGCCGTAATCCATGACATTGAAGGTCTGGGGGGCCCCTGCGCACGAGGCGGCCAGGGCGAGGCCCGCGAACAGGGCCGACGCCGGTTTTCGAGAGGATCGGGGGGGTGGGTTTCGCATGGCGGGAGAAGCCATTGTTCGGGCGGAGCTGGGCGTGATCGCCTGGCCTTAAACCGCTAAATTCCACGGGGATGTCAAACCGTGGATGGGCATTGTCACAGTCTGGACTGGGACATGGGTCAGGACCTCCCCGGGGCGCGAGGACGGCAAGAAGAACATCTCAAGTCCCTGACAAAGGATCTCATTAACATCCAGTTCGGTTGCATATAATCTAAGAAGGTCGCCTTCAACAAGGTCAGCAAACCCCCCTCTGGCACGGCGCGGTTCCTGGCGCCCTGCCGGAGTGCCCAAACTCCATCCATGAAGCTTAAGATCATCGGTCCCGCATTGCCGAACATCCCGTGGGAGCCCAAGCCGGCGGGCAACCCGGACTACGCGTGGCGCTACAGCTCAAACCCCGTTGTCGGCCGCCGTCCGCTCCCGCGCGTGACCGGCATCTACAACAGCGCGGTCGTGCCGTGGAAGGGTGGATTCACCGGGGTGTTCCGCACCGAGGGCATGGATCGGATCCCGCACCTGCACGTGGGCCGCAGCCCGGATGGGCTCAAGTTCACGTTCGAGCCGAACCCGATCGAGCTCACATGCGAGGATCCCGAGGTCCGCAAGTTCGAATACGCATACGACCCGAGGGTCACCCTCGTGGACGGAGTTCATTACGTCACCTGGTGCAACGGCTATCACGGCCCGACCATAGGCATCGCGCGGACGACCGACTTCGTCCGCTTTGAGCAGCTTGAGAACGCGTTCCTTCCCTACAACCGCAACGGGGTCCTCTTCCCGCGCAAGTTCGGGAAGAACTTCCTGATGCTCAGCCGACCGTCCGACACCGGCCACACGCCGTTCGGTGACATCTTCATCAGCGAGAGCCCGGACTTGGTCCACTGGGGCAGGCACCGCCATGTGATCGGCCGCGGCGGCCCCTGGTGGCAGGGGACGAAGATCGGCGCGGGGCCGTCCCCCATCGAGACGAGCGAGGGATGGCTCCTTTTCTACCACGGCGTCACGACGACCTGCAACGGGTTCGTGTACTCGATCAGCGCGATGCTGCTGGACCTCGACGAGCCGTGGAAGGTGATCGCCTGCGCGAACCAGCCGCTCATCGTTCCTGAGGCCCCCTACGAGCTCACGGGCTTTGTTCCGGGCGTGTGCTTCCCGGTGGGGTGCCTGTGCGACTCGGCGACGGGCCGCATCGCCATCTACTACGGTGCCGCCGACACGTTCACCGCGCTCTGCTTCTGCAACGCGGCGGAGATCGTGAAGTTCATAAGGGATTATCCCCTGAAGAAATAGGCAGGGGGTTCCGGGAGGCACTGCCGCACTTGCCTCCCGGCAGGGATGCCAGCAGCTTTGGGGCCGTGAAGAAGCCCAGTGTGCTCCTTATCTTCCTGACCCGGTTCGAGGAGAGCATGGCAATGCTCAAGGGCATCGCCCATTACGAGCGCACGCACCACCTGTGGACGGCCTACCACGACGACCAGGCCGTCTCCGAGTCGGATCCGCGATGGATCCGCAGCAAGAAATGGCACGGGGTCATCAGCCGGCACACGACGCCAGGCCTCGCGGCCGCGTGCGCGGAGCTGAATATCCCCCTCGTCGACCTGAACGACGAGGAGCCCTTCCCGGGCGTCCCGAAGATCAGGCCCGACAACGTCGGCGTCGGGCACCTGGGGGCCGAGCACTTCATCGAGAGGGGATACCAGAAGTTCGGGTTCGCCAGCTTCGGCAACACGCTATGGGCTCGCGAGCGCCGCGACGGCTTCATCGAGGCGGTCCGCCTTGCGGAGCGCGAGTGCTCGGTGTTCGAGTCGGATTACCCGGGAGACGCCACGCCCTTCTGGGAGGAGGAGCAGATCACGCAGCTTGCCGGATGGCTCAAGGGGCTGCCCAAGCCGATCGGCATCATGGCCTGCAACGACCTGTACGCGCAGCAGCTGGTCAGCGCGGCCCACGCCGCGGACCTGCTGGTGCCCGAGGAGGTCGCCGTGCTCGGCGCCAACAACGACACCATCCGGTGCGAGCTCGCGGATCCCGCCCTCTCGAGCGTTGCGCCCAACGCCTTCCAGTCGGGGTACCGCGCTGCGGCCCTGCTCGGCGACCTCCTTGCGGGGATCAAGCCGAAGTCGTACGACCAGCGCGTGGATCCGCTCGGCGTCGTGACCCGGCACTCCACGGATGTCCTGGCCGTGGAGGACCGCAACGTGGCGGCGGCGCTCAGCTTCATCCGGGAAAGGGCGTGCTACGGCATTACGGTGAACCAGGTGCTGGAGCACGCGCACGCCTCCCGCAGCCAGATGGAGCGCAAGTTCCGCCAGTGCATCGGGCGCTCACCGCAGTCCGAAATCCGGCGCGTCCAGCTGAGGAAGATCCGCCAGCTTCTCCTGGAGACGGATTTCCCGCTGAAGCGGATCGCCGAGCTCACGGGCTTCGAGCACATGGAATACATGTGCGTCCTCTTCAAGCGCATGACCGGGGTCTCCCCGGGCAGCTACCGCGTGAGGATGCAGGACAAGGCTGTCGCGGCGGTGACGTCCGTCGCCAGCGGTTCCTAAGCCCCCCAAAGAACCCCCTCTAATGACGACCCTCCACCTCCGTCTCCTCATGGGAATTGTCCTGGCGCAGGCCGCCGCCGCCGGGCCCAAGCCGATCGAGTTCGAATTCGTGGCCCCGGACAACCCGGCGACGCAGAACCTGTACTCCCGCGAGCTCTGGGCCGAGGTCGTCACCCCGAGCGGGCAGAAGCTCAACCTGCCGGCTTATTACGCGGACGGGGGGCTCTTCGCCGTCCGCGCCCGGCCGGAGGAGCTCGGCACCTACCGGTTTGGCTCGGTCTCGGAGTCGACGCTCGGCATCCGAAAGACCGACCTGGTCGTCAGCCTCGTCACGCCCGCCACGGTCCAGAACACCGAGCGCACGCGCCTGCCGTCCGTCGTGCTCGACCCGAAGGACCCGAGGATGTTCATGCGCTCGGACGGGCTCCCGTTCACCCCTGTGGGCGCAAACCTCGCCTGGGCGGCGGCCGGCGCGCCCGATACGCTGGGCTACTATCAGAGCGCATTTCCGCTCTTCGCAAAGGCCAACCTCAACTGGATGAGGATCTGGATGGCGCACTGGGACGGGCTCGACCTCGACTGGCTGCCCGCGAGCCTGGGCCCGTCGCCCAAGCCCGGCACGGTCGACGAGGGTGTCGCCGAGACCTGGGACAAGCTGGTCTCGCTGGCGCAGGAGAACGGGGTCTACCTGCAGGTCGTGCTCCAGCACCACGGCCAGTTCACCACCACGAGCAACTCGAATTGGGACACCAACCCGTGGAACGCGGCCAATCCCGGCGGCTTTCTGAAGTCCCCGGAGGACTTCTTCACGGACGCCAACGCGCGGGTGATGTCGCTCATCAAGTACCGCTACATCGTGGCCCGGTGGGGTTGGTCGCCGGCGATCATGGCTTGGGAGCTCTTCAACGAGGTGCACTGGACGGACGCCTTCCGGCACGGCCACGAGGCGGAGGTGGCCCGCTGGCACAGCGTCGTCGCCTCGTACATCCGGCTGGTCGACGTCTACGGGCACTTGATCACCACGAGCACGGAGAACCTGAGGAGCCCGGTCTACGAGAAACTGGACTACTACCAGCCGCACCTCTATGCGGCCAACCGGATCGCCGGGGCGCGCGCCTTTGAGCCGGCGTACGCCACGCTCGAGCGGCCTGCGTTCTACGGGGAGGAGGGCGACGAGCACCAGCCGGTCTCGGATGCGGTCAAGGCGCTGGGCCTGAACATCGTGCCGCCCGTGTGGGCCAGCATCATGGGCCAGGGCGCCATGGCCGCGCAGCCGTGGAACGGATGGCAGCTGCTCGAGCAGAACCGGCTGGGCGAACTCGGGGCCGTGTTCCGGTTCCTTGCGATCAACCGGATGGTGAAGCAGACTGGCCTGCAGCCGTTCTCGGCCGTCGTGGAATGCGCGGAGCGGGTGCCGCTGAGGATCGTCGCCGGGCAGGTCTGGCAGCGCAGGGCGGCCCCGGACATTGCGTACCCGGTCGACGGGACCGAGCCCATCGAGGCGGCCAACGTTCCGGCGATCCTCGATGGAAGCGCCTCCGGCCGCGCCGACGGATTTCCCGACCGGGCCACCTACCGCTTTGATCTGCCCCGGGGGACGACCCTGCGGGTCCACGTCGTCTCCGTCGCTCGGGCCGGGTGCGGCCTGCGCGTGAGCCTGGACGGCGGCGTGGCTGCCAGTCACACGTGGGCCGGAGGGTCGGGGGCGCCGGTGCCTGACGTCCTGGAGGTTCCGGCCGCCGCGGGCCGCCATGCGCTGCTTCTGGAGGCGACGGGGCCCGACTGGATCGGGATCTCCGACGTCGACCTCGGCCTCGACACCTCGGTGCTCGCCGCCGTCGGGCGCCGGAGCGACAATTTGATCTGCGCGTGGGTGTGGCACCGGAGCAACCTCTTCGCGGTCAACCCGTCGGCCCCCGCGACCGGCACGGTGGACTTCGACAACGTCCCCGTCGGATCCTGGAGGATCACGTGGTGGGACACCCTGAAGGGCGTGGCCGGCGAGCCCAGGGTGGTGACGCACCCCGGGGGGACCCTGAAGGTTCAGACGCCCCCGATCACCCGGCACGCGGCCGTCGTCCTGACGCTGACCCAGTAGGTCACCGGGCGGAGTCCTGCGCGGCAAAGCTCGCGAGCGCGAGGAGCTGGTCGCCCGGGGCCTGGGCGCTTGATTCGTCGAGGGAGCCCGAGAGCGCCGCCGCTACGGTCCCCGCGTGGGGCACCCCGGCGAGCAGTGCAAGGGGCACCGCGGACGGGGGGTCGTCGCCCGCGTAGGGCCGCATGAAGAGCCCCGGCCCGGGGGGCTTCGGCGCGCCGAAATAGCCCCCGCCCGCCGGGTCGAAGAACTGCGCTTCGAGCTGGCCCAGAAGGCGCGCGCAAAGCGCGGCCGCGTCCGCGTTCTTGGCGGCCCGCGCGTAATCCCCGCAACCGAGCGCGAGCGCCGCATAGTCGTCCGCGGCCGCCGGCAGCGCCGACCCGGCCATGCGGCGCAGCCGTCCGTCCGGCGACAAGAGGAAATCGGCCCTGACCGCGGCAAAGGTGCGCCGCGCCGCGTCCACGTACCGCGGGTCTCCGAGCTGCGCGCCGGCGCGCGTGAGCGCGCTCAGGATGAGTCCATGCGCCCCCGCCGTCGCCCGGTCGTCCCTCGGGGGGAAGGGCCGCCGGTCCCGCGCGGCGAGCAGGCGGGCCGCCGCGGCGGCCTGCTGGGCGTCCGTCTCGGCCACGCTTCGCAGCAGGTTCATCCTGGCGTACTGCGATGAGGGATCGTCCTCGGCAGGGACGTTGCCCGCGGGCAGCACGCCGTGGGCTAGCTTGAAGGCCGGGGAATCGCCCCCGAGGGCCGCGTCGACCTCGGCCTCCGTCCACGCGTAATACCCGAGGTAGGCGTCGCCCGTGGCATCCTCGGCCGATGCAAAGGTCCCGTTGTGCAGCGAAAGCCGGCTGAGCGCGTAGTCGAGGGCCCCGCCGGCGCACTGGCCGAACGACTTTGCGTCCGCGCCCTTTGCCCCGTCCAGGAAGGCGAGCGCGATCCTCGCCTGGTCGGAAAGCGTCTTCTGCTGGTAGGGGATCCTCCACCCGGCGTCCGACGAGTGCCTGAAGAAGCCGCCGTCGAGCGGGTCGCGGACGGCGCTCGCGGCGAGCGCCCGGAGCGTCGCAAGGGCCGCGTCGCGGTCCTCGGGGGACTGGCCCAGCATGAAGCGCACGAGCTCCGGTTCGGGCGCCTTCGGCACGTCCCCGAACCCGCCCCTTGCCGTGTCGAAGGCGGCCCGCCATGCGGCGGCGGCGGCGGCGAGCCTGGCGCGGGTCTTGGCGAGGTTCCAGGCGGGCACCGCCGGCGCGGGCTGGACCATCTGGGCGACAGCCTCCGCGGCCCTCCTTCGGCATGCCGCCGGGCTCGCCGTCCAGGCGGCGTCCACCTGGTTCGCGAGCTTCAGGAATCCGGGCGCGCCCCAGTCCTCGGACGGCGACAGATAGGTCGCGCCCTCGAAGGGCTGAAACTCGGGCGTCAGCCAGACGTTCAGCGGCCATCCGCTCACCTGCTTCAGCTCGTACACGTAGGCCTCGTAGAGCGCGGCCACATCGGGGCGCTCGTCGCGGTCGGCGATCACGCAGACGAACTTCCTGTTGAGCCATTCCGCATTCTTGGCGTTTGCAAACGTCTGCCGGCGCATCGCCCCGGAGAGTTCGCTGGTGAACGAGCCCACGAACAGGAATACGGGCTTCTGCTCGGCCTTCGCCCGGGCGATCGCCGCCTCCCCCCACGGCATCCAGTCGACGGGACTGTCGGCGAAGGACCTCAGGAATGCCGAGAATTCCCCTGCGAGAGGGTCCGCCGCCCGGGCGCCCACGGCGCACGCGACGAGTCCGCAGAGGAGCAGGAGCGGAATGGGCTTTCTTGGCATGGGTTTTCTCCTTTTGGGCAACGCCGACAGTAGGCCGCAATTCCTCAGGCTGCGTCAACCCTGCAGGGCGTGGCGCCGGGCCCACGCCCCCCGGCTCGGCCGCAGCGGATTTGCGGCGGGCGCGATCCGGTGCTAGTGGTCCTCGCCATGAGTTTCCATGAAGGTCAAGTCGTGCTTCGCGGCGGGGCGCCCCTGGGGCAGGCGGCCGCCGCGCTCATCCTGATTCACGGCAGGGGCGCCTCGGCCGAGGACATCTATTCGCTCGGCGAGGAGGTCTCGCGCGGCGTTCCCGCCGTGGCACTCCTTGCGCCGCAGGCAGCCGGCAACGCCTGGTATCCCCAGCGGTTCCTCGCCCCGCTAGAGCTCAACGAGCCACAGCTTTCATCGGCGCTCGGCGTCATCGGGGCGCTGGCGTCGGAGGCGGCCCAGGCCGGGCCCGGATACGAGGGAGTCGTCCTGCTCGGGTTCTCGCAGGGCGCTTGCCTTGCCCTGGAGTTTGCCGCGAGGAACTCCCGGCGTTACGGCGGGGTGGTGGGCCTTAGCGGGGCGCTCATCGGACCGCCGGGGGCCCCTCGCAGCCTGAAGGGCAGCCTTTCCGGCACGCCAGTCTACCTCGGGTGCAGCGACCGCGACGCCCACATCCCGCTCGCAAGCGTCGAGGAGAGCGCGGCGATCCTGGAGCGGCACGGGGCTCGCGTCACCACGTCGATATTCCCCGGCATGGGCCACACGGTGAATGCCGAGGAGCTGGACGCGGTCAGGCGCATCGTGCGTGGCCTGGCGCCGGGCGTCTGACCTTGCTGCGGGAACCGCCCGCGCCCAACATTGCCCCCGGAATCACACCCTCGATCGACAATCCCCCAAGAGGCCCCAGGCCCCACCCACCTTATGTCGTCCCACGCCCTAGCCATGGTCTCGCCCCACCTGCCCCTGCTCCCGACGCTTTTCTGTGCCTTCGCGGTCGGAGCCGTGAGCTCGGCCCGGGCTGCGGACCAGCCTTCGGCCGTCGGGGTCTTCGACCAGCACGCCGACGTCGGCGGCGTCGCGATCCCGGGAAGCACCGCGTTTGACAGGGACTCCCAGGAGTACCTCATGTCCGCGTCCGGCGCCGACATGTGGGCGGACCACGACGAGTGCCAGTTTGCGTGGAAGAAGGTGAAGGGCGACTTCCTCGTCCAGGCCTTTGCGGAGTTCCTGGGGGTGGGCGCGGACCCGCACCGCAAGATGGGACTTATCGTGCGGGCGAGCCTCGACCCCAGGTCGGCGCACGTTAACGCCTGCATCCACGGCAACGGCGTCGCGGCCCTTCAGTTTCGCAGGGCCGGCGGCGCCCCCACGGAGGAAGTCCATCTCAGTGTGGAGGGGCCGCAGGTCCTCCAGCTCGAGCGCGCCGGAGGGAAGTTCACGATGTCCGCCGCCCATTTCGGCGACACCTATTCCACCCAGGACTTCGAGGGGATCGACCTGCCCGACGAGGTGTACGTGGGGATCTACATCTGCGCGCACAACAATACACAGTTGGAGAAGGGCATCTTCAGGAATGTCCGCCTAATCCGACCGGCGAGGCCGGACTTCACGCCCTACCGGGACTACATCGGCAGCGCCATCGAGCTGCTCGACGTGAACACGGGCGTGCGCCGGGCCATCTACCACGCGGAGGACTCGCTCCAGGCCCCGAACTGGACCCCGGACGGCCTGCGCCTGGTCTACAACCACAACGGCCGGATGTTCGGCCTTGATCTGGCCACCTGCGAGCCGGCGCCGATCGACACCGGAGCGCAGATCCACTGCAACAACGACCACACGCTCTCATTCGACGGCTCCATGCTCGGCATCAGCAGCGGTTCGCCCTCGATCGTGTACACGCTGCCCATTGGCGGAGGTGTCCCGCGGCAGATCACCCCGACCGGGCCCTCGTACCTGCACGGATGGTCGCCCGACGGCAAGTACCTGGTGTTCACGGGAGAGCGGAACCACGAGTTTGACATCTACAAGGTCCCCTCTGCGGGCGGGCCCGAGGAGCGCCTGACGACGGCGAAGGGACTGGACGACGGCTCCGAGTTCACGCCCGACGGGAAGACGATCTTCTTCAACTCGGAGCGCACGGGCAGGATGCAGGTCTGGAAGATGAGCGCGGACGGCTCCGGGCAGACCCAGGTGACGAGCGACAGTTACAACAACTGGTTCCCCCACGTCTCGCCGGACGGCAGGACGGTGCTTTTCATCAGCTTCCCGCCCGAGATCCCCTCCGGGGACCATCCCTTCTACAAGCGCGTCTATCTGCGCAGGATTCCGGTCGAGGGCGGAAAGCCGACGGTCGTCGCCTACGTCTACGGCGGGCAGGGTTCGATCAACGTGAACTCATGGTCGCCGGACAACCGCACGGTCGCGTTTGTCAGCAACTCGGGCTCGTTCTGATCGTCGGTCAGGGGCAAGGAAAACGCCGTCCGGCGACGGCCGGGCGGCGTTTGGAGCGAAGGTTCGGGCTGCGCCTAGAGCATTTTAAATAAAACGGTA
>PLTZ01000012.1 GCA_003164715.1 Opitutaceae bacterium | reverse complement strand
CCCAGCCGCCGCAACGGTTCAGCCAGGAGGGCTTTATTGGCTTCGTCCAACGGCAGATTACACAGGCGGATGCGGTGCATAGCTGCTACGAGGCCGGACCGTTCGGCTATGTGTTGCACCGTCGGCTGACCGCCCTCGGCGTCCATAATCTCGTTGTACGGCCGCGCGACTGGTGCGCCTATGGCGAGCGTGTTAAGACTGACGGCCGGGACGCCGGCGCACTCTGCTCCTGAAGGGACAAGCGACTTCGCTCCCATTGGTCGCCGTCGGCATGAGTCGTACTCCGTCGGGCTGGCTTCCGGTTTCTTACAGCGGCTTCAGCCGCTTAGACCGGGAGGATGTCAAAAAAATGCGAATTATGCGAGTCTTGGCTTGACCAAAGTGGGTTAAAATGGGTTGAAATGGGGCATTGTGGGGCGGGTCTTCCCCTCGCTACCCCCATGGCGCATCCCGGCAAAGCATTTTTCACAGGCCTTTTCAGGCACACCCTCGACGACAAGGGTCGCGTCACGATCCCTTCGGCATGGCGGGCGGCGCATGCGGACGGGGATGTGTTCCTGGCCACGCCGCACCCCGACGGCTACGTGGCCGTGCTGCCCCCATCGGAGGTCGAGAAGCTCCACGCAAAGATCGCGCAGATGGCGCTAAGCGACGGAGAGGGCCAGGACTTCGCGTCCAAGTTCTTTGCGCAGACACAGTCATTTACGTTCGACAAGCAGGGGCGCGTCGGCCTCACGGCCGATTTGCTGGGGCACGCCGGGATAGCGAAGGACGCGGTCCTCGTGGGTTCCCTCACCAAGTTCAACATGTATTCGCCAGCCCGGTGGCAGAAGGTCGAGGCGCGCACATCGGGCGAGAACTTCGGCGACATTATGCGCCGCCTCGGAATCTGAGTATGCACGACTCCGGAAAACCGTCGGCCACCCGCGAGCTTTTGAAAAAGGCGGCGTCCCTCGCCGCGTCCCGCACCTTCCCCGCCTGGATCGACGCCTCCGAATACGGCGGCGTCCAGGCGTGCGCGGTCCCGCGGATTCGCGACAGCCTCGTTCTCCGCGTTGTCGCCGGAAGGCGCCAGGGCCAGGGCCGCTCCCTCATTGATGCCACTGGCGCTCATTGATCCCGAGGCCGCGAGCATGTCCACCGGTCACAAGCCCGTCCTCCTTCGGGAGGTCATGGAGTTCCTTTCGCCCGTCGCCGGCGGGCACTACCTAGACTGCACGTTTGGTGGAGGGGGGCATTCCCGCGCGATTCTCGAGGCTGCGCCTGGGACCCAAGTCATTGCTCTAGATCGTGATCCAGAGGCAGCGGCCAGGGCCGAGGCGCTCGCCGCCGAGTTTCCGGGCAGGCTGACCTTGAGAACCGAGAACTTCGGGAACCTTGCGACGATGGCCGAGTCGGGCTTCGACGGCGTTCTCTTCGACTTCGGCCTCTCGTCGTTCCAGCTCGACGACCCAGAGCGGGGCTTTTCGTTCCGCACCGACGGCCCGGCCGACATGAGGATGGACCGCCGTGCGGGCGTGCCTGCCTCCCGGTGGCTGGAGACGGCGACCGAGGAGATGCTCACAGGCGCCGTCCGCGACCTCGGCGAGGAGCCTCACTGGCGCCGTGTCGTCAGGGCCCTGCTGGCGGCCCGGGGGACGGGCGCACTGGCGAGGACGGGGACGCTGGCCGAGGTGATCGCCGCGGCGATACCCGCCCGCGACCGGCGCGCCCTGAGGATTCACCCGGCGACGCGCTCGTTCCAGGGCATCCGGATCGCCGTCAACAACGAGATCGCGGCGATCAACGCGGCGCTGCTGGCGGCCTTCGAAAAGCTCGGCCCCTGCGGGGTGCTCTGCGCCATTAGCTTTCATTCCCTCGAGGACCGGCCGGTGAAGCAGACCTTCCGGCACCTGTGCGGGATGCCCGAGAGCTCGGATGACTCGATGCCGCAGGATCTGCGCACGCGCAGGGCCGAGGCGCTGACGCGCCGCCCCGTGGTGCCCTCGGACGAGGAGCTCGAAAGCAATCCTAGAAGCAGGTCGGCCAAGCTGCGGGCGATACGCAAACTCTGATGCGCACCGGCAAAAAGGCGGGATCACAGGCATTCGTGAACCAGTTCTTGGTGTACGCGCTGGTGGCGATCAGCGCGAGCGCCTCGGTGGGCCTGGGGACCGTGTGGATGCGCCACCAGATCTCCGTCGCCGCCAACGCCAACAAGGTCCTCGAGGCCTCGATCGCGGACGTCGAGCGGCGCGTCGAGGAGACCGACGCGGCAATCGCGGCCGAGCAGGATCCGGCCGTGCTCAACCGAAGGAATTCAGAGTGGCATCTGGGCCTCTTGCCGCCCGGGGAGACGCAGGTGCGCCGCGTCTCCGAGGATCCCGTCATGCGCCTGGCGTCGATACACAACCGCAAGCTATTCGGGGAGGGGCCGGCCACCATCAGCCTTCAGGTCGCGCTTGCGCACTGACGCCGCCTGACTCGCAATGTCGAAGGGCTTCACCACAAGCTACCGAATCGCCCTTCTCGCGAGCGTGGTTATTGCCCTGTTCGCGGCGGTCGAGGCGCGCCTTGTCTGGCTTCACGTAGTCAACAGGGATGACCTCCTTCGGTCGGTCGACGAGGCCCGCCGGCAGCTGATTGTCGACAACGCCCGCAGGGGGGATATTCTGGACCGGAACGGGGCGCTCTTGGCGACCAGCCGCTCGATCATTGTGCTCGGGGTCGACCCCCAGTTTGTGCGCATCGAGGACAGGGCCAAGCTGCCGCAGCTCGCGGCGCTGATCGGCGCGTCGCTGCCCGACGTTGAGAGGGCCTACCTGACCAAGACCCGGCCCGCCTCCGAGAAGGGCGAGGCCCCGGCGTCGTCCGCCCGCGGCGAGATGGTGATCACGCTCAGCGCGCCCGCCTCGGCGCCGGCCGCCGCGCCGGACGCGCAGGCCGCGGGCGACATCGACGCGGCGCCGAAGGACGAGACCGTGCTCGACGATCCGGACCGGGACGGAAACCGTCCGATCCGCTGGGCCAAGCTGAGCGACAACGTGCCCGAGTCGGTCTACTCCCAGGTGCAGAAGCTCGGGATACGGGGCGTCTACGGCAGCCGGGTCTACCGCCGCGACTACCCCCACAACGAGATGGCCGCGCATATCATCGGGTACGTCGACCGCCAGGAGCGCCCGGTCGCCGGGATGGAGCACTACGCGGACTTCTACCTGCGCGGCGAGAACGGCTGGCTTGAGTCGGAGAAGGACGGAAAGAGCCACGAGCTGGCCCAGTTCCGCACGCGCGAGGTTCCCGCGGTGGACGGCTTCAGCGTGTCGCTGTCGATCGACTCCACCGTGCAGCGGATCGTCGAGGACGAGCTGGCGAAGATCGCACAGCAGTACGAGCCCGAGAAGGCGACGATCATCGTGAGCGATCCCCAGACGGGCTTCGTCCTCGCGCTCGCGAACTACCCGTCGTTCGACCTCAACTCCTTCAACAAGCTGCCGCGTGGCGAGCAGGGCAGGATGCGCAACATCGCGCTGGCCGACGAATACGAGCCGGGCTCGGTGTTCAAGATCGTGGCGATATCGGGCGCCTTGAACGACGGGCTCGTGACCACGAGGACGGAGTTCGACTGCACGCTGGAGAAAGTTGATTACAATGGGCTTACAAGAAGCCTTCCGCGCGACGACGACCGTTACGACCATCACCTGAGCGTGGCCGAGATCATCGCGCACTCCTCGAACAAGGGCGCCGCGCAGGTGGCCATGCGCCTGGGCGATCGGCGCTTCTACGAGTACGCGCGCGAATTCGGGTTCGGGCAACGGACGGGGTTTCCGGTGGGCGGAGAGGTGACGGGCAATCTCAAGGCGCCTGAAAAATGGGACAGCATGACCATCACGCGCATGCCGATGGGCCAGTCCGTGACCGCCACGGCCATGCAGATGCAGCAGGCGATGGGCGTCATAGCCTCGGGCGGCCTTCTCCTAAGGCCACAGATCATCAGCGAGGTCCGAGACTCGCACGGCGAACTCGTCTACCGCTTTGGAAGGATTGCGGAGCGCCGGGTCGTTTCGGAGCAGACGGCGCGCACGATGGCCCACCTGCTTACCGCGGTCGCGTCCTCCCAGGGAACAGCGCCCGAGGCGGCGATCCCCGGCTTCGAAGTCGCGGGGAAGACGGGCACGGCGCAGAAGCTCATGCCCGTCGCGCTGCCCGCGGGCGGCACGGTGATGCGGTACGCCGACCGGCATGACGTGGCCTCCTTCGTCGGGTTCTTCCCGGCGAGCAACCCCCAGGTTTCCATCGCCGTCATCATCGACGACGCGGACGCACGCTGCCCCGGCGGGAGGGCGTGGGGACACACGGTCGCAGCCCCCGTCTTCAAGAGGCTGGGGGAGAGGCTGATACCCTACCTCGGCACCCGGCCGAGGATCGAGAATGAGACGAGGCAGGCGTTTGCGATGGGAGGGTCCCAGTGATCGGATACCTCACCCAGAACCATGCGCTTGTGCGCGCATTCCGCGACCGGCCCTTGCGCCGCAGAACCAGCGAATACGTTGAATACAACCGAGCTTTCAAAATGGCACCCATTCTCTCCGATTTCATAGACGAAGGCGAAACCCTCGCCGTGAAGGGAAGCCTCGAGCGCCCCATCTCGGGCCTGGTGATGGACAGCCGCAGGGTGGTCCCGGGCAACCTGTTCTTCGCGCTCCCGGGGCTGCGCGCCGACGGCGTGGCGTTCGTCGACGAGGCGGTGAGCCGCGGGGCCTCGGCCATCGTGGCGCAGAAGATCCCCGTTCATCCGCCGGCCAAGGTGACCTTCATCCAGGTCGCGGACGCCCGCGCCATGTTGGCCCGCGTCTCGCAGCGCTTCTACAAATTCCCGGACCGGGGCATGTCCGTCGTCGGGGTCACGGGCACCAACGGGAAGACGACCGTGACCCACCTGCTCCGGAACTTCCTGAACGGGAGCGAGCGCGTGGGCCTCCTCGGCACGATTAGTTACGACCTGGGCGCCCGCGCGGTGCCCTCATACCGGACGACCCCGGAGTCGCTGGACATCTTCGGGATGCTCGCCCAGATGCGCGACGCCGGATGCCGGAACGCCGTCATGGAGGTGAGCTCCCACGGCATCGCGCAGCAGCGGGTGCTGGGCCTCGAGTTCGCCGCCGCCGTGTTCACCAACCTCACGCGCGACCACCTGGACTTCCACAAGACGCTCGAGGCGTACTTCGAGGTGAAGACCCGCCTGTTCACCGGGGGCGTGGGGCCGGTGCCGCGGATTGCGGTCGTCAACCTGGACGACCCCTACGGCGAGCGGCTCGCAGCCAAGATCGCCGCGGAGGTGCCCTCGTCCCGACTCGTCACCTTTGGAGAGAACCCGCGTGCCGACGTCCGCGCCGAGAATGTCGTCCTCAACTTCCGGGACACGGCCCTGCGGGTCGCGTGGCCCGGCGGGTCCGTCGCCGCGGAGTCGCCGCTCATCGGGCGCTACAACGTCTCCAATCTCCTGGCGGCCGCCGCAACCGCATGGGCGCTCGGCCGCGACCCGGCGGCTTTCATCCCGCGCATCCGGGACTTCAAGGGGGTCCCGGGGCGCATGGAGCGGATCGAGGAGGGGCAGCCCTTCAACGTGCTCGTGGACTACGCGCACACCGACGACGCGCTCAAGAATGCGCTGGGCATGCTGCGCGCGATCACACCGGGCCGGCTCCTCGTCGTCTTCGGCTGCGGCGGAAACCGGGACCGGACCAAGCGTCCGAGGATGGTGCGGGCCGTCCAGGAGGTCGCCGACTTCGCGTTCGCGACCGCCGACAATCCGCGCGGGGAGCAGGTGGAGAAGATCTTCGCGGACATGAGGGAGGGCGTCGTCGACCCCTCGAAGATCGCATGGATCGACGACCGCCGCAGGGCCATCAGCCTCGCCCTGGACAGCGCGAAGGAGGGCGACAGCCTGCTGATCGCGGGCAAGGGCCACGAGGGCTACCAGGAGTTCGCCGACACCGTGATCCCCTTCGACGACCGGCAGGTCGTGCGCGAGCTGATCGGGGTGAAGGCCCTGAGAAACTGATGCCGGCCTTCGATCCAGACATCCTTGCCTTGTGGACCGGGGGACGCTGGTCGCGCCGCCCCGCCGCGGCGCCCGTCGGGTTCTCGGTGGACTCGCGCAGGACCGCGCCGGGCCAGGCGTTCGTTGCGCTCAAGACCGCACGGCGCGACGGCCACGATTTCCTGGGCGACGCGCAGCGGGCCGGCGCGGCCGCGGCCGTCGTATCCCGGGAGATTCCCGGCGTCGCACTGGCGCAGCTCGTGGTGGCCGACCCCCTTGCAGCCCTGCAGGCGATCGCCCGCGAGCAGCGGAAGGCCTTTCGCGGGACCCTCATCGGGATCACCGGCAGCGCGGGCAAGACGTCGACGAAGGAGCTCCTCGCGCTCCTGCTCGGGGGGGAGGCTGGCGGCGTGCTTGCGACTGAGGGCAACCTCAACAACCACATCGGTGTCGCGCTCACGCTCTGCCGCCTGGATCCGGCCCGTCACCGCCTCGCGGTCATCGAGGCGGGGATCAGCGCCCCGGGCGAGATGGGCCCGCTCGCTGCGATGATCGATCCCGACCTTGTCTTGGTCACGCTCGTCGGACCCGCGCACCTGGCCGAGCTCGGGGGCCTTGAGGGGGTGGCGCGGGAGAAGGCCGTGCTGGCCGCCGCGATGCGCACCGGGGGCGCCTGCATCTTCCCGAGCTCCTGCGAGGCCTACAGTGCATTCCGGGGGCTGCCCGCGCCGGGCTGCATCGTCGTCGAGCCGGCCTCGAACCCGGGCGCCGGCGCCCGCGCCGCGGGACGTGTCCCCTTCTTCGTCTCACACTCGGCGAGCTACACGACGGTGGCCGTTGAGTACGGGCCGCCGCCATCGGTCGTGGCCACGCTTCAGCGGGTCACCGACGGGATGGCCCAGAACGTGGCGATGGCGGTCTGCGCCGCGCTCAGGGTCGGCGTCGGGGGCCAGGAGATCCAGCAAAGGCTCCTTTCGTGGCGCCCTTCGCCGCTGAGGGGCGAGTGGCGCCGGTCGGAGGGGCGCAGGCTCTACCTGGACTGCTACAACGCCAATCCCGCGTCGATGGCGGACGCGCTTTCCGGCTTCAACGCGGCGTCGCCCCCCGGCGAGCCCCGGCTTCTGGTCATCGGGTGCATGGAGGAACTCGGGACCGAGGCCGAACGCTACCACCTGGAGCTCGGCCGCTCGGTCCGGCTGCGCAGGGGCGACCAGCTGGTGGCGATCGGCAGCCTGGCCGGCGCCATCCGGCAAGGCGCCCTTGAGGCGGGCGCCGACCCGGACCAGATCGAGGTTGCCGACGAGGTCGGGGCGCTGTCCGCGCACCTGTCGGCCTTCCGCGGCTCGGTTTTCGTCAAGGGGAGCCGGCGCCACGAGCTGGAACGGGCCTTCTTGGGCGCCGAGGTCGCGGAGGTGTCCGATGCTTAGCCTCCTCTCAGCCTACGAGGAGTCCTTCGGCCCGCTGCGGATCCTTCGCTACATCACCCTGCGCACGCTCCTGGCCGCCGGGACCGCGGCGCTGATCGGGTTCGTGATCGGGCCGTGGCTCATCGCGCACCTGCGCCGCCTCAAGTTCGGCCAGCACTATGACGACGACCGGACGGGGGAGCTCGCCAGCCGCTTCGACAAGAAGAACACGCCGACCATGGGCGGCCTGCTGATCTTCGCCTGCGTGTTCGGCAGCTCGCTGCTGTGGGCCACGCCCAACGTGTGGGTCGTCGTCGCGCTGTTCGTCTACGCGGGGCTGACGGCCGTCGGGTTCAGGGACGACTACCTGAAGGTCGTGCGCAAGAGCCGGCACGGGATATCCTCCGGGGCGAAGATCTTCTGGCAGACGGTCATCACCGCCCTCGCGCTCGCGGCGCTCCTGATGCATCCGACGAGCGCGACCAAGATCCGGGAGCTCTGGGTCCCGTTCGTGAAGTACCCGCTGGTCGCCTCCATGCCGATTGCCGCGCTCGCCGTGTTCGTCTACCTGTGGATCGTGGGCTTCTCGAACGCGATCAACCTGACCGACGGGCTGGACGGCCTCGCCATCGGCTGCACCATCACGGTCGCGCTGACCTTCGGGATCATGGCCTACGCCGCCGGCAATGTGAAGATCGCCGACTATCTCCTCATCAGCTTCGTGCCCGGGACCGGGGAGCTGACGGTCGTCTGCGGCGCGCTGGTGGGTGCGGGACTGGCCTTCCTCTGGTACAACTCGCATCCGGCGGAGCTGTTCATGGGGGACACGGGGTCCCTCGCTCTCGGGGGCCTCCTCGGCATCATCGCGTTCATGGTCCAGCAGCCGCTCACGCTCATCATCATCGGGGGGGTGTTCGTGTGGGAGGCCGCGTCGGTCGTCATCCAGGTGGGATACTTCAAGGCCACCCGCCGGATCGACGGCGAAGGCAGGCGCTTCTTCCTGATGGCCCCCATCCACCACCACTTCCAGAAGCTGGGATGGCCCGAGACCAAGGTGGTCCTGCGCTTCTGGATCCTCTCGCTCATCTTCGCCCTCGCGGGCCTCGCCACGCTCAAGATCCGCTAGCCGATGGCCATGACCACTCCAGACTTCCTCCGTTCCAGGCTCGGGCGCCCCGTTGCGGTCTTCGGCGGCGCCGTGAGCGGCGGGGGGGCGATCGCGCTCCTGTCGAAGCTTGGCGCCGCGAGCGTCACCTACGACCGCAGCGGCACCGAGTTCACGCCGGAGGCCGCGGCGGGGCACGCGCTGGTCATCTTCTCGCCGGGCTTCGCGCCGCACCACCCCTGGCTCGAGCTCGCGCGCAAGTCCGGCTGCATCTGCCTGGCCGAGATCGACTTCGCCTCCCTCTTCTGGCGCGGCCGGATTGTCGCCGTGACCGGGACGAACGGGAAGACGACCCTGACGGAGTTCCTCGCCCGCGCGCTCTGCGGCACGGGCGCGAGGGCGCTGGCGACCGGCAACATCGGGGTGCCGTTCAGCCGCGTCGTCGCGGACGAGGACGGGGGTTCCGCGGAGGTCACCGCGGTCTGCGAGGTGAGCTCATTCCAGGCCGAGCAGCTCGGGTACTTCAGCGCCGACGCGCTGCTGTGGACGAACTTCGCCGAGGATCACCTCGAGCGCCACAGGAGCATGGAGCAGTATTTCGCGGCCAAGTGGGAGCTCGTGCTCCGGACCAAGGCCGGGCGCTTCTTCGCCGGAAGCTCGGTCGTGCGTTACGCGGCGCAGTTCGGGCGCACGGTTCCGTCCGGCGCCCACGTCCCCACCGAGGGCCTTCCCGACGATCCGCGACTGGAGGGCACGCCGTTCGCGTTCTATCCCCAGCGGGAGAACTACGTGCTCGCCGCGGCCTGGTGGCGGTCCGAGGGCCTGGAGGAGTCCGCGCTCCTCGACGCGGCGAGGCGCTTCCGCATCGGCCGCCACAGGCTCACGAACGTGGAGGCGCTCGACGGGGTCACCTACTGGAACGACTCGAAGGCCACGAACTTCCACGCCGTCGAGGCGGCGCTCGCCGGCTTCCACAGGCCCGTCGTCCTGATCGCCGGCGGCCGCTCGAAGGGAGGCGACGTGCAGGGATTCGCGCGCAGGATCGCGCCCAAGGTGGCGCATGCGGTGCTGATCGGTGAGACGGGGGCCGCCTTGGCCGGGGCATTTGGGGCGCTGGGCGTCGCCCACTCGGTCTGCGCGACGCTCGAGGATGCGGTCCGCTGCGGCGCGGCCGCCGCCGCCGCCTGCGGCTCGGCCGACGTGATCCTTAGCCCCGGGTTCGCCAGCTTCGACATGTTCCAGAGCTATGAGGATCGGGGCAACCGCTTTGAATGGGCGGTCGCCGACCTGCATGCCGCCCAAGTTTGATATAGCATCGGCTACAACAACCCACAACCTGACTTCTGCTCCGGCAAACGGACTTTTCCCATGAAAATACTAAAGATCCTTGGCATCGCGGCGGGCCTCCATGCGCTCGCGCTGATCCTCATTTTCTCCAGCCCCGGCTGCAGCGACACGAAGGCGGCCCCGGACAATCCGCCCATCTCGGCCGCACCCGGCGGGGACTCCTCGGCGCAGGCGCCGAGCGCGGTCATCACGCCGCCCGACACGGTGGGCATTCGCTACAGCCCGACCCGGCCGGGCACGACCGTGGCCTCGGCGCTCGAGGCGGCGCCGGTGTCCGACGTGACCCCTGCCACGACCTACACGGTCAGGGGCGGCGACACCCTCTCGGGCATCGCGAAGAAGAACCAGCTTTCGAAGGCCGACCTCGCTGCGGCGAACAACCTCAGGCCCACCTCGGTTTTGCACTCCGGCCAGAAGCTGATCATCCCGTCGAAGCCGACGGCGGGCGCGGCCGCTTTCGAGGCGAGCGCCGCCGCGAGGACGCCCGAGGCGTCGCCGTCCGAGAAGGCCCCGGCGGACGCGACCCGCCACGTCGTCAGGCCGGGCGAGACCCTGGGGGCGATCGCCCGCAAGTACGGTGTCAAGCAGGGCGACATCGCCGTCGCCAACAACATCACCGACCCGCGGAAGATCCAACCGGGCCAGGAGCTCGTGATCCCGACAAGGTCCGCGTCGAGCGGGGCAAAGTCGGCCAGGCCCTCCAAGGGCGCCGCAACCGAGGGCGCGGCAAAGGCCGCGGCCGCCCCGGCTGCCGACCAGGACCTTGATGCGGGGCTCAAGCCGGCCAACGGGACGGACGTTCCGGTCGTGAAGATAGAGGATAGCGGCGCGGGCGCGCAGCCGAAGAACCCCTAAAGCGACGCGCCATGGCAAGCGAAAGGCCCGCTGACACCTTCACGCTCCGGTCGATAGCGAGCCCGGTGGCCGTGATCGTCGTCTGCGCGGTCGGCCTGACGTTCCTCGGGCTGACCATCCTCTTCAGCGCCAGCGTGTCGCTCAAGCAGGATCCCTATTTCTACCTCGACAAGCAGCTGGTGGGCGTCGCCGTCGCCGGCCTGCTCTGCTTCGTCGCGAGCCGGATCAACCTCGACTACGCCCGGCGCGCGTCGGTCTGGATCGCGGTCATCGCGCTCGTCCTACTGGTCCTGGTCCTGATACCCCACCTGGGCGTCTCGGTGAAGGGAAGCCGCAGATGGCTCGGGTACGGGTCGGCGCGGCTGCAGGTTTCGGAGTTCGCGAAACTGGCGATGGTGTTCTGCCTCGCCCACTACCTGGCGCTCAACCAGACGAGGATCGGCGACTTCAGGCGCGGCTTCCTCTATCCCCTGGCGATCATCGGCGCCTTCGCGGGCCTCATCATCCTTGAGCCCGACTTCGGCACGGCGGCGCTCGCCCTCTCCGTGGGGCTGCTCCTCCTGTTCCTTTCGGGCGCCAAGTGGCGCTACATCCTGCCGACCGTCGCGCTCTCGGCCGCGGCCTTCGCGCTCATGGTCGCGCACAACCCGAACCGGCTCAGGCGGTTCACGGCCTTCTTGGATGTCGAGGGCAACAAGCAGGGCGGGACCTACCAGCTCTACCAGTCCCTGGAGGCGTTCGCCGCGGGCGGGACCTCCGGGGCGGGCCTGGGCCAGGGGCGCCAGCAGATCAACTTCCTGCCCGAGGCGCATACGGACTTCATCTTCGCGGTGGTGGGCGAGGAACTCGGCATGTGGTTCACGCTCGGGGTCGTGGCGGTGTTCGCGGTCATGTTCGTGGCGGGGCTGGCCCACCTGCGGCGGGCCCCGAACCTGTTCCACTTTCTCCTGGCGACCGGCTGCCTGCTGCTCATGTGCCTGCAGTCGATCATCAACCTGGGCGTCGTGACGGGCATGCTCCCGACGAAGGGCATGTCGCTTCCCTTCATCAGCGCGGGGCTATCCAACCTTCTCCTCATGGGCCTGCTTGTGGGAATCCTCATCAACACGCAGCGGACGTGGGGCAGGGCGTCGCTCGCCCAGGGGGCGGGCACGATGCGCGAGGTCCTCGCATGAGCCGGTTCCTCATCTCGTGCGGCGGCACCGGCGGGCACCTGTCACCCGGCATCTCCCTGGCGCAGGGACTGATCGCGCGCGGCCACGAGGCCAGGCTCCTCATCAGCAAGAAGAGGGTCGACTCGCGCCTCGCGGAGAAGTACCCGGACCTGGTGTTCGACCGGATGCCCGGGACGGGGTTCTCGTGGAACCCCGTCAGGATGGCGCGGTTTGCGGCGTCGCAGGTCTCGGCACTGCGGTTCTGCACCCATCTCATCCGCGACACCCGGCCGGACCTGGTCATCGGATTTGGCGGCTTCACGTCGGCGCCCGCCGCCGCCGCGGGCCGCGTGCACGGCATCCCGGTTGCGCTCCACGAGTCCAACCGAAAGCCGGGCCTCGCCATCCGCACGCTCGGGCGCATGGCGGACCGCGTGTATCTCCCGTTCGGTATCCGGGTCGCCGGGGTCCGCGCGTCCGCCGTTAGGTACGCGGGGCTTCCCGTCAGGAAGGAGATCGTGCGCATGCCCGCGGCGCAGGCGCGCCTGGCCCTCGGGCTCGACCCGATGCAGAAGGTGGTTGTCGTCTTGGGCGGCAGCCAGGGCGCCTCGGCGCTCAATGCGTGGGCCGCCTCGAAGCTCGAGATGCTGGCCCTCGAGGGAATCCAGGTCTTCTGCGTGGCGGGCCTCGGCAAGACCGCGCCCGAGACGCTCTACCACCGCTCGCGCATGGGCGAGCCGGTCAAGTCGGTCTTCGTCCCGTTCTGCGACAGGATCGCGGAGCTGCTCTCGGCCGCCGACGTCGTCATCTCGAGGGCGGGGGCGGGGACGCTCGCGGAGCTCATCCGGTGCGAGGTCCCGGCGATCCTCGTCCCGTATCCCCACGCCGCCAACGACCACCAGCGCGCGAACGCCGCCTACTTCGAGCGCCAGGGCGGCGGACTGCTCATCGACGAGTCGGCCCTCGGGACCCTGCATGCCGAGGTCCTGGACCTGGTGTTCAACGACTGGCTCCTGAGGCAATTCCGCGGCAACCTGAGGCGGATGGACCGGGCCAACGCGCTCGAGCTGATGGTCGCCGACCTTGAGGCCATGGCCCGGGCGGGTTCGGGCGGGCGCCTCGGTAGCTCCGTGGAGCTGGTGGCATGAGAGGCTCGCCATTACCCCAGCTTTTCGGCCGGCCGGTGCATCGGGTGCACTGCCTCGGCGCAGGGGGCATGGGCGTCGCGCCGCTGGCGATCTACCTCGCGCGCTCGGGCTGGAGCGTGTCCGGGGAGGATGACGGCCTCTCCGCCGAGGTCGCGGCACAGCTGGCGGCGGCGGGGGTTAAGGTCCGCCCGCTGCCGAGCGATGCCGACCTCGTGGTCCGCTCGTCGGCCATCCCGGACTCGCACCCGTCGTTTCTGGCCGCGGCTGCGCGCGGGCTGCCCGTGGTGAGGCGCGGCGAGATGCTCTGCGAGGTGACGCGAGGCAAGAAGCTGGTCGCCGTGTGCGGCTCGCACGGGAAGACGACGACGACCGCCATGCTGATCACCGTCCTGCGCCACGCGGGGTTTCCCGCCGGGTACGTGGCGGGCGGCCTGTTCAACGACTCCACGCCGCCGGCCGGCGTCGGCTCGAACGAGTGGGTCGTCGCCGAGGTCGACGAGAGCGACGGCACGATCGACGGATTCTCGCCGGAGATCACGGTGATCGTGAACCTCGACTGGGACCATCCCGACCGCTACCGCAGTCCGTCCGAGCTCGAGGTGGCCTTTGCGGCGCTCTGCGCGCGCACCCGGGGCTCGATCCTCGTGAGCGACGCATGCCCGGTCTCGCTGCGGCTGGCGCCCTCGGCCGTCACCTTCGGCAGGAGCGGGGACTTCTCAGGCGCCCTCGAGAGCGAGGGCAAGGGCAGGATGCGCCTTCGGCTTGGCGGACGGTTCAGGCCGATCGAGGTGGACGTCGGCACCACCGGGGATTTCAACGGGGCGAACGCGACGGCGGCGCTGGCCGCCGCGCAGATGATGGGGGTCGAGCCCGCAAGGGGATCGCTCGCGCACTACCCGGGCGTGCGAAGGCGCCAGGCGGTGCTCCTTGAGGAGGGCGGCCTCACCGTGATCGAGGACTACGCGCACCACCCGGCGGAGATCCGCGCGCTCCTTCCGAGCCTCAGGGGGCGGCTGGCGCCCGGCGGCAGGCTGATCGCCGTGTTCCAGCCCCACCGGCACAGCCGCACGGCCCGTTTCAAGGCCGAGTTCGCGGCGTCGCTGGCGCTCGCGGACCTGGTCCACCTCCTCGACGTGTATCCGGCCGGGGAGGCCCCCGTCTCCGGCGGCACGACGGCCGACGTGTACGCCGAGCTCAAGAGGGGGGCTCCCGCGCTCCCCGTCAGCTACCTGCCGGGCCACGGGCTGGCCTGCATTCCCGCGCTGCTGCAGGAGGCGAGGCCGGGGGATCTGGTCGCCTTTGTCGGGGCTGGGGACATCGACCAGACGGCCCGGGCGTGGGTGGACGCGGTGAAGCAGGGCGCGGCGCGCTCGCTGCGCTGGGACCGCTTCGCCGAAAGGGTCCGCCCGGCGCTATCCCGCGCCACGGTGCTGACCCGGGAGGAGCCGCTCGCCGCCAAGACCACGCTACGGGTCGGGGGTGCCGCGCGGCTGTTCGCCGAGCCGGCGACCGAGGAGGACCTGCGCACGCTCCTCGCCGAGGCGAGAAAGGACGGGGCCGCCGTCTACGTACTCGGCCGCGGCTCCAACATCCTCGTGCCCGACGAGGGCGTCGAGGGGCTCATCGTTACCCTTTCCCATAGATCATGGTCCGGCTTCGAGACGCTCCCCGACGGCAGGGTGCGGGTGGGCGCCGGGCTCCGGCTCAAGAACCTGTGCGGCCTCGCGGCCGCGGCGGGCCTCGGGGGCTTCGAATTCCTCGAGGGGATCCCCGGGAGCGTCGGGGGCGCCCTCAGGATGAACGCCGGCGCCATGGGCGGCTGGATCTTCGACATCGTCGACGAGGTCAGGCTCATGTCGGCCGACGGCGCCGTCAGCAACGTGCCCCGCGACGCGGTGAAGGTCGACTACCGCGAGTGCGCGGACCTGCGCGAGAGCATCGCGCTCGGGGCCGTCCTTCACCCGGCGTCCCGGACCGACGCGCAGTCCGTGGGCCGGAAGATCGAGGATTTCCGGCGCAGGCGCCACGAGACCCAGCCCAGGGAGCCGAGCGCGGGGTGCATGTTCAAGAACCCGCCGGGGGACTCGGCGGGGCGCCTGATCGACGCGTGCGGGCTGAAGGGAACCCGGGTGGGGGGCGCCGAGGTCTCCCTGGTCCATGCGAACTTCGTCATCAACCGCGGGAACGCGACGAGCGCCGACGTGCTCGAGCTCGTAAGGCGCGTGCGGGCCGAGGTAAGCAAGGCAAGGGGAGTGGACCTGGAGCTGGAGGTGCTCCTCTACGGGAAGGACTGGAGGGACGTCCTGTGAACTCGCCCGTGGTCGCCGTGTTTGCGGGGGGAACCTCCTCCGAGAAGGAGGTGTCGACGGGATCCGGCGCGGCCTGCGCGCTCGCGCTCGCTCGGTCGTTCACGACGCGGCTGTTCCCCGTTGTGGCCAACGCCCTTCCCGACGGCTACGATCCCGCCCGGCACGTCGTGTTCTCGACGCTCCATGGGACCTTTGGCGAGGACGGGGGCATGCAGCGCCTGCTCGACGCGGTCGGCGGCGCCTACGCCGGCTGCGACGCCGCCTCGAGCGCGCTCACGATGGACAAGGCGCTCACCAAGCGGACGGTGTCCGGGCACGGCGTGCCGGTCGTCGACGGGATCGCGTTTGACGCGGCTTCGAAGCCCGCGGCCGCGGACGTGGAGGGGCGGCTGGGCACGAGCATCGTCGTCAAACCCAACAGCGAGGGCAGCAGCGTCGGCCTGCACCTGGTCGGGGACCGCGCCGGGCTCGAGGCGGCGCTCGGCTCGATCACCGCCGGACGCTGGATCGCCGAGCGCAGGATCGAGGGCAGGGAGCTCTCCGTGGGCATCCTCAGGGGCCGCGCCCTGGGCACCGTCGAGATCCGGCCAAGGTCCGGCGTCTACGACTACGCGAGCAAGTACACGAAGGGCTCGACCGAGTACGTCGCCCCGGCGCCCCTTGACGGGGCGCTCGACGCCGAGGTCCGGCGCGCGGCGGAGACGGCCTTCGCCGCGTGCGGGTGCCGCGACTACGCGCGCGTGGACTTCATGGTTTCCGCGAAGGGCGAGCCGTTTTTGCTCGAAATCAACACGCTTCCTGGCATGAAGGACACGAGCCTGCTGCCGATGTGCGCTCGATGCGCGGGACTGGATTTCGCGGCCTTGGTCAGGGAGATGGTGCTGCCCGCGGTGGAGCGTTTTCGTCTCGGCAATGCCTCGCGCCGTCCATGAGCAAAGACACCCATACCATGCCCGAGACCCGTTCCTGGAGGGAGATTCCCCAGGAGGTGAGGCCTCGCGCAATGTCGCGCGAGGGGCGCCGGCGCCTCGCGATGGGGGTGACGCGCGCGATCCTTGGCGTCCTGGCCGCCGGCACCGTGGCCTGGGGCGCATGGGAGATGGCGGCCGTGCTCCGCGAGAACCCCGACTCGATGCCCTCGGCGGCGAAGTCCGACCGCGTCCGCAGGCTTGTCCTCGTGACGGACGGGGTCCTCGACCAGAACTGGCTGGCGCGCACCCTCGCCATACCCCAGGACGCGACGCTCATGGGCCTCGACTTGAACGAGCTTCGCCTGAGGGTGCTCGCGGACGCCCAGGTGAGCTCCGCGGCGATCGCCCGGAATTTCCCCGACCGGCTCACCGTGCGCATCTCCGAGAGGTCGCCCGTCGCGAGGCTGATGGCCCAGGCGGCAGGCGGCACCCCCGCGATGCTGCTCGTCTCCAGGGACGGGGTCGCCTTCGCGGGCAAGGGCTTCGACCCGGCGATGGAGGCCACGCTGCCTTGGCTCGACGGCGTCCGGCTCGTGCGCTCCGGCGGATCGTTTGTCCCGATAGGCGGCATGAGGGCGGTCTCGGACCTGCTCGGCGCCGCCAAGCTCGAGGCGGAGAACCTTTACCGCAGCTGGCAGGTCATCTCGATGGCCCGCTTGGCGTCGGACGGCGAGATTGAGGTGCGCACGCGCGACGGCATGAGGGTCGTCTTCGGGACACGGGAGGACTACCTGAGGCAGATCGCCCGGCTGGACCTCCTCGTCGACGATTCGACGGACCCAACGCGGCCCCTGCGTGAGGTGAATCTCGCCCTCGGCTCGCAGGTGCCAGTCGCCTACGGAAAGGCGGCCCCGGCGCTCTCCGAGCCCCCGGTCAACACTGCGGTGGCCCCGGGATCGTCGAACCCGGTCATCGCCTTCCCGGCGTTCTCCAGCCTCCGCGCAGACACCCACCGTGAGCTCTAAGACCACCTTCATAGGCGCCGTCGAAATCGGAACCTCCAAGATCACCGCGCTCGTCGGCGAGTACACCGGCCGCGAGATCGCCATCATCGGCTGCGGCGAGAGCACGTCCCGGGGCGTCATCAAGGGCTCGGTCGTGGACTTCCGGGCCGCCACCGAGTGCACGCACAACGCCCTGGAGATCGCCGAGCGCGACGCCAACGAGCGGATCGACCATGTCTACCTGGCGCAGACCGGGGGCCACCTCGAGGGATTCTACAACGAGGCCTCCGTCAACGTTAAGGCGGCTGACAACATGATCGAGATGGATGACATCAGGACCGTCTGCGACCTCGCGAAGGCCAAGGACCTTCCGCTCGGCCGCATGGTGGTCCACAACATCCGCAGGCCGTTCCGGGTCGACGGGCGGCTGGTCCCGACGTCCCCGGAGAACCTGGTGGGCCAGAAGCTCGAGGTCGGCTACTGGACCGTGCACGGGCAGGAGCAGCGGCTTGCCGACAACATCCACGTCATCCGGGGCTTCAACCTCGAGGTACGCGAGCTCGTCCTTTCGAGCCTGGCATCCGGGCACATGGTGACGAGCATGGAGGAGCGCCAGAACGGCGTGCTGGCGATCGACATCGGCGCGGGGACGACCGACTACGTGCTCTACCGCAACGGCGCGCCCCACACGACGGGTGTCCTCGCGGTGGGAGGGGCCCATTTCACCAACGACCTGAGCATCGGGCTCAGGCTCACCGAGGGCCAGGCCGAGAAGCTGAAGCTGCGCTTCGGGCGCGCCGTCTCCCAGGCGCGCGACAAGGGCGAGAAGGTCTGGCTGGACGGGAACTTCGCCATCGGCGACCGGCAGTTCTCGCGGCACGCGATCGAGAGCGTCACCGCGGCGCGTGCGTGGGAGCTCCTGGACGTCGTGAAAAGGCGGCTGGGCCACGCGTTCTCCCCGGAGGCCTGCGCCGGGGGCGTGGTCCTGACCGGGGGCGCCGCCAAGATGCCCGCGCTCGTGGAGTGCGCGTCCAAGGTGTTCGGCACCTCGGCACGCCTCGGCGAGGCACCCACATGGGTCAACGAGAACCTCCGGGACCCGGGATACCACACGGCGCTCGGCATCCTCTACTACGGCGTCAGCTCGCTCAGCGACAACGCCGCCGCGACGCGGCGCAAGGGAGGGTTCCTGCACAACGTGTCGCGCCTCTTCGCACCAACGTGAACCCGAACGAACTTCCCCTTGAGCCCCAGGCCCTCTGCGACCGCAACGTCGCCATCAAGCTGGTGGGCGTCGGCGGGGCGGGGTCCAACGCCGTCGACCGCCTGAAGATGGAGAGCCTCGAGCGCCTGCAGCTCGCCGTCGTGAACACGGACAGCCAGGCCCTGGCGAGCTCGCCCGTCCAGGACAAGGTCCTGATCGGGATGGGCACGACGCGCGGCCTCGGGGCGGGCGGCGACCCCGACCTCGGGCGGCAGGCCGCCGAGGACGATCGCGAGAAGATCGCGAAGGTGGTGAAGGATTGCGACCTGGTCTTCATCATCGCCGGCATGGGCGGCGGGACCGGCGGGGGGGCCTCGCCGATCGTGGCCGAGATCGCGTCCGCGGAGGGGGCCCTCGTGATCGCCTTCGTGACGCTCCCGTTCAGCTTCGAGGGGGGCCGCCGGCTCAAGCAGGCCGAGGAGGGGCTCGCCGCGCTCAGGAGGGCGTGCGACGCAGTCATCCCGCTGCCGAACGACATCCTCCTGCAGGAGGCGGCCGACAACGAGACCGTCCTCGACTCTTTCGCCCGCGCCGACGAGTGGATCGGCAGGGGCGTGAAGTCCATCTGGTCGATGCTCTCGAGGACGGGGCTCATCAACGTGGACTTCGCGACGCTGCGCCAGGCCTTCCAGAACCGCGGCGCCAAGACGCTTTTCGGCCTCGCCGAGGGCGCGGGCGAGAACGCGGCCGAGGAGGCGATTGCCGACCTCAAGCTCTGCCCGCTGCTCCACACGCCCGAGTTCTCCAGGAAGGCGGACCGGCTGCTGGTCAACATCACGGGGGGGACCGACCTGACGCTTCCGAAGGTGAACGTGATCATGACGGCGATCGCCGAGCAGTTCGGGCGCGACTCGCACATCATCATGGGGGCGGTGATTGACGAAGCGATGCAGGGCCGGGTCGAGATCTCGGTGCTGGGGGCGAGCGACATGGGCACCCGCGGCCCCGGCGTCCGGCGCCCGGCGCCCGCGCGGATGCGCCTGGCGGCGCACCCGGAGGAGCAGGCACAGGGCCAGGAGGGCCCCGCGGCCGCCCCGCAGGAGGCGCCCACGACCCCGGCCCAGAAGGCGAAGCAGGACGAGTTCGGCTTCGGCGAGGTCGAGAGCCGCGGGCAGTTCGAGCGCACCGACCGCAACCTTTTCGACGGGCAGGACCTGGACGTGCCGACCTACCTGCGCAAGGGGATCAAGATCGCGATTTGATCCCGAGGCGCATATAGGTAGGCTGCACCCATGTTTGTCGATGAATGCGTCATAAAGGCCACTGCCGGCGACGGCGGGCGCGGCTGCGTCTCCTTCCGCCGTGAAAAATACGAGCCCTGGGGAGGGCCCAACGGCGGCGACGGGGGGGCCGGCGGCGACGTCGTCCTCGTCGGCTCGCACGACACGAACAACTTGGTGGACTTCAAGTTCAAGCCGCACTGGAAGGCGGGCCGCGGAGAGCACGGGCTCGGGAAGGACTGCAACGGCAAGGAGGGGCGCGACGCCGAGCTGCGGCTGCCCCTGGGGACGATCGTCACCGATGTGGCGACCGGCAAGGTCGTGGCCGAGCTTATCCTGGACGGCCAGCGCGTCGTCCTCTGCAAGGGGGGCAACGGCGGCTGGGGAAACACCCACTTCAAAACCTCGACGAACCGGGCGCCGAGCCGCGCCAATCCCGGTCAGGCGGGCGAGCGGGGCGAGTACCGCCTCGTCCTCAAGTCGATCGCCGACGTGGGGCTGGTGGGCTTCCCGAACGCGGGCAAGTCGTCCCTCACCAACGCCATCACGAAGGCCCATCCAAAGACGGCGGCGTACCCATTCACGACCCTGCACCCCCAGATCGGAGTGATCGAATTCCCGGACGAGGTCCGGGGCGACCGGCGCCTGCTTCTCGCCGACATCCCGGGGCTGATCGAGGGGGCGAGCGAGAACCGCGGGCTCGGGCACCGGTTCCTGCGGCACGTGGAGCGCTGCGCCGTGCTCCTGATCATCGTCGACATGGCCGGCAACGACGGACGCGACCCCGGGGAAGATTACCGCCAGCTGCTCAACGAGTTGAAGCTTTACGATCCGTCGCTTCTGAAGAAGGCGAGGCTCGTGGCGGCCAACAAGATGGACCTGCCCGCCGCGCCCGCGAACCTGAGAAAGTTCAAGCGCCGCTTCAGGGTGGACGCCCTTGAAATTTCATGCCTTGAAGGCACGGGGCTGGAGGAGTTAAAGACGGAGCTGCTGAGTCGGGTGAGCGCCCTTCGCCGAAAGGAAAAGGTGTCGCCAGCCGCAGCCGCGTGACACATACTACAGGAACCTTGGCCACAGGACCCACAATGTCGCCCGAGAACCGCTCGCTGATGATGCGAGCCAACCGGCTGCTTGGCGCCGGGCTGGTCGAGCACAACCTTGTGAAGATAGAGGACCTGGAGAAGGCGAACGAGCGGCTGCTCGACATCATCGCGACGAACCAGCCCCGCCAGGCCACCGTCCTCGGCGTCCTTGCCTATGAGCTGAAGGTCATCCGGGAGGAGGATGTCCTGCAACACCTTGTGGAGACCGAGGGCCTGGGCCTGGTCGACCTGCGGGGATACGATCCCCCCGACGACACGAAGAAGGGCCTGGACATGGACGCCTGCTGGGCGACCTGGTCGGTGCCCTTCGACCAGGAGGAGGACTTCACGTTCATCGCCTCGGCGTACTACCTGAGCCCGGCCGTGCGCACTTACTGGGAGAAGCACTACGAAGGGCCCATCCTCTGGTTCGGGACGACGCTTGAGGGCATCGCAGAGCACCTGGACCGCATCGGAAGCCCGACGAGCTCCAAGGCCCCGTTCCCGATCGCCGGCGAGCCGGCGGCGGCACCGGCCGCTCCCGTCCCCCAGACCAACCCGCCCATGCCGACGGCGCAGGCGCCCGTCGCGCGCTCCGCCTGACCCGCCCCCTCAGATGCCACTAGGAAAAGTCCAGTCCCTGATCGTGGCCAAGCTCATCGCGATGGGCCGGCTGACGGCGGAGCAGCGCGACGCGATAGCGGCCCGGCCCCAGGACCTCAACGGCGACGCGCTCGACCGGCTGCTGCAGGAGGACTACAAGATCACCGCCTTCCAGTGCCTGGTCGCGAAGGGCCGGGCCCTCGGCCTCGCCCCGTTCAACGTCGCGCGCTACAAGATCGCGACGTCGACCTTCGAGCGGATACCCCAGGACTTCTGCCAGGAGAACCTGGTCCTGCCGGTCGGGCAGGTCGGCGACCTGCTCCTCGTCGCCTTCGCGAACCCCTTCGAGGTCACGCTCCCTGCCAAGATCCAGGAGATGACGGGCAAGCGCGTGGTGCGCCTCCTCGCCCGCGAGAAGGACATCAAGGAAAAGTTCAGCAAGGCGAACGACCGGTCCGCCGGGTTCGAGGACGTCGTCCAGCAGATCGGCGCCGAGTACGGGGCCGCCGGCGAGGGCGACATCATCAAGGACACCGACGTCAACGAGGAGTCGGGCCCCATTATCCAGCTCGGCAACCGGATCATCGAGGACGCCTATTTCGCGGGGGCGAGCGACATCCACATCGAGCCCCAGGAGAAGGACGTCATCGTCAGGTACCGGGTCGATGGGAATTGCCAGGAGAAGCTGCGGCTGCCCGTGAAGGTCGGGCCGGCCCTCGTCGCAAGGCTCAAGATCATGTGCAACCTGGACATCTCGGAGCGGCGGCTCCCCCAGGACGGGCGCATCGTCTTCAAGCAGTACACGAAGAAGAACCTGGACCTCGACCTGCGCGTGTCCACGGCGCCCCTCAACCACGGGGAGGGCGTGGTCATGCGTATCCTAGACAAGCAGAAGTCGACCCTTCCCCTGACGTCGCTCGGCTTCACGGAGGAGAACCTCGGGAAGTACCGCGACTGCATCCGCCAGCCCTACGGGATGATCCTGCACTGCGGGCCGACCGGCTCGGGAAAGTCGATGACGCTCTACTCGGCGCTCAACGAGATCAACACCCCCGACATCGTGATCCGCACGGCCGAGGACCCGATCGAATACACGCTGCCCGGCATCAACCAGATGCAGATGCACCGGCAGATCGGCCTCACGTTCGCGACGGCGCTGCGGTCCTTCCTGCGGCAGGACCCCGACATCATCCTCGTCGGTGAGATTCGAGACGTCGAAACGGCGGAGATCGCCATCGAGGCCGCGCTCACGGGCCATCTGCTCCTGTCCACCCTGCACACGAACGACGCCCCCTCCACGATCGCCCGCCTCACGGACATGGACATCGAGCCGTTCATGATCTCGTCCTCGATCCTGTGCGTCTGCTCCCAACGCCTGATGCGCCGTGTCTGCAAGCAGTGCCGGATCCCGTACGAGGCGAAGGGCCGCGAGAAGGAGATCCTCGAGAAGGCGATCGGCTGGAGCGGGCAGATCTTCAAGCACAACCCGAAGGGCTGCCCGAAATGCAACGGGAGCGGCTACCGCGGGCGCGTCGGCATCCACGAGCTGATGATCACCAACGAGGAGCTGATCCAGGGCATCAACAAGAAGATGGAGACCGCGGAATTGAAGAAGATCGCGCAGCGCCAGGGCATGAAGACGCTCCACCAGGACAGCCTCATCAAGGTGAAGGACGGCCTCTCGACGCTCGAGGAGGCCATTTCTACCGTTCCGCCGGACCTGTGATGAACTTCCGGCCGGCCCTGGTATTGGCGGCGGCACTCCTTCTCGCGGGCTGCCGCCAGAGGGTGATCACGCCCCTGGAGCGGGACGAGGCCGCCAACGACGTGAGCGAGGCGAACTTCGCGCTGACGCTCAAGGACTGGGCCCGGGCCGAAGGGCTTTACGCAAAGGCGACCGAGCTCTGCCCGGACGAGGGCGACACCTGGGTGAGCCTCGGCGTCGTCCGGATGCGCCTGCACAACCCGGGCGGCGCCCGGAGCGCCTACAAGTCCGCGCTCGCGGCGTACAAGGACACGCTGAAGGCCGGGCCGGCGAACGCCGTCCTTGTGATCCGCGAGGCGTACGTGCTCGTGCTCCTCGGCCGGTCGGACGAGGCCAGGTCCTGCGTCGAGAAGGCCCGCTCGAAGTACCCGGACGACCGCAGGCTCCGCAGCTTCGTCGAATCCAACGGGCTCGAGAAGATGATGGCCGACCCGGCGCTCAAGGACCTGGCGCCCTAGCGTCGGCCGTGCACCCCTACTGGGCGCAGTTCCTAAAGGTCGCGGTGGCGCACCTGCTCGCCGTCGCCAGCCCCGGCCCGGATTTCGCGATGGTGGTGCGCCAGAGCATCGCGCACGGGAGGCGGGCCGCCGTCTGGACCTCGATCGGCATCGGCAGCGCGATCCTCGTGCACGTCACCTACGCGGTGCTGGGGATCGGGATCCTGCTCAGGACCAACCCGGTCGCCTTCACGGTGGTGAAGTTCGTGGGCGCCGGGTACCTCGCCTGGATCGGGGTGAAGGGGCTCATGAGCGGGCCGCGCCGCGGGATGGGGGAGGCGCCGGCCGCCGCGCAGGCCGAGCTGTCCCGCCCCTCCGAGCCGTCTCCACGCGCCGCGTGGACGACGGGCTTCCTCACGAACGTCTTCAACCCGAAGGTCACGCTCTTCTTTGTGGCGATCTTCGCATCGGTCATCGACCCGGCGACCCCCAGGGTCGTCCAGGGGGGCTACGGGCTGTGGATGTCGGCCAGCACGATGGCCTGGTTCACGATGGTCTCCGTCTTTCTCACCCGGGAGGACGTGCGCAGCGCGTTCCTGCGGGGCGGCCACTGGATAGACCGGGCCATGGGGGCCGTCCTTGTCGCACTGGCCGTGGCACTCGCGGTGGCCTCCGCGGGCTAGAGCTAGACATAAACGCCTCCTCCGAGGAGCCGGGGACCGTTGTAGAGCGCGAGGACCTGGCCCGACGCCAGCGCCCGCTGGGGGGCCTCGAAGCGGACCCGGGCGGCGCGGTCCCCCTCGGGTTCGAAGGAGAGGCCGACCCGCGGATCCCGGTAGCGGACCCGGCCCTCAAGCCGCGTTGCTGCGGTCACGGGCTCGCCGGTCCAGCTGAGCGAATGGACCCGGACCTCGGTCTGAAAGAGTCCGGGCGCGTCGGGATGGTCGAACTCCACGAGGAGCGCAGTGTCGGCGGCGCGCTTGCCGACGACGACGTAGCGCTCGTTCTCGGCGTTGGACGGCACGCCGATGCCCCGGCGCTGCCCGAGCGTGAAGTAGTGCAGTCCGCGGTGGCGGCCGAGCTCGCGCCCGTCCGACGCCCGGAGAATCGGGCCCGGCCTGTCGGGCACATACGCGCGCAGGAAGTCCCCCATCCGGACGTCGCCGATGAAGCAGATGCCCTGGCTGTCCTTCTTGGCGGCCGTGGCGAGGCCGGCCTGCGCGGCGATGCGCCGGATCTCGGGCTTCTGGAGGTCGCCGATCGGGAAGCGGGCCCTGCGGACCTGCTCCTGGCCGAGGAGGCAGAGGAAGTAGGACTGGTCCTTGTTCGCGTCCGCGCCCTCGAGCAGCTCGACCGCGCCCGGGGCGGTCTCGCGGCGGCGGGCGTAGTGCCCGGTGGCGACGGCGGTGAAGCCGTTCGCGAGCGCCCAGGAGCGGAACACACCGAACTTGATCTCGCGGTTGCACATGATGTCCGGGTTCGGCGTCAGCCCGCGGGCGTACCCGTCGAGGAGATACTGGACCACCTTCTCGCGGTAGTCCCCCATCAGGTTCACGACCTGGAACGGGATCCCCACCTGTTCGGCGACCCGGCGGGCGTCCTCGATGTCCTCCCTCCAGGGGCAGTTGCCGACGACCCCGTCCTCGTTGATCCAGTTCTTCATGTAGGCGCCCGAGACGTCGAGGCCCTGCCCTTTTAGGAGGAGGGCGGCCACGGAGCTGTCCACGCCCCCCGACATCGCCACAAGGATCTTTTCGCGTTCCGGCACGTTGGCCAAAGACGAGACGCCGGGCGGCCCCTGTCAACCCAGCCGTCAGATCACGGGGCTCTCGCTATGCTCGTCCTGGAACCTCGGCGCGGCCTCCGGGACTGCGCCCGGCGCCTGCTCCTCGGGTGCGGCGTCCTCGTCCGGGAACGGGAACTGCTTCACGAAGTCCGAATACTCGATCAACTGGTAGGTGCCGTCCCAATGCTCGACGATCGCGGTGAGCGACTCGATCCAGTCCCCGGAGTTCAGGTAGTGGATGTCGCCGAGCATCTTGTCGGCGGGCGTGTGGATGTGGCCGCACATCACGCCGCAGCATCCCCGGGTGCGCGCGAGCTCGGCGATGTGCTCCTCGAACTTCGAGACGTGGCTCACCGCGGACTTCACCCGGGCCTTGATCGCCCGGCTCAGGGACCAGTACTCGAGGCCGCGCCACGAGCGCCACACGTTGTAGGCCCGGTTGATCATGAGCAGCATGTGGTAGCCCCAGTCGCCGAGGTGGGCGAGGAACACGAAATTCTTCGTCACCGTGTCGAAGACGTCGCCGTGGAGGACGAGGTACCTGCCCTTTATCCCCTCGTGGAGGTACTCATCGACCACCAGGAGGTTCTCGAATTCGAGCGGGAGGAACTTCGCGAGGATGTCGTCGTGGTTGCCCCGCAGGTAGACGATCTGGGTGTCGCGCTTCTCCAGCATCTTGAGCACGATTCGGATGAAGTGCGTGTGCGCCTTGGTCCACTGGCCGCCACGCTTGAGCTGCCAGCCGTCGATGATGTCCCCGTTCAGGATGAGCCTCTCGCAGCGCACATGGCGCAGGAAGTGGTTCACCTCCGCGACCTTGGAGTCGACGGTGCCCAGGTGGACGTCGGAGAGGATGACGGTGCGTACGCGGAGTCTTTTCACGGCAGCTGCAGGGCGAAGGCGGTCGCCGGCCGGTCCTCGATGCGCGCCGCCGCGGTGCAGTCCGCGGGCACGACGAGCCTCAGGCTGCGGGGCCGCACGAGGACCTCGAGCGTGGCCGCCGCCATGTGGGTCTCGCCGTCGGTGTGGATGATGCCCGCGGCCGGCCTCTCGATCAGGAACCGCGCTCCCCTGAGGCGGCGGGCGCGGGGGTTGCGGTCGATCCCGCCGAGGAAGAGCTGCGCCCCGAGGACGCACGCCGAGAAGAGGCCCACCGGGCGCACCGCCACCAGGTCGAGAACCCCGTCGTCCACGCGGGCGCGCGGCGCGATCCTGGCGTTGTTGCCGTACTGGTCGGAGTTGGCGACCGCGATCAGCAGGGCGTCGATCGTCTCACGGTGCCCCCCGACGCTGACGTGGCAGCGCTCGGTTGAGCGGCTGAAGAAGGCGGCCAGCGCGGTGCGCGTGTAGGCCGACAGGCCGCGGCGCATGAGGCGGTTGAAGCGCCGGGCGACGTCGGCGTCGAGGCCGAGGCCCATCGCATTCACGAACGGCAGGCCGTTGGCGCTGCCCGTGTCGAGCTCGGCCATCCGCCCCGAGGTCCCGGTCGCAAGCTCGAGGGCCTCGGCGAAGGCCTTCGGCAGCCCGAGGTGCAGGGCGAGTCCGTTGCCCGACCCGCAGGGGACGAGGCCCATGGCCGCAGGCGTGTGGATCAACGCCTGCGCGACCTCGTTGACGGTCCCGTCGCCGCCGACGGCGACGACCCGCAGGCAGCCTGCGGTCACCGCGTCCCGCGCGATCTCCGTGGCGTGTCCCGGGCCCTCCGTGCAAACGAGGTCGGCGTCGAGCGCGCGCGCCGCGATGAAGTCCCGCAGCATGGGCAGGATGGGGGCGTTTCGGCGGGGCCTGCCGGAGCGCGGGTTGAAGACGAACCTGAGATTCATCGCAGTGCCGCGGAGAGGCCCGCGCGGGACTGCCCGGCCCCCCCGTTCACAAGTGAAAGGACTTGCGCCGCGATGGTGCGCGCGGCGTCGGGCCGGGCCATGGGCTCGAGCGCAGAGCGGTAGGCGCTCCAGCCCCGCCCTCCGTCGCCAAACGCCGCGCGAAGCGCGGCGAGGACGGCCTCGGGCGTGGTGGCGAGGGCCCCCGCGCCGTGGCGCAGCAAAAGCTCGCAGTTTCCCTCCTCCTGGCCCGGCACGACCTGGTTGACCACCATCGGGCAGCGCGCGGCGATGGCCTCCTGGGTCGTCGCGCCGCCCGCCTTGCTGACGACAACGTGGTGCGTCATGAGGAGCCTCGGGATCTGGTCGGTCCAGCCGAGGATCTCGGCCCTGCGGCTCCTCTGGGCCGCGAGGCCGAGGAGCTTCGCGCGCAGGGACTCGTCGCGGCCCACGGTGCACGTGATTTCCCAGTCCCCCTCAGCCAGGAGGAGCCGCGCCGTCGCCTCGGCGTTGCGCGTCCCCGAATTGACGATGTAGAGCACCCGCGGGGCGGTCCCCGTGGAGAGCTCGGGCCGTGTCACGATGCCCTCGTTCTTCCTGAAGTACGGCGTGACGGGGAACCCGGTCACGTGGAGACGCGAGGGGTCGACGCCCGCGGCCCTCATCACCTCGGCCGAATCCTCGTTCGGCACGAACCAGCCGTCGCAGCCCGGGCGCCACCACACCGAGTTGATGCTGATCGAGTCGGTCACAATGTTGAAATGCGGGATGGCGAAGCGCCCCTCGCGGGCGAGCTTCTTGAAGAGCGCCGCGTACGCGGGGAACGTGCTGCAGATCGCGGCCGGGCGCTCGCGCGCGATGATCGCCTCAAGCATCCTCATCTGCGGCCCGAGCATCCTGACGCCGCTCGTCATGAAGCCCGGGCGGTCCATCCAGGCGTAGGCGTGCCTCCAGAGGCGCGGCGTACCGTTGATCGTGGCCAGGTACGCCCTGCGGATGAGGGCGTTGAGGCGCGGGCACGACAGCGCGAAGACGTCGACCACCAGCGCGGTCCCCGGGACGTCGTCGTTGAACGCGGTTGCAAGGGCGTTGGCCGCGGCGTTGTGGCCCTCGCCGTACGCCGCGGTCATTATCAGGATTCGCGGCCGCATGTTCAGACGAGAACCGGCGTTTGCCCGGCGGACGTGCGCGTAACACCCGCCGCCGCCTCAAGCTCAGCCTCGAATCGCGTGATCACCTTCTCCCAGGACTGGGCCTCGACCGCCGCCCGCCCGGCTATCCGAAGCCGGTTCCTGAACGCGGGGTCGGTCGCGAGCCTGACGGCCGCCGCGACGAGCCTGTCGGGCTCGTCGCACGGAGCCGTGAGTCCACTCTCGCCGTCCCTGATGAAGACACGGGCCGCGGCGTAGTCGAACCCGGCCGAGGCCAGGCCGCTCGCCATCGCCTCAGTGAGCACGTTGCCGAAGGTCTCGGTGAGGCTCGCGTGGATGTAGATGTCGGCGGACGCGTAGTAGCGGCCGATCTCGTCGCGCGAGAAGAAGCCCGCGAAGACGCAGTCCGGATGGGCCTTGATCAGCGAGCGCTTGAGCGGGCCCTCGCCTGCGAGCACGAAGCGGCAGGCGGGATTGGCCTCCTTCATGGCGGCGTACGCGCGGAAGAGCAGGGGATAGTTCTTCTCGGCCGCCATCCGGCCCACGTGGATCACGACGGGATCGATCGGGCCTGCCTTCCACTCGGCGCGCAGGGCGCTCGACCGCCGTTCCGGCCGGAACTGGCGCGTATCGACCCCCCGTGACAGCACGGCGAGGTTCTTGAACCCCATTCCGGAGAGCTCGTTGCAGAGTTCCGCCGTGGGGGCGAACGTGCGGCTCGTCAGGTTGTGGACGTGGCGCAGCCACGCGAGCGCGGCGTCCCTAAGGAGCGAGATCCTGTAGTGCCGGGTGTAGGCGTGGAAGTTTGTGTGGAAGCTCGACGTCACCGGGATCCCGAGGGAGCGGGCGGTCCTCACGGCGGACAGGCCGAGGGGGCCCTCTGTCGCAACATGAACGAGGCCAGGCCTTTCGGCCGTCCATGCGCGCCTAAGCGCACCGCCCGCCGGAAGGCCGAGACGAAGCAGGGGATAACCGGGAATCGGAAGGCCGGGCATGGGCACTTGGACGAAGGCCTGCCCGTCCGCGTGCTCCCTCAGGTCGCGCCGCCAAGGCCTGTAAACCGCAACCGAATGTCCGCGCCGGCCGAGCTCGTTGGCAATGACACCAAAGGTCATCGCCACCCCGTTGATTTCGGGGGGAAATGTCTCAGTGACAATCGCGAGTTTCACGGAATGCGTGGTTTACGCACTCCAATGTGCACGCGGTGTGTGCCAATTGCGTGTCGAACGTGTTACGTTTTGGACAAGTCCGAAATGGGCGCATTATCCGGAATGGCCACACATTGGTAGAGGATGCGCCCCCCCGAATACGCCGTAAGACCCGTGACAAAAACCCGCTGGCGGCCGTAGGAGAACGGCGCCGCCACTGCGAGGCTCTGCGCGAGGCCCGCATCCTTCTCAATCGCTGCGACCAACCCGGCATCCGCGGCCAGCACGAAGGGGCTGCTTGGCGGAGCCACGAGGACCGAGAAGATGGCCACATGGCCGTCGATCGCCAGCGCCGCGGGCAGCGGGCCCGGTGCCGCTGGCGCCGCGACCTGGGGGTGCACCGGCACGGGCTCGGCCGTCTGGGACTGCCTCACCTCGAGCTTGATCATCCGGGCGACGGACTCCGGGCCCGCGTCCCCGAGCACGGAGCTCACCCAGTCGAGCAGGAGATTGCGGACGGCGTTCAGGTCGGGGGCCTTGGCGATCGGCTCCATGCCGCCGCTCTTGCGCATCGCCTTGACCAGGGTGGAGACCTCCTTGAGGTAGACGTTCTTCTGCGAGCCCGGGATGTAGTACATCACCACGAGGTGGACCGCGATTCCGTCCGGGGCGTCGTAGGCGATCCCCTGAGAGGACCATCCGATCGCGCAGAAGAGCTCGCCCTCCTCGCGGTGCGCCCGCACGTGCGGGACAGCGACGCCCATCCCGATTCCCGTGTTGCACTCCTTCTCCCGAAGCGTGATCTCCTCGATCACCTCGATGCCGGCCTCGATGTTGGGGTTCGCGTCGAGGATCCGGGCGAGGAATCCGAGGACGCGTTCCTTCGACGCGCCCTCCGGAAGTTCGAAAAGGCGCCCGTCCTGGAGTGCGGTGAGTATGCTGCGCATGGCTTAGTCGGTTCAGTCCGTGCCGAAACGCCGGTAGAACAAGGTCTTCACGATGTGGGTGAGGACGCTGTAGGTCACCACGAAAAGGAGCAGCCAGAGGAAGAACGACGCGGGGAGAGCCACGAACCCGAGGTAGCGGCCGACGGCCGTGAAGGGCAGGGCGATCCCGATCGCCATGATGCCTATCGTGGTGAGCAGCATGGTCGGGCTGGCGCGGCTTTGGATGAAGGGTATGCGCCGCGTGCGGATGATGTGAACGATGAGCGTCTGGGTCACGATCGACTCGACGAACCACGCGCTGTGGAAGAGCTTCTCCAGGTGCCCCTTCACCGCGTCGGGCGTGTCGGCGTTCCCGAATGCCGCGCATCCGAAGAGGTACAGCATGAGGAACCAGGTCCCGTAGTCGAAGATCGAGCTGATCGGGCCCACGAAGAACATGAAGTTCTGGATGCTCTTGATGTTCCAGCGCCTGGGCTTGTCCAGGTACTCCTGGTCGACGTGGTCTAGCGGGATCCCGACCTGCGAGAAGTCGTAGAGCAGGTTGTTGACCAGGATTTGCAGGGGCAGCATCGGCAGGAGGTCGACGGGCAGGACGAACACCGAGCCCAGCATGCTGAACATATTCCCGAAGTTGGAGCTGGCCCCCATCTTGATGTACTTGATGATGTTCCCGAAGACCTTGCGCCCCTCGAGGATCCCGTCCTCGAGGACGAGGAGGCTCTTCTCGAGCAGAATGATGTCGGCGGACTCCTTCGCGACGTCGACTGCGGTGTCGACCGAGATGCCGACGTCGGCGGCCTTCATCGCGAGGACATCGTTGATGCCGTCTCCCATGAACCCGACCACATGGCCCTGGGACCGGAGACTCTTGATTACCTTCTCCTTCTGGTCCGGCGTCAGACGGGCGAACACATTGCCCTCGGCGACCTCGCGGCCGAAGGCCGCCTCGTCAAGCGCCGCCAACTGCGGCCCGGTGACGATCTTGGCGACCTTAATGCCCACGTCGTTGCAGACCTTGCGCGTCACGAGCTCGTTGTCACCGGTGAGAATCTTGACCGCGACGCCGGAGCGGCCGAGCGCCTCGATCGCTCGGGCGGACGTGTCCTTCGGCGGGTCGAAGAACGCGATGTAACCGAGCAGTATCAGATCCGACTCGTCGGCCACTGCGAACACCGACTTGGTGCGATCGAACTCGCGGTACGCGATCGCGAGCACCCTGTAGCCCTGGGCGCTCAGCGTGCGGTACTCGTCGAGAAGGTCGTCGCGGATCAGCTGGATAAGCGGGTTCACGTCGTCGTCGACCTGGTAGTTGACGCACGCCCCGATCACCTCCTCGACCGCGCCCTTGCAGATCAGGACGTGCCGGTCCTCGTAGTCGATCACGACCGACATCCTGCGCCGCTTGAAGTCGAAGGGGATCTCGTCGACCTTCTTGCAATTGCGCTCCACGTCGAGGTCGCTGTGCGCGAGGATCGCGCGGTCGAGCAGGTTACGAAGGCCCGTCTGGTAGAAGCTATTCATGTACGCATACCGCAGCACGTCCTCACTCGTGCGGTTGGTCACGTCGACGTAGCGCTCGAGCACGACGTGGTCCTGGGTCAGCGTTCCGGTCTTGTCCGTGCACAGGACGTCCATCGCCCCGAAATTCTGGATCGCGTGCAGGTGCTTCACGATGACCTTCTTCCGGGACATCATGAGCGCGCCCTTCGAGAGGCAGACGGTCATGATCATCGGCAGCATCTCCGGGGTGAGGCCGACGGCGACCGAGAGGGCGAACAGCAGGGCCACGAGCCACTGGTGGTCCCTCAACCCATAGGCGAAGAACATGATCAGCACCATGACGACCATGAAGCGGATCATGAGCCACGTGAAGCCGCGCACGCCCTCGTCGAAGCTTGTCGGCGCGCGCTTGGAGAGCATCTTCTCCGCCAGAGATCCGAAGTAGGTGCGGCTGCCCGTGGTCACGACGACCGCGCGCGCGGAGCCGCTCAGCACGTTGCTGCCCATGAAGCAGGCGTTCGTGAACTCGAAGGGCACCCGGCCCACGGGCTGGTTCGAATCGGCGATCTTCTCGACCGGCATGGACTCGCCCGTGAGCGCCGACTGGCTGACGAAGAAATCCTTCGTCGTGAGGACGCGCAGGTCGGCGGGGATCAGGCTCCCGGCGGCGAGGACCACGAGGTCGCCGGGCACCACTTCCTCGAGCTGGATGTCCGACTCCTTCCCGTCACGCACGACCGTGACGGTCGTCTTCACCATGGTCTGCAGCTTCTCGACGGCCCGGGACGAACGCGTCTCCTGGAAGTACGAGAGGAAGACGCTCAGGCAGACCATGCCGCCCACCACGCCGGCCGAGGTCGGATCGCCCGTGATATAGCAGACGATCGCGATGATAAGCAGCTGGATGACGAGCGGGTTCTTGCAGCGGTGGAGGATGTCGGCCAGGAAGGACTGGCGACCACCGCTCGCCACGGAGTTCGGCCCGAATTCGCTGAGTTTCGCCGCGGCCTGCTCGGAGGTGAGTCCGGCCGCCGACGTCCCCAGCTTGCCGAGGAGCTCGGCCTCGGCCGCCGTGTACAGGGCAGGATCGGCCGAGCCTTGCCGTTCGGTCCCATTCTTTGGGGTCGTGGGCATCTTAAATTGAGGAGCTGCATCCTCCGGCCTGTGCAAGCCGGAAAACCGCCGCGCCAGCAAACGTCACATTCACCTTGGAAAACGCGGGGCTCTGCGGTCCCGATTTGCAAAACGCCTGCGCCGCGGACGGTGATGACGGCGAATTGTCCCCATCAGCAAACTGGTGTGGGTCGGTCATGATCTCGGAGCTGCAACGGCAACCCCGATCGCGGGGGCGCGCAAGCCGCAAACGCCTCGATAGGCAACATTTTATAACCTGAGAAAACTGTTGCGCGAAAGGGGAGCTGCTCTCTACGTTCGACCTTTTAGGTAAATGCAAACCCACGGTCCGAAACGGGTCTACACGCCACATTCCCTGGAATATTGGTTTGATATGCTCGCGGATGACTGGTCTGAGACATTCTCGCCCAGCCAGCTGGACGAGGGTCGCAGGATCTACCGGAACGGGGAGGTGAGGGAGCTCGAATTGACGGCCCGGGATGCGATCATCCACCGGCGCATCGAGAAGAAGGACGAGTACGCGGTCATCGAGTGGAACGCGGGAACCCTGTCGGTGCGGTCGTCCACGACGGACCGGGAAGTCGCGCATGCCCTTGCGGTGGCGGGACTTCACGAGATCGAGGAACTCGTCGCTGACGAGATTTCGCCGCTTCCGGCGGAGCCCGCCCCCGCGGCCGAGGTGGCTGCGAACGGCGGCCCGGCCAACGGCGTCCCGGTAAACGGCGCCGGCGTCAAGCCCCAGCCGGCGGCCAACGGCGCGGGCGCTCCGGCTGCGTCTCGCCTGAACGGCCCGTCCCGGCCGCTGATCCTCGTCTTCAAGATCAAGTCCTCCGGCCTCGCGTTCCAGGCCTTCTGGATCGAGGTGGACAAGAAGACCCGCAGCCCGGCGCTCGGGCCCGACACAAGGTCCGCGAACGGCGGCAACGGGCACGTCTCGTCGGGCGAGCGCGCGAAGCTGATAGGTCTGGCGGCCTATGCGCGAAAGGCGCACTTCCAGTACAACCAGGACACGGGGGCGTACCTCATGGAGTCGCTGGTCGAGATCCCGAACTTTCTGAAGGTGACGCTGCCGCTATGGAGGCGCGTCTTCTCCATAGAACTCGACGACAAGGCAGCGAATCTGCTCAAGGGCACGCGCAGCGTCGAGATCGAGGCCGTCGCCGAGCGCGTGGCCGGCGACGCCGGGCTCAACCTGCGGTGGATCTTCCGGGCCGGCGAGCGGATGCTGACCGAGGGGGAGGTCTCGGCGCTCCTCAAGCGCGGGGGCCAGCCGGTCATCCTCCCGAACCTCGGCATCGTGGCCCTCTCCGCCGAGAAGTGGGAGTCCTACAGCTCGTGGCGCCGCAACATCGAGGAGACGCAGGAGGGCGGGGGATCGCTCCTGCAGTACCTGGTGTTCTCTCTCTTCAACGACGCGCGCCTCAAGCTCACGCTCTCGCCCGAGATGGAGGCCTGGCGCCAGCGGGTCCTGGCGGCGCCGGACTCGCCGCCGGCGCTGGCGGCGATCCTCAGGCCCTACCAGAGGCGCGGCGTGGAGTGGATGCACCACCTGTGCGAGGTGGACTGCCACGGGCTCCTTGCCGACGAGATGGGGCTGGGAAAGACGCTGCAGGTCCTCTCGCTCCTCTCGGCGAGGCCCGCCAGGGAGCGCCCGAGCCTCATCGTGTGCCCGGCGAGCGTCGTGCCGGTCTGGCGGGAGGAGATTGGGAAGTTCTTCCCCGAGATGACGGTCGACGTCCTGAAGACGGGTAACGACTTCTCGTCGCGCAAGGACCCCGTCCTCTGGCTGTGCAGCTACACGCAGCTCAGGAAGCACCGCGCCCTTCTCGACAGTGTGGAGTTCGGCTACGCCGTCCTTGACGAGGGGCAGTTCATCAAGAATCCCGACGCCAAGGTCACCCAGACCTGCTTCGCCGTGCGTGCGAGACACCGGGTCGTGCTCACGGGAACGCCGCTTGAGAACCGGCAGCTCGACCTCTGGAGCATCTTCCGGTTCCTGCTTCCCGGGCTCCTGGGCACACGCTCGTCGTTCGAGGCCTCGCTCAGCGCCGACCGCGAGGCCACGCTCGCGAGGCTCAGGGCGCAGCTGGCGCCGTTCATCCTCAGGCGCACGAAGAAGGAGGTTGCGCAGGAGCTGCCTCCGAAGGTCGAGATGGACCTCATCTGCCCGCTCACCGACGTGCAGCGCGCCGAGTATGCCAGGATCTGCACGGAGGGGCTCGAGCGCCTGGGCGACGACGTGGGTTCGGCCATGCGCGAGAAGTCGTTCGGCTTCCTGGCGCTTTTGACGCGCCTGCGCCAGACCTGCTGCGACCCGGATATGCTGCCGTGGCTCAAGGCCCCGCTGTCGGATTCGGGCAAGATCAACCTGCTGGTGGAGAAGCTGGCCGAGATCGTCGGAAGCGGCCACAAGGTCGTCATCTTTTCGCAGTTCGTGATGCTGCTCGACCGCGTGCGCGCGGCGCTCATCCAGAATTTTCCCGATCTGCCGAGGTTCGAGCTGACCGGCATGACGCTCGACCGCCTGAAGCCCGTCCAGGCCTTCCAGGGAGCCCCCGGAGCGGCGGCCATGCTGGTCTCGCTCAAGGCCGCCGGCACCGGGATCACGCTTCATGCGGCTGACTACGTCTTCCTCCTCGATCCGTGGTGGAACCCGGCCGTGGAGGCCCAGGCGGTCGACCGTGTCCACAGGATCGGCCAGACCAACACGGTCTTCGTCTACCGCATGGTGACGGCGGGGACCGTGGAGGAGCGCATCCAGGCCCTGAAGGCCTCCAAGAGGGACCTATTCGACAAGCTGGTCGGCGGACTCGATGGGGACTTCGACCTGAGCCAGCACTTCTCGTCGATGAAGAGCCTGGTCCAGCTTACCGCGCTGCCCGAGCAGGAGGTCCCGGAGCGGTGGTCCGAGGCCCCCGGTCCCGACAGCGCCGCGGCAGAGGCGCCGGCCGCCCCGACTCAGAGCGCCGAGCAGGGCCAGGGGTAGGGCGAGCATCCCGGCCGCGCGAACGGCCGCCGGCATCGGGAGGTGCCCAAGGGCCGCCGCCGCCGCTGCGAATCCCCCCGCGGCCAGGAAGGCCCCGGTAGCAGCCCTGACCGCTCCCGCCGCGTTCACGACACGGTCCTCGCCGCGCGGCCCGGGCGCCTGGACGGGGCCCCTCGGCCGGCGGCCTCTTCTGGCGCGGCGCCTGGGGCTCCGGGCGCCGGATCGGGCCCTCCCCCGGCCTCCGGACGCTTGATCCTGAGGAACTGGACGTTTTCCGCGACCACCTTCATGCGGGAGCGCTTGGCGCCGCTCTGGCGGTCCTTCCACTGGTCGACCTCCATGCGCCCCTCGACCAGGACCATCGACCCGGACGTGAGGAAGTGGGCGCAGGCCTCGCCTGAGGGTCCCCAGACCTCGATGTCGTTAATGAAGACCGTGTGGTTGAACCTCCCCACGACTAAGGTCGGGGGATTCGGGCGGAGGCTTGCGCCTCCCGGGCCGTGACCAGGGCTTTTCCGGGGCTCTCCGCCTTGCGGCGTACAGCATCCCCGGCGTCATCCCTGGCTGACCCTGCCTTTGATTGCCGAACCGCTCCGACGGGCCCCTTTCGGGGACCGTGTCCGGGCAAAGCCCGGCGCTCGCAGCTTGGAAGACCCGACACCGGCAATCGCACCCGCGGTTCCGCATGTGGCCAGGCCTCGAGGACCTGGCGGATGTCGAGCTGATCGTCCCGGACGAAGCGGGCGAGAAACGCGCTGTAAACGTCGCGGTCCACGGGCGCAGTCCGGCCGTCCCCGAAGACGTGGAGCCGCTCGGAAAGCGGCTTCTTCACGCAGTCCCCGGTCGAGTGATCGAACTGGGACAGCCGGGTGGACCGGGTGCGAAACGCCACCACGCTCCCGCCAGTATTTTCGGCTTTGCGGGAGAGGGTTGCGATGAACAGCGACGGGGCGCGTCTTCCAACGCTCCGTCCCAAAAGTCTCTGGAAGGCCTTGTAGGAGACGTCCTCCGTCCTCCAGTTGAGCGCTTGCGCCAGGAGCCGGTTGGCCAGTTCCCCGTGCTCCCTCTTGCGCGTGGCTGCAAGCCCCACCTGGAGATCCTCCTGGCACGCCTGCAGCTTCCGATAGTGATTCGATCGCACCCAGCGCTTCGGGCCACGACGAACGGTCCCATCCGGGTTGTAGTTGCCGGGATTCATGGCCCGCCTGGAGCGATCGATGGCGCGGCCGACGACACGCAGTTCCGCAGCCTTGTTCGCCACCCCCGGGCAAAGCACCGTCTTTAGGGCCAGCTTGTCCGTCACGGCCGCGAGGGTGGAAGGGCCCAGATCGAGTCCGCCAAGCGTCCCCTTCGGGGCCAGAATGCGCTGGCAGGTCGGCGGTTTCCCTTCCTGGACCAGCTGCGCGTAGTAGCGCCAGCGGCCGCGGTGCCGGCGCCGAACGATGCGCACGTACTTCGTCTTGCAAGCCAGGGCATCGCGCTCCCAGTGGTATTTGTCGCGCGGATCGCGGATAAGGGG
>PLTZ01000089.1 GCA_003164715.1 Opitutaceae bacterium | reverse complement strand
CGTCGCCCTCGGCCTTGAACTCCTCGATGTCGATGCGCCATCCGATCAGGCGCGACGTCAGCCGCGCGTTCTGGCCCTTTCGCCCGATGGCGATCGCGAGGTCGTCAGTCGCGACCTTCAGGAGGATGCGCCGGTTGCGCTCGTCGATGACGATCTCGCGCGGCACGGCGGGCTTCAGGGCCTCGATGACCATCTCGCGCGGGTCGGCAAAGTACTTGATGATGTCGATCTTCTCGCCGCCCAGCTCGCGCACGATCGTCTTCACACGGGCTCCGCGGGCCCCGACGCACGCCCCGACCGGGTCGACCTTGGGATCCTTGGAGGACACGGCGATTTTCGTGCGGTAGCTCGGCTCGCGGGCGAAGGCCTCGATCTTCACGGTGCCGTCGGCGATCTCCGTGACCTCGAGCTCAAAGAGCCTGCGGACGAACTTCGGGCTCGCCCGCGTCAGGATGATCTCCGGGCCGCGGGGCGTGTTCTCGATCTCGAGCAAGAGGCAGCGGATGCGGTCGCCCGGCTGGTATTCCTCCATGGGGACCTGCTCCTTGGCGGGCATGACCGCCTCGGCCTTGCCGATGTCGATGTAGATGTCGTTGCGCTCCCGTCGGCGCACCGTCCCCGTGACGATGTTGCCGACCTGGTCCTTGAAGTCGTCGTAGATGCGGTCCTTCTCGAACTGCCTCAGGCGCTGCATCACGGCCTGGCGGGCCGTCTGCGCGGCGATCCGCCCGAGGGTCGAGGGGTCTATCTCCCTCTCGATGAACTCGCCGATCACGGCGCCGGGCTTCGTCGCCTGGGCTTTCTCGACGTGCACCTCCGTCTTCGGGTTGCTGACCGAGTCGACCACCTTCATCAGGGCCCAGGCGTGGAGCTGGCCGTTCTTCGGGTTGATATCGATCTTTAGCTCCTGGCCGGAGTTAACCCCTTTCTGGGCAGCGGTCTTAAGCGCATTCGCAATCGTCGCGATCATGTCCGCGCGCGGAATGCCCTTCTCCTTCTCCATGTACTCAAGGACCGAAAGAATCTCGCTGCTCATAGGTGGGAATTGTGGAAAAAAAAAGCGGGCCCCAGGGCCCACTTTAGGCTAAAAGTGGTGTGATAAAGAACCTGTAGGATACCCCTCGGTCACAAATCTTGTCAAGCCTACCCCCCGGGCTGGCGATTGCGTCGACCAAACCTCCGGAACCGCAGAAGCTAATTTGGCGGACCGCGGGCTTCCACAGGCCTGCGCCGCCGACCAGCAAGAGGGCAATGCGCAAGTCGGGGCTCACCTCCTGCGGCAGGCGGTCCGCCAGAAGGCGCGCTCTGCGAATTGCTCCACCAACGCCACCTTGCTTTGGAGGGTGTGGGCGGCGGCGCCAGGTCCGCCACTCGCATTAGCGAGGACTCTTGGCGACGCGGTTTGTCCCCAAGCCCTGACCGACTCCACAACTTGCACATTCACGGGAGGGCTTGGACGCAGGGGAGTTACTGCGCCGCGGGGCCGCACGACCCCAATCCGAAGGGTTCACTTGAACCAATCTCAAATGCGGGCGGCACGAAGTGTTGCGTGCCTGTAACCATCTCGGAGGAGCCCTAAAGGCTCACGAGATTCGAATGTGATGTTATATTCTCCATTTCAATGTGTTAGGTGCCGTGGTTCTTTCTGGCACAAGGTATGCAAAAAAAGAGGGCCACTCGCTAACCTTAACCCAAAACGAACTCCATTCTCGAGATTCACAGGGAGTCGCTCGAGGACCCCGATCCAGGCCCGATAGCCTTGAATGCCCCCGCTTGTTTGCACCTTCGGCCACTCGCGATGCCCCCAGCGGTCCGTCGCCCAGGTATCAATGAACCGGCATCAATCCCATGGGTGGCCCGGCGCGGGAATCCAGCCCTTGCCGCGCTCATCAGGTGTGTCGCGGCCGTGCTTGGAGCGCTGTCCACCGCTACGGCAGGCGCCCTGACCGTGACCGCCACGGTCGCCACGGCGCCGATGCCGATCGCCGCCGTGGCGAATTCGGTGACCAACAAGATCTACGTTTCGAACTACATCGCCAACGGCCAGGTGACGATGATCGACGGCGCCACCAATTCCACGACCGCCATACCGGTGGGGTCGTACCCCTACGGCATCGATGTGAACATGGTGACCAACAAGGTCTATGTCGCCAACAGCGGGAGCAACACCGTGACCGTGATCGACGGCGCCACGAACTCCACGGCCACCATCCCCGTCGGCATCAATCCGACGTGCGTCGCCGTGAATCCGGTGACCAACAAGGTCTACGTCGTGAACTGCAGCATCAACGGCACCATCACGGTGATCGACGGCGCCACCGACACCGTAACCGGCAACATCTTTGTGGGATCCGATCCAGGCCCGGCGATTGCCATCGATGCCGCTAACAACACGATTTACGCGATCGCCGATTCCATCTTCTCTGGCAATGCCGACTCTCCGACGGTCTGCCGGATCGACGGGACGACGGGAGATATCCTTGAAGCCCTTTCAAATCGGGTTCCCGAGGCCCTTGCCGTGGACCCGGTGCTCGGCAACCTCTACGTCATCGACAAGTGGGGAGACGACGTTGTTTTCATCTCCCCCCCAGAACACAGCCAGATTGTGTATGATGCCGGGGTCGTTGTCGGAGGGACCGTCGCAGTGAATTCGGTCACGGGTAAGGCCTATTTCACCGACACGGGCGACGTGCTCGAGCTCGACGGCAAGACGCTTGCCGTTTCGGTACTGCCGGTCCCAGCCGATCGGCTCGGCAACCCATCGTTGCTGTATGGGATCGCCGTGGATCCGGTGGCAAACATGGTCTATGCCGCGACCATCCGCAACCTGGGGTCATTGACGGCGATCGACGGAGTGACCGGCCAGGCCACCACCTGTGCGGTGGGAACCCTTCCTTCCGTCGTCGTCGTCAATCCCGTGACGCACAAGGTCTATGTGCTCAATAACGACGCCGTGGGCTCAGTCTCCATCTTGGACGGAATCCCCGCGGCGTCGGCCCCGACCATAGCCGGAGCGCCGCAGTCGCAGACGGTGAACACGGGATCGACGGTCGTCTTCAACGCCGCCGCAACCGGCAGGCCCGTCCCGTCCTACCAATGGGCGCACAACGGCGTTCCGCTTTCGGACGGCAGCGGCATAATGGGATCCACGGGCGCCGAGCTGGTGCTCAGCGCGGTGAGCGGGGTCAACGCAGGGACCTATACGTACACGGCGACGAATGACTCAGGCAGCGCGACCAGCGCGGCGGCAACTTTGGCTGTCATCAGCACCCCGGATCCCGGGAGAATCATCAACCTCTCAACCCGAGCATTCATCACAGGCAGCCCCCTGTATGGCGACGATGTCCTGATCGCGGGATTTGTGATTGGCGGAACAGGATCAAAGACACTCATCGCCCGCGGTGTGGGACCGACCCTGGCCACCTTTGGGCTGTCCGGCGTTGTCGACGCGACCAGCCTTGCGCTCTACGATTCGTCCACGCCGGCGGGGCTCATCACCCTGGACACGGCATGGCAGACGCCCCCGTCTCCACCCTCCACCGCCCCCTGGCAGGGAGCCGTGACACCCATGGATGCGACCGCGGCCGACTTCTCGCAGGTGGGCGCGTTTGCCCTGCCACCCGGATCCGCCGACTCCGCGTTGAAGATCTCGCTGCCCGCCGGCGCCTACACGGAGCTGGTAACGGCCGCCGACAGCAGCGAGGGCCTCGTGTTGGCGGAACTCTACGACGCCGATCCGGGCAATTCCTTATCCCAGCTGGTCAACATTTCCTCCCGCGCCTACCTCGGATCCGGCAGTGATGTCATTATAGCCGGATTCTCAATATCGGGATCGAGCGCAGAGACGGTCCTCATCCGAGGCTCCGGGCCCGCCCTGGCGGCGTTGGGCATTGCCGGCACAGCCATTAATCCGCAGGTCCAGCTCTACGACGTTAATGGCAACCTGATCGCCTCCAACCAAGAATGGGGAGGCGATCCCCAAGTAGCAGCCATCGCTTCAAGGGTTGGCGCCTTCGCATGGACCGATCCGAACAGCTCGGATTCGGCGCTGCTGGTCACGCTTCCCCCGGGGAACTACACCGCCGTAATGAGCGCGCCCGGCAGCGGCGGGACGGGCAATGCCCTCGTCGAGGTATACGCGGTGCCCTGATCCGGGCCGATGAATGGCCATGTGGAGCAGAACCGCATGAGACGGCCGCACCACCTGCTCCCGGCAATGCCCCGGTCGTGCGACCTCTCACTCGGCGCTGGTTCAGCATGCCCACGATGGCCCGATTTGCTTAGAGTTCACGAATCCAAGCCCAACAATCCACCCTACCTTGGCCGTGCGTTGCACTGGGCAAAGGCATCGAGGCAGCAATTGATTGATAACATGTTGATAATGAATTTTATACCTAGATACGGGCGGCCCGTTACACCTACCGGTGCAGGCCAGGGCGGATCCGGGCCCAAATTGGCGGAGGAGGAGGGATTCGAACCCCCGGTGAGCTTTCGCCCACGTCTGATTTCAAGTCAGGTGCCTTAAACCAGCTCAGCCACTCCTCCGAGTATTGCCCCTACGGTGCCCGCCAAGAATACGGGGTCAACCCCGTAAGGAATCGGCCGATTAGATAGCGGACGTCTGTACGTAGTCCCCACACTGGCAGCAGGGCGGGAAAAGGAAGAGCCTATGTTCACAGCATCTCCAGACACCTCCTCTACCACCCGCAACGCAGCTTCGCCACGCAATGCATCCAGCATCCCCAGCCTCCACGGACCCGGGCACGGCCAGTTCGGCCGCCTGCCTTCTCGAGCGGCGCGGAGCGGGGCGCGTGCTGGTAATCGAGGATGACGCGGCGATCAGTCTCGTGCTGTCGCGGGCGCTCGCGCGGCTTGGATTCACGGCCACCCTCGCCGCAAACGGGTTCGAGGCTCTCTCGCAGTTCAGGACCGATCCGGGCCAGTACGCCGTCGCCCTTCTCGACTTCAAGCTCCCGGGAATGACCTCCGAGGACGTCCTGCGGGAGATCCGCGCCCAGAGGCCCGACCTCCCCGTCATCCTCACGAGCGGCTACGACAAGGACGAAGCGATGAACCGGTCGGTCGGCATGGAGGTCACCAGCTTCCTCCACAAGCCGTTCACCATGGACTCCCTCGCCGCCGAGCTTCGCTTCGTGCTCGGCAACTAGTGTAGTGTCTCATTAATG
>PLTZ01000046.1 GCA_003164715.1 Opitutaceae bacterium | reverse complement strand
GTCCACTAAATCGAGGCAATCACATTGTGCTGTGTGTCTCGCCAACGTATGGCGGCAATATCCTGACCATCTTAGGCAATGGAGACGGGACTTTTGGAACTCCAACGGCCTACTCCGTCAACGAAGAAGCGGTCGCCAGTACCTCCAGCGTCGTCTTGGGCGACTTCACGGGAAGCGGCATGACGGACATTGCCGTGGACGGGCCGCAAAATTACGTGACGGTGCTTCTGAACCAAGGGCAAGGTGTCTTCGGCACCGCATTTACCGTGGCGTCGACGAGCAATGCGCCCGTGGCCATGGCGGAGGGCAATTTCAACGGGTCCGGCGGCGGCGATCTGGCCGTCGTTACTAACTCTGTCAACACGCTGACCATCCTTCTCTCGAACGCGGGTTCCACCCCCACTCCAACCCCCACACCCACGCCTACCCCAACTCCCACCCCCACGCCAACCCCTCCGCCTGGAGGAGGGGGCGGTGGCACCGCCAGGCTCATCAACATCTCCACCCGCGCCCAGGTCGGCACCGGTGTGGGCATCCTCATCTCGGGCTTTGTCATCGGCGGCAGCGGCACGGAAACCCTCCTGATCCGGGCCGATGGGCCCAGCCTTTCGGCCTTCGGGGTGGCGGGGGTGCTGGCAAAGCCCAGCATGAGCGTCTTCGTAGGCGGGGGGCCCGTGATCGCCTCCAATACGGGCTGGGGGACGAATGCCAACCCGGCGGCCGTCGCCAGCGCCGCCTCTGCCGTAGGGGCCTTCGCCCTGCCGGCGAATTCGGCCGACTGCGCGCTCCTGACGGCCCTGCCCGCGGGCGCATACACCGTGGAGGTGTCCGGCGTCGGCAATACGACGGGTGTCGCCCTTGCGGAGGTCTATGAGGTGTCGGCAAGCGGCACGCGACTGATCAACATCTCGACGCGCACGGGCGTGGGGACGGGAGCGGGCGTCCTCATCTCGGGCTTTGTCATTTCCGGCAGCGGCACCGAGCAGTTCCTGGCAAGGGCCGATGGGCCCGCCCTGACCCAGTACGGAGTCGCCGGAGTCCTGGCCCAGCCCAGCCTGAGCGTTTTTGATAGTGCCAACACGGTGCTGGCATCCAACACGGGTTGGGGCACCGGCTCCAACCCGGCACAGATTGCCGCCACGGCGACCCTGGTAGGGGCCTTTCCCCTGCCGGCGAACAGCGCAGACAGCGCCCTGCTCGGCAGCCTCCCGACGGGGGCCTACACGGTGGAGATTTCGGGCGTCAACGGCACAACGGGGATCGCCCTTGCCGAAGTATATGAGGTGCCCCAGGCACAGCCCGCGGTAGCTCACCCGGTTTCCGGCCATTTCGCCAAGTAGGGTCCTCGCCGGCGCTAGCTAGACGCGGCCTGCTTTGCTTTGGCCGGGTTTGCGCGCCGCTTGCAATCAATCCTAGGTGGGAATTTGACTGTGGCCGGGCGCAATGATCGGGACCGGGGTTCCATCGATGCGCCGATAGATCATAAAGTCCCGCACATCCAGAGTCACTAGCTTAGCTCTTGGGTACAGTTCTGACAGCACAACAAGCGTTGCGTCCCCGAAATCCATCTGGGTGTAATCCGCCAACAAGCGACCCATTCTGGCGGCTTGCCGTTGGACCAAGGGTTCCAGCACCAAAGCCCCCGCATCGATCATCCTGAGAATTGCAGACAACGCCGGCCTATGGTCGCGTAGATGATAGCACGCCTCGGCAACTGCAGTTTCGGTCGTTCGCAAGGACCCAGGAATTGCACTAAAGGCCTTTCGACTCCACTCGTGCCACTGGTCGTCCGCGTCGAGCAACCCAACGAGAGGGCCCGCGTCTAGAAGGTAGCTAGGCGCCGAAACCTTCACGCTGGGAGAGGTCACCGCGGCCAGACTTCACCACGCCAGCAAACTTGTCCGCCCAGGTTGCGAAAGAAGCCGAATCGCGCGCCACCGATTGCTCGGCCGCGTCGCGAAGAAACTTGGAAACTGGAACACCTCGCTTCTTCGAAGCCGCGCGAATGCGTTTTACGACGGAACTTGAAGCGTGAAAGGAGACAGTCGGCATACCTATAGATTTCTATAGGTCTTTATTTTGTCAAGGGGTACCGGTGCGGCGGGCTCGGCGCGGCATAGCGGGTTTGTGACCGTCGATCGGGGTCTTGGAAACATTCGAGGGACGTCCAATCCAATGTGCCGTAGCTGTGCCGCGATTTGCCCCGAATGAATGGCCGAAAAGGCCATTCCCGTCCCGCGTAAGTTGATGACCCACGCCGGGGCGCTAAATTGCGGATCTTGGGGCCGCGGGTTCGAGTCCCGTTGGCCGCCCCAATTTGAAGCCCCCTCGGCAGCGGGGGGGCCTGGCCACGCGCCCTCTCAGTCCAATCCGTTCAGGCGCCGCCAGACGGCCATCGAGCGCGCCAGGTGCTCGCGCGCGTCCCCCGTGATTCCGTAGCACTGCAGGCCGATGGGGCCCCGGTAGCCGAGATTCCGCAGCGTTCCAAGGAACGCCACCATGTCGAAGTCCCCGCGGTCCAGCGGCTGGATGTACTTGGCCCAGCCCGGCCCGTCGTCGTGCTCGTCGGCGCCGTTGATCGAGACGGCCCAGAGGAGCGGCAGGGCCTTCTGCAGGCGCGTCCGGTAGTCGCGGTCCCGGCTGACGCGCAGCCAGTGGCAGAGGTTGAACATCACGCCGACGTTCGGCCGGTCGACTTCGCGGGCCACACGCACCGCGTCCTCGAGGGTCTCAAGCCACTGTCCGGTGTGCGGATAAAGCACGAGCTGCGCCCCTGCGTCTCGGGCCTGGTCGGCCATCTCGCGCACGATGGCCACGGCGCGCGGATCTCCCGAGGGGTCCGACGGCTTCATCCCGTCCATCAGCACGCAGAACTGCACGCCGCGCCCCTGGACGAGTTTCACGACGCTGCCGAACCGACGGTCGTAGGACTCGTCCCCCGGGGCGAGGCTCACCTTCACCGAGATCTGGAAGAGCCGCAGCCCCTGCGCGTCGAGCGACCGGATCCGGTCGCCGACCCCGTCGAGCCAGATGTGTCCGACGCCCTCGTAGCCGAGTTCCTTGAGCATCACCGCCTGCTCTTCGTAGGTGCGCTTCTGGGCGTCGTGCCAGTCGATGCAGAAGGGGAAGAAGGGGTTGGCGGCGCCCGCCGCCGCCGCTCCCGGGGCGGTCGCGGCGAGGAGGGCTGCGATGACTGCGGCCCTGGCGCTCATGTCTTGAGCCCCCGCAGGTCGGCCTCCAGGCGCCGGTTCGTCCGGATCACCTCGGCCAGCATGAGCTTCTTTCGCTGGGCCGCGGCCTCCCGGCCGAGGATGCAGACCAGCGCGCTGTCGACCGCGCGCTGGACGGTCTCGTTGGCGAACCGCCCCTGCGTCACTTTGTCGTAGAAGGCGGCGATGTTGCGCACGGCGCCCGCCTCGTAGAGGTTCTCGACCGGCCCGCCGCCGAAGTGTTGGGCGCCCCCGCGCACGTACGCCTTGCCCCAGTAGGACACCCGGGCCGACGCGTCCCTGCCCTGGATCTCCGCCACGAGGGAGCCGTTGGGAGCGAACCAGGCCTCGCATTTGCCCTTAACGCTCTGGTGGTTCCAGACCGTTCCGTCGTCGAACCCGTACAATACGCAGGTCGAGTCGAGCGCGTCGCCGTGCGGCTCGGGGCGGTAGCGCGCGCCCCACCCCTCGGCCGACACGGGCAGGCGACCCATCGCGCGCAGCACCGCGTCGACGATATGGATGTCGTAGTTGCCGATGTAGCCGCAGCCGAGGGCGTCATCGTTCACCCAGACGAGATTCTGCAGGCGGCTTTCGAGGTTCGCCGTGAGCGGCAGGTCGCTCAGGATCGATCCTCCGGCCGCACCGTTGCTGAAGATCGTCTGGAGCGGTCCGAGCCCGCCGGCGGCGACCCGGCGGATCACCTCGGCGTTGATGGGATCCGTCGGCATCTGGTAGTCGACGAGGAACACGCGCTGCTTCTCGGTGGCCCGCCTGCCCGTGCGGCCGATGGACAGGGATCCCGGAACGTCCGCCGCCACCGGCTTCGCCATGTACACGTGCAGCCCGGCGTCCACGGCAGCCTCGGCTTGCTCCGGATAGAAGTAGGGTACGTCGATGATGACGATCGCTTCCACGCCGCTCTCGATCACGCGCTTGTAGCCCGACAGACTCGAGAACCGCCGGGCGCTGTCCACGCCGAGCGCGGCGCCGTTCGCGTCGGCCACCCCGGGAAAATAGTCGGCGACCGCGTGCATCTCGTAGCCGCCGTGCTTGCGAAACAGGCCGGCGATCCAGTTGCCGCGCCCGCCAAGGCCCACGACACCGAGCTTGATCCTGCGCTTGTACTGCCTTGGAGCCTGCGAAGCCGCCTGCTCCGGTTTGTCCTCGGCGCGGGTCTCAAACGCGCCCAGGATGGTCCCGACCGCCGTGGCCGCCAGGGTCTTTTCGATGAATTGGCGTCTGTTCATGGTGCGTCCTTTCCGCTTGGGCCGCGCGCCGTCCGGGGATTGACGCCGTGCCCCTCGGGCATTCACGCGCGAAGCCGGGAAGGTTACAAATGCAAACCGTCCGCCGGGGCGTTCAAGCGGATGGGGCCGCCCGCAGGCCGCATGGGGCGCTGGACTCCCGGACAGCCTGGACGATGCGAGGCAGACGCAGACGGCAGGCGCGGACTACGCCGAGCACCCTTGCCATTGCCATCCCCGCTCCGTTTAGATGCCCGGGACACGTGACAAAAGGCGTGACAACTTCGCCGCTGCAAGGGGATGCGCCGGGCCCGCTGCGGCGCGTGGACTGGCCTGCCCTGGCCGCGGGGGCTCTCCTGGCGGCGGCGGCGGTCGCCGCCTACAGCCGGACCTTTTTCGTCCCTTTCCTGTTCGACGATGAGTCCTCGGTCACGGGCAATGTCACCCTCCGTCATCTTGGCACGGCGCTTTTTCCCCCCGCCGACGCCACCGTAGGCGGCAGGCCTATCCTAAATATTTCTCTTGCCGTTAATTATGCGATAAGCGGGACATCGGTGTGGAGCTATCACGCGGCAAACCTGGCGATTCATGTGCTCGCCGGCCTGACGCTCTTCGGGATCGTGCGGCGCACCCTCGGCCTGGTTCGGGGCGCCGACGCGGTGCCGGTCGCATTCTGCACGGCCCTCCTGTGGACGCTGCACCCCCTGCTGACCGAGTCGGTGACCTATGTCGTCCAGCGGGCGGAGTCGCTCATGGGGCTGTTTTACCTTCTGACCCTGTACTGCGTCTTGCGGGGCGCCGAATCGGCCGATCCCTGGAAACGGCTTTGGTACCCGCTCGGGATCGCGTCCTGCGCCCTTGGCATGGCCACGAAGGAGGTCATGGTATCGGCTCCGCTGGTCGTTTTCCTCTATGACCGCACCTTCCTTTCCGGCGGGATCCGGGAGGCGTGGCGGCGGCGCGGCCGCCTGTACTGCTGCCTGGCGGCGACGTGGGCCGTGCTGGCGGTCTCGGCCTTTTCCACGGGCGGTCGCGCCGCCACGGTCGGATTCGGCAGCGGCGTCTCCGCCGGTCAGTACGCGCTTACCCAGCTGCCTGCGGTCGTCCATTACCTGCGCCTCTGCTTCTGGCCGCACCCGCTCGTCTTTGATTACGGCCCGGTTCTCGCCCTGCCCTCCTCCTGGACCTTCCTGAGCGCCCTGGTGGTTGCCGGCCTCGCGGCCGCGACCCTGTGGTGCCTGGTCAAGCGGCCGGCTGCCGGATTCCTCGGGGCGTGTTTCTTCGCGATCCTCGCACCCAGCTCGAGCGTCGTCCCGGTGGTCACCGAGACGGTGGCCGAGCACCGGATGTACCTGGCGCTCATCCCCGTGGTCTTCCTGGCCGTCTACGTCCTCCACCGCTGGCTCGGCCGGGCGGCGTGGCCCGTTTGCCTGCTCCTGGCCGCGGGACTCTTCTGGGGCACCTGGGAGCGAAACGCGACCTACCGGAGCGCGGAGAGGATATGGGGCGACACGGTGGCCAGGGTCCCGATGAATGACCGGGCCCAGTACAACCTGGGCTGCGCGCTGCAGGCCCTGCCGGGGCGATTGGAGGACGCGGTCTCCTGCTACGAACGGGCCGTGCGGATCCGGCCCGACAACTCGAGCGCCTACTGCAATCTTGGCAACGCCCTGAAGTCCCTCGGAAGAATGCCGGACGCGGTCGCCGCGTACGAGGCTGCGCTTCGCGCCAAACCCGACATCCCGGAGGCTGAGAACGGCATCGGCAATGCGCTCCTGTCGCTCGGCCGCCTGCCCGAGGCCATCGGCCACTACGAGAAGGCCCTCCTGCTAAGACCCGACTACGCCGAGGCGCACAATGGCCTCGGATTGGCGCTGGCGAGGGTGCGCGGCCGCGAGGACGAGGCGGTCGCCCAGTTTGGAGTGGCGCTGCGGCTGGCGCCCGATAGCGTCGCCGCCCATTTCAACCTGGCGAACACCCTGAACGCCATGGGGCGAACGGCCGAGTCAGTCCCGCAGTTTGTGGAGGCGCTGCGGCTGGCGCCGGGCGACGCCGCGATCCATTTCTTCTACGCCGGTGCGCTGCTCAGGCTGCCCGGCCGCACCGCCGATGCGGTCGCCGAGTTGGATGAGGTTCTCCGGCTCCAGCCCGACAACGAGGCGGCCCGCCGGGTCCTGGCCCGCATCCAAGCCGCCCCGAAATGAGGGCGCCGGAGCCGCCCCTGTAGCCGTCCACCCGGTGCCGGGCGTTGCGGCGATCTCAGGGTTGTTTCTCCCCGAGGCTGCCCAACAGCCGCCGTGCGCCGTCGTTTTGCGGCTCGAGGCGCAGGCCCGCCTCAAGGTGGGCCCTGGCCTCGTCGCGGCGGCCGGGCAGCCTGAGCAGTACCGCGGCCAGCCTGAAGTGGATTTCGGCATTTCCCGGCCCGAGGCGCAGCGCCTCGTCGAACTGGGCGAGCGCGTCGCCGAGGCGCCCGGGCTCGCTTGCCAGAGCGATGCCCAGGTTCAGGTGCGCCTTGGAGTAGTCCGGGCTGATGCGCAGGGCCGCCTCATAGTGGGCGATGGCGTCGTCCAGCCTCCCCGGCATGCCGGACAGGGCGTAGCCCAGGTTGTTGTGCGCCCTCGCGTGGCCCGGATTCAGGCGCAACGCCTCCTCAAACTGGGCAATCGCCTCGCTCCCATGGCCGGGCTGCCCCATCCAGGCGTTTCCAAGATTGAAGTGGGCCTCGGCGTTGTTGGGATCCAGGCGCAGGGCCTCCTCATACTGCGCGACCGCCTCGCCAAGGCGCCCCGGTATCCCGGCCAGGGCGTCGCCCAGGTTGTTGTGCGCCTCGGCATAGCCCGGATTCAGTCGCAGCGCCTCCTCGTACTGGGCGACCGCGTCGTTCAGCCGCCCCGGAGCCCGGGACAGGGCGTAGCCCAGGTTGTTATGCACCTCGGCGTCACCGGGCTTAAGGCGCAGCGCCTCCTCATACTGGGCGACCGCGTCGCCGAGGCGCCCCGGCATGCCTGACAGGGCATTGCCCAGATTGTTGTGGGCGTCGGCGTAATCGGGCTTGAGGCGCAAGGCCTCTCCATACTGGGCGATCGCGTCGCCATGGCGCCCCGGCACCTTCGATAGCGCGCTGCCCAGATTGTTGTGCACCTCGGCGTCGGCGGGCTTAAGGCGCAGCGCCTCCTCATACTGGGCGATCGCGTCGCCGAGGCGCCCCGGCACGCCTGACAGGGCATTGCCCAGGTTGTTGCGCACTTCGAAATAGCCCGGCCGCAGGCGCAGCGCCTCCCCATACTGGGCGATCGCGTCATCCCGCCGCCCGGGCAATCCCAGGTATATGCTGCCCAAATCATTGTGGATCTCTGCGTCGTCCGGCATGAGCCGGAGCGCCTCCTCATACTCGGCAACCGCATCCAACAGGTGCCCCGGGACCTCCAGCCAGGCGGCGCCCAGGTTCGCATGGGCCCTCCCGTTCTCCGGGCACTTGACCACCGTGTCGTGCCAGATCGTGACGGCGGCGCGGTAAGCCTCGTTGCGCCGCCACGTGGCGACGGACAATCCCGCCGCAATGAAGAGGCAGAGCGGCACGGCGGCGCGGCCAAGCCTCCGGTGGGCAAGGACCACGCACAGCGCCAGGACTGCGGCGAGCGGCAGATACATCCGGTGTTCGGCCATGGTTTCCGTGGCGACGGGGACGATGCTCGAACTGGGCGCCAGGATCGCGAAGAAGCACGCGCCGAGGAAGCCGGCGGCCGGCCGCCGGACGAGGGCCCAGAGGGTCGAAGCCACGAGCAGGACGATGAGGGCCGCATACGGGAGGACGCCGAGGGACGGGCGGGCGAGCGCGGTGCCATAGTCGAAGATGAGCGGATGAGGCCAGAAGCAGAGCCGCAGATAGCGGGCGATCGCATGGAACTGGGTCAGGCCGTAGCGCCACCCTTCCACCCCGGTTCCGGCTCCCGCGGTGCCGCCCCGCCCGTGGGAGGAGAGCACCAGGAAGGCCAATAGGAGCCATGTGGCGGCAAGGCCGGCATACACCTGCGTTCGGCTCCGAAGCGCCCCCAGGAAGCTGCCGGCCACAAAGGTCCTGTCGTAGAGCAGAACGATCAGCGGCGCGGAAACCATCACCTCCTTGGTTCCCATTCCCAGGGCGCAGGAGGCGACGCAAAGACAGAACCAGAGCGGCGTGAGACGGGCCGCCTCTTCCACGCCCCGGATGAAGCAGTACAGGGTCAGCAGGTAGAACAGCCCCATCAGCGATTCCGCCCGCTGCACGATGTAGGTGACCGCCTCGGTCTGCAGGGGATGCAGGAGCCAGAGAAGCGACAGGGAGAAGGCCGCCGCAAGGGCCCCGCGACCGGCCCTGCGCGACAGCGTCCGCCGGGCGATCCCAAGAAGCGTCAGCCCGGCGGCCACATGGATGGCAAGATTGAGGGCGTGATAGCCCCACACCGACGTGCCGCCGAGGGCGTAGTTGACCGCGAAGGAGAGGTTCAGGACGGGCCTGCCTACCGCCGTGGTGTTGTCCGGCGGGGCAAGGACCGTCTCCCAGTGCCGGATCGTAGGGTTTTCGGCGATCGTGGGGGTGTCGTCGTAGAGCAGCGGGACGGCGAAGCTTTGGCTGTAGGCCGCGATCGCGGCGGCAGCCAGCGCGGCTGCGCATAGCAGCCCGGCCCAGCCCGCGCTCCGGTCGCGGATGGGGTCGGTGGACGGCGTGCCATCGGGCGAGCTGCGGGTCAGCATGGCGCGGGGCTCCGTATGACGCCGAACCGGCGTGCGGAAGGTCGCCGATTCTCAGGCTGGCGAAGGGCGCTCGGGGGTCGATTTGCGGTCATGGGGTCGCGTGTTCAGGTCGAGGATCCTGCCGTCCGGGGCCATCCCCCAAAGGGTCAGTCACGCCTGGACTGCCGGAAGGATTCCCATTCCGCCTCGTCCGTGGGCACCGGGCCCGTCAGCGCGTCATCGATATCCTGCTGTGTCAGCCTCCACACCAGGATGGAATGCCCCACGAAGGCGTCCGGGGGCCGGGTCTGCGGCCTGCGAAGCCAGGCGCAGAGGCGCGCCGTCCGCAGGACCGCGAACGGAGCGGCCCACTTCGAGTAGGCCTCTTCGCGCCCGGCTCCGGACAGGGTTGAGGCGTGATCCATCATCCCGCACAACATCCTGTAGTTGCCCTCATAGGCGCGGTTCCATGGGCCTGGAGCGAGGCAGATGCCCTCCAATAGCGATGCGCTGACGCCATAGTACCCCGGCTGAAGGACGACCCCTTTGGAATGGCGGTCCACCGCCGAAAAGAGATCCTGGCTCGAAATGCCCCGATACCCGGGGCTGTCCATCCCCCGGTAGGCCAGGAAGAAGGGCACCGTGTTCCCGGGATCGTGTTCGTCCATCCACTCTCTCAGCTGGGGCAGCCCCAGCCCCCAGTCCTCCGAGCCGTCCGTGAGATCGCGGTAGCCGTTTCCCATGCCGCCTCCGAGCACATTTACGTAGGCCAGGTAATCGGGCCGCGCATAGAACGATGTGGCGGAGAACCCCAGGATCGCCGCTCCAAGCAGCAAACCCCACCACGGCTTCGCAGCGACCCGGAGCACGGCTGCGCCCGCCAGCACGTACAGGGCGGGATAAACCGCGAGGATATGCCGGTGGCCAATGTCGATATGCTCCAGCGAGGCCGCAAGCATGACGGCGATCGCCATCACCCACCACGGCGAGGACCGGTAGAGCAGGTCCCGTTTGTCCGGGCAATGACACCAGGACCAGGCCCCCAGCCCCAGGATCACGAAAAGCAACAGGGGGGTCTTGATCGCAAAAGCGTAGGGAAAGAACGTTCGCCATCCCGCGTAGCTCCAATGCCCGTGCATGAATGACAGGCGCCTTTGATTGCGCAAAACGGTCGCGCTGACACCCCTGAGAAACCCCTCCGGAAGCAGGCGGTGGCCGAAGAGAAAGTCCAGCGATGACCTTATTGCCGGAGAAACGGGATGGGGATCCGCGAGCTGTTCCGTCCAGGCGAGCCGGGTGTCACCGGGCGCGCTACTGCCGGCATAACGGAACTCGTAGTTGGCCCAGATGATCGAGGCGGCAGCCGCGACGTGAAAGGCGCACAGCGCAACGACCAGCAGGAGCTGCCTTCCGCGCTGGGGCCAGATCCTGATCCTTGCCCCGAGCTCGATGCTCCAGGGGTCGTTCCTGAGCAGTCGCAGGATCAGCAGCGCCCCCGTTATGGGTAGGATGAGGACCGCGGTCAGCTTGGCGAGGAAGAGGAGTCCCGTCACCGCACCGCTCATGGCCAGCGCACCCCACGTGACCCTGTGCAGGAGCCTCCAGACCAGGAACGTGGCCGCCGAAAGCGTCAGGGCGAGGGACATGTCCGAGGTGATCATGGCCGCATGGGCCAGAATCACCGGGCACAGCGCGTACAGGAGGAGGGAGAGGAGGCCCCCCAGTGTTCCGAAGAGCTGCCTGGAGGCCGCATAGACCAGGAACCCCAGGGCGGCGGAAAAGAGAACGGCCATCGCGCGCCCGGCAAGCAGCAGGCGATCCGGATTGTTTCCCGAACGGAAAAAGAACTCCTCCCCCAGCTTGAAATATTCCCCGTCTCGCCAGTAGGGGTCCTTGGGCCCCCCGGAAAAATGGGGCCGGGTCACGAGCAGCGGCAGCGACGCCCATCGCTTGATAAGATCGCCGTTGGCGGTGTCCACCCGGTAATCATGGGTAACCCATTCGCTGTACCCCAGGGCCAGGTTGCCGGACTCATCGATGCAAAACCCTCTGCGGCTCATAGCCGAGAGCGCGAGGAACACGTGGAGCGTCAGCAACAGGCCCACGAGGGCGCCTGTTGCCTTCTTCGGCAGATATGCATCAGCAAATCGCATTTCGGGGAAGGGATCCAATTTCAGCGCAATGACGCAGGCCGCGCAACACCAGGGTCGTGGCCGCCGTGCCGCTCCGCGCGGTCACGTGGCGCGGTTGTGTCCGTCAAGTTTCGCAC
>PLTZ01000073.1 GCA_003164715.1 Opitutaceae bacterium | reverse complement strand
TCCCCACTTCATGGTGGAGAGCCACTTCATGGTGGAGAGCCACATCCATCATGTCTTCCAACATCTTTTTCCTAGACCCAGGTTCCATCTAGATGGCGCCCTCAAGGAGAATCGAACTCCTGTTTAGACCTTGAGAGGGTCCCGTCCTAGCCGCTAGACGATGAGGGCATCTCGCGGAACGAAGAACGCTCCAAATTTGGGGCTCAGCGTCAAGCAGCGAGTAGGATCATTTTGCGCTTTCAGGGGTTTTGGTCTTCCTATGGTATCCCCCCCGTGCGGGACAACTTCAGGACGATTCTCGGGGTGAGGTTCTATGTCGCCGATCTCGAGGGCCTCCTCGGGCTTGTCCCCGGGGGCGGCCTGTTCGTGGTGCCCTCGGCCCCGGTGATGGTCCGACTTGCGGACGACCCCGCGCACCGCGCGGCGATGGAGGGGGCGGATTTCGCCATCACCGACAGCGGGTTCATGGTGCTGCTTTGGCTGCTCCGGACCGGCGAGCGGATCCGCAGGATTTCGGGTCTTCGCCTGTTGCGGGGGCTGGTGGCGGGCAAGGACTTCCGGAGCAGCGGGGACACCTTTTGGATCATGCCGTCGGCGGGCGATTGCGAGGCCAACCTGGCGTGGCTGCGCAGCCGGGGCTTTGGCGTCACCGATGCCGACGCCTATGTCGCTCCGCTCTATACCAAGGAAGGCCCGTTGTCCGACGGCCGGCTCCTGGAGGTCATCAACGCCCGCAGGCCGAAGCTGATCGCCATCGGGCTTAGCGGGGGGGTGCAGGAGCGGCTCGGCTGGGACCTGCGCCAGCGGCTTACCTACAGGCCGGCGATCCTCTGCATCGGCGGCGCCATCGCCTTCCTTTCGGGCCGGCAGGCCCGGATCCCTGTCTGGGCCGACCGGCTGGCGCTTGGCTGGCTGATCCGGTTCCTGCATTCCCCCCGTGCATTCTTTGACAAGGTGAAGGGCGTCGGCCGGCTGGCGCCCCTCCTCTGGAGGTACGGCTCGCAGAGCGTGTCCGGCGGATAGGCCGGCGGCTGCCCAGGACGGGGCAACCCATGGTTGAACTGGGCGCGGTTTCCGTATCAAGTGATCGTTTGACGATGATTCTTGGACTCACCGGTGGCTTTGGCTGCGGGAAATCGACGGCGGCGAAGCTTTTCGCCGAGTGGGGGTTCCGTCACATCGACTCCGACATCATCGTCAGGGAGAGGGTGCTTCCCTCGGAACCGGTGACCACCGCCATCAGGGCCCGTTACGGCGACAAAGTCTTCCAGCCGACGGGCCTTGTGGACCGGCCGTCGCTCGCCAGAATCGTGTTTGCGGATGATTCGGAAAGGCTTTGGCTCGAGAATCTTACGCACCCGGGGTTCTTTGCTATCGCCCGTGGGCTGTTTCGCGAGAACCCGGGCCTGGACTGGATCGTGGAGGTGCCGCTCCTCTTCGAGATTTCCCTCGAGAATTGGTTTGATTTCACGGTCTGCGTGGCGTGTGATGGCGCTTCTCAACTCGCTCGATTGGAGCAGCGCGGTTTGGACCGCGCGCTCGCCGAGCAACGCATATCCAAGCAATTGCCGCTGGCTCGGAAGATCGAGCTGTCCGATTTCGTCCTTTGGAATGATGGTTCAACCGGATTTCTCAAGTCACAGGTCGACCGCATCGTGGCCGTCCTAAACCGATCCAAGGCAGGAGCTCCCCTCACAGAAAACACTGATGTCCCTACCTCCCAAGTCCGACGAGGCTTCCGCGCCTGACGAAGGCACCAAGCTTGCCAAGCCGCGCGGAAGGCCGCGCGGCCGCAAGCCGGCCGCGGAGCCGGTGAGGGAGGAGGCAAAGCCGGCCATCTTTGTTCCGGAGCAGAGGCCCGAGCCCGAGGCGCCGCGCGCGCCTGCACCCGCGCCGCAGGAGGCACCGCAGCCCGCGGCTGCAAACGAGAGCCGTGATGTCGGGGGTAGCCGCGATGTCGGAGGTAGCCGCGATGTCGGGGGAGAGCCCGCAGGCGGAGGAGAGGAACGGTACGGCCAGGGAGGCGGCCAGGGTGGTGGGCAGGGCGGGGGCCGCGGAGAGTGGCAGGACCGCAACTCCTGGAAGCGCAACAAGAGGAAGCGCGGCCGGCACGGCGGCCAGTGGCAGCCGAGCCCCGGGGGCGGGCAGCCGCGCTATCCCCAGCAGCCCCCGCCGCCGGCCCCGCCGCCGGTCTACGGCGACCTGCCGGACCCGGCCCGCTTCGCGGACCTAGCCGCACTGGACGCCCTGGCCAAGGAGAGCTCGTCGGGCAGGGGGGAGCCGCTCTACCTCGACCACCTCTACTCGCTCAACCTGGCGGACCTGACCGCCTTCGCGCGCGGCATGAACGTGGCGTTCGAGGGAGCCCCCAACCGGCTCCAGCTCTTGTCACAGATCTTCGTCAAGGCGACCGAGGAGAAGCGCGCCCTCGCCGACCGCGGCTACGTCGACCTGACGGACCGGGGCGCGTTCATAGTCCACGAGTTCGTGAACTACCGGCTCTATCCGGAGGACCCGTTCCTGCCGGAGAGCCTCATTCGGCGCTACGGGCTCAAGCGCGGCCACCAGGTCGAGGTGTTGATCCAGCCCCCCCGCGAGGGCGAGCGCTGCCCGTCGGTCATCCGGATCGACAGGGTGATGGGGCATGATCCCGACGAGATTTCCAAGGTTACCCCGTTCGAGGAGCTCGTCCCCTATTATCCTCTGAAGCGGATCTTGCTCGAGGACGCCGACATCCAGAAGGACGTGTCGATGCGCGCGGTCGACATCCTGACCCCTATCGGGTTCGGCCAGCGCGGCCTGATCGTCGCGCCGCCGAGGACGGGCAAGACGATCCTCCTGCAGAACATCGCCAACTCGGTCTCCGCGAACAGCCCCTTCGCGAAGCTGATCCTGCTCCTGGTCGACGAGCGCCCCGAGGAGGTCACCGACTTCAGGCGCCACACGAAGGGCGAGGTCGTGTCGTCGACCTTCGACGAGGCGCCGGAGAGCCACGTCCACTGCGCCGAGATGGTCGGCGAGAAGGCCCGCCGCCTCGTGGAGCAGGGCGAGCACGTCGTCATCCTGCTCGACTCGATCACGAGGCTCGCGCGCGCCTACAACGCCCTCGCCTCGAGCTCGGGCAAGATCATGTCGGGCGGCCTCGAGTCGAACGCGCTGCAGAAGCCGAAGCGCTTCTTCGGAGCCGCCCGCAATATCGAGGGGGCGGGCAGCCTGACGATCATCGCGACGGCGCTCGTCGACACCGGCAGCAGGGCCGACGAGATCATCTTCGAGGAGTTCAAGGGCACCGGCAACATGGAGCTCCACCTCGACCGGGGCTTGGTCGAGCGCAGGATCTTCCCCGCCATCAACATCGACCGCTCGGGCACCCGCAAGGAGGAGCTGATCTACCACCCGGAGGAGCTCCAGCGCATCTACGGCCTGAGGCGGGCGATGCAGGGCTTGGGGCCCATCGAATCGATGGAAATGTTGATTCAGCGCTTGAAGAAGACCAAATCCAACGCTGAATTCCTGCTGAGCCTCAGCCGGCAGTAGGCGCTGACCCAAGGCACCATGAGCTACGAGATGAACGAACTGCTCGAACTCGTCTTCGAGCAAAACGCTTCCGACCTCCACCTGCAGGTCGGCCAACCCCCCACGCTCAGGCTCTCCGGCAGCATGACGCCGATCGACGGCCCGCCGCTGACGGCGCTCGACACGGAGAAGCTGATGCTCTCGATCACGCCGGACGTGCACATCCAGAGCACGAAGCTCAACGGCGGCGCGGACTTCGGGTTCGCGTACATGGACAGGGCCCGTTTCCGCGTGTCGGTGCTCAAGTCGAAGGGCAACTACGGCATGGTGCTGCGCCAGATCCCGAACCGGATGTTCGGCCTGAGGGACATCGGCATGCCCGACAAGATCCGCGAGCTGCTCTACCGGCCGCGCGGTCTCATCCTCGTCACGGGCCCCACGGGCTCCGGCAAGTCGACGACCCTGGCGTCGATGATCAACTACGTAAACGAGAACCGGGACGGTCACATCATCACGATCGAGGACCCGATCGAGTACTACCACCCCCACAAGCGCTGCGTTGTGACCCAGCGCGAGGTCCACGTGGACGTCCCGAGCTTCTCCGAGGCAATACGGCGGGCGCTGCGCCAGGACCCCGACATCATCCTCGTCGGCGAAATGCGCGACCTTGAGACGATCGAGGCGGCGATCAGCGCGGCCGAGACGGGCCACCTGGTCTTCGGGACCCTCCACACGAACAGCGCCGCCAAGACGGTCGACCGGATCGTGGACGCGTTCCCGGCGAACATGAAGGACATGATCCGCACCCAGCTCGCTTCGTCGCTCGTGGCCGTCATCTCGCAGGTCCTCTGCAAGAAGATCGGCGGAGGGCGCATCGCCGGCTACGAGATCATGGTCAACACGAGCTCCATCGCGTCCCTCATCCGCGAGAACAAGACCTTCCGGATCAACTCCGACATCCAGACCGGCGCGAACCTGGGGATGATCACGATGGACACGCACCTCATGAACTTGGTCAACCGCGAGCTCGTCTCGCCGGACGAGGTCCTTGAGAAGGCTCAGGACCCCGTGCTGATGCGGGAGAAGCTTATCGCGATGGGCGCCCGCCTGCGGGAGCTCTGAGCGTCCGGCCGGGGTCAGTCCTGGAGCCGCTTAAGGAGGAGCGGGGCGTCGAGCCCGAGGATTCTCTCCGTGAACTCCTCGCCGGGCGGGGCGTTGCGCAGCGCCCGCTGCACCATCCCCATCCTGGCGTCGAGGTTGTCGACCATCGACACGAACACCGCCTCCGGAGTCGCGGCCATTGCGGCCGCGCCCCATTCGAGCTTACCCTGGTGGCTGAGGATGATGTGCTCGAGGCGCTCGGTGCGCTCGGGGTCGAGCTTGGCCTTGAGCGCCGCCTTGCGGACCAGCTGGTAGCCGAGCACGACATGGCCCTGGAGGATGCCGCGGCGGCCCCGCCTGGCCGCCAGGGGCCCCTCGTACTCGATCGTCTTGCCGCTGTCGTGCAGGAGGATACCCGCCATCGCCAGGTCGGGGTCGACGTCGCCGTAGAGGGGAAGCAGCGCCCGTGCCGCACGGGCCATGTGGACGGTGTGCTCGAGAAGCCCGTGCCGGTAGGCGTGGTGCATCATCGTGGCGGCGGGCGCCGTCCGGAACGCCTCGCCCACCTCGTCGACGACGTTGCGCACCGTCGCACGGAGCTCGGTGTGCGCCACGGAGTCGACGAACTGGCCGAACTCCCCCCAGAGGGCGTCGGCGTCCTCGGGGGCCGTCTCGACCAGGTTGGCGATCACCTCGGGCGACTGCAGTTCGTCCTCCGGGACCACCGAGGCGCGAGCGAGTTTCGGCGAGAGGCGCCCCTGGTAGGTCTCCGCCTTGCCCTCGACCCGGAGCACCGCGCCCTCTTCGGCGCCACGCACCGTCTCGAAGGCGGGGCTGTCGGAGAAGACCGTGCAGTTGAACGATCCCGTGCGGTCGCCGAGCTCGACGCTCAGGTACGGGTTGCCGTTTGCCGCCGTCTTTACCGAGAGCTTCCTGAGCACGAGGACGCTCGCGAACGCTCGCCCGGGGGAGGCGTCCGACGCCTTGAGGTCGCGCACGGACAGCAGGGGAGGGTGTGAATCAGCCATAAGTCTTAACCAGCTCGGTGTAGCCCCTGAAGAAGGGGTGCGCCGCCCCGCCGAGGAGCGAATAGAACACCGTCTCAGAGGGCAGGAGCTGCGCGCCCGAGCGAGCAAGCGCGTCGAGGCAGGCCCGGGCGTCGGCCTCCCGCCGGGCGCCGACGCAGTCGGTGAGCACCGTGACCGCGAGGCCCAGCTTGAGCGCGTCCACCGCCGTCTGGTAGACGCAGACGGGCGTCTCGACGCCGCAGATGAGGAGGCGCCCGAGGCTTCGCCCCTCGGTGAGGGCGCGGCTCACCGGGCTTCCGGCGGCGAGGGCCGAGAACGTGTCCTTCGGGTGCACCTCGGGGGTGACCGCGAGGCCGAGGAGCGACGGATCGGTCCCGCCGAGCTTGGCCGGCACCTGCTCGGTGAAGGCGACCGGGATCCCGAGCCCGCGGGCCGAGGCCACCGCAAACGCGCACCGGCGGAGGACGCGTTCGCCGTTGCCGACGGCGCGAAGGAGCACGGGCTGCAGGTCCAGGCAGAGAAGAAGGGGGGATTGGGATGGGAGGGTCGCGCTCACGGGAAATAGCGCTGGCGCGCCTTCACCTGCACGGTGCGGCGTTCGGGCAGGATGTAGGCCGTCAGGTAGCCTCCCAGGACGCAGCCCGTGTCGATGCCGATGGACCACTTGAGCTTGTAGATCTCCGGCCTGGGCGTATGGCCGTAGACCACGAACGGCGGCCCGCCCCAGAGGTCGGCCCAGGGCGGCGCGTCGGGCTCGTCCGCCCGCTTCCTCGCGCGGCCCTCCTTGTCGACGACCTGGATCCGCGTCACGACCTCGGCCGGCTGCTTCTGCCAGGGCTCGCTCGGCAGGAACCCCCCGTGCACAAAGACCGTGTTCAGGTCGGCCTCCTGATAGGTGAGCGGCATGGACTCGAGGTAGGCCCAGTCGTCCGGCCTCAGGGCGTCGAACGTCTCAAGGTCATGCTCCTTCATGTACTTGCGGTCGCCCGTCTTCCTGAACTTGAGGAGCCGCAGCTCGTGGTTTCCGAGCAGGCTAAGGCAGCCCGACGCCCGCGCAAGGTCGATCACCTTGGTGCTGTCGGGGCCTCGGTTCACGATGTCGCCCAGGAGCACGACGCGGTCGCCGCCCTTCAGCTCGAGGAGCTGCAGCAGGTCGGAGAATTCGTGGTGACAGCCGTGGATGTCACCGACGGCGATGAGGCGGCCGGTCATGGGTGTTGGCGCAAGTGGCGTTGCGGCGCAAATTTGCTAGCGTCCACACGCGGTGGAAGTAAACAAGAAAGGTTCAAATCATGGAATTGAATCTCCAGCCCCGGGCGCCCGCGTGTTTTGTCTCCGGAAAGCCCTTCAGCGAGGGCGACCGGGTCGCGAGCCTCCTGGCGATGACCGATTCCGGGGCGGTGCTCCGCTACGACGCCCTGGAGGCGAACGCGGACCAGCTGGCCCCCGAGGGCTTTGTCGCGTGCCGCTGGGTGCAGGTCTACAAGGCGCAGCCGAAGGAGGGGAACGCGGAGCGGGCGCTGAAACTCACCGCGGAAAGCCTCTTCCTGACGCTCGCCGACCCCTCGACCGAGGCGACGCCGGAGACGGACCGCCTGGTGCGCTTCTTGGCGCTCCTGCTCGAACGAAAGCGGCTCCTGCGGCCGAAAGGGCGCTCCCCAGGGGGGGACAAGGACCTCTACGAGCACGCCCGCACCAAGCAGGTGTTCACGGTGCCGGCCATCGAGCTCAGCCCGGAGTTCTTCGTGGCCGTGCGCGAGCAGCTTTCCGTCCTTGTCGGCGAGCCGAAGCCGTCCCAGGCGCCCCCGGCGACGCAGGCGCAGCCCGCGTCGTCCTGACGGGCCCGCGTCGCCGCAGCAGCCCCTTTCCGCTCCGTTGGCCGCGCTCAGGCGCTCTCCAATGCCTGCTGCAGGTCCCAGATGAGGTCCTCCGCGTTCTCTATTCCGATGGAAAGGCGCACTAGGTCGTCGCTGATGCCGCCCATCTTCTTGTCCTCGGGAGAAAGGCCTGAATGCGTCATCGTGGCGGGATGCTGCGCCAGCGACTCGGTGGAGCCGAGCGAGACCGCGAGCCGGAAGACCTTGAGATGGTCGAGGAACTGGAACGCCTCCCGCTCACCTCCGCGGATGTAGAACGAGATCAGGGAACCGGGCCCCGTGTGCTGCTTGCGGTAGATCGCGTATTCGGGGTCGTCCGGCGCCAGCAGCCCGATGTAAAGGACCTTGCGCACCTTTGCGTGCGAGGTGAGGAACGCGGCCACCTGCACGGCGTTGCGCTGCTGCTGCTCGGCGCGGATCTTGAGGGTCTCGAGCGAGCGCGTGAGCAGCCAGGCCGTGTAGGGATTGGGCATCCCGCCGAGCAGCGCGCGGTGCTGCGCGATGGCGGTGAGCAGGGTCTCGTCATTGGCGAGCGCCACCCCGCCAACCACGTCCGAGTGGCCCCCGATGAATTTCGTGGCCGAATACAGCACGATGTCCGCGCCGACCTTTGCGGGCTGGGCGAAAACCGGACCCGCCATCGTGTTGTCGACGATGACAAGGATGCGCCCCGCGCCCCGCCCGGCTTGGGCCGGCCCGTGGCGCAGCGCCAGCTCCTTCATGCGGCCGATGTCAGTCAGCCGGTTGTTGGGATTCGCCGGGCTTTCGATGTAGATCGAGCGGGTGCGCGCCGTCACGAGCGGCTCGGCCAGCGCCGGCGCGTCGACGCCCGCCGGCACGAAGTGCGCCGCGATGCCAAAGCGCTTCAGAAAATGGTGGATGAGCGAATCCGTGCCGCCATAGACCGGCGCGCAGACGATCATCTCGTCGCCTGGCTGATGGGTGGCCAGCAGGGTCGTGGCGATTGCGGCCATTCCGCTCGAGAAGCTGCAGGCGTCCTTCATGCCTTCCCAGAGTGCGACGCGGTCCTCGAAGATCTCGAGGTTGGGGTTGTTGATTCGGGAGTAGATAAGGCCCATCTCGCGGCGTGGCGGCGGCGTTCCCTCACCGTGGGCCCACGCGAAGAACTGCTTGCCGTCGGCGGCGTGCTTGAAGACGAAGGTGGAGGTTAGGAACACGGGCGGCTTCACCGCGCCCTCGCTCAGCCATGGGTCGAAGCCGTAGCTCAGCGCAAGCGTCTCGGGGTGCATCCGGGCGATTTCGGAATCGGATAATTTGCTCATGGGTGGGTCGGGTATGCCCTTAGGTTAACCGACTGGGAGACTCTTGTCTGCCCTCTTTTGGCGCCTTGCGCCAGGGGTGGGGCGGTAGCAGAGCCGAGACATCAGAAGTATTAGGCGTGATTGACGGCCCAAATCTGGCATTGGTTCACTAATCCCATGGACCTGTTCCGGACCAAGCCGATTGCCGCGTTCAATGCCGAAGCCGCCACCTCCCACGAGCTGAACAAGAGTCTGACTCCCCTCAATCTCGTGAGCCTTGGGATCGGCGCGGTCATCGGCGCCGGCATTTTTGTCATCACCGGAAACGCTGCGGCGAGCTACGCCGGACCGGCGATCGTCATCTCGTTCATGATCTCAGGGCTCGGCTGCCTGTTCGCCGGGCTTTGCTACGCCGAGTTTGCCGCCATGCTGCCCATTGCCGGAAGCGCCTACACCTACGCGTACGCGACCCTCGGCGAGTTTGTCGCTTGGATCATCGGCTGGGACCTGATCCTTGAGTATCTCTTCGCTTCGTCGACGGTCGCGGTCGGCTGGTCGGGCCACACTCAGGATTTTCTCTCGGAATTCGGCGTGCACCTGCCGGCCGCCCTGAGCCAGGCGCCGATCAGATACGTCGCCGCCAGCGGCTTCGAGGCGACGGGGGCACTCTTCGACCTGCCGGCGGCCGCGATCGTGGTCGCCCTGTCCTGCCTCCTCGTGATCGGGATCAAGCAATCGGCCGCATTCAACAATGTCATCGTGACCGTGAAGGTGACGGTCCTGCTGGCCGTCATCGGCTTCGGCGCGTGGTTCATGTTCAACCATGCCGCCCTGGCGAAGGCCAATCTGACCCCCTTCATCCCGGCGAACACCGGGCGTTTTGGCGAGTTCGGCTGGAGCGGCATCTTCAAGGGGGCCGCGGTCATCTTCTTCGCCTACATCGGCTTCGACGCCGTGTCCACGACGGCGCAGGAGGCGCGCCACCCGCAGCGCGACATGCCGATCGGGATTCTCGGCTCCCTGGCGATCTGCACCCTGATCTTCGTGGGCGTCTCGTTTGTCCTCTGCGGCATGGCCCGCTATACGGAATTGAACAACCCGGCGCCGGTCGTGTACGCCCTGCAGCACATCGGGGCCCCGCCCGCCCTGCGCGTCTGCGTCGAAGTGGCCGCCATTGCGGGCCTGAGTTCGGTCGTGTTGGTCATGCTGATGGGCCAGCCGCGCATCTTCTTCTCGATGGCCAAGGACGGTCTCCTCCCGCCGTCGTTTGCCCGGGTGCATCCCCGGTTCCGCACGCCGCACGTCACGACGATCGCGACCGGGGCGGTGGCGACGGTCGCCGCCGCGCTCCTGCCGCTTAGCGTCCTCGGCCAGCTTGTGTCGATCGGCACCCTGTTTGCCTTCGTCCTGGTCTGCATCGGAATCCCGGTCCTTCGCAAGCTCCGACCCGACGCTCCACGGCCGTTCCGCACGCCGTTCGTCCCGCTGGTGCCGATCCTCGGGGCGGGTATCTGCCTGGTCCAAATGGCGTCGCTGCCGGGCGATACCTGGCTGCGGCTGGTGATCTGGATGGCGATCGGCCTAGTGATCTATTTCGGTTACGGGGCTAGGCACAGCAAGCTGCGGCCCGGCGGCGAAACGGGTGCTCGTTGAAGCCCCCCACCGGGCCTCGGGGGCCGAACGGATGGCCTAGGCATCCTTCTTTGGCCCAAGAATCCGCGGCACGGGCCCCCTAGCGGGAGCGTGGCCGAGACCGGCTCTGCGCCCGCTAAATTCGCACCGGGACGTTCTGCCCGGCAAGGAACGCCTTAAGCCCCGGAATCGTCAGGGTCCCGAAATGGAAGAGGGACGCCGCGAGCGCGGCGCTCGCGCCCCCGGCCCCCAGCACGTCCGCGAAATGCTGCGGGTTGCCGGCGCCTCCGCTTGCGATCACCGGCACGGGGACCGCGTCGCTCACCTGGCGGGTGAGCTCGATGTCATAGCCCGCCTGGGTGCCGTCGCGGTCCATGCTGGTGAGCAGGATCTCGCCCGCCCCGAGCCCGACGCCCTTCCTGGCCCACTCGACCGCGTCCAGGCTGGTGGGATTGCGGCCGCCGTGCGTGTAGACGCGCCAGCGGGGCACCGGGCCCGGCTCGAGCTTCGCGTCGATCGCAAGCACGATGCACTGGGAGCCGAACCGGTCGGCCGACTCGAGGATGAGCCCGGGGTCGGCGATGGCCGAGGTGTTGAGGGAGACCTTGTCCGCCCCGGACTTGAGCATGGACTCGATGTCGGCGGCCGACCGAAGGCCGCCGCCGACCGTCAGCGGCATGAAGCAGCGCTCGGCGGTCGCCGCGACCACGTCGTGCATAATCCTGCGGCCGTCGCTCGAGGCCGTGATGTCGAGGAAGACGAGCTCGTCCGCCCCTTGGGCGTCGTACGCGGCCGCGCACTCCACCGGGTCCCCGGCGTCGCGCAGCTCCTTGAACTTGACGCCCTTCACGACCCGCCCGGCGGTGACGTCGAGGCAGGGGATGATGCGCCGCGACAGCATCGGGGCTATTCCCGGACGACGTCCGGCTCGAAGGTGACCGCCAGGCGGTAGACGTGGCCGGGCCTCATGATGAGCGGGTGGTCCCGGATGAGGTACTGCAGGTAGTGGATCTTGCCGAAGTTTGTGCGGTAGGTCGGGTCCGCGGAGACGACCTCCGTGTCCTGCCAGGTACCCTGGAAGTCGTCCTTGACCACGCTGCAGCGGTGGCCGAGCGGCCCGAGGATGGGCGAGCCCAGCACCCGGTACTTCGAGTGCGGCGCGGCGACCACGAGCACGTAGCGGAACTTGTCGAGCGTCACCTGCTGCTTGACCGTGTACGCGAACTCGCACGAGACGTTCTTGCCGGCGAAGGCCCACTGGACCTTCACGCTCGCCAGGTTCTTGACCATCTCCTCCTTGATGTTGATCAGGTCGGGCTGCTCGTAGCGGAAGTAGAAGCTGTTGCGCATCCCCAGGCCCGTGACGCAGTTCTTGCCGTAGAAGGCGGGCAGGGTGACCTGCTCGCCGAAGGTGAGCTCGGGCAGCATGACCGGCAGGTAGACGTTGTTCGGCCAGTCGAAGACGCCCGGGGAGTGGGGGAAGGCGAGGCTGTCGCTCGAGAGGGTCTTGCCGCAGCTGATCAGCGGGATCGAAAGGTGCAGGCCCGACTCGGCGTCGCGGTACATGAAGAGCCCCTGCTCCTTGCGGTTGCACTTGTCGAAGATCACGAAGCGGCCGGAGGTCTTCGGGGGCTCCGCCCACGGCGCCCCCGGGGGCATCTGGACCGTCTTCATCAGGCGCGACCACTGGCAGAGATAGCGCGCGGCGTCGAAATTGGCCATCCGCGTCGTGTGGGCCTTGTAGGCCGTCCGCTCCTCGTCGCGCAGGTCCAGGTACCCGTGCTCCTGGTCGAGGTACGTCTGGTAGAAGAACATGAACAGCCGGCGCAGGATGTCGAAGTACTTCTGCTTCTGGTCGTCGGGGATCCAGCCGTCGCGCAGCCCCTGGAGGATGAGGCTAACGCAGTGCATCTGGCCGTACGCGCCTGCCGCCCGGCCGAAGGCCCATCCGAGTCCGTCCTGGCGGACGAGATCGGGCATCATGCGGATGTACTTCTCCGCATACGTGCGCAGCGTCGGGAGCTTGCGGTCGCGCACCCCGCTGTTGGCGTGGAGCTGGAGCGCCGAGCGAATGAACACGAACGTCATGACCCCGTAGAGGCTGAAGTTTCCCCCGAGGCCCTCGACCGAGTCGTCGAAGAAGCCGGCCGAGCTTGTCTGGTTGATCCGCTCGACCATGCGCTCGATGAGCCGCGAGGTCTCGTCCTTCTTGGAGAGGCCGAAGCTGAAGCGGGCGACGGCCTTCGCCACGTTGAACGCCTGCCAGTGGTTGTCGTAGTCGCTGCGGTGGAGGAGCTGCTTGTCGATCCGGTGCTGCGTCTCCTCGACCAGCCGCTCCCAGACCGGGTTGCGCTCCTTCGAGGGCCCGAAGCACAGCAGGCCGAGGGCGGCGTAGGCCAGGCCATTCTCGGCCAGCGGCTCCGTGAACATCTGCGCCGTCACGCAGCGCGCAGCCAGGTCGATAATGTCGTAGCCCTTGAGCGTCGTCTCGCCCGTGTTGCGGTAGTATTCCCCGAGCGCGAACACGACGTGGCCCGGCTCATCCGGCCGGGACTGCTCGCCTGGGATGGGAAGAACGGTGCCGTCGGGTTGTATCGAGTCGAGATTGTGGCCCAGGATTGACCGGGCCATGTCGAGACATTGCTCGGAGAAGCTATGCATGCGTCGGGTTCAGCGGGAGGAAAAGGGGAAGGGCGAGCATGCGCGCCGCGTGCTCGCGCGGGCAAGAGTGAAGTTTGCGGATTAGCGTGCGATCAGCTTGAGAAATTCGTCGTTGGTCTTCGTTTTCGAGAGCCGGGCGATCATCGTCTCGGTCGCCTCCTCGATCTTCTGCTGCACGAGCGCGCGGCGGAAGAAGTGGATCCCCTCGAGCTTCTTGGCGTCGATCAGGAGCTCCTCCTTGCGCGTGCCCGAGGCCGCCACGTTGATGGCCGGCCACAGGCGCATCTCGGCGCACTTGCGGTCGAGGACGAGCTCCATGTTGCCGGTGCCCTTGAACTCCTGGAAGATGACGTCGTCCATCCGGCTGCCCGTCTCAACGAGCACCGAGGCGACGATCGTGAGCGAGCCGGCCTCCTCGGTGTTGCGCGCGGCGGCGAAGATCTGGCGCGGGCGCTCGAGGGCGCGCACGTCGAGGCCGCCGGAGCCCGTCCTGCCGGAGTTGCGCTGGGTGTTATGGGCGCGGGAGAGCCGCGTGATCGAGTCGACGAAGAGGACGACGTGCCGGCCCGACTCGACGAGCCGCTTCGCCCGCTCGATGCACAAGTCCGCGATCCGGATGTGGTTCTCGATCTGCTCGTCGTTGGACGAGGCCCAGATCTCCGCGGGCACGCTGCGCCGGAAGTCCGTGACCTCCTCGGGCCGCTCGTCGACGAGCAGGATCATGACGTGGCACTCCGGGTTGTTCTCGAGGATGCCGAGCGCCATGTCCCTCAGCAGGATGGTCTTGCCGGTGCGCGGGGGGGCGACGATGAGCCCGCGAGTGCCCTTGCCGATGGGGCAGAACAGGTCGACCGCGCGCGTCGTCATCCGGCCGTCCTTCATCTCCAGCTTCAGGTGCTTGTCCGGGGAGATTGTCGTCAGCGAGGCGAAGTCGAGCAGCGTGCGCCGCTCCTCGAGCGCCATCCCGTCCACCGTCTCGATGAAGCGCATCTTCGGGTTGGGGAAGCGCCCCTCCGGGGGGAAGGCGGTCCCGCCGATCATGGAGCCCGCCTTCAGCTTGAAGCGCCGGATGAGCTCCTTCGGCACGAAGGTGTCCGTCGGACGCCGCTTGCCGCTCTTCGACATGTCGAGCAGCTGGCCGTTGCCCCCCTTGGTCACGTCGATGTCGAGGATGCCCTCGACCCGGATCGTGTTGTCGACGGGCGCCGCCGCAGGCTGCGGCGCGGCCTGCGCGGCCGGGGTTTCAACCGCGTCCTTGGGGGGAGCGGCGGGCGGTTCCGCGGGGGCGGAAAGGGATTTCTTTTCCATACAAAATGAAGACAGGTCGCACCCGCGCTTGACGCTCAAAACTCAAGGGGGGATAAGTGCCGCGCTTTCGAGCGTCCTTAACCCCCAATCAGCCACAACGTGACCGACCAGACGATTACCTCTATTTCCCGAGAAACCCGGGTTGTTAGGCCTTCGGCCGAGTTCAAAGCCCAAGCCAATCTTGGGAGTGAAGCCTTGTATAAAAGGCTCTACGCGGAGTCTGTCAACACTCCGGAGAGATTCTGGGGGCGGCAGGCGCGGGAGCTCCTGTTCTGGAGGCGCCCGTTCAAGAAGGTATTGAACTGGAAGTTGCCGCATGCCAAGTGGTTCGAGAAGGGCCAGCTGAACGTATCCGAGAACTGCCTCGACCGCCATCTGACGTCGGGGCGCGCCAACAAGGCGGCCATGATCTTCGAGGGTGAGGCGGGGGATGTCCGGACGCTCACCTACCGCCAGCTCCACCAGGAGGTGTGCCGGATGGCGAACGCGCTGACGGCGCTCGGCCTCGTGCGGGGCGACCGCGCGGCGATCTACATGCCGATGGTCCCCGAGGCGGCGATCGCGATGCTCGGGTGCGCCCGGATCGGGGTCATCCATACCGTGATCTTCGGCGGGTTCTCAAGCGAGGCGATCAAGGACCGCGTCAACGACTGCCAGGCCCGCGTCATCATCACCGCCGACGGCGGCTGGCGGCGCGGCCGGATCGTGGAGCTCAAGGAGAACGTGGACCGCGCGCTTGCGGGCACGCCGACCGTCGAGCGGGTCATCGTCCTCAAGCGCACGGGGCACGAGGTCCCGATGGTCGAGGGCCGCGACCGCTGGTGGCACGACTTGGTCGCATCACAGCCGTCGTCTCACAAGGCGAAGGCCTTCGGCAGCGAGAACCCGCTTTTCATCCTCTACACGAGCGGGTCGACCGGGAAGCCGAAGGGCGTCCTGCACACGAGCGCGGGCTACCTTCTGCAGAACCACCTCGCCATGAAGTACGTCTTCGACCTGAAGGACGACGACATCTTGTTCTGCACCGCGGACGTCGGCTGGGTCACCGGGCACAGCTACATCGTCTACGGCCCGCTGTCGGCCGGCGCCACGATCCTGATGTACGAGGGGGCGCCCAACCATCCGGAGCCCGACCGGTTCTGGGCCCTGATCGACCGGCACCACGCGACCATCCTGTACACCGCGCCGACAGCCATCCGCGCCTTCATGCGCTGGGGCGACGCGTACGTGAAGCGCCACCGGCTGGACTCCCTGCGGCTCCTCGGCTCCGTCGGCGAGCCCATCAACCCCGAGGCGTGGATGTGGTACTACACGGTCGTCGGCAAGAAGCGCTGCCCCATCATCGACACCTGGTGGCAGACCGAGACCGGGGCGATCATGGTGACGCCCCTGCCGGGCGTCACACCGCTCAAGCCGGGTTCGTGCGCCATGCCGTTCTTCGGCGTCGTCCCCAAGGTCCTGGACGAGCAGGGCAACGACGTCCCCCGGGGAAGCGGCGGCAGGCTCTTCCTCGCAAAACCCTGGCCGGCCATGCTGAGGACGCTCTGGGGCGACGATGACCGCTTCAGGCGCCAGTACTGGAGCGAGCTTCCCGGCTACTATTTTGCCGGCGACGGCGCGCGCTTCGACAAGGACGGCTACCTCTGGGTCGTCGGTCGGATCGACGACGTGCTCAACGTCTCGGGTCACCGGATCGGCACGGCCGAGGTCGAGAGCGCCATCGTCTCGCACCCCTTCGTGGCGGAGGCCGCGGTCGTGGGCAGGCCGGACGAGATCAAGGGCCAGGCGCTCGTGTGCTTTGTGACGCTCAAGAACGGGATCGAGGCGACGGCGGAGTTGAAGGAGGTGATCCGCGCCCACGTGGCGAAGGAGATCGGCTCCCTGGCGCGCCCCGACGACGTGCGCTTTGCCGCGGGGCTCCCGAAGACCCGAAGCGGCAAGATCATGAGGCGCATCCTCAAGGAGATCGCGGTCGGCGGGGTGGTGAAGGGCGACACGACGACGCTCGAGGATTTCGCGGTGGTCGCCACGCTGCAGGCCGAGGAGTGACCGGCCTCGGGCGTTTCCATCATTTTTCCCCGCTGAGGGTTACGAAACAGATTTCGGCGCCCTGCACGGAACTTCGGGTAACCTCCGTGTTCTAAAACCGTCAGACTAACACATGAACACCAAGTCAATTTTGGCCATCACCACTGCAGCCGCGCTTTGCGCGGGCTGCGTCGGCACTGGGCCGAACACCCAGAACGGGGCGGTCGCGGGCGGGGCCCTCGGGGCTCTCGCCGGCGCCATCATCGGCAACAACAGCGGCGGACACAACGCCCTGGGGGGCGCGGCCATCGGCGCCGTGGCGGGCGCGATCGCCGGCGGGGCGCTCGGCAACTCGGTCGACCACCAGAACGGGACGATCTACCGCTCGGAATACGAGGCGACGACGAACGTCGCCGCTCCGTCCGTGCCCCCGGCCCCTCCGCCCCCGGCCGAGGTTCAGACGGCGCAGCCGACGCCGTCGGCACTCTGGGTCTACGGGTACTATGACTACGACGGGTACCGCTACCTGTGGGTGCCCGGGCACTGGGAGATCCCGCCCCCGAACGCGGTAGCCTTCGTGCGGCCGCACTGGAGATACCGCGGCGGCTCCTACGTCTACATCAGGGGCTACTGGCGGTGACGGCCGTGGCCCTCGGGTGGCGCAAGCTCCCTGACCGCCGCATCAAGCCCGCGCTCGTAAAGGCCGATCAGGCGGTCCCACGATGCGCCGGCCTCGTGATCGACCTGCCTGCGCGCCGGATCGGCGTCAAACCAGCGGATCGTGCGGGCGATCCCGTCGCGGTAGCGCGTGGTGGCGACGAAGCCGGGCACAAACCGCTTGATCTTGGAGTTGTCGAAGATGGCGGTGTTTGACTTGTCACCGAGAAGGGTGCCCTTCATCGAGGGCATGCAGGCGCACATGAAATCGGAGGCGATGTGGACGAGCTTCGGGGCGGCGACGCCGGCGGCCTCCGCCGTAAACCGGTAGATCTGGTCCCAGGTGAGGGCCTCGTCCGAGGTGATATGGAACGCGTGCCCGATCGAGCCGGGGTGCCCGAGAAGCCCGACGAGCCCCTTCGCGAAGTCCGTGTTGTGGGTGATCGTCCAGAGCGTCAGCCCGTCGCCCGGGACGATGAGCGGCTGGCCCTTGCGCATGCGCTCCACCGCGGTGTAGCTCTTCTGCCAGCTGTTGATCGCGAGCGGGATGATGAAGTCCCCGTACGTGAGGGACGGCCGGATGATCGTCGCCGGGAAGGCCTCCTCGCGGTACGCCCGGATCATGCGCTCCTCGCACACGATCTTGTTGCGCGAGTAGTCCCACATCGGGTTGGCGAGCGGGGTCGACTCCGTGACCAGGTAGTCCGTGAGCGGCTTCTGATAGGCGCTCGCCGAGCTGATGAAGATGTATTGGCCCACCTTGCCGCGCAGGAGCGCGAGGCGCGACTCGATGTCCGACGGCGTGTAGGCGATGAAGTCGACCACGGAGTCCCAGGCGGTGCCGGCGAGCGCCTTCGCGACCGCGGCCGTGTCGTGGATGTCGGCGACGATGGTGTCCGTGCCCGGGATCAGGGCGCGCTGCGAGCGATTGAGCAGCGTGACTTTCAGCCCGCGCGCGACCGCAAGCTCCGTGCACGCCGTGCTGATGTAGCCGGTTCCGCCGATGAAGAGGATTTTCATAACAGGGGCCGACGCTAGGATGATCGGCCCCCGGGGTACAGGCCCGAAATGTCGCCTGCAGTTCCCCCAGAATGGACCGGCGCTGTTGACCTTTTCGCCGCGGGGGCAAGGTTAATGTCACCCATGAAACCCCAACTTGCCTGCCTTGCGCTGGCCGTGATGGCCTGCGGATCCCTGGTCGCGGCTCCCGACGCCGGAGGCGGCCCCGCCTCCCTTCCGACGAAGCACATCCTCGTCTTCACGAAGTCCTCGGGCTACGAGCACTCGGTCATCAAGGACCCGACGAAGCCCTTCAAGGCGTTCCCCGGCAGCGCCGTGCCCGGCCTCGCGTTCCAGGTGCTCAGGGATATCGGGGCCAAGAACAACATCGAGTTCGTGTTCTCAAAGGACGGCAGCCTGTTCGCCCCGGCATATCTCGCGCAGTTCGACGCCTTCTTTTTCTACACCACCGGCGACCTAACGGAGGTGGGCACCGACGGGAATCCCGCCATGACCCCGCAGGGCAAGCAGGCGTTCCTGCAGGCCATCGCCGAAGGCAAGGGGTTCATCGGCACCCACAGCGCCACCGACACGTTCCACTCGCCGGGCGGCCGGGAGATCGCCGGGGCGCGCTTCGGCGGCGACGGAGAGAACGCCGACCCCTACATCAAGATGATCGGCGCGGAGTTCATCATCCATGGCAGCCAGCAGCCCTCGCGCCTTGCTGTGGCCGATGCCCGGTTCCCCGGCGCGGCCGCGGTGCCCGCCGACAACGACTTCATCGAGGAATGGTACACGCTGAAGGACTTTGCCAAGGACATGCACGTCGTGCTGGTGCAGGACACCTCCGGCATGACCGGACCCATGTACGCCCGCCCGAGCTACCCGTCGACCTGGGCCAGGATGTACGGCAAAGGGCGCGTCTTCTACACCAACATGGGCCACCGCGACGACATTTGGACGAGCGCCATGTTTCAGTCAGTCCTGCTGGGCGGGATCAACTGGGCGGTCGGCCGGGCCGACGCGGACGTCACCCCCAACCTCGACCAGGTCACCCCTCAGGCCAACGTGCTTCCGGCTTACCCGTACCCGGATTCCGGCGCCAAGAAATAGGGCGCCGCGGGCGCCCGCGACATGCGAGTCGCTGGCGATTAGGAAAATCGCCCGACTTTGAATGAAGGGAACCGTTGCCGGCCGGTGTTGTACAGACTGGCTGGCCAACGCCCTTGCCCGAGACCCTGCGCATATGACCCCCCCGGATTCGTATCCTTGCAACGGCACGTGCCGCGGGGCTGCTGTTTGTGCGCGGTTTGCAATGGGCGCGTGGGCCGCGCCGGGCGCCGACCCGCTCGGACGACTCGAGGCCGGGCACGCTCTTCGCGGGGACATAGGCAGTCGGCCCAAGCGACGATGGACCCACTATTAGGCGGCTACCGGATCCGATCAGGCGGCCTTCATCGGAATCCTTTGGCGAGACCCGCGTTGACGGCGTTTCGTCCGCTTGGGACAATCCAAAGGAATCATTTCAGTTTTCGGCCGCTTGGCGCTATAGTGTGACCGCGAAGGCCGCCCATCGACGGCAGGAACTCCAGAATTATGCAAAACCCACTCGTAAGAACAACGGCGAGGCACCTGGTGTCCGCCATGGCCATTTGCGCCGCGATGCTCCCGGCCACCGCCGGCGCGCAGGCCTCCCAGAAAACATTCACGCGCTTTCTGGGGGCCAATATCGCGGTCAATCTCGACAAGAGCTCCTACCCCGTCCGGGACGTCAGTGGCTCGGCCTGGATCGTTGAGATCAACGGCGAGAAGAAGGTGATCTCGGCAAAGCAGGGCCCGATCAACCTGAAGATCACTCCGCTCATGAGACTGACGGAGGTCTCGGCAACGATCGCTGAGTTCAAGAAGGAGGGGGCCTACTCCTTCGCCAACGATCCCTCCGTCAGGTTGACGCGCAGCCTTGGCCAGGCGGCGGAGGTCTCCGCGAGCTATCATGCGGCCGCCAACCAGGCGAGTGCCATCAATCCCGCCGTGATCAGCCCCGCATCGTCGAGCAACCCACCGTCGTCCACCTCGACAGCCGCAGGGCCTGGCGCGGGCGCCGCCGCGGCCGAGACCGCAACGGCGGGCGCGCAGGCGAGCACGGACCTCCTGGCAAGGTCGCCGGGTGAGACGGGTTACGACGCCATGAGCGTGGAGTTCGAGATCTCGTCGGCCAAGCCGCTGCAGAACCCGTACCTCGTCACGATGACGCGATTTCATCCGGCGGGCAGCGATACGGGCACGGTCCAGAGTCTGGTCTTCGCGAAGGCGCTCGATCCCATCGGCGCGGCCCCTACCCAGGTGAAGTTCACCGAGGAGGGGTTCCCTATCGACTACCAGGTGGTCGAGTTCCAGCTCCACCTTTATGACGGCGGCACGGAGGTGGCGACGAACCTCTCGGAGAAGCGCGAGGTGATGACGTTCGACCAGACGTTTGCCTATGTGAAATCGCTCTACCTTGAGTCGCACAAGGGCGAAACGATGCACGCGACGCCGGTGATGGGTGACGTTCCCGCCGACTTTGCCGCCCACCTGGTTTCGGGAAAGTACCCCGAGACGGTCTATGTCAAGGTCTCAAAGGACGGGCTTGCCGACGAGGCCTTCTCCGACAGCGCTTGCGAGAAGAGAATCGGGGACCCCTATCTCGATTCGGTCATAAAGGACATCCGGTTCAAGCCGGCGCTTGAGCAGGGCGCGCCCGTGGAGGGCATCGCTTCGCTCAAGCTTAGCCAGCTAGGAAACTAGGTCCTGGGGCGCTCCGGACCGACCGATCGGCCACTGAGGGAACGGTGGGTCCCCGCGCGCGAGCGGTCGGGATTTGGCCGATGCCAGGAAGGGGCGGCGCTGTCCGGAATTTTGCTTGCCGGTCACGTTGGGTGCCGAGCATTCTGGCCCATTCAGGATTCGCCAGGGTAGCTCAGTGGTAGAGCAGAGGACTCATAAGCCTTTGGCCGCGGGTTCGATCCCCGCCCCTGGCACCATGTTGAGGAAATGGACTCAAGGCCGTCGCCGGCGGTCGTTTCCTGCTCCGGACAGGCGGCGTCCGGCTCCTCGCGGGACGGCCGCGGCCCCTCAGTTCCCGGTCTGCGCCGAGCTGCCGAAGCCCTCGATCTCCAGGTTTCGATAGGAAACCTTCGTGTTGGCGCCGCCGTGGATCTGAAGCGCGAATTTGCCGCGCCGTGGGATTGCCGGGTCTCGCTCGGTGTAGTCGACGGTTTTAACACCATTGAGCCAGATCTGGATGTGCGCCTGCTCCGCGCGGATCCTGTAGTCGTTCCACGCGCCCGGCTTCAACGCGCGGTCCCTCACCTCGGATGGCGCAGCCGCCAGGTTTGCGTCGCGTCGGCTCTCGTCGTACAGATTGCCGTCCGTGCCCGCCCCGAGGTCGGCCTGGTAGCCCGACACCTCGAAGCCCGCGGGCACGCGCTGCGACCAGAACTGCACGCCTCCATTCACGAATCCGCCGGTTCCCTCGACCTTGTACTGCAGCCGAAGCTCAAAGTCCCCGTAGTCCGCCGTGGTCGCCAGGAACTCGTTATGGGGCTGCCGCCGGTCGAGGGCGCCCGCGACAATGGCGCCGTCCTCAACCCGCCAATTCTCCGTATTTCCCTCCCAGCCCGCAAGCGTTCTGCCGTCGAATAGCGGCCTGGCGGACTCGCCTCCGACCGTGGAGACGGTTCCGATCGGCACGGGGGTCGGCGCAAGCTGCTGGACCTCCATCCGGGTCAGCTCGGGGTCAATGATGTCAATTGCCCAGAGGTGCTCCGCGTTGACGGTCGGAAGGTGGTTGCCCTGGGTCGCGATCCCGCCCCTGTGCAGGGCCCGGTAGGCGTCGTCAATGCTAGCGACCTCAAGATTGAAATGGTCAAACGCTCCGGAGGCCCACTTGTTGAGCGGCGGGTCGAAGAAGATCAGCTCGATCAGCTCCCGGCCGGGTCCGGGAAGCCTGAACTTGACCAGGGCGGGTCGCCCGTCCGGCGCCGCGCCTCGGAACGCCTCCGCAAGCCCCAGCGTCCTCCCGTAAAACGCGATCGTGGGCTCCGCCAGCGGATAGGCCACCGCCAGTCCGACGTGCTGCAGATGCCTGCTGAACGGGGTCGACCGCCCGGTCGCGGCGGATTCGGGAGCCATCCAACGCTGGGTCACCTGGAGCAGGTTTCCGGCCGGGTCAACGAGCTGAAGGATCCGGTGCTGCGGATTCGAATCGATCCACGCCGTGGGAACGCCCCGGGCCCTCAGGTCATTTTCCAGCGCGCCCAGGTCCGGCGCCTCGAGCGTCACGTGCCGCAGGCGCCTGGCCCAAATGGCCGCGGGAACCCTCTGGAACTCGATCCACTGGCTCGCTCCGACGACGAAACGAAGGGTGTCGGGGTCTGCGGGCGCCTCGTCGAGCCCGGCACCCTGGCCGTAGAACCGCCTCAGGGGGGCAAAATCGGCCGTAAGAAAGGCGACTCCGGAAAGGCCGGATACTGGAAGGGGCGGCGCCTGGTCTGGAAGGCTGCCGCCGCGGGCTCCGGGGGATTCGAAGGAGAACAGAAACGAAGCCGCGACAAGGACGGACCTGAGAGAGTGCATGCGGTCCATGAGAGACAAGCGTCTAGATGGAACCTGAGGTGTTCTGAA
>PLTZ01000028.1 GCA_003164715.1 Opitutaceae bacterium | reverse complement strand
ACCAGTATTGGGACAGCAAGCCTCAAGCTCGGTCTTTTGTGTCTTCGCGCCCCAACTCGGACCGCCGGCGAGAGATCTGGCGGCCTTACTGTAATCACAGTAGCGGCAAACTGCGTTGATCCCTTTGCGAAGAAGACTATTCATGCGGCGGCAATAGCTGCGGACCTGTAGCTCAGTTGGATAGAGCACTTGGCTTCGAACCAAGGGGTCGGGGGTTCGAGTCCCTCCAGGTCTACCAATTCCTCATAGCAAGGTTGGCCCCCAGTGTCCGAGTTGTTCTTAAAGGGGTCCTTTGTCGAACAGGGATCGTGAAGGAAGGTCAACCTTCCAGATCGAGCGGGCCCATATGGGCCCCAGGCTCGACGGTCGCGCCGGCTCCTAAACAAGAAGCACTATCAAGAGCACTATCAGGACCAGGCCCAAACCGCCGCTGGGATAGTAACCCCAGTTTCTGCTGTGAGGCCAGGTGGGAAGCGCTCCGACAAGGAGCAGCAGAAGAAAGACAAGAACGATCGTGCTGATCACGGCCGGATTACTTCGTGGCTTTCATCTCGCGCTTGGCACCTTCGGCGGCCCCTTTCGCCACTGCGACGGTCCTCGCCGTGGCCGTCTTGGCCATCGATTCGGTACTTCCGGCTGCCTTCCGGACCGAATTGACTGTCGAATCGATTGCGTGAGATGTCTTGCCTGAGGGGTTGTGCTCGGCGACTGCGCCAACCACGGCTCCAATTGCGCCGCCGACTACCGCCCCAATCGGACCTCCGACAATCGCCCCGAGCAGGGCGCCGGAGCCGCCGACGACTGTCTTCTTGCCGATAGCGATGTACTTGGCGGAGGAATCCGTTGCGGGTTCATCGTGGGATGCTGAAGCGATTGTATCCATAGAAGTCCTGGTTGTTTTTGCGAGTGTACCAGTATGGTGGCCAATGGCGGCCGAAGGTTCCGTTCGGGGCGCCGAAACCCTCGAAAGTTCGGTCAAGAGAATATGGGCAGGGCACGACTGCAGGCGCATTTAAGCCACCAGGTTCAGGGGGATTAGGGTAAATACCCCACTAGAAAGTTGTGAACCACTCGCCCGCGTAAGGTACCAATGCTGGCAACGGTAACAACCACCATCAGCAAGGCACAAGCTGGGCGAAGCCCTTAGTGTAGAAGAACATGAAATCAAACGACGAGAGCAAGAAATCAAGCGCCACCGACATGATCGAGGGCAATGCCAAGATAATCTCCGGCAAGATCAAGGAAGAGGCCGGCCGGGTTCTTCGCAGCCCGGGCTTGCGGGACAAGGGCAACACTGAAAAAGGCGAAGGCCATGTTCAGAAGAAGCTCGGTGAGATCAAGAAGGTCTTCGCTGAGTAGCAGTCCCAGGAATCTCTCCAACCGAAACACAACGACGCCGACCATGATGAAAACACATCCTAATGCTAGGAAACTCGCCCCGCTTGCCGCGCTAATCGGAGTCTTCGCTTTCAGCGGATTCTCAGGGGGGTGTGCGGGAACTCGCACTCACGACAGCACAGGCGAATACGTCGACGACACTGGGATTACGACGAAGGTTAAGACTGCGTTGCTACGAGACGACGCGGTCAAATCGTTTGAAATCAAGGTGGAGACCATGCGGGGCGTCGTGCAACTTAGCGGATTCGTGGACAACGAGAACCAGAAGAACGCCGCATCCAGGGATGCAGCCTCGGTCGCGGGTGTCACGAACGTCAGCAACAACCTTATAGTAAAGTAAGCCGGGTCGGCGCCTGCCCAGTCGTGCGCTCCCGGCAAGACCGTTCCGGCACCCGGTATTAATCATCGATGATGAAGGCGGAATTTCCCCGTGTATGATCTAGCCACAATTCTCCCGCGACCCGCCGCTGCTGGTCACCCACCGGCACGCCCGCTCTTCGGTGCAAAGATTGGCCCAATCCCGGCTCAGTTCGTCGTGAAGACCGTTGGCAAGTAGTGTTCCGAATGGTGGCCAGCCCTCCAGTTGATCCCGCTAGATTCGAGCCGGAGGCGAGCACCTACTGGTCGAGCAGGTGGTCTGTCGGGAATCACTTCTTCAGAGACTCAGTCAGCTTGGCCGGTGACGGGATCCTATTCCGCAAGCGGCGTCTTTTCGGGCCGAACGAGGAGCACATCAACTACCGCGCGGTCGCGTCGATTCGGATAAAGAACGGGGTCTTCCTTTCGAATGTCTCCATAGAGACATCTGGAGGGAGCCAACCCATCTTTATTAACGGCCTGTGGAAATCCGACGCGCGGGCGGTCCAAGACGCGATACGGGCACATCAAGACGGGAAATGACCCGTCGCGCTACCCCGCAGGCGCAGAACGTCAAGAGGCGCCTGCTATTCAGCACAAGCCGTCGCACCTGCCTCGAGGCAGGTGCGGCTTGAAGCAATCGCCGGCACGTTTCTGAAAGGGTCGGTCTTGGGATAAAGTGCTGTCTGGCCCCAACGTGATTAGGATAGGGTTTGACCCCATAGCATAAGTTTGGCGAAAGCCCGTACGCTCTCCATCTATTCAAAACGGAAGATTCCCAGCGCAACATCCCTGCGCGTTTCCTCTCAATTACGGCCGAATGCTCATCGGATGAAACGGGTCAGCACCTTCTTGGCCAAGGGTTTTCCGGTCGCACCGGGGAGAACCCGCATGCTATTCGATAGCACGTTTTCAGCTGAGGACCTCACCCGGCAGCGCCGACTGATCCTGAGCAGCCTCCAGAAATCCAATCTCTACGCGACCTATCGCGACGCCTTCCAAGGCGCGACCGACCTGCCGCTTGTGCTGCGATCGGTGGGCTCCTTCCGGTCCCCGCTCGCGGACGCCCGGAACGGGAACCCTTTCTGTCGGCTGCTGGCCTCTGATAACAAGAGCTGCGCGGCCTGCCTGTGCCGGCAGCAGCAGTTCGAGGGCTCAGCCATCGGGGAGGCCCGGACGCTCGACTGCTTCGCCGGAATAAGCGAGTCGGTGGTGCCGGTCCATTTAGGCGAGCACGTGGTCGCCTTTCTGCAAACAGGCCAAGTGCTCCTGCACCACCCGTCGGAGCGGCGCTTCCGCCTCTGCGCGGGCCAGTTGAGGAAGCTGGGGGCGGTCTTTGACGAGGGGCTGCTCCGGAAGGCGTATTTCGCCACCCGGGTCATTCCGAGGAAGCAGTACGACTGCATCCTGCGTCTCCTAATCGTCTTTGCCGAGCACCTGTCGAGCCTCACGAACCAACTCGTTCTCCAAGGCTCTGGGGCCGAGCTTCCCGTCGTGACGCTTGCCCGGACCTTCATCAAGGAACACCACACCGAGGAGCTGTCGCTGACCGTCGTCGCAAGGGCGGTCCACATGAGCCCATTCTACTTCTGCAAGGTCTTCAGGCGCGAGACAGGCCTCACCTTCACCGACTACCTCGCCCGAATGCGCGTCGAGAGCGTGAAGACCCAACTCCTCGTCCCGCACATGTACATCGGGGAGGCAGCCTTCGCCTGCGGGTTCCAGTCGCTCTCCCAGTTCAACCGCGTGTTCCGCCGCTTTGCGGGCCAGGCTCCGTCGGCATTCCGCATGCGGTGATGCCAGGCATCGTTAAGCTAATTTGGGTGCGTCACGCATAGATTTACAGGGCGGGCGCCCGCGCGGGCACCTTTGCGGCGTCTACTCGGGAGCCGCTCTTGAAACAAACGCCACTCGATGCTCCTTCGAGGGTGTTCTCCCCACAAAACTGACGATCGAGCATCGACTCTGATCGTGCCTCCCGACCGGTGGCGCACGGTGCCGTCGCCTGCGGACCCATGCCAGCACTACTTGGCCGGCGTTGTCGAATCGCCGGGCACCGTCGGCGCGAAATCCCTCGGGGTGCCTCGCAGCGATGCGGCGACGATCCATGCCGACGCGGCCAGCAAGAAGGTCACGAAGGCCTCCGACCATCGAATCTGCGCTGAGGGCGCCCATTCAGGCGCGGGTTGCGCGAAAAAACTCGGGAACCAGACCAAGACACCGAAGAGACTAATCATGATGGCTTCCAGTGTCGCCGCCAGGCGGGGAAGAACCCCGAGGAGAAGGCCGATGCCCGCGGCAGCGTGAAAGGCCCCGGTGAGGTACGCGAGCCCCTTGGGATCGGGAAGCCACGCCGGCACCATCTTCGCCGTATACGCTGCATAGGCGAAATGCGCGGCGCCGTACGCGACGCAGGCCGCGCCGAAAAGAACCCTCGCCAGGCGCAGCGCGCGGTCGCCGGTCATCGCGGTCACGGCGGGCGCGCCATAGTGGCGGCGCAGCACGGCGTAGAGAATCCATGCGCCGACCAGTGGCCCCAGGGCTTCGCCAAGACCGTACCAGGAGCCGATGATCAGGGGCTTGAGCAATACGGGGCGCGCGCGAGCCGCGGCCCAGACCATTCCGCACACACCGATAGTGATCGCGCCTACCGAGGCGGTGCGGGCAAAGAACAAGGCGACGCTTGCCGTGAGCAGGATCGCCCCCAATCCGCGGGCACACACTTCCGGCCAGGGAAGCCAGGCGGGTGACGGCTCCAATATGGGCGCAAAGTCCCCATAGACCAAACTAAGCACGGCGATGCCAGCGACTGAGGTTCCAAACAGAGCACGGCCGAATCTAGAAATGCGCATAGTGAGATCGCCTACTTCCAATTAAAGCCAGCATCCAAGCATGTGTTGGCGCCCTTGCGATCAGGTCTGGTCAGATTGAACATACTTGACCAATCAGGTCTTTCGCATGCCGGTACCGTCGCCCGTGCGGGCCGGGGCGTCCAATATAAAGGGTGCCCATATTGTCGAGGTTAGCCCTGGTTTGGATCCCGCGTCGTAATCCGTCCCTTTTGGAACACCCTAGCCGGTTGAGTGACTCTCTGTACGTAATGACCTGTAGCCTCCTTTCTGCTTCCGAATAGACGCGACCGATTCCCGCTTGACTTGTCCTACAAGTGTGAGACTGCTCTTACAATTGTAGGACACATGAATCCAAAAATCTCATCTGCTGAATGGGAGGTGATGAATGTAGTGTGGGCGCATTCGTCCCCGGTGACTTCGGCTACAGTTTACGGGGGGCTGCCGGAGAAGCGGGGTTGGAAGCAAAAGACTGTAAACACATTCCTTACTCGGCTTGTGGCGAAGAAGGTGCTGACCGTTACAAAGCTCGGGAACACAAATCTCTATGCACCGCGATTGCGCCGGGAACAGTGTGTAGCAGCTGAGGGAGATACCTTCTTGAAGAAGGTTTTCCAGGGAGCCTCAGGTTCGCTGATGCTCCATTTTTGCGAGAAGGCCCAGCTATCCGATTACGAAATCAAACAGCTGGAGCAGATCCTCGAATTAAAAAAGGGGGGCAAATGAAAATCATAGATGCGGCGTTCTCAACTGTCGTCGCTCAATCATGGAAGATCGGCTGTTTAATTTGTATCTTGGGAGTATTGAGATGGGCAATTAGGGGCCGAGTCCCGCAGCAGCTGCTTTTTGGTGTTTGGATAATAGTCGCCGTCGCGCTGTTGTTCCCGGTTACGATACCCATCGCCTGGAACCCGGTCTCCTTCGCGCATAAGGGTATTCCGGGGCGACTCGAAGTCATTGATGTTGCCACAGGTGCCACAAGCCGTGGCATTCAGAACCTCGTCTCGAATCTTGGTTTAACGGTTTCCCCGGCAGTTCACTCCGGCCGCGGTTCGGAACTCTTCCTGAGCGCCGCCTCTGTGACCGCTTTAATCTGGCTGGTTGGAGCCGTTGCCTTGATACTGACCCGCGGTCGCTTGTGGCATCGGTTTCGGAGTCGCTTGGGCCAGTCTGTCGCTCCGGTCAATCCCAAGTACGTTTCTGCCATCGAGGATTGTGCGCAAATGCTCGGAATTAGGGCGCCAATTCTCGTGTTTGAAAGCGACGCTGCCGTAGGGCCGGCGATGGGAGGGATTTGGAGGCCGTATTTGGTCATTCCCCCGTCTCTGGGAGCGCAGCTTTCAGACGAGGAGTTCCGGTTGGTCATTCTCCATGAACTTGGGCATTGGTGCCGCAGGGACGCAGCAGCCAACTTGTTGGTCCAATGCGCTCTGGCGGTGCATTGGTTTAATCCAGCGGCGTGGCTCTTCGCCGGAATGGCCCGTTTGGACTGTGAACTTGCGTGCGACGAATTCGTGCTGGCCCACGTGGCTACATCACGCCCGGATGTTTACGGCAAGACCATCCTGAAAGTGCTCGCAACAGTTCAGCACAGGAATGCTCCCGCTGCCGTCCTCGGAATACTTGGGGGCAAACAACAGATAGAACAGAGAATCCATATGATCGCACAATTCAGAACGTCTAGCTTCTCCCGATTCGCATCGGGCTGCTGCCTCATCGGCCTTGTCGTCTTAGCGGCAGCGACCAGCAAGTTGAAAGCCTCCAACACCGACACGGCGCAGCCAGCACCGTCCTTGCCAGCCGGTCAACTGACGGTGACCGAGCTAAAACACTACGAGAACTCGGAGTGGAAATTCTCGATCAATACGCCCACGAACTGGAACCGATTCCCGCCGGTCTCCGCGAACAGCCCTTACGAAGTGGTGCGCTTCGAATCTCACGAAAATGGCGTCCACAACCTACTCATCGTATTTCGGCAGCCGCGCGATCCTAAGCAATCCCTCACAGAGTGGCTCGACACGATGCAAAATATCTTAGCCAAAGGAGGCTTTGGAAATTTTGTTGTTGGGAAGACGACCATCGGGTCGAAAGAAATTGTAACACTAGATTTCGATCAAGCTAGTACGGACGGGGGACGCTGGTCCTGTCGGCACTATATGATTCCTGACGGCACACTCGGATACGTCTTAGGATTCGGCACAAACCGACGTGAGCAATTGGTCGACTTAGAGGACCGCATAGCGAAGAGCTTTCAAACACAGGAATGACCTCCTCCTTGCATTTGTAGGACGCGATTCCATTGCACGATTAGAGTCCGCTACGCAGTGATCACCTGGCTGTCTACGACTTGTTTGCCCAAGCAGATGTATAATGCCCAGGTGCTCCAAAAAAGGGTGGGTTTTCAGACGCCGAATTGGGGCGCTGTGTCATCGGACGCTCGATTGTGCTGCGGGTCGACGCGAAGCACGTCCAGGTGGCCGGGCCGCTCGGGGTAAGGCTCCGCTCTTGAGCGGCGAATAATTCCTGTCATTCGCCGCACAATTGCGGCATTTAACCCTTGCTATTCACCGCAAAACTGCGGAGTATATGACCGATGCATTATATCCATCAGTTACCCAAGTGGCCTCACTTCCAATGGGATTACGAAAGACTGATGCCCATTCTCGGGAATGCCAGACATCAACAGGGTTTATTGCTAGGAGGAATGCTGAGCCTTGGTTTCCAGTTTCGACAGCAGACCAACCTTGAGAACCTCGCAGACGAAGTGACCAAGTCTAGCGCGATCGAAGGGACGATATTTGACCCGGCATCGGTGCGCTCGTCGATTGCGCGTCGCATGGGACTCCCCCCCGAAAAGGAGGGCTTCTCAGACCGGGATGTCGAAGGTGCTGTCGATATGATCCTCGACGCCACCCAGCACTACGACCAGCCGCTCACCGAAGACCGCCTGCTCGGATGGCAGGCTTCCCTCTTTCCGGCCGGGCGCAGCGGCATACAACGCATAGCTGTCGGCAAATGGCGCACACCGGCCATGGACCCCATGCAGGTCGTTTCCGGACCCATCAGCCGCGACCGGATTCGCCGCAAGCACATTCACTTTGAAGCCCCGGCCGCGAGCCGGTTGACCGGCGAAGTGGCCGCGTTCCTGAAATGGTTCGAGACCGCCGATGGAACAGACCCGGTGCTGCGAGCCGCCATCGCCCACCTCTGGTTTGTGACCCTGCACCCATTCGAGGACGGAAATGGGCGCGTATCGCGCGCAATTGCGGACATGGCCTTGGCCCGGTCGGAGGGGTCTGCCATGCGCTTCTATAGCATGTCCGCCCAGATCGAGAGGGAGAAGCAGGAGTATTACCGCATCCTGGAGACTTCGCAGAAAGGCACGCTCAGTATCACCGGCTGGCTTGAATGGTTTGTCGGATGCTTCGAGCGCTCCGTTGTTGGCGCAGCCGGCACGCTCAAGCGCATCATGGCAAAGGCGGCTCGCTGGGAGCAGCTCAATAAGCGGGTTGAGCCCAATGAGCGGCAGCGGAAAGTGCTGAACGCCCTTCTCGATAATGGCGACGAGGAACTCTCCACATCGAAATACGCCAAACTTGCCGGCGCTTCCCTCGACACCGCTTTGCGCGATATCAAGCATCTGATTGGGGCTGGCGTCTTGAAGCCGGGTTCCCGCGGTGGTCGCAGCAGAAAATACACCTTGGTGCCGTCGCGCTGACGGGGAGCGAAAGCGTCCCCTCTTCCTCTTCCTGACGAGGGGGCCCGGGTTCGAAATCGACTCACTCTGGCGCCGGGGGAATGCGGCCAGTCCTTTGCGCGAAGGCACGGGCCAACCGTCGCCGCGGGAGCTCCGTCGGCCGGACTCACAGCAGACCTTGGTGTGTCAGTCTGTTTCGACCCGGCACTCGAAGACCGCGGCCGGGGAGTCGTGCCATAAGGAAAGGGGCGTGTACCAGACGTCGCCTCGCAGCGTGTGGCCCTTCGAAGCGACATCGGCCCTTATCGCCTGCAGGTGATCGAGCGCGCCCTGGATCCTGCCCCGGCCGTAGAAGCGCACGTACCGGGATTGCGGCACCGAGATGGCCGAGGGGTCCGCGGGGCCCGTCGCGTGCAGCGTCTTCGGGACGTCGAGCCAGAAGGTGGTGAGGCGCGTCTTCGGATCGATCTGCCACACCATGGGTGCATCAGCGGCCTCACCCCGGTCGTGGACCCTGCGGAAGAGCGCCTTCGCGGCAGCGCGGATCCCCTGCTCGCCCAGGTCGGCCACGGGCTCCGATTTCCACCTGGCCGTCTCGGGCACGGTTATGATCTCCCACGGCGAGAACCCGGAGGCGTCGATTCCCAGCCCATCCCTCGGGTCGGGCGGAGGAGGAAGGTGGCTTCGGGTCTGCCTCAGGTACCAGTCGAGGACCTGCCGCTGGTCGAGGTCGGCCGGCATGTTGTGCTCGCCGCCCTTCAGGACGGATAACCTCACGGCCGCTCCCTGGGACTCGAGGGCCGACACCATCTGCTCCGCAAAGCCGTACGGGATCACGTTGTCATTCTCCCCGTGAATCACCCAGGACGGCACGTTCTTTAGGCGCGAGGCGCGATAGGGCTCGCCCACCCCGGAGCGCGGCGAGATCGCCGCGAACCGCTCCGGGTTGTCCAGCGCCCATTCCCAGGTGGCTATGGCCCCGAGGCTGTGGCCCTCGACATAGACGCGGTCCCGGTCCACGGGCAGGATCGCCAGCAGCTCGTCCAGATAGGCGTTCAGAAAGTCGATCCGCCAGGGTCCGCCCATGTTGATCGGCGTGACGCCAAAGGTGGGGCCCGCCGGGCCCGGCCTCGGCTTGAAGGATATCTTGTGGCCGAGCCAGCCCGAACCGTGCAGGTCGATCACCAGGGGAAAGGTGCGGCCGGCCCCGGGAAACCCTGCCGGAAGATAGAGCCAGTAGTTGGCGCGGACCTGCTTGCCGCCGGCCAGGGTCCCCTGGAAGGCGAGCGGGAACAGCGCGTTGGGCTGCTCGGCAAAATAGTTGCGCCCCTGCTCGAGGGCTCCCGCGAGCTCCTCGGCGTAGGCTTCCGGAGAGACCATGTCCGGGTCGACTGGGCTTGGGTCGCGGCCGCCCCAGAGCTCGTACCACGCAAGCGCCGCATGATAGAGGGGCCGGTAGGCTGCGCCGAAGGCATCCTCCTTGGAGGACAGGTTTCGCAGGCGAAGGACCAGCTTGTCGTGCCTCTCCTGCCAGGTGGGGGTTGAGTCGGCGGCCGCCGCGCGCGCGACGGGGCAGAATGACAGGATTGCGATCAGGCACGCCACTGCGGATGCGGGGGTTGGTTTCATGGGACTATCCGGGGGTTCATTCGGGTTCGGGGCGAACCGGACCCGACTACGAGAAACAGGGCAAAATTCGAGGCTGCTGCGAATTCCCATAAGCCCAGCCGCGCCAAAAGCCAAGGCGCTCCGGGCCAGCGCCCTTGCGCCATCAGAACGGGTTTCTTAGGGAATTCTCGGATCGCCCTGGTCTTTGGCCACGGGCTCGATCGCGCTTGGCGGCACGATCAGCTTCCACCCGTCCGTGCTCTTCTGAAGCGAGAGAAAGACCTGCCGCGTAATCCCGCTTGAATCCTTTAGCCTGAGATACTCGATCGCCTGGTCGTCCTGATTTTGCTGTCGGGCAACCAGCTGCGCGCTATCGAGCGGTAGACTCCCGGCAACGATGACGGCCACGAGATCCTCGGGGCTCCCAAATTGCTGTCGGGATGCTCCCTGAAGGCCGGAAATCATCTCCGCAGCCTTCGTGCGCGTTTCCGGAGCAAGGATCAAAACGTTCTTTAGGGCAGAGACATTCCCTCCGGATGCCGCCCAAAGCATGGTCTCCAAGGTGGCCTCCGGGGTCGCCCGACCTTGGTCCCGCCATGTCGATGCGGGGGCCCAGAAGCCCGGCCTCAAGGAATCCACCCTGGAATTCGCCTGCGGGTCGGCAGAGCGGCCGTCCTGGCGGGCCCTCCGGACCTCGGCGCGGAGGCGCTCCAACTCGCCTGCGGCAGGTTGGAGCCGAAGCAGCCTGTCGTGCTCCAGGCGCCGCCGATCGATCTCATCCTGCCGGTCCCTGGCCGCGTCGAGGCGGCTCTGAAGCAGGGCTGCATCATGCCTCTCCACTCCCCAATAGATCCCCGAGGCTGCGCCGACTGTGAATACAAGTGCGGAAATCAGCTTCATTTTGCGGTCACATCGGGCAACGTCGGAGGCGCCTTGTCCCCTACCGGGATTTGCGTGGACGGCAGGGTAACCCAGTTGTCGGTAACACCAGGCGATGAACGGCTGTTGACAACAATGTCGTGGAACCCCGCCTTGCTGGCCTGCTCCACGACGTAGGCTGCGGCCGAGAACTCCACCCCAGGCTCCCCTTGGATGATGAGCTGAGTTTCGGATGAGGGGTCCTGTGCGTGGGATGCGACCAACCTGTCAAGGAACCCCTCGAGTGTCACCGGTTCGTTCTCCCAGAGGATCCGCCCTTCGGAAGTCACGTTTACATTGAGCGGCGCTGCGGCGGGCCGACCGGCCGGCGCACCGCTATCCGGACCAGTCAAGGGCGCGGGGATTTCCGCGAGCGTCCTGCGAAGGTCTTCGGCCTCGAAGATCGCATGGGTCAGCTTCCGGTTCTCGTTCTCCAGCCATCGGATCTGCTCAGCCTGACTGTTTAGGCGGCCCGTCTGCGCCTCCAGGAGTGCGTTCTTGTGGTGCTGCCATCCCACCACGAGCGCGGCGGCAACAAAGACCAAACCTGTCGCTGTTGGTCTAGAGACCAGGGCCCTGGCCAGCGAAAGGAGCCATGAAGTCGCGGCCCCGGTGGCGCCGAATTCCGCCATGGCGACTCCCGCCACCCGGTCCGCTAGCGTTTGCGGGGGCTCGCCCTGCGGGTGTTTCGCGAGCGCGGCCTCGAGGGCCTCCGTGGAGGAAGTGACGCCCGACGTTGCCAGCCTGAGGCGAAGCTTCTCTAAGGCCCGCTCGACCCGCTTGCGGGCCCCCTCCTCTGTTGTGCCTTGGTCCTGCGCGATCTCCGAATAGGTTCGCTTCGAGAAGAAACGCAGGACGACCGCGTCCCGATCGTCCGGACTCAACCCGCAAACGAGGTCATCAAGGAGATCGCGGATTTGGCTCCACTCTTCCCAAGTCTGGGTTCCGTCATGGGCGAGAATCTCGTTCATCCGCGACGCCTCCATTTCACGGACCTTCCGCCGCCTTTCCTTTCGGACAATCTCGGCCGAGGCCAACATCGCGCTCACATAAAGCCAACCCGATACCGATGACCGTTTGGTGAGCGCGGGCGCCTTGCGCGCCAAGTCGCTGAAGATCCTCTGGGTTACGTCCTCCGCAAGATGAGTGTCGCCTCCGACTCGGCACAGGATGCACGCATGCACGAGGCCGATATTGCGGCGCACGATTTCGGTGAACGCCTCTCCCGAATTGTGCCGAACGTAGCTACGGAGGAGGTCAATGTCGCTTTTCATCACGGTCTTGTCCTTAAGGCTGCCGTCATCGTCCAAAGCGGACACGAAAACGAGGTGTAACCGGAAATGTCAGCTGGAATGCGCCTTAGGGATCCCATTCGAGGCACGTGGCGACGGCGACGCTCGGTTTCGCTGATTCACTGGGGTTGGAACGCTTTCCATTGAGCAGCAAATACAGAGAGTCTCCGATGCCGGTTTGCACGAGAATTCAGGAGGCCTTTCCCGGGCCTCGGCTCGCGCTCACCCTGCGCCGCAGGAGCGGTGTACCCGGGAGCGAAAGCGATGGCCTTTGGTACCAATGGCGCGTAGCAACGGAAAGCTGGCAACAAAAGGAGACGAACCATGGATGAGAATGGACCGCAGTTGTTCAACCGCCGCGAGCTGGCCCGGGCCGCGATGATCGGGGGCGCCTCCGTCCTTCTCGGAAACGTGGCCTTCGGCGCGCCAACGCCGCCCGCGGCCGAGGGACTCCTCGACGCCCGCAAGCTTGGCGCCGCCGGCGATGGCGCGACGGACGACACGCTTGCCCTGCAGCGCGCGCTCGACGCCGCGGCGGCCGCGGGCGGCGGGGTGTTCGTGCCGCCGGGCGTCTACCTCACCAAGGAGCTCCACGTCCGGCCGGGCACTGCCCTGATCGGCGTCCCCGCATGGAACTACAGCGGCCCGAGCGGCAGCGTGCTGCGCCTGAAGGATGCCGACTCGACCTGCCTGCTCAACCTCACGGAGGCCCGCGGTGCCTCGATAGAGGGCCTGGCGCTCGACGGCCGGGACCTGGGCACGAAGATCCACGGGATCTTCACGAATCGGACACGCTTCGCGGACCATGAGGACGGCTTCCGCATCGACCGCTGCCAGGTGGCCAGGTTCAGCGGGGACGGCGCAAACCTTTCCTGCGCCTGGTGCTTCAGCGTGCGCCACTCCATGCTGGCCTACAACAAGGGTGACGGCCTCAACCTGCGCGGCTGGGATGGCTTCCTCTTGGACAACTGGTTCTCCGGCAATGAGCGGGCGGGATTCGCAGCGCGCCTTGAGAACGCGTCGGTCACGTTCACGGCCAACCGCGTCGAGTGGAACGGCGAGGAGAACATGCTGGTCACGGGCGGCGACGGCTACCAGATCACGGGCAACTTCTTCGACCGCGCGGGGACCTTCGGGATCGCGCTCAGGAGGGGCAAGTCGCCCTGCACGCAGTTCACCCTCACCGGGAACTATATCAAGCGCAGCGGCAAGCTGGCCCGGGAGGGAAGCCACGAGTCGTCGCAGCTCTTCATGGACGGATGCCAGGGCGTCACCTGCGTCGGAAACAGCATCTGGTCGGGCCGTGACGACGGCGACACGGGGACCTACACGCCGAGCTACGGCATCGTCTACAAGGGGCTCCGCAACTGCGTCATCCGCGACAACGTCCTGCACGACGGCGCCCTGAAGGAACTGCTGCTGGACCTGGGCGGACAGCAGGACGGCGTCATCGTAAGCGACAATCCCGGCCGTCTGTTCGCGATCGGCCGCTGATTGGCCGGCGAAAAGGGGCCTCCTTGCCATGCGCGGAAACGTGCATTAGCTCTTGAGCATGGAAGGCAGCAGGACGCCCCCGCCCATTTCCCCGGGACAAAAGGCGCATCAGGCCTTCCTTATCGCCGCAGCGTTCGTGGCGACCGGGGCCTTGGCCGAGGCTGGATCGTCGTCGCCGTCGTCATCCGCGCAGCCCGACACCGCGAGCATCCTCCTCGCGCCAAGGCCCGCGGCGGCCCCTTCGGCGCCGGACGCGAGCCCGAAGCCGGACAACCGGCCGGCCCCCGGGAGTGTCGCCGCAAACATAGCCGCCGGCCTGCCGGCCTACGCGTCCGGGAAATCCGGGCCGGGCCCGGCCGACGCGGCGGCGGACCTGCGCGATATCGACAAACCGAGGAACCAGATTCCCAGGCTTCCCGTGGAGATGATGCAGCGGTATGTCGTGCGCGAGTCCCGCCTGCCGGTGTTTCGGCCACGCGATCTTTACACGACAGCCGGGTTGATCGAACGGTCGTTCAAGGAGCATCCCGGCCTGCGAATAGGGAACTTCTTCAACCTCAACGCGAAGGCCGCCTACCAGGCGATTGTGAGCGAGCAGCTCTATGCAGACCGAATGGAACTCACGGACCTCGCGATTGCCATGGCGGTCGGGGGCGACGCGGTGGAGGCCGAGGCCATGCAGGATGCGATCAAGGAACAGTCCTTCATGTCCGGGATGAAGGAGGGCCCGGCCGGGATGAAGTGAGCTCCGCCGGGCGGTGTTTGGCCGTTGTCGCCCTGCGGCCGCCGTGCCCATGCTCTCGGAATGACCGGATCCTCCACAAATTCCCCGCGGGTGCGGGCCCCCATGCAAGTCACCACGGCGTGCCGGGGTCGCCGGGTCCTTCTTTCGCTGCTGGTCGCCGGCGCCGCGACCGTGGCCCGCGCGCAGGCACAACCGAGCGCGGCCGGCGCCCTCGCGGCTTCACCCGACGCGCAGTACGTGCCCGGGCCGGACTCGCTGCCGCAGCCCGGTGTCCCCAAGGGCCAGACGTTCCAATTCGTGCTCGACCATTCGAAGGTCTTCCCCGGCACCACGCGGACGATCACCGTCTACGTCCCGGCGCAGTACCGGGCGGACAAGCCCGCATGCGTCTACGTCGGGTTGGACAGCCTGGGATTCGAGGCGCCCGTGGTGTTCGACAACCTGATCAACCGGCATGAGATGCCCGTGACGATCGCCATCGGCGTGCCGCCGGGCGCGGTCATATCGGCCGATCCCCCGAGCGACCCCCGGTTCAACAGGAGCCTCGAGTTCGACGGGCTCAACGGCAACCTCGCCCGGTTCCTGCTCGAGGAGGTGTTTCCCGAGGTGGAGCGCCGAAGGACGCCCGACGGACGGCCCCTCCTGCTTTCAGGCGACCCCAACGACCGCGCCGCCGGGGGCGGCAGCACCGGGGGCATCGGCGCCTTCACCCTCGCATGGGAGCGCCCGGACGCGTTCCGCAGGGTGTTCACCGCGGTCGGGACATTCGTGGGGATGCGCGGCGGCGACCACTATCCGGTCCTCGTGCGCAAGACCGAGCCCAAGCCGATCCGCGTCTTCATGCAGGACGGCTCCAATGACAACCTGACCACGTTCATCGGCGAGGTCGGCGACTGGTGGATGGGCAACCAGACCATGCTGCGGGCGCTCGAGTTCGCCGGCTACCCGGTCGAGCATGTCTGGGGCGAAGGCTCCCACAACGGCAGGCATGCGACGGCGATCTTTCCGGATGCCATGCGCTGGCTGTGGAAGGACTGGCCAAAGCCGGTGACCGCCGGAACGAGCCGCAATGTGTTCCTAGCCGGCGCCCCACCCCCGCCGAACGGGACGGACTGGCACTTCACGGGCGTCCTGATCCCGGGAGAGAATTGGGAGGCGGTCCCGGGCGATTATGAGGCCACCGGCTCGATCGCCGCAGACCGGCAGGGTGGGATCGTGTTTCGGGACGCAGCCGGCGAAAAGGCGTGGAGGATCGGCGCCGACGGGAGGCCCGGCCCCGACACGGCGATCCCGGATCCGATCACGGGGCTCGCCTTCGGTCCCGACGGCCGGGCCTACGTCACGGAAGGGAAGGCGCCCAGGCTCTGCGCCTACGCGCCCGACGGGAGCAAATCGGTCATCGCCGACAATGTCCTGGGCCGGGATCTCCTGGTCACCCACGACGGGCTCATCTACGTGACGGAGCCCGGGTCCGGAGAAAGCTCTTCGGGCAGGGTCTGGCTCATCAAGGCCGGCGGCGGCAGGACCCTCCTGGATGCCGGCCTCGACCATCCTTCCGGCATCGCGCTTTCCCCCGACGGGCTCTGGCTCGCCGTGGCCGAGGGCAGATCCCATTGGGGCTACAGCTACCGGGTCTTGCCCGGCGGCGGCGTTGAGGACAAGCAGCGGTTCTACCGGTTTGAGGTGCCGGATGAGGCGGACGACAGCGGGTGCGGAGCGTGGGCCATGGACGTCGAGGGCAGCCTCTACGCGGCCACCCGGATGGGCGTGCAGGCGTTCGACCGCAACGGCCGCGTGCGCGCGATCCTGCCCGTACCTGGCGGCGAGGTGACCGGCCTGGCCTTCGGCGGCGAGCGCTTCGACCCGCTCTACGTGAGCTGCGCCGACCACAGGATCTATCGACGCAAGCTGAGGGTGCCTGGAGCGCCTGCCTGGGGCGCTCCCATCAAACTGCCGGCCTGGAGTGCAGGATAGGCGTAAGGGAGGCATCACCGCCAGTGCCCCAAGAAGCATCCACGTGTCAGCGAGGGCCGTTCGAGCAGGCGCCCGCCGTCACGGGAAACATGGAGATCCTGAACTTGGTGCAGCCGTAGGGGACAAGGCGGAGGGTCTCCGAGGCGGGCCCTTCAATCGGCCGCTCCGGCAAGGCCTGTGCGTCGGTCGGTTGCCAGTCAAAGGCCCGGGCGGGAGCCTCAAGCGCGACCGGGGCGTCCGGGGACCAATCCCAATGCGCCGGCATGGGCTGGCGAACGACCCGGATGCCCTCGTCCCTCATCCGCGGGTCGACGGCGATCGCATACCGCCACTTCGCGGTCTTCACGGGCGTGTTGGCGTCAACCTCCGCAATCGGCAGGGCGAAGAGCAGCGGGCCATACGACACGCTCGCGTAGGGCAGGTGCCGGCGCTCGAAGACCTGCGCGGGCTCAAAGCTGAAGTAGTCGCGGTTGGCTGACGGAAACTCGGTCTCGTACCCACGGACAACCTCGGGGTGCATCGGCAGCGTGACATCGACCACGGTGCTCCCGGCCCAGGTGCGGGCGATCCTGACGAAGCCCCTTTGGTCTGGCGTTGCCGGAAACGGGGCCCCGTCAACCGTGATGCTCGCGCCCCCGCACCAGCCGGGGATGCGCACGTAGAGCGGAAATTCCACCGCCTCGCGCGGCGTGACCGTCATCCGGACGGATTCCCCGAACGGGTAATCCGTCGCCGTGACGATCCTGACCGGCATCCCGGCGCCCACCCTCGCCTCGACCGTCGACGGGCCGTAGAGGGCCGCGGCCAGTCCGTTGTCGCCCGTTGCCATCCACATATGGATGACGAAGTTCGGGATGATGCGGTTGATTGCCCCGACGCAGCACAGCACCGTGGGGCAGCCGAGCGGGTGGAACCGGTTGCCCTCGGGCCCCGGGCAATTCGGCTGCTCGCACGGCAGGGCTGCGGATTGAATCCGGTTGGGCGACTGGTAGTAGCACATGGCCTTGAAATCGCGGTCCGCCGCAGCGGCAGCCGCGTTGAAGAAGGCGCGCTCCATCTTGTCCCCCCAGGCGCCGGACCCCTGGATTCGGTACATCCACGAGGTGGCCAGGAGCATCGAGGTGATGTCGCAGGTCTCGGTCTTGCGGAAGGCGCCGATCCCCGACGCGAACTCCTCGCCGGACGCCACCCCGTAGGGAAGCACGTGGTTCTCGTCCAGCCACTTGAACGCCGCAAGGGTCGCATTCAACTGATGGGGATCGCCCGACCAGGGATAGGCCACGGCCGGAAGCCGGATGTTCTCGTAGAAGATGTCCGTGTGCCCGGGAGACAGCCCTCCCGTCTCCCATCTGCGAATGTCCCGGCCGACCTCGGGCTGGGACATGGCTTGGAGCGCCCGGTCCAGGATCCGCGGGTCGCCGCTGTAGGAATAGGTCTCCAGCATCGGATCAACGTTGCACAGCCCGCTGACTTGACCGTCCCCGAGGTCGATGTTGCCCATCCTGGGCGGATAGTCGGCGTAGACCTTGACCAGCGCGTCGAGGACGCGCCGCTCGCCGGTGCCCTGAAAGAGCGCCACCAAGGCCCGGCCCATCTGCGAATGCGCCCAGCTTTCAAAGCCGTCCGGCTTGTAGCCCGGCTTCCAGTAGATGAACGTCGCGCCAGGCCCGGCCTTGTTCACGCCGTCGACCACAGGATCCAGGCGGGCCCGGATCTTCCCGATGAGCGCCTCGTCGTGAAGCACGAACCCGAGCCGAAGGGCCCCGTCCAGCCAGTAGGCGCTCTGCTCCAGGGGCCAGCCCGTGCCGTCGGGCTTTGCCCCGGGCGCCTGGATCGGGACGCCCTTCCATCCCTGCGCGAAGGTCGGGTGCCACTCGTCCAGGTGTCCCGTGATGCCGTCGCGCGCCGAGCGCGCCCAGTCGCGCAGCCATCCCGCGGGTTGCACCGCGCCCGGAGGCAGCGGCAGGAGCGCAGGCGCGATGGCGGGCTCGAACGGCCGGGCGTAGATCGCGGTCTGCCTGGGGCCGGCGGGGGTCTCGGCGGATCCAGCGGCCGCCAGTCCCGGGACGAGCGCGCACAGCAGGGGGCATATCCTTGGAAATCTCATGGTCTTCGCCTCGGGCGTAACGAAGCACCGGCGCCCGAAACGAGCGAGGGTATTTGTTCGCGACGGGCGCCGGCAGGCGGATCCGGCGCGCCTACTCCAGCCAGCGCGCGAGCCAGTCGCGGACCTGGCCGTACCAGAAGACGGAGTTCTGCGGGTGCAGCACCCAGTGGTTCTCGTCGGGGAAATAGACCAGCCGGGAGGGCACGTTCTGGGCCTGAAGCGCCGCGTAGAATTCGAGGCCCTGGTCGACCGGCACCCGGTAGTCCATGCCGCCGTGGATCACGAGGGTCGGCGTCCTGAAGTGCGACGCATAGTTGATCGCGTTCTCCTTGTCGTACTCCGGGGTGCGGTGCCAGGGCGATCCTCCCATCATCTGGTCCTGCCAATAGTTCGCGACGTCCGACGCGTACTGGGTGTTGAAGTCGAGCGCGCCGGCGTGGCAGACGATCGCCTTGAAGCGGTCGGTGTGCCCGCAGACCCAGCACGCCATGTACCCCCCGTAGCTGGCGCCGAGCGCGGCCGTCCGGGTGGCGTCCAGGAACGGGAAATTGGCAAGGAGGTAGTCGGTGCCCTTCATGATGTCCTCGAACGGCTTCTCGCCCCACGCGCCGTCGATGGACTCGGCGAACTTCTCCCCGAACCCGGTCGATCCATGGCGGTTGATCCACGTGGCGACATAGCCCGGGGCCACGAGGACCTGCGCATTCCAGCGCGGCTGCCACAGGTCGCCGATCATGGTGGCGGGCCCGCCGTGCATCAGCTGAAGGAGGGGGTACTTCTTCGACGGGTCGAAGTCGGGCGGGTAGATCATCCACAGCATGACCGGGTCGCCGCCGGCGCCGACGAAGGTGTGCTCCTCCACTTTCCCGAGCTTAAGCTGGGCAAACAGCGCGTCGTTCAGGTGCGAGCGCACCGAGGCGACGCCGGTCGCCACGTCGAGGGAGTAGATCTCATCGGGCCGGGTGAAGCTCTGCTTGAGGAAGAAGACGGACTTCGCCCCCGGGGCGATGTTCGAGCACGTGCCTTCGCTGACCACGGCCGAATACGAGCCTCCCGCGGCCGGCGCCTTAAACACCTTGGTGCGGCCGCGATCCTCGGCGCTGAAGTAGAGGTCCGAGCCGTCCGGGGAGAAGCGCCAGCCCTTCATCGACAGGTCGGCCCCGGGGAAGAGCGGGCTTATCCTGCCGCTCGCAAGGTCGACCCGCATCAGCTTCGTGTTCTCGCCCTCCCTATCCGTCGTGCGGCGCCCGAAGACGAGACCCGTTCCGTCGGGCGTGAAGCGCGGATTGCCGTCATTGCCCAGGTTGTCGGCCGTCAGGTTTCTCCACGCGGAGCCCGGCTGGTCGGCGGAGATGAGGTAGATGTCGATGTTCTCCCGTTCACGGTACGGGGGCGGCGTGGTCCCCGCGGCGAGCGCGATCCATTTGCCGTCGGGGGAGACGTCATAGTGCACCTCCATGTCGAACTGGAAGGCGCGGTCCCAGCGTGGGGTGAGGTCGACCGTCCCCTTCGTCGCGAGGTCGACGGCCATCAGGTGGGTCGCGCGCTCGTCGGTGAGCCAGGTGTCGAAGAACCGGTAGAATCCGTTCTCGGTGACCTTAGCGGTGACCTTGCTCTCCTTCTGCTTCTTGAGCTCGGCCTTGGTCGCCTCGATGTTGCCCCCGAGCTTCGGGAGGACGCTGGTGGCAAAGACGATGCGGCGCCCGTCCGGCAGCCACTTGGGGGAGGAGATCGACAGGGGCAGCTCGAGCACCTTCTGGGCCTCGCCGCCGTCGGCGCGGATGGTGTAGAGCGACGCGACATCGTCCGCGCCGCGCTTTGAGACAAAGACCACGGTGCCGCCATCCGGGCTCCACGCGGGGTCTGCGTCGGTGCCTTCCGCGGTGGTGAGCTGCCGGGCCGCGCCGCTCGCGGTGTCCAGGAGCCAGAGGTGGGTGACCGAGTCGTTCTTCTGCAGGTTGTACTCCTTGACGGCGAAGACCAGATGGGCGCCGTCCGGAGAAAGCTCGAGCGACGCGGGGCGCTTCACGGCCCACAGGTCCTCGGCCGTCATTGCTCGCTTGGGGCTGGGCAGATCGGCGGCGCAGGCAACCGAGGCGGCGAGCGCCAGCGCCGCAAGCCTCTTGAGGCAGGAGGGAAGTGGCATGGGTGGCGATGATGGGGGCAACGGCCTCGTCGGCCAGCCCATAGCGGCAACGCGGGGCCTGAAACCCGGGCGTCCGCGGCTTGGGAAAACCCCGGTCAATTGCACGCGGGGCGCGTTCCAAGGCAACATCGACACCCGACGCTGCCGCGCCGGATCCCGTGGCATTTTACAGGCCCTTGTCCCGCAATAAGACAGCCAAGGCAGTCCCTCCGCACTCGGGCGCATGCAACTCGCTCAGCGGGGTTCTATCGTCGTCTGGTGGGAGCCGTCCGGAGGGGACCCGTTCGGCGCATCGGACACCGACCCGTCCTGTGGAAGCCTGCCGTACGGCGAGGTGAAGATGAAGGGGAGGGTCATCCTGCAGTCGACCGGCGCGCCCTTCACCAACGCCGGACGAAACCGCCACTTCCTGACCGCCGCGACCGCAGCCTCGCCAAACAGGACGTCGGCGGCCTCAACCACCGATGCGTCCGCCACCTTGCCATCGGCGCAAACGGTAAACACGACAACGGCGCTTCCGGTCAGGATGGACCCGAGTTCAGGGGGATAATCGGGCTCGACCTCCCGGGTCGCCACGGGGCGCACGTCAACCGCCTCGATCCGATAGACGCCGGCCTTAAGCGGCGGAACCGGATTGTCGACCGGACGCTCGCTGACAAAGTCGGTGCCCGAGCAGCCGGTCATCGCCGCGGTGGCCAGCGCGGCCAAGCTGAGTCTTTTCCATGGGGCAGACATGGGAATCGGGTGTTACCGGGCTAGACGCGCCGCACATCTCGAGGCACAGAGCGCGAAAACGCAATTTCTGTGATTGGAGGTCCCGGATTGGCGGCCCAGCGGCCGCATGTCCCCTGAGCTTGGCCTTCCGCTCAAAAAGGATATCCCGAAGCCGACCGCGATCGGTATGTAGAACACCGTGACCGCGTAGAATCCGACCGGGCCCATCGGCGCCACGTGGACTCCTATACCCAGCTTGGACTTGACATCCTCCCGGTCTGCTATGAAGCCGGCCGGGTTTGCGCGCCGCTTGCGCTCAAACTGCGGGAGCAGCCGGAGGCACGAATATTGTCGGAGCCGGCTTCGGTTCTGGAACTGTAGCCTTCTTGGGCACGACCCGCTTCTTGTGAGTCTTGTGGGCAACAGCAGGTATGCTCGGAGCACGGCGGCGCTTAGCCTTCGGCAGGGCTTTCTTGGGCGCCTTCACCAATCCTAAAGCTTTCTTAATGTATTGAACACTCGGCAGCGGGATCCCAACGGCCTTGGCGATTTGCGATCCGGATTTGCCCGCCTTGAAGAGTTTCCGGACGCTCGCGCGAACGGAATCAGTGATCACGGCGCGTTTTCGCGTCTTGGGCTTGGAGGGCCTCTTGGCCCGCTTTGTCCCACTGGGTTTGCCGCGTCCAGAAGCTTCCAGGGCAGCGATAAATGCCTTGAGCGAGTCGAAGCCATAGGCTCTTGGCAGAGAGGCCAACTCCTTCTGGAAGGACTGCTCCAGCTCGGCCGCCTTGGCCCGTGCTTGCTCCAGCCTTCGAATAATTGAGGTCATCATCACCCTAGGATAGCCACGACGGCCACTGGCGCGCAAGCTAGGACGTTATCCAGGCGGCCCGCGACGCGCAGAGATCGGTGTAACGGTGCGCGGGATCCGGCTTCCCCTATAAACCGTGGGGAGTGTCAGGTAAAAGCTTATGCGCGAACCGGCGGTGACCTCGCGGCGGCACTCGAATCGCGACCGGAGCCGATGGCCGACGGCGAGAGCTGGAGCGAGTCCACGTGCCACCTCGCGGAGCATTTGAATCGGTTTGGCCACGCTGTCTGCGTTCTGGATTTCGCCGCGAGCTTCCCCGCCGAGGACCCTGGCCCGGTGATCGAAGCACACAGGTGTCTTGTCTCGGGCCAGGGCCACAATCCGCACGAAAGGCAGTCGGCGGCAGCCGAGGCGAGGGAACTGGCCGCCGAGACGGCGCCTGCGATTGTTCGAGTGGGTTCTCCGCTGGGCGCACCACTGCGCGAAGAGGCGCCTCCGGTTTGAGTCGCCTTGCTCCGGTTCGGGCTATGAGCGAGCCTCAGATTCCAATTGCACACCGGCCTTCAGGAGCTCGCTGCGCAGCGGTGCAAGATATTTTTCCCCCAACTCCTCCAATCGGAAGTTCACCACCGCGCCGTTGCAGCCGGTGTTGAACGCCAAGAGGTCTGCCAAATCGGCGATATGTGCGTCGGTGAAATGCTCCTCGATCACGGACTGGTTTCCCTCCAGCGCCTTCAATATAGGCCAATAGCGATCCGCAGCGGGGTCTCGCGGTTCGAGACATACAAGCCCGCGAAGCTGTGCTCGGTCGAGTCGCGCGACCAGCGCATCGAGCTGCTGGTATGCAAACGCTAGGTTTGCTAGATGGATCTGCCGCAGCAGAGCCTCTCGCTGCGAAATGAGATGGGAAAGTTTCATGATTCTTCCTCCCGGGGTTGTTCGCATTGCATGGTGGTTGGATGCTGCCCGACCGTAACGGTTTAGGTCGCTGGCCGAACGGACATGCCACGAGAATGAGGGCTCAAACCTTGACGCTGACGAAGGCGTAGCGCACTGGGCTCCAGTCCAAAAAACCACGCTGACGAAATCGGGCCTTGTTACAGCTTCGCTGAAGCCCCTAGCAGTCGTTTTGCAGTCTAAATGACGGACTCAAATCACGATCTAAACCGTGCATATGAAACCTGACTGAACTAAGACCACTCATCGTCCCAATCTCGCCGATCGCAAGGAGAATCCTTGGCCACGTCAGAGCCACACCGACATCCATCGCAATGAATGGGGAGGTCATTGCCTGAAGGCCGCTGGACCAAGCCAGGCGGCGGGGCATAGATCCGGACGATTTCTGTCTAGCGTGCCCCGTTGCGTCCCGGTTGGGGCACCGGAAACTCTACCGCTGACCCAGCCCGTTCAAAAGCCGGTGCAATCCCAGCCCCAGGATCACCACCTGACATGGATCAGGTCGATTACGAGCGTGGGCAGCCCGACGTGCGTCTCCTCCGCGATCAGGCTCTCGTGCCTCCACAGGCCGAAGTCGATATGATAGTCGCCGAGCGTGACGGAGGCCAGCCGGCCGCCCATCGTCACGTGGAACGCGGAGGCCTTCCTGAAATCCTCCGCAAAGTCGATCGCGTCGGCCATCTCCCGCACCTTGCTGCCCGGCACATGGATCGGCTCCATCACCGTGATCGAGCCGCCGTTCGTCTCCTCCTCGGCTCCCGGCGGGGAGTAGGACGACGGCTCGAAGCGGAACGGGTCCCTAACCGCGCTTCGCACCGCGGCCCCGCCGGCCGCCGCCCGAACCGGGACGCGCGCCGGCGCCGGGAACACGATTTCACTTGTGAGCAACCCGGAGCCCGGCGGTCCCTTTTTCGCATCGCTCCTGGCGAGCGCGGGATTCACCTCGGGCAGCGACTTCAGCGCCGAGAACACGCCAGGATCCACGAGGCCCCGGGGCGTTTCCGGGGGGGTAGCCGGCTCCGCGACGACCGGGCCCTGAAGCAGGGCCAGCAGAACGCATAGGCGGTACTTCATGATATGGAATCGACGAACGCCGGCTGCGGAAGGTTCCCGGAATTAATATCAATTTGTGTTAAATAGCCAGCAGGTCCGCCGGGGATTTCTCCGTTTTACAATCTTTCGAACGTTGGGGACGGGGCGCGCGGTGCCGGGTTTCGGGCCGGCATTGGGGTCGGACTATTGCGGCCAAACGCTCCAGCGTGTGCTACTGGCACCGGAAGGGGTCGTCCGCCGCCCGTGGGGCGGTCCCCGAGGGATTCGGGATGACGATCCCGTTTGTGCAATCGTCATCGAGCCGTTACCGTCAAGGGATGCTCACAATGGCGACGTGGAAACCCCGTATGTGGCTGACCGTGCTGCAGCTCGTCTGGTGGGCCGCGCCAACCCGCGGCACGGAGGGCGCACCGCCGGCACCCCCGGCCCTGCCGGAGGGCGGCCAGGGGATCGCCGCCCGGTATCCCGGAGACCGGGGGATCGAGGCCGACCCGGCCGTCCTCTTCCACGACGACTTCGAGTCGGATGACCTCCGAAAGACATGGGACAACTCGTTCCAAAAGGCCGACCTGCGCATCACCAGAGATCCCCAGAACGTGCACGGCGGAACCCGGGCGCTTGAGTTCACGATCCCGAAGCAGCAGGCGGAGCTCAGCGACGGCGTGGTCAAGAATCTCCCGACCGGCCAGGATGTGGTCTTCCTGCGGTACTATTCCAAGTTCGAGAAGGGCTTCGACCAGGTCGGCTCGAGCCACAACGGCGGGATCCTGAACGCGCTGGCGCCGGGGCTGGCCTACTCGACGCCCGGCGTGCGCGCCGACGGCCACAACAAGTTCATCGTCAGCTTCGAGAACTGGCGCGGTGACGCCGCCACGCCCTCGCCGGGCTGGCTGAACGTCTACTGCTACCACCCGGAGCAGCGCTCCGAGTACGGGGACCATTTCTTCCCCTCGGGCAAGGTGATGCCCAACCCGGCGCGCCCGGGGGGATTCGGGGCGCACTTCGTCGCCCGGCCCGACATCATTCCGGAACTCGGCCGCTGGTACTGCTTTGAACTGATGGTGAAGGCCAACGAGGCCGGCCAGCGCGATGGCCGCATCGCATGCTGGCTGGACGGGAAATTGATCGCGGACTTCCCCGACCTCCGGCTGAGGGACGTGGACACCCTCAAGATCAACTCCGCGTCGCTCTGCCTGCACATCAAGAGCAACACGGCCCGCGAGAACAAGAAGTGGTATGACGACGTGGTCGTCGCCACCGCGTATATCGGGCCCGTCGCCGGGAACAAGTGAGCGCGACAGGGATGGGGCAGTTTCTCGTTGCATGGGCGAGGGACGCCACGGAACAATCCCGCGTCAGGAAAACGCCGCCAAGCCCCTAAGAACCCATCCCCAAGACCATGCCCGCCGAGCCACCTTCTGGGAATGCGTTGGGAAGGGAGTCGTGGGTGATCCGGGTGTGCGCGGGAGTCGCCGGCGACGTGAGGTACGCGGCCCGCCGCCTCTGGAGGGACCGCGGGTTCACGGCCGTTGCGCTGCTCACGCTTGCGCTCTGCATCGGCGCGAACACGGCCATCTTCTCGATGGTCTACGCCCTCGTCCTGAAGCCGCTCCCCTACCCCGCCCCGAACCGGATCGTGGCGATCTACAACAACTTTCCCAAGGCGGGCCTCAACCGTTTCCCGTGCAACCTCACGCAGTACACTGACTTCAAGCAGCACACCTCGTCCTTTGAAGCCGTTGCCCTGAGCACCTCGAACATGGTGATGATCGGCGAGAAGGGCTCGGCCGAGCGCATCATGGAAGTCGATTGCACCGCCGAGATGTTCGACGTCCTCGGGGTGAAGCCGGCCATCGGCCAGTTCTTCACCCTGAAGAACTGCCGCCCCGGCGAGGACAAGGTGGTCGTCCTCACGGAATCGTTCTGGAAGTCGCATTACAACGAGGATCCCGGAGTCCTCGACAAGACGATCCGCGTGGACGGAGCAACCTACCGGATCATCGGGGTCGCCCCGCATTCCGTCGAGTGGTTCAACGCCAAGGTGAGGTTTATTAAGCCGATCTCGTGGAAGCCGGAGGACGTCAATCCGCAGGCGAGGTACTACTGCAATTTGAACCTCTACGCGCGGCTCAAGCCCGGCGCCCCCGAGAGCAAGGCCCTGGCCGAGGTCGCCGGCCTGGAGCAGCATTACTACGACACCTCCGACGCCAACACGAAGACCTTCCTCGACCGGACCGGCCACAAGATCTCCATCGGCCTCGTCCAGGCGGAGCGGGTCGAGCCGATCAAGTCCTCCCTCTACCTCCTGCAGGGAGGCGTGATCTTTGTCCTGCTCATCGGCTGCGTGAACGTGGCAAACCTGCTGCTCACGCGGGCCAACGGCCAGCAGAGCGAGCTCGCGATCAGGGCCGCGCTCGGCGCCGGCCGCGGCGCGATCGCAAGGCAGCTTATGGTCGAGAGCCTCCTGCTGACGCTTGCGGGGGCCGCGATCGGCGTCGCCCTCGCCTCGGGCGCCGTCCGGGCGATCGACCACTTCACGGAGAGGCTCCTGCCCGACATGCTGCCGATCACGATCGACACCGGGGTGCTCCTCTACGGCGTGGCCGTCTCGGTCGCCGTGGGCCTTCTGATCGGGCTCGTGCCCGTCGTGCACATCCTGCGCTCGAACCTCGCCGAGGTGATCCACCGCAGCTCGCGCAGCGCCTCCGGGGGGCGGGGCGTCCGGGCGCTCAGCAGCGTCCTCGTGACGGGCCAGATCGCGGTGGCGCTCGTTCTCCTGAGCGGCGCGGGGCTCCTCATCCACAGCTTTGCAAACGCCATCTCGGTCAGCCCCGGATTCGACCCGCAGAACCTGGAGGTCGGCAGCGTCGCCCTGGGGGCCCCGTACCAGGCGCAGGAGAAGGCGACCGCGTTCCAGCGGAGGCTTGAGCAGGGCCTTGCCGAGATACCGGGCGTGGATGGTGAGGCGCTCGCCACCGGGATCCCGTTCACCGGTGGCCTGGGTATCCTGGCGCTCACCCTCAAGGACAGCCTGCTTCCGCGCGACTCGCCGCAGCCCGGAGCGTTCCTGATCGGCGTATCCACCGGGTACTTCAAGACGCTGCGCATCCAGCTCCTCAAGGGGCGCCTTTTCGACGAGACCGACACCGCCAAGGGCGCCAGGCAGGCCTACATTGTCGACGAGCGCTTTGAGCAGAAGTACTTTCCGGGGCACTCGGCGGTCGGCGGGCACTTCACGTTCGGAGGGCCCCCCGCGAAGGAGAGCGACTGGCCCGTGATCGTGGGGGTCGTGCGCCAGGTCCCGCACAACGGCGTCGAGGACACGAGCGGCAACCCGTTCATCTACTACCCCCTGCTCACGACGAACCCGTATGGGCTGAACCTTTTCGTGAGGTCATCGCGCCCCGTCGCGGACATGGCCGCGGCGATGCGCGAAAAGCTGCGGACGATCGACCCGTCGGTGCCCCTGTTTGACACCAGCACGGTCCAGAAGGCCATCAACGAGTCCTTCGACAACAGGAGGGCCGTCATGCTGCTCCTCGGGGGCTTCGCCGCACTCGCCCTTTTCCTCTCGGCGATCGGGATCTACGGCGTCCTCGCCTACGACATTTCCCAGCGAACGCGCGAGATCGGCATCCGCGGCGCAATCGGCGCCTCGCGCTCCCAGATTCTCGGCATGGTCATGCGCCAGGGCCTCTGGAGGACCGGCATCGGTCTCGGGGTCGGCATCGTGAGCGCCGTCCTCCTGAGCCGGCTCATGGTGGGCATGCTCTTCGAGCTCAAGCCCACCGACCCGTGGGCGTACGCGGTCGTCTCGCTCGTCTTGGCCGCCGTCGCGGTGGCTTCGTGCTACCTTCCGGCCCGCCGGGCGGCCAGCATCGATCCTAACGAAGCCCTGAGGACAGAGTAGACGGTGGAGGGCAACGCGCCGGCTGAGGTGGGAACGTCAGGGATTCATGCGGTGTCCGACGCCCCATTGCCGCGCGCATGAGGGCCCTTCATAGGTCTGATATATCCCATTATGGGACGCCTGCTGCGGGTGCGCGGGCAGAGTTTAATGCTCTACCCATCATCCAAACGTCCGATATAACTACTGATGCACCCAGAAGTTGCCACGCTCCGCCCTTTGTGCCCACGGGCCCTCGGACCGTGCTCGGCCTATACCGCCGGCTTTGCCGTGACCCGGCTAGTGCCAAGCCCTTGTTCTCCAAATATTAGCATGTGGCTTCCGGCTGGAATATGTGTTGCAGGCCCGCCGCTAGTCCATGCCGCGATTGTCTGCCGTCATCTGTCACAGGCCCTTCCCTTTCATTCAAGCTGATCATGCCCCGAATCCTCATCATAGAAGACGACACGTCGCTGCGCCGCGCCTTGCGCCTCAGCCTGGAACGCTCCGGCCACGAGATCGTGGAAGCCGGAAACGGCCGCGAGGGCATCGCCGCGTTCAAGGCAAACCCTGCCGATCTCGTGATCACGGACCTCATCATGCCCGATGTCGAGGGCGTCGAGACCATCCGCAGGCTGAGGGAAATGGGCACCAAGGTCCCCATCCTGGCAACTTCAGGCGGAGGCCGCAACAACCCCAGGGACTACCTTTACATCGCACGGCACCTGGGCGCCAACCAGGTGCTCGAGAAACCCTTTGAAATCGAAACGCTCCGGACCGCGATCGCAACGCTGCTTGCGATTCCGAGCGAGGCCGGCCCGGCGTGATCGGGCCGCCCGACGCCGGGCGCCTCGGCCTGGCGCCGCGGAGCTCTGCGCCACCGGATGATCGCGGAGGATCTTCAGCCGCGGCCCGCGGTCAACTCGCCCTGGAGATCCTTCGCCCTCCTGACCTCCTCGGGGCTGAGGGACGCGGCTCGCGACAGCACGTCGCCGACAATCTTCAGGGCCAGCGCGTCCTCGTGAACCCGGTGCGCCCACTGGGCATGGCCAATCTCGATCCATCCGTTGTTCGGGAAGAGTATCCGGCCCATCGCCAGGAACTTGCCGTCGTCTTCCGTCACCTGGCTCGCCAAGGGCATCAGTGCGGCGACCCGCGAATACGCAGCCTCAAGTCCCCGGCACGGGAGAATCGCCTTCTCGGCGGCATTGATGGCGTCGCGCGCCTGATCCGCGGTGAGTTGAACGAGGGCCTCGGGGTTCGGGTCGGGTTGGCCCGCTCTCCCGACCTCCTCCGACGCCTCAAACCACGTCCAACCGTCACGGGTGTTCAGCCGGATGGCCTCCCGGCAGTCCGCGGCCGCAGCCGCAGGGTTGTGCGAGAGGTAATCGACCAGGGCCAGCGCCTCGCGCGGCCGCGGATCATTGGGCGCGAGGCGTATCGCTTCCTCAGCGTGGGAGCGGGCCATATCGAGATGGCCGGTCGACGCCTCCAGCCGGCCCAGGATCGACGCGACGGTGGCCGGATTCGCGGGCATGATCCGACCTGCCAGCGGCGCCGGCTCGATGGGCGCCGAAACCTCATAGAAGTCGCCGCCACTGATGTAGTTGCGGAAGCGGGTGTTGAGGGTGTCGGCTCCGTCGCCAAACGCCTCCCGGAGCGCATCGTGCGGGTCGCGGTGATGCGAAAACGCAGCAAGAAGCCGGTCCATCGCGTGCTGCTTCGCCATATCCGTGGAGAACAGGAGGAAGTGCGCGAAGCCCCACGATTCCAGCCCGAACATCGGCACGCCGTGCTTGTCCGCGACTTCGCTCACGTCCTTTACCGCCAGCAGGTCCTCGACCCGCAGGAAGGTCTCGGCATTGTTGAGGGAATTCCTCACGGCGCGCTGCAGGCGTGAGGTTCCTCCCCGGATGGGCCGGCCAAAAACCTCGACGCCGTTTTCGATGACATACGCTCCGTACACCTCATTCAGCCCCTGCCGAAGCGCGCGCGGGCGGTACCGGTGATCCGAGCTCAGCAGCCAGTTGATGCACTCCCCAAAAAGGATCCGTTGCGTCTGCTCGTCGGATCCAAGCGCGCACGCAGCTGCGATCGCGCCCCAGCCGCCCGCGCGCCCATAAGCGGCGACATTCGGCAGGGGGCTCCCGTTCTTTAGTATCGGCGCGGACGCCCAGTAATCGGCGTTGTTCTCAAACAGGACGAGATTGAACGGCCCAAGGACCCGGGGATCCCCCGGGAGCCTCCCCTGCATGGCGTGAATGAACTGGTTGATGCGCCCCGTCCAGGCGGCGGTGTCGGCCTCGCTCATCTGCGAGATGATCGTGAAGTCCGGGCCGGAGTACTGCCTCCAGCCCTGCAGGCTCACGGGATTCGAAGCGTTTGCCGCAGAGGCGCAAAGCGCAGGGGCCAGCGCGAGTGTCAAACGAAACAATTTCATCGGCGAATTGTAAGGTTCCTCTCCCACGCTGAGCCTGCGCGGGATTGCGCGGTTTCGCAAGGCGCCACGTTCATGTTGAATCAACCGCTCCGGGCAAGAATGGTCGCCTTTGCCTCAACGACCTCGGGGAGCATCCCGTCGGGCCGAATGAAAGGCGCGACGGCGCTGAGGACCTCCCCGGCAACGCCGTCTGCGCGGGCTCCAATCACCGCCCGCGACGTGTTTGACATCGAGAGGAGCCGGCCGGCCAGGTCGTCGGCCGAGATGGCCGTTTCCTCCATCACCAAGAAGCTTTCCCTCGGGATAAACCGGCTCCCCGAGAAGAAGACCGCCGGGTCGGTGCGATAGTCGACTGCGTCATCCGGCGCCCTTAGGCTCCTTTTCAGCAAATCGTAGGCCGGAAGCCACGGATTGAGCCCCTCGGCTGACAAGGCCCTGCAGACCACGATGACACCCCTCGGGGTGAGGATGCGTTCGAGGACCGCCGCGGTCGCCTTTGGCTCCATCCAGTGGAGCGCGCGGCCGATCAACGCGACGTCGAACGGCCCGGCGCCGGCCGGCAAGTCCTCGACCCTGCATTCGTGAAGCGCCAATGGCACACCGGCCCGCGCCGCCGCGGTGCGCGCAGCCTCTATCATGGCCGGTTCCGGGTCCACCCCGACGACGCTCTTCACACGATCTGAAATCCCCAAAGCGAGCATTGCCGGACCACACCCCAAGTCGACCAAGTCCTGGGTTCCGTCCAGCCGGAGCATGCTGGCAAGCCTCCCAAAGAATTCCCTCGGATAGGCCTGCCGAAAGCGCTCGTAGTAAGGCACCGTGGTCGCGAAGCGTCCCATAGGCCTCGATTCCGCCTCGCGGCGACCCGGTTGGCAAGAGGACGATGCGTCTCAACAAGGGCCCCGTCCGCCGCAGAGCGGCGCGATGACGGTGCTGCCCACGGCCATTGCGCGGTCGGTAACCGCGACGATGAGGGCCATGCGGCCCTGGGCGGCCGCAGGCGCCCTCCTGGCCACCAAGCCGCCGGCAGACGCGGGCCGCCCTTAGATCAGGGCAGCACCGCGAAGAACCGAATCAGGTTCGCAACGTGGTCATCGAGCGGGACGCCTAGGTGCTCGCAGCCGAGATAGATGGTCTTGCGGTCCACCTTCGCGGCAAAGGACGGCTCCTTCAGCTTCTTCTTGATCGAGCTCGCCTTCATCTCGCCGTATCGCACGGGGTTTAGCTTCCGGTAGGCGTAGAAGATCCCGCTGATCTCGTCGCAGGCGAGGAGGGCGGCCGCGAGCTTGGTCTGCGGCAGGGTCGCGAACCCATGGTACCCGTAGGCGTGGGCCTCGACGGCGTGGACAAGCTCCTCGGGGTATCCCCATTCGCGGAACCATTTGATGCCCTCGGCGGGATGGAGGTCGGGGAACTCCTCGAAATCCAGGTCGTGGAGGAGGCCCGTCACATACCAGAGATGGGGATCGCCGCCCAGGGCGTTCGCATAGCCCTCCATCGCCGTGGCGACCATCAGGGCGTGATGGCGCTGGTAGTCGTCGTGGACGTGGGACTCGAGGAGCGCGTTCGCCTCTAATCGGCTGGGAAGGCTCATGGGCTTGGGCGGGGTTGCGCTCAGGCTTGGGGAGCCGGGGGCGGCTTTCAACGGGTAAGTGCAGGGTGCGCCCCGGGGAAACCTGGCCCGCCTGCAGCGCATGCGCGCAATGCCTGTAACTTTCCGGACAGGGTCCGTGTTCTTCGGGCAACAAGAAACCAAACCAACATGAAGACCAACCTCCTCCCCCTCGCCTCAGTCCTCGCAATATCCGCAGCCCTCCTCCTCGCCTCAACGGGCGTCATCGCCGCCGGAATCGCCTTCACGGTGGCCGGTGTCCTCGCGATCTTCGCTATGGACTACAGCCGCACCCTCCCGCCGGTCAGCCTCCCGGCCGAGATCATCCCCTTCAATCCGAGGGGCCGCGCGATCCTAGAGATGCGCGCGGCGGCCTGAACCCAACAGGTCGATTGGGACTCGGCGCGGGGCCCACGGCCCCGCGCCGGTCGTTTAGGGGCGCTTCACCCGCAGGCCGGCGGCCTCGGCGGCCCGTTCAAGGATCTCGATGTCCTTGATTCCCCGAAATCCCGAGAAGGCCGCGGCGATCAGCCGTCCGTCGGGGGCCAGGATCGGGATACCGCCCTCCCAGCCAATGAGGTCGGGCTTTTGAAGTCCAAACGAGCCCTCGTCGAGCTTCCCCGCGTACACCAGCTCCTCAAAGCGACCCGTGGGATACCCGGTCCTCCAGACCTGCAGGACCTTCCGCGTGGCGATCTGGTAGCACTTCTGGCCGATCTCCTTGTCGCCCCCGAAGATCTGCCCGTGAAACCCGCCGTCGGGCTCGATGACCACCGCCGCCGCGTTGCCGTGGTTCCACTGGACGTCGAGCGGATCCGTGAGGTACGACGGATAAAGGCGGACGACGTGGGCGATGATGAGCTCGGCGATGGATTCAGGCATGGAGAGGAGAACAGACGAACCACTTTGGAGTCGTTGGATCAATCCAATGTGCGCCGCGACGTCCGTGGATGCGTCCCATTTCAGGGATGCCATTATCCCATTTTTGATTCCGTGTCCCGCTTCCTGCGGACGGGCACTTGCCGATTTATTTCCGCCATAACAACCTAGGAAACGCGGAGAATTTGGAATGCCGTCTGCTAAATGACGTTGCCGCATTTCCAGCCATGCTCTCCGACCTGCGCTTCGCCCTGAGGTCCCTGGCGAAAACCCCCGGGGTTACGCTCATCGCCGCCTTCACCCTCGCCGTCGGAATCGGCGCGGCCACCGCGATGTTCAGCGTCCTGCGAGCCCTCGTGGTGGAGCCGTTCAGCTACCCGAACGCGGACCAGGTGGTCCAGCTCTGGTCCAACGAGGGCCAGCCCCTGTCCACGCCGGATTATCTCGACATGCGCGAACAGGCCACCTCGTTCGCGCAATTCGGCGCGTACAACAACCGGTCGGCCAACCTGGGCGGCGAAAAGGCGCAGGCGGTCAGCAGCGTCCTGTGCACCTGCGGCGTGCTGCGCGCGTTCGGCGTCGCCCCGGCGCTGGGCCGCTGGTTCGCGGCCGCCGACGACGTCCCCGGGGCGCCCCCCGTCGCCATCATAAGCGACGGCCTCTGGAGGCAGTCGTTCGGGGGCGATCCCGGCCTTGTCGGACGGACGATCCGCCTGGACGGCGCGGACACCACCGTTGTCGGCGTCATGCCCGCGGGCTTCGAGTTCGCGTCGCCGTGGATGCACTCCAACACCTGCCAGGTCTGGATGCCGCTGCAGCTCAAGCGCGATGAGGGCGAACGGGGCAACCACTGGCTGTGCGGCGTCGGTCGCCTGAAGGACGGCGTCGTGTTTGCGGCCGCCAATGCCGAGATCAAGGCGATCGGCGCCCGCCTGAAGGTGCTCCACCCCGACACGAACGCGACCAAGCCCTTCTTCATCCGGCCGCTTAAGGAGGAGATGGGCCGCTTCATCGCCCCCTCGGTCTGGATGCTCTTCAGCGCCGTCGTCCTCGTGATGCTGGTGGCCTGCGCCAACGTCGCCAGCATGCTCCTCGCCCGCGGCGCGCGACGCCTCGGCGAGTTCGGGATCCGCGTCGCGATGGGGGCCTCGGGCGCCCGGATCCTGAGGCTCGTCCTGACGGAGAGCCTGATCCTGGCGCTCGGCGGGGCCGTCGCCGGCATCCTGCTCGCGGCCTACGGCGTGCGCATCGTGGCGTTCATCGCCCCGATAACCGACACGCGCAAGGCGGCCCTGGTTCTCGACGGGCGCGTGCTCGCCTTCGCCGTGGCCGCTACCCTTCTGACCGCGCTTCTTGCGGGCCTTCCGCCCGCCCTCGCGTCGCTGAGGCTTTCCGTCGCGGACCTGATGCGCGGCGACGGCAGGAGCATCGCCGGCTCCAGGACCCGCCACAACCTGCTCCGCGGCCTCATCATCGCGCAGGTCGCCGTCGCCTTCACCCTCGCCGACGCCGCCGCGCTCTTCTCGCAAAGCTACATGAAGCTCCTCACGGCGAACGAGGGACTCGCCACCGAGCACGTGCTCTCGGCCGAGGTGAACCTTCAGGGAAGCACATACGAGAAGACCGAGGCGCGCACGCGTTTCGCGCTGCAGCTTGCCGAGCGCGCGGCCGCGCTGCCCGGCGCCGCCGCCGCCGGCACCACGACAAAGCTCCCGCTCGAGGGCGGCAGCAACATGAACATCCTTGTCAATGATGAGGCATTCGACTCCTCGACCGAGCGCGTGCTGGCGGAGATCTCCAGCGTCACCCCGGGGTATTTCGACGCGGCTGGTATCCGGATGATCCGCGGGCGGACGCTCAAGCGCGAAGACGCCGCCGAGGACAACATTGGCGTCGTCGTCAACCGCGCCCTCGCAGAGAAGTGCTGGCCGGGCCAGGACCCGATGGGGAAGGTCATCCGGCCGGACACGCCGAAGGCGTGGTTCCACGCCCGCGTGGTCGGGGTCGCAGAAGACGTGAGGCAGTGGGGCCCGGCGGTCGATCCAAAGCCCGAGCTGTACTGGACGCCCGATCGGGCTTGGGGCCAGAGGATCTTCCTCTTGGTGCGGTCGGCGCATCCGGCCGCGCAGCTCGCGCCGCTGCTGCGCCGGGAACTCGCGGCGATGGACCCCGACCTTCCACTGGCCCACATCCGCACGCTTAAGGACGTGGTCCACGAGGCCACCCAGGCGGAGCGCGTCGTCGCCGGGATGGTCGACGTCTTCATGGCCGCGGCGCTGGGGCTGGTCGCCGTCGGGCTTTATGGGACGCTTTCCTATCACGTCATGCAGCGCACGCGAGAGATCGGCGTGCGGCTGGCCATCGGGGCGGAGCGCCGCAACATCCTCCGACTGGTCTTCAGGCAGGGCTTCGGCTGGGTGCTCATCGGAGTCGCCACCGGCATCGCGGGCTCGCTCGCCCTGGCCTCCGTGCTCCGCTCCCTGGCCTGGGGGATTGACCCGCTCAGCGCGCTTTCGCTGCTAACCGGGACGGCCGCGGTCGGCGCGGCCGCGACGCTGGCCTGCTGGCTCCCCGCCTGGCGCGCGGCACGGGTTGATCCGATTGAGGCGCTGCGGGCCGACTAACGCCAGCCCGAGGGAAGGCGGGGCCCTTTTTAGATGCGCGCCCTAGTACTATTCCGCGCGCAGGACCGTTGACGGGTCGACGTTCGCAGCACGCCTTGCCGGAAGCAGGCAGGCCGGAACCGCAATGGCCACAAGAATGACAGCCGTGGTTGCGAGCGCCACGCCGTTCATCGGATGAATGCCGAAGAGGACCCCCTGCATCGCACGGCTGGCGGCCCACGCGCCGAGGAAGCCGAATGCGACGCCTGCAGCCACGAGGCGCAGGCCGGCGAGGAGGAACCTCCGCTGGATCTGGGCGGGTTGCGCCCCGAGCGCCATGCGCACGCCGATCTCCCGCTGCCGCCGGGAAACGGCGTAGCCCAGGACGCCGAATGTGCCGATCGCGGCCAGGAGCAGCGCGATGGCCGCAAAGGTCCCGGCGAGAATGGCTGGGGACCGGCGCGCAACGAAGCTCTCGTCGACATAAGCCTGCATGGACCGCAGGTCGGCAACCACGATCAGAGGGTCGAGCTGGTGGACCGCCTTCTGCATCATGGGCGCCACCACGGCGGCAGGCAGCGAGCTTCGGACCACGATCGAAAAGACCGGGTGCAGGAGGAAGGAATAGGGCAAATAGACCGAGCCCGTGCCGGAATCCTCGGTCAGTTCGTGCTGCTTCACGTCGCCCACCACGCCCACAACCGTGATGGGGTGGTCCTTGTCGAACGAAAGGCCGATGCCCAGGCGGCACCCCACGGCGGATGCGCCCGGCCAATAGCGCCTGGCAAACGTCTGGTCCACAAGGCAGACCACGTCCTTGCGCGTCTCGTCGGAATCCTCAAGAAGCCGCCCCTCGATCAGCGGGATGCCCATTATCCTCCAGTAGTCGCTCGTCGCGGCGGAATGCTGATGAAGCAGCATCGCGTCCCCGGGCCGGGGGGCGCGCCCCTCCGCGGTGAACGGGCCCTCGGGTATGATCCCCGTGAACGGCAATCCGCTCTTGATCGCGCTCAGTTCGACGCCCGGGATCCCGCGAAGTGCGGGCAGCAGCCGCTCGACGAATTCAACTTGGGACTTGGCGTCCTTGTAGCTCTGGTCCGGAAGCGAAACCTTCCCGGCCACGATGCCGTCCGTCGTGAATCCGGGGGGTATTTCAAGAATGCGCATCAGGCTCATCCCCAGCAGCCCCGCGCACATCAGCAGCACAAAGGAAAGGGCGACCTGCGCCACGACAAACACACCGCGGGCTCGACCGATCCTCCGGCCCGAGGTGCCCCCATAGGATTCCGCCTGAAGGCCGCCGGCGAGCCTCGAGCCAAGATTGAACCCAATGACGGGGAGGCCAAGGAGAAGGCCGGCCGCGACCGTGGCCGCCACGGATGCGGCCGCTATGCGCCCATTGAACCCGATCAACTCGCCAAGCGGCAGCCGGTCAACCCCGAGCGACCCGAGCACGCGGATACCCCAGTAGCCGAGGAGCGCGCCCAAGGCGCCCCCGCCGAGGGCGATCAGGAAGGTCTCCACAACCGAATCGAGGATGATGTGGCCCCTGCCCGCGCCAAGCGCCCTGCGCACCGCGACCTCCCGCACCCGGCCGTTGGCCCGAATGAGGAGCAGGTTGACGAGGTTCACCAGCCCCATGAGCAGGAGACAGAGCGCGCCGCATTCCACGAGGAGCAGGATCGGCCTGACCGCGCGGATAAAGTCGCCGCGAAAGGGCAGGACCTTGGTGCAGTACCCGCCCTCCGTGACAATCTTCGCAATGGGGTCGTCCTTGAGCTGGAGGGCGTTGAACGCGTCCATCTGCGCCTGGGCGTCCGCAAGGGTTGTCCCGGGAGCCAACCGCGCGACCATCGGCCCTCCGTTGGCCGTGTGGCGCATCCACGGATTGAGCCCGTAAGGGCCGTGCGCAAGGGGACGGTAGAGTTGCGCCCTGCTCGAGGGAAAGTGAAAGGCCGCCGGCAGGACGCCGACAACCGTCGTGGCGCGTCCATTGCTGGGAAAGGACCGGCCTATCACGTTGGGGTCCGCGTTGAAGTACCCGCGCCAGAACCCGTCGGTCAAGATCGCGACCCCGTCGGCGCCATCGATCATCTCGGCTTCCGTGAACGGCCTGCCCTTTGCGAGGCGCACGCCGAGGGTTGAGAAGAACTCCGGGGAAATGAGCGCGATATCCACCCGGCTGGGATGGTCCGCACCCCCCACGGTCAGGTAGGTTTCCTTGTAGATGGAGACCGACGAGAAGGCCGGGATGGAGCCGCGACGGTCGTAATAGTTCGCGATCGAGTTGGTGGCGCGGACATCCCCCGCCAGCGGGTAGCTGTTCATGAGGGTCACCAGCCTCGCCTCATCGGCCAGCGGCAGCGGCCGAAAGAGGACGGCGTCAGCCACCGCAAAGATCACAAGGTTGGCGCCGAGGCATAGGGCGACCGTCGCGACCGCGGTGGCCGTGAACCCTGGGTTCTTGCGCAGCGCTCGCGCCGCGAGGCGGACCGCACGCCCGATGCCGTCCATCCAGCGGGTGCCGCGCTCGTCGCGGCACCGCTCGCTGATCTGATCGGCCCCGCCGAACCTCCTGCGGGCCGTGAGGAGCGCCTCCTCCGGCGCCATTCCATCCCTCGCGTAGCGCTCGGTCAGAAGCTCAACATGCTCGCGCAGCTCCTCCGCCATCTCCGCATCCAGCGCCCCTTTCCGGAGCACCGTCCTGAGCCTGAACCGAAGGCGCCGGATCCAGCTCATCGTGCCTCACGCGTTATCTAGGATGTCGCGGATCGCGAGCGCCGCCCGGTTCCAGTTCTCCCGCTCGGTCTCGAGCTGACTGCGGCCGTCCCTCGTCAGCGAGTACAGCTTCGCCTTCCGGCCCCGCTCGGACTGGCCCCACTCGGACTCGATCCATCCCTTCGCCTCCATCCGGTAGAGCGCGGGATAGAGCGACCCCTCCTCGACGTCCAGGGCCTCCCTCGAGAGGACGTGAATCCGCTCGCCGATCCCAAACCCATGCAGGGGCCCGGAATTGAGGACGCGCAGCACAAGGAGATCGAGGGTACCGGACAGGAGTTCAGCCATGGGTGTGGGGCCTAGATGATCTAGGTTACAGTCGCGAAGCCTAGATTGTCGAGGTAATTGTTGCGCGCCGCTGCCGCTCGCGCGTCCAGGCTTGTCCGCACGGTCTTGCCGGCCTTCGCCTGGCCGCAGGGTCCCGGCACAGCCTGCAGGGGCGCACCCCGTGCCGCGGGGCCGCACTCAATCCACTTCGGAAATGCGCGCGCGGCCCCGCCGCGGGTAATTGTCAACGTCCAAGAGCGAGCTGATCTCCGCGAGCCTCGTCTCGACCATGAAGACCATCCCCGCCAGGAGCTTCGGGCTGAGCGCCAGCGGCGTCAGCTGCGCCTCATCAAGGTGGGCCGGAAGCCTCCGGCCCCCGGCGCACACGGTGCTTCGCAGCCATTTCGCCGCGTGAAGCAGGCAGGCCATCCTCAGGTGGCCGTCGGATGCGTTGGGGGCGTACTGCCACCGCACCGGCTCGGACATCTCCCTCGGAAAATCCCAGATGCGCAGCAGCGCGGCGCCCGCCTCGGCGTTCGTGAAGCCGAGCGCCGCCCGCTCGCTCTCGATCGTCTCTCTCGGGAACCCCTCGTTCACGAGCGTCCAGGAATGCGGGTTGCGTCTCGCCCATTCGTCCACCGCGACAAGGCCCACGGCGTGCAGGAGGCCATTCGTGTACGCGACGTTCCTGTCCTGGCCCGTGTAGAGCGCGATCGTCTCGGCGGCTAGGGCGCACGCGACCGACTGCCTCCAGAGCTCATCCGCCTCAATGCCGTACGCCGAAAGCGGGCGCACCAGCACCTGCGAGGCCACGGCGTAGGCGACAAGGTCGTAGACCTCGTCATAGCCGACCCGGGCGACGGCTTCCTCCACGGTGAAGCAGCGGGCCCCCTGGCTGTAGTAGGCGCTGTTCGCGACATGGAGCACGCGGGCCGAGATGCCGACATCGAGGCGGATGAGCATGACGATCTCGTGAATCGCCGAATTGCCGTCGCTCAGCATCTGCTTGAGACGGGGAAGCACCTTGGGTGCCGACGGAACATGGCGGACACTCCGAGCGACGTCCTCGGGGGTGAGCGCATGGACCGGAAGCGTGGGGCATTCGGCTATCATTGGGAGATCAGCGGACCTTATTATCGGCACAATCCCGCGTTCGTTTCGTGCAAATCTTACAAGTGGGGGGCGGCGCGCATGCGTGCGTCCCGGCCACGCCCCGGGGGTTGCCACGGTCGCTCCCGCAAGTTCATTCATCCCGACACACGCGGCCCACCTGGCGCCTAGGCGGCAATCGCGGGACGATCATGCCGCCCCGGATCCGAGGAACCGGGCCAGCGGGCATATGGCAGGACCGTGGCGCACGCGATCCGCCCGAATCACGACTGAGCGCCTCATCAGCCTTAAGTGCGCCCAATAACAACCGATATGCATTCTATCATTCCATGAGTGTAGAGGCCCTGTCGCAGGACCGCATCCTGCAGATCGCAAATTCGTTCCCCGCAACCCGGCACACCCTGTTGCAGTTGGGGACGTTGCTGAAGGACCCCTCCGTCTACCTCGGACGGATCATTGTCCCGCTTCGCCGCGACCCGGCACTGGTCGCGCGGCTCATTCGCTCGGCAAACAGCGTCGTGTACGCGCAGGCGGAGCCCGTTGCGTCCGTGGAGGACGCGGTGTCGCTGATGGGCTACCAGGAGGTCCACCGCATGGTCGGCTTCGCGCTGCTGGACCACTTTAGCGAAGGGGGCCTGCCGACCTACGGCATCTCCAGCAAGCAGCTCAGGGAGAATTCGCTCTTTACGGGGCTCCTGATGGAGGAGCTGGCCGCAGGCGCCGGCGAGGACCCGCGCAACTGCTACACGATCGGGCTGCTGCGCTCGATCGGCAAGGTCGCCCTGGACAAGCTTGCGTGCAACCCCCAGATCCAGATCGGTGAGGTCCCCGACCGGATCGAGGAGACGGGCGTCGCCGAATGGGAGCGCAGCGTCTTCGGCTTCACGAACACCGAGGCCGCGGCCATCATCCTCAAGGCCTGGAGGTTCCCGAGCGAGGTCGTGGTGGCGATCAGCGACCACTACGCCCCGGAGGGTCACCACATGCCCCTCACCCACCTGCTGCACCTCGCCGCAGGCATAGCTAACATGCTGGGGCACGGACTTCCCGGAGAATCGGACTACTGGCACGACTCCGAGGAGATCTACCGCAAGTCGGGCCTGGATCCCACGGAGGCCAGCCCGATCATCGACCACGCGCTCAGCTCGTTCAACCGGCTGCTGCAGACCGTCTGCTGACCCGCCGCCCGGATAGCAACCGGCAGGTGCAGAGAGGAATTTTGCTGGAGAGTCCGGCCATTCTCCAGCTTAATGGTATAGGGAAGCCGGCACGGACTGTCCGAGTGCCCAGATTCAGTGGCGGGCTCCAGTTTGGCTGAGGATTCCTGTGAGGAGATCGCAAGACAATGAAGAGCCTGCACACACCTAGAAGACCGCCTTCGCGGAACGCGGGGCTTGTGATTGAGAATCTGGCGCATGGGTTGGCGGTGCTCCTTCTCGCCGCTTCGAATCTCGCCGCTGCGGAGAATCCCCCCGCAAGGCTTGTCCACTGCGGTCACGACGAGGCAGAGACAACGGTTAGGATCACGTACCAGATTCCCCAATCGGCGCCGATATCAAGCGAGCTCTATGCAAGGGCCTTCAGGAAGGGCGATGAGACGCTTCCCGCGCTCCGGCCTAACAGGGACACGGACGCGATGGGCACTGAGACAACGACACTGCCGGAATTCGGGGAAAAGGAGGTCATCTACACGATTAGGCAAGTCCCAGGACCCGACCGGATAAACCCATATCAGGTAGTTATTCACGCTCCCCTCCGACAGAACGTTTCGGGAACAGTCGATGGAACCAAGTACGAAGTCACCTGGTATGATGGCGCCAAGGAAGCCAATGGTCCGAATGCCGTAAGCGAAGGTGGTATTCTCGTCGATCCTACCCTAAGCAGTCAGCCAGCTATAATCTTAAGCGCTGTGACCATCTCGCGGAGCGAGTTGATGATGATCCCTCACGACCCGCGCCTCGCATACGATTACCAGTCCGACCCCGGGTTGGGGCAGGTTGCAGGCCAAGGACCCAACGGGCGAGATTGCCCAGACTTTTCGAATCCAAGTGCTCGAAGACCCGGATGGAAATCTTGGTACGGCAGGGGTTGCGGAAGCCGAGATCAGGGCGATCTGCGCACCCTATCTCTCGAACTCGCTGGAAAGGCGGTGTGACGTCCAGAGCCTTCCGATTGCGTCCGGCAACCTCTACTATTGCATCCTCACCAACGCCTCCTTTTCGAATGGTCAGAGGCCGCCAGCCGCCCAGTTCAGAAACCTCTTTCTGGGCCTGTTCAGAATAGGCGGAGGCGTGGCCGTTGTGGTGGGGAATTTCAGCCAGAAGGACGACGACAACTTCCGCATGATGATGGAGACATTGGGAAAGATCTACAGACTGCCGATCGATAATGGGTCCGAAGCATTGCCGGTCGTGGGAAAGCGGTCATCCACACTGTGATAAGCGTTCGCACGTCCACACCTCACGCCATGAGTCTGTTTCCCCAACCAAGGCTTATTATTATTGTCGCCTCCATGCTTGGAGGCGCGTGTGCGGGTTGCCAGAATGCAAAGGCACCTTCATTAAGGCAGGTTGCGGCACCCCCGGCCGCGTCAGGTCAAGTCGTGGCACCCCCGGTTGCGGTAATCTGAGATTCAGTTAAGACGCATGCTCTCGCATTCGGTGCCATTCTTGATTCCCAGAATGGATATCCTTATTCGAGGTTGGTGCCGCTCTTGGGGCCCGCCGATCTCGAGGAGCGACAGAAGAAATTGAAGGAACTTCTCGCTTCTCAATGGAGCATCCAAAGCCGCGAGGAATTGCTGGGCACGCTGGACAAGCTTCAGAGCGGCGAAGACGGCCACAGAAACGCCTACTGGGATATCCGCAAGAGGCTTCTTGTGGGCAAGATGGAGAACTATCTCACCATCATTAAGGAGGAAGCCTCTGAAAACAACGACGGGGAACGCGCATTCATTGTCGCCACCCATCTCGGGCCCCTACACAGGGGCGTGCTGCCCATCACCGCTTGGGATTTCGGGAGATACATAAGCCTCTGCCGCGGGGGCGTCGAAGCCGGGTGGCTATCCGAACAGGAGGCGTGGGACAGGATTATCCCGGCGGCTCGGCTCCTTCAGGCCTCATACGGCTCGTGGACTGACTTCGCATCCGACTATTTACTCGGGCGTAATTTTTGGAACCCACAGGCCGCACGGGATAACGAGACCATCCGATACACGGTTACCCTCCTAAAGGCGCCACCCAAGGGTCTTTGGTCCACCATTGATTGGAACGAGCCGCTGGGGAACGGCCAGATACTGCGAGACTCCCTCGCGGCTACGCTTCTCGACCACTACGAGGACCCCGATCCGAACAGCGTTTCGCTTGACCACCTGCCGCACGAAAACCCGCTGTACATGTTGCTTCGCACAAGCGTCGACGCGAAGTAGACGTCCGCGCCAAGGTTGCGCCAAAGCGCGCAGGTAGCATCGCCCAAATATCGTCGGCGCGCATGTCGCGCGGGCATGGCAGGTTCGGTGAAATCGAGGCCTCGATGCCACGCGGGCCGCCTCGCCCTCTCTCTTGGCGGGAGGTCCAGACAGATCTTGAC
>PLTZ01000047.1 GCA_003164715.1 Opitutaceae bacterium | reverse complement strand
CGGCCCAAACCAGAAAGCCCTAGGCTAGGGGAGGCCGCTCGATAAAAGCTTCCGTTGGCCGCGCGCGTATTGCATCCTCGCCGTTCTCCGCGAATGAAGCTCTCGATCGTCATCCCCTGCTACAACGAGGCCAAGACCATCCGGACACTCGTCGAGCGCGTCCGCAACTCGCCCTATCCTGAAAAGGAGATCATCATCGTCGACGACTGCTCGCGCGACGGCACGCGCGACCTGCTGCGCACCCAGATCGAGCCCCTGGTCGACAAGATCGTTTACCACGAGGTGAACATGGGCAAGGGCGCGGCGCTCAGGACCGGGTTCGCGGCGGCGACGGGGGACGCGGTCATCGTCCAGGACGCCGACCTGGAGTACGACCCGAACGAGTACTCCAAGCTCATGGCGCCGATCGTGGACGGGAAGGCGGACGTGGTCTTCGGCTCGAGGTTCATGGGCGGCGAGCCGCACCGGGTCCACTACTTCTGGCACATGGTCGGCAACAAGTTCCTGACGCTCCTCTCGAACATGTTCACGAACCTGAACCTCACCGACATGGAGACCTGCTACAAGGTGTTCCGCACGGACGTCCTCAGGAGGATCCAGATCGAGGAGAACCGGTTCGGCTTCGAGCCCGAGATCACGGCGAAGGTCTCGAAGCTGGACGTCGTCATCTACGAGATGGGGATCAGCTACTACGGCCGCTCCTACGCCGAGGGCAAGAAGATCGGCTGGCGCGACGGGTTCCGCGCCCTCTGGGCGATCCTCAAGTACAACCTGCGCTGAGCTAGCGGCCGGCGGGCTGCGCCTGCCCCCGGGCCTTGAGCGCCTCGAGGCTGGCCCGCGCCATCGGGTAGTCCGGCCGCAGCCTCAGGGCCTCCTCGAACTGCGCGATCGCCTCGGGCACCCGACCCGTGCCGGCCAGGAGCGCGCCCAGGTTGTTGCGCGCCTCGGCGTAGCCGGGGTCCAGGCGGACCGCCTCCCGGTACTGGTCGATCGCCCTCTCGATCCCGCCCATCCGGGCCAGCGCCATCCCGAGGTTGAAGCGGACCCGCGCCGAGCCGGGCAGAATCCCGAGGGCGAGCCCGTACTGGACGACGGCCTCGCCGAAGCGGCCCTGCCGGTACAGCGCGATCCCGAGGTTGGTGCGCGCCTCCCCGTCACCGGGGTCGATCCGGAGCGCCTTCAGGTACTCCGCGATCGCCTCGCCGGTTCTCCCGGCCTGGTCCAGGGCGAGGGCGATGTCGAAGTGAAGCGGCGCCGAATCCGGGGTCGGCGGGACGATCCCGCGGTACTCGGCCAGCGCCTCGTCCACGCGGCCCAGGTGGTAAAGGGCGAGCCCCAGGTTCCGGCGCGCCTCGAAGTCGCCCGGATCGATGCGGAGCGCGGCGGTGAACTGCTCGGCCGCCTCGCCATTGCGGTCCTCGAGGGCGAGCGCGCTTCCGAGGGCCAGGTGCGCCCGGGCGTTGGACGGGCGCTTTGAGACAGTGTCGCTCCAGATCGAGACCTCGTCGCGGTAAGCGAGGTTCCGCTCGTAGGCGGCCGCCCCGAGCACGCACGCGGCCAGGAGAACCGGGGGAAGGCAGCGCCTCCCGAGCCACGCCCACAGCCCGGCGACCGCGGCCGCCGCGACCGCCGCAAGCGAGAGGTACATGCGGTGCTCGGCCATCGGCTGGAACGAGACCGGCACAACGCTCGAGGCGGGCGCCAGGATCAGGAAGAACCACGCGCCGGCGAAGCCGAGGGCCGTCCGCCGGGCGAAGGCGGCGGCCGCGCCCCCCACCAGGGCCGCGAGCGCGAGCGCCCATGGCAGCGCCTCGCGCGCCGTCCCGATGACGTCCCTGCCGTAGTCGAACACGAGGGGGTGCGGCCAGAGCGCCAGCAGGAGGTAGTGGACGACCACCCAGCACTCGGTGAGCCCGTAGGTCCACCACGCGTAGCCCAGGCCGAAGCCCACGCCCCGGCCGTGGAGGTCGGCCGCGAGGAGCGCCAGCGGGACCCACGTGCACGCGAGCCCCAGGTAGAGGCGCCGCCGCAGCCGCAGCGCGGCGCGGAAGCTCTCCGCGACGAACGTCCGGTCGTAGGCGAGCACCGCCAAGGGCGCCGTCATCATCACCTCCTTGGTCGCCATCCCGAGGAGGCAGCAGAGCACCGCGAGCAGGTGCCAGGCCCGCGGCCCCCGCGCCTGGACGCCCCGGATGAAGCAGTACAGGGTGAGCAGGTAGAAGAGGCCCATCAGCGACTCGGCGCGCTGCGCCACGTACGTCACCGACTCGGTATGGAGCGGGTGCACCGCCCACAGGAGCGCGACCGCAAAGGCCGCCAGGACGCGGTCGAGCGCCGACGGGAACAGGGCCGGACGGTAGGCCAGCGTGCGCCTCACGATCCCGAGGAGTGCCAGCGCCGCGAGCGCGTGGATGGCGAAGTTCGCCACGTGGTAGCTCCAGGCGCGGTCCCCGCTCACCGCGTAGTTGAGCGCGAGGGAAAGGCTGAGAAGGGGCCTGCCGGAGACCACCGAACCGGCGGGCGCCGAGAGCACGGCCGCCAGCGAGCGCAGGTGCTGGATCGAGGGGTTCCACGTGATCCAGATGTGGTCGTCGTAGATCAGGGGCACCCTCAGGGTGCCGCTGTAGACCGCGGCCGTCGCCAGCACGATCCCCAGGGCCGCCCACCTGAGCGGCGCGGCGAATGCGTCAGTAGTCCGGCTTACGGATCGGTGCATGCTGGGGCCATCGCTGGCGAAGGACTACCCCAAAGCGGATGGTCGCCGCGAGGAGATTATTGCCATCCGAGCCCTTCTTGAATGCCATCGGTCCACACGTGCCATTGATTGCAGACATGCTGGGCTGCCTCCTCCTGGTCCTTGGCGTCGCATTCGGGCTCTCGCGGCCCGTCGTCGACCGGATGGGGCTAAGCCCCGCGGAGGGGCTGGTCGCGGGCGCGGTCCTCTCGCTCATCGGGGCGTGGGGCATCGCGTGGGCCGTCTTCACCTCCGGCGCCCCGCTCTCGGCCTACTGGCTCGTCGCGGCCGCGGCCGCCGCGGGCCTCGCCGCGGGGCGGCGCGGGCTCTCTCGGCTCGCGGACGATCCGGCCGCGCGCGACCTCGCGGCCGGCCAGCTCCTGGTGACCGCGTGGTGCGCGGCGTGGCTCTCGTTCGTGCGGAACCATTCCGGCGGAGCGTGGCTCGGCGACTGGCTCGAACACTGGCAGCGGGCGCTCTTTTTCCTGCGACAGTGGCCGCGCGACCGGCTGTTCTTCGACATCTACCAGCTGCCGGCCCGCCCTCCCCTCTCGAACGTGCTGACGGCGGCCTTCCTGCGCATGACGGGCGCCGACTACGCGCACTACCAGCTGGTCATGACGGCGCTCTGCAGCCTGGCCTTCCTGCCGATGGGCCTGCTTGCCTGGCGGTTCGGGGGCCGGCGCGCCGTGCGGGTCGCCGCCGTCGTGGCGATGGTGAACCCCCTTTTCGTCCAGAACGCGACCTACCCCTGGACCAAGCTCCAGGCGGCCTTCTTCATCCTCTGCGGGCTCTACTTCTTCCTGCGCGCTCGGGACGGGGACGGGCGTCCCGGCACGGCGGGCCTATTGTGCGCGCTCAGCCTCGGCGGCGCCGTGGTGACCCACTATTCGGCCGGGCCCTACGTCGCCGTGCTGGCCGGCGGGTGGGCCGTGGCCGGCTTTCGCAGGGGCTGGGACGCGGGATTCACGCGCTCGACGCTCCTCTGCGCGGCAGCCGGCGCCTGCGTCGTCGCGCCCTGGTTCGCCTGGTCAGTCGCCGAGTACGGCTGGCGGGGGACCCTCCTGTCGAATTCCAGCGTGTCGATGCTGCAGAAAACGCCCGGCAACCCCCTGGTGACCATGGTGCTCAACCTGCGCGACAGCGTCATCCCCCCGCAGGTGCGCGGTTTCAAGGGGGCGCTTTTTCGGCAGTCGAGCGCCTGGGGCGCGCTCCGCGACCAGTGCTTCCTCGTCTACCAGTTGAACCCCCTCCTGGCGCTCGGCTCTGTCGGCTGGATCGCCGTCGTCAGGGAGGCCCTCCGGGCGGCGGCCGCCGCCGCCCGGCGCGACCGCGTCCTCTGGACCGGAGCCCTGGCCGGGTTCGTCCTCCTAAGCTACGCCTCGTACGGGGACCGCGACCACTACGGGATCGGCCACATCTGCCTCCAGTCGGTCGTGCTCCTCGGGCTCGCGTTCCTCGCGTCGCGGTGGAGCCGTCTCGGCCTCGCCTGGCGCTGCGCGCTCGTCGCCGGCGCCATCGTCGACTTCTGCCTGGGGATCGCGCTCCAGTTCGCCGTCGAGGACTTCGCCCTCGACCGCTGGTTTGCGCCCGGGCGCAGCCTCATGGAGGTGTCCCGGAGCTACTCGGCGGTCTCCCAGGCGAACCTCAGCGAGAAAATCATCGCCCAACTCGCTTATTTTGCCGACATTGTGCCCACTCCTCCCGCGCTTGTGCTGGCGCTCCTGGGCGCAATCCTCTGCTTGGCCCTGGTGCGCGCCCGCCCGACGCCCGATGAGCGCCGATAGCCCATGACCGATTCCAGACCGAACGTCGCCATCGTGATCCCCGTGTTCAACGAGGAACCCGTCTTGCCCGAGCTGTTCGCCCGCTTGGAGGCGCTCTTCCGCGCCAACCCCGACTGCTCCTGGCGCGCGGTGTTCGTCAACGACGGCAGCCGCGACCGGTCCGTTGAGATGACGCGCGCCCAGAGCCTGCGCGACCCGCGCTTCGAATTGGTCGAGCTGTCGCGCAACTTCGGATTCCAGGGCGCCCTCGCCGCCGGCCTCGCCCACGCCCGGGATGCCGACGCCGCGGTCACCATGGACGCCGACCTGCAGGACCCTCCGGAGGTGATCCCGGACCTGGTCTCGGCCTGGCGCTCGGGCGCCGAGGTCGTGCGGGCCGTGAGGCGGTCCCGCCAGGAGACCGGCCTGCGCAGGGCGGGCTTCGACCTCTTCCACGCGGTCTTCGGCCGGCTGACGGACTTCCCCATCGAGGCGAACACCGGCACGTTCGGCCTCCTCGGCCGCCCGGCACTCGAGGCCTTTGCGCAGCTTCCCGAGCGCAACCGGTTCTTCCCCGGCCTGCGGGCATGGATCGGGTTCGAGACGGCCGACGTGGCCTACGACCGCCAGGAGCGCGCCGCGGGAAGGCCGAAGCAGACCTTCAGGCGCCTGGTCCGGTACGCCGTGGACGGGTTCTTCAGCTTCTCGTACCTGCCCCTGCGGTTCCTCACCTACTCGGGCATCCTCGTGAGCGGGCTCGGGTTCGCCCTCGGCCTCTTCTTCATCGTCAAGCGCCTGCTGGGGATCGAGACCGCGACGACGGGGTTCACCACGCTGGTCTCGCTGGTTACCTTCCTCGGGGGGATCCAGCTGATCGGGATCGGGGTCCTCGGCGAATACCTCGGGCGCGTCTACGACGAGGTGAAGCAGCGGCCGATCTACCTGGTCAAGCCGCCTAGGCGCTGACGACGGCCCATGGGTCCCTCCCGGCTTCTCGCATGGACGGGCCTGGCCGCCCTCGCTGCGGCCGCCCTCTGCCACAACATGCCCAGGCTCTCTGCCGGGATGTTCGACTGGGCCGAGCCCGGAAACGTCGCCGCCGCCCTCGCGCAGGGCCGGGGCTTCAGCGATCCTTTCGACGGGGGAACGGGCGCCACGGCGTGGGTGTCTCCCCTGCCGGCCTGGGTCGAGGCCGCGGTGTTCCTCTGCTTCGGCGTCAAGACCGCCGCCGCGGCCCGGGCGATGCTCGCCCTCACGGTCCTCGGCCTCGGCGCGGCCAACGCGCTCCTGCTCTCGGCCCTCGCACCGTTCGGCGCGTGGATGCGGGGCGCCGCGTCGGTCGCGTTCCTCGCCGCCTGCGCGCTCGTGCCCGGCGGCCCGCTCGAGGTCTTGAGCGAGGCCTGGCTCGACCTGCCGCTCTCGGCCGCGCTCCTGTGGGCCGCGCTTGGGGCGGGGCGGCCGAATGGCCGCCGGGGCGCGGCCGCGCTCTTCGCCGTCGCCCTCCTGGCGCCGCTTGAGAACGCGGGCCTCGCGGTCGCGGCGGGGCTCGTTGTCCTCGTGCTCGCGGGGTCGTGGGGCGGTGACGCGCGCAGGCTCCTCGTCCCGGTCCTCGCCGCCGCGGCGGCCGCCGTCTCGGTGGGCGCCTGGAGCGCCCGCAACGCCGCCGCGCTCGGGCGCTTCGTCCCGCTCAAGTCCAACTTCTGGTTCGAGCTGCACCTGGCGAATGTCGACTCGGCCGACGGGCTGCCGCGCATGGAGACTGTCCTCAGGAGGCTCCCCTTCTTCGACACCGGGGAGTTCGCCCGCTACTGCCGCATGGGCGAGATGGCCTACGTCGAGAGCTTCCGCGCTCCGGCGGTCGCGGCCCTGCGCGCCGACCCCGCGCACTTCGCGGGCAACGTCCTGCGCCGCCTCGGCGCCGCCGCCGTGTTCTGCCGGCGCGAGGGGGGCGGCCAGCCCACGTCCCTGCGCTTCGCGCCCGGCGACGAGGCGCTCCTGGCGGCCTCTGGCGAGCTGATCGCGATGGGGCCGTCGGGCGGGCTCTGGGCGAGGATCGACGCCCCGCCGTCCCTCGAGCGCCAGAAGTTCCGACAGCTCGGCCTGCGGGACGAGGCCGGCGCCTGGCAGGACTGGCTCGAGAAGCGCCTCGCGTACGACGCGCGGTACCGCGGCCCGGGCGGGATGGCCCTCGGATTCCTGACCGCGGGGGTCCCCGTGGTGGCGCTCCTGCTGTCGGCGCTCTTCGCGGGCGGCCGGATGGCGCCGCCGGCCGCGTGGGCGGCGGTGATCGCCTTCGGGATGCTGCTACCTTTTGTCCTCGTGAACCACAACGACCGCCACCAGCTTCCCCTGCTGGCCATGCAGGCCGTCGCGGTCGGGGCGTTCGCCCGGGCGGCGGCGGGCCTCCTCGCGCGCAAACCCGCCCCGCCATGAAGCGAGCCCCGCTCCTCCTCGCCGCCGCGGCCCTCTGCCTGTACTGGTGGATGGCGACCAGCGTCTCGGACCTGCAGTGCACGACGGGTGACGAGATCGCGCACCTGACCGCGGGCTACTCCTACTGGACGACGGACGACTACCGCCTCCAGCCCGAGAACGGCAACCTTCCGCAGCGCTGGGCGGCGCTGCCGCTCCTCGGCCGCGGCCTGAAGTTCCCGACCCTCGACCAGGACGCCTGGAGGATCTCCGACGTCTGGGACTTGGGCTTCCAGTGGTTCTACGACTGCGGCAACGACCTGGCGTCGATGCTCAGGGCCGGCCGCCGGATGATCGCGCTCTTCGGCGTTGCGACCGAACTTCTCGTCTTTCTCTGGGCGAGGCGGCTCCACGGCGACCGGGGGGCCCTCCTTGCGGTCGGGCTCTTCGCGTTCTGCCCGACCATGCTGGCGAACGGCGCCCTCATCACGAGCGATATGGCGGCCGCCTGCATGTTCCTGGTGGCGGTGACGGCGTTCTGGGCGATGGCCCACCGCCTGACGCTCCTGCGCCTCGCCGCGTTCGGCGCCGCCCTCGGGCTCCTCTGCGTCGCGAAGTTCTCGGCGCCGCTCGTCGCCCCCATGTGCGCGCTCCTCTTCGCGGTCAGGGTCGCGGGCAGGCCGACCCTCGAGGCGGGCTGGCCGCACCGCTCACTGATTGCCGGCCGGCTCCGGGTGGCCCTCCACCTCATCGGGGCGACGCTGGCCGCCTGCGCCCTGGCGGTCGCGGTCATCTGGGCGTCGTACGGCTTCAAGTACCCGATGTACCGCCACTTCGAGCCCAACCGCGTGCGCTCGCTCGTCGGATGGGACGTCCTCGAGGACCAGGGAGGGCCTCCCGTGGCCGTGTTCCGCTTCGTGAGGGCCCACCAGCTCCTGCCGGAATCCTACATCTACGGGTTCGCCCACACCTACCGGTTCTCGCGCTACCGCAAGGCGTTCCTGAACGGGGAGTACCGGAGCACGGGCTGGGTGCAGTTCTTCCCGTACACGACCGCGGTGAAGACCCCGCTGGCGCTCTTCGGCCTGATCGGCCTGGCGGGCCTGGGCGCCGCCGCCCGGCGCCGGAGCGCCGCCGAGTGGGGGGCGCGGCTGTACGCCTGGTCCCCGCTCCTCAGCCTCTTCGCGGTCTACTGGGCGTTTTCGCTCACGAGCGGGCTCAACATCGGCCACCGCCACATCATCCCCATCTACCCCGTCCTCTTCGTCATGGCCGCGGGGGCCGCCGCGTGGGTGGGTGGGCCGCCGCGCTGGGCCGGGGCGTGCGTCGCCGCGCTGGCGGCCTGGTTCGCGGCCGAGTCGGTGTGGATCCGCCCCCACTACCTCGCCTACTTCAACGAGCTGGTCGGGCCGCGGGACGCGTGGCGGCACGTGGTCGACAGCTCGCTCGACTGGGGCCAGGACCTGCCCTCCGTAAAAGCCTGGCTCGACGTGAACCCGCCCACCGGGCCCGTCTTCATCTCCTACTTCGGCTCGGGCGACATCGTCCACTACGGGATCAAGGCCACGCGCGTCGGCGACGCCAACTTCGACATCCGGCCGAGGCGGGCGCCCGCCGTCCTGACCGGCGGGACCTGGATCATCAGCGTCACCCAGTTCCAGCAGGTCTACACGGAGGCGAGGGGCCCGTGGGACCGCGCGAAGGAGGCCCGCTACCGCCAGCTCCTCGCCCGCGTGGTGGAGCTCGAGGACACCCACGGGAAGATGACCTACCAGGAGGGGGTCACGTTCGAGGAGTACCAGTTCGCCCGGCTCTGCCACTACCTGCGCAGCAAGCGGCCGGCCGCCGAGGTGGCCTACACTTTCCTCATCTTCCGGCTGACGGACGCCGAGGTCATGAGGGCTCTCCTGGAGCCCGTCAACATCCCATGAGCCCGGCCGGCGCCAGGATTCGGATCGTCGCGGCGGTGGCGCTTCTCCTCGCGCTGCACTTTGCGATGGCGGTCGCGAGCAAGCTCCACGAGAGCACGACCTCCGACGAGATCGTCCACGTGACGGGCGGCTTCTCCTACTGGCGCCTCGACGATTACCGCCTCCACCCCGAGAACGGCAACCTCGCCCAGCGCTGGGTGGCGCTGCCCGTCTGGATCGCGGGCTCCAGGTTCCCGACCCTCGACCAGCCCTACTGGAGGCTGAGCGATGCGTGGGTGATCGGCCACGAGTTTTTCTACGAGACCGGGGAGGACCACTTCCCGAAGCTGATGGCCGCGCGCGCCATGACGGCGCTCCTGAGCGTGGCCTTGGGCGCGCTCATCTTCTGCTGGTCGCGCGCGCTCTTCGGCACGGCGGGCGCCTTCGTCTCGCTGGGCTTCTTCGCGTTCAGCCCGACGTTCCTCGCCCACGGGGCCTATGCGACGTCGGACGTGTGCGCCGCCCTGTTTCTCCTGGCCTCGGTCGGGGCGTGGTGGCGCCACCTGCGCCGGCCCGGCGCCGGGCCCTTCATCCTGAGCGCAGTGGTGTTCGGCCTGGCCTGCGTCGCCAAGTTCTCGGCGGTCCTCCTGCTGCCGATGATGGGGGTCTGCGCCCTCGTGCACCTCGCGGCTCAGCCGGGCGGCCTCTGGCGGGTCGCCCGCTCCGCCGCGGGCCACGCCGCCGTCGCCTTCGCCGTCATCTGGGCCTTCTACGGCTTCAGGTACAGCGCCTTCAACCCGGCGCTCCCCCCCGCCGACCAGTTCATCGAGTCCTGGGGGGAGATGTACGCGCGCACGGGCCGCGCCGGCCAGGCGATCCACTTCCTCGCCGACCTGCGCGCCCTCCCGGAGGCGTTCCTCTACGGGACCGCGTACGTCGTCGAGACGTCGCAGCAGCGCGGGGCCTACCTGAACGGGGAGTACAGCCTCGAGGGCTGGCGCACCTTCTTCCCCTGGGCCTTCGCGCTGAAGACGACCCTTCCCTTCATCGCCGCGAGCGCGCTATCCATCGGGCTCGCGTTCCGGAGCCGGATGCGGCCGCCGGCGGGCCTGCGGGGCCTCCTGCCCCTCACCCCGCTCCTCGCGCTCTTCTGCGTCTACTGGGCCTTCTCGATCCAGAGCCACCTGAACATCGGTCACCGCCACCTGCTGCCCACCTACCCGGTCCTGTTCATCCTCGCGGGCGCCCTCGGGGCCTGGCTCGCGCGGCCCCTCGGCTGGAGGGCCGTCGTGGTCGCCGGCCTTCTCGCCTGGCACGTCGGCGAGTCCGCGTGGATCTCCCCCCACTACCTCGCCTACTTCAACGAGCTGGCCGGCGGGCCGGCGCGGGGCCGGCTCCACCTGGTCGACAGCTCGCTCGACTGGGGCCAGGACCTGCCGGGGCTCAAGGCCTGGCTGGAAGCGAACCGGCGCCCGGGCGAGGACGCCTTCCTGGCGTACTTCGGGACCGGGGAGCCCCGCTACTACAGGCTGCCGGTGAAGCGCCTGGCCTACATCAACGGGTTCCACGAGGACGAGCCGTACATCCCGCTCGGGCCCGGCCTCTACTGCGTCGGCGCCACCATGCTCCAGCAGGTCTACGGCGTCGTCCGCGGGCCGTGGACCGTCGAGCTCGAGAAGGAGTACCAGTTCCTGCGCGCCTTCGAGCCGATGTTCAGGACCTACGCCGAGGACCCGGCCGCGAGGGCCCGGCTTGAGCGCGACCTGCCCCCCGAGAAGTGGGCCGCCAGCCGCGACCGCTTCCTGCACCTGCGCTTCGCCCGGCTCTGCTACTTCCTTCGGGTGCGCCGGCCCGACGCGCTCATCGGGTACTCGATCTTCGTCTACCGCCTGAGCGCGCAGGAGGTCAGGGCCGCCACCGCGGGTACCCTCTCCGAGTGGAGCGCACTGATCGTGCGCAGCGGGGACGCCAATGGAGGCTGAGCGCCTCGGGCGGGCTTGTCCGGCTCCGGATCGATCGAGACGATGCGGCTGAGCCGGTCCAGCCGGCCGCCGAAGCGCTTCTCCGCGATCCGCTCGAGGTGGAAGATGGGGGGCATCACGTCCTCGGGGTCGACGCCCATCTCGCCGTCCGCCGACGTCGGCCGGATCGCCTGCGAGACGATCACCTCCTTGAACGTGCCCTGGCCCATGTGGTAGCGGATGTCGGCGCCCTTGAGCATGGCGATGTTGTTGAGGACGCACTCGATGTGCCAGAGGATGAATGGGATCGGCGACTTGTTCGAAATCATGAGCACCGGGCCGGGCCGCGCCGTGATGACCGCCCTCTCCCATTCGAGCTCCTGCATCCCCAGGTTCTCGTCCGTGTAGAGCCGCTGGTTGATCGCCGACATCCCCGCGGTGGCGAGCCAGATCCCGAGCCCCGCCCAGGCGATCCTGAGCGCGGGAAGCCGCAGCGCGGCGAGCCCCTTGGCGAGCGTCGCCGCGAGCACCGCGAAGGCGAGGCACATGGGCAGCGCGAAGCGGGACGCCATGAGGTCGTCGAACTTCGCCCACCAGTAGAAGAGGAGCACGATGAAGTGCAGGGCGATGCCCGCACCGAACGCGAGCCCGACGACGACCGCCGCGGGCAGCGCGGGGCGCGGCCGGCTGCGGGCCCAGCCCCACCCGCGGTACAGAAGCCAGCAGAGGCCCAAAGCCCCGCAGAAGGAGAGGACCCACGAGTTTGCCATGTGGGGGCCCGTGTTGAAGAGGAAAGCGAGGTCGCCCCCCAGGTTTCCGATGACGTTCTCGAGCCCGAACGGGGAGGTCTGCCCCGCCTTGAGCTGCCAGAAGACCGGCTCCGCCTCAAGCACCCGGTGGTGCCAGGCCCACGGCACGAGCAAAAGCGGCGCGATGACGGCCGGCCAGGGGAGGATCACCCGTCCGGCCCGCAGCCACCCGAGGGCCACGATGAAGGTCGTCGGCAGCAGAAAGATGACCGACTCGTAGCGGCTCTCGGCAAGCAGCACCATCCCGAGGACAAGGAGCGCGAGCCTGTCGTCCGACGGCGCCCTCAGGTAGAGGACGCCGAGGCAGGCGACCATCGCGAGCATGGCCAGGTTGTGGAGGTCCATGGCCGCCCCCGTGGCGTTCTGCCCAAAGAGCGGCATCGTCGCCATGAGCGCCACCGCCAGAACCGCCGGGCCCCTGCCGGCCAACTCCCGGGCGAACCAGTAGAGGAGCGCGAGGAGCGCGGCGGCGCACGCCACGTTGAGCGCAAACATGTTCGCGATCCGGTACCCCGTGAGGTCGTGCAGCAGCGACACGAGGAACGGGAAGAAGTACGGGCGCTTGTCCAGGTACGTGTCGATCGAGAGCCACGTCCCGCCGAGGTCGTAGGCGCGCAGGATCGTGCTCACCTGCTTCGTCACGTGCATCTCGTAGGCCGTCCCCTGGATCACGAACTCGTCGTAGAGGATCTTGTGCTTGAAGGAGTCCGACCAGACGGCGAAGAGCGTGCCGGCGGCGATCGCGGCGCCGGCGACCCCGGGCCTGCGGATCCATCCCCGCAGCACGTCGCCTCTCGAGCGCGCGAGCCGCAGCGCGTAGACACAGAAGAGCGAGAACACCCCGAGGATGTAGTAGTAGCCCCACACGATGATGAGGTGGCCGGCGGTCACGGAGGCGACCGCGACGTACCCCAGCGCGTACGCCAGCGCCCCGAAGAGCGCGAAGAGCAGCCCCCTGCGCGCCGCGGGCCCGCTCCGGAAGAGTCCCGCCAGCCGTCTCATGGGAGGCGCTTCAGGAAGTTCTCAAGGTAGGCCGCCCTCGCCTTCTCGATCTCCGCCTTGTCCTTGGGGACCACGTGGTCGGGACCGGGATTGGAGATCACCTTCTGCCCGTCGCGGATCTCCACCAGCCGGCTCATCCTCGTCTGGGTGAGCGTCAGCAGGCGCTCCTGGCGCACGGGCTCCAGGACGTAGTCCGGGCCCAGGTCGTCGCCCTCGCGCAGCGTCATCTTCCCCGTGTCGGCGTCGATCAGGTAGCGCTGGAACACGAAGATGTTCGAATACGTGTGGGTGCGCATGAAGAACGCCAGGTCCTCCCGGCGCGTCTTCGCCTCGTCCACGGTCGTCGCGGAGACCCGGTGGGCGACCCACAGGACGGAATCGTTGTCGATGACCAGGTAGTCCTTCCTCGGCTGGTCGGCGATGAACTGGCGCCTCCACGCCGTCTCGAGTCCGGCGAGATACTCCTGGTTGTAGGCGTGGGCGGCCATCGACGGGACGCCCTGCGCCAGGATCCCCAAGATGACGATCCCGAACAGGGTCCGGATCACCGCCGGCTTCGGGAACTGCGGCAGGACGGCGAAGATCGCCAGCACCATCCACAGGTGGGTCGGCAGGCTCAGGCGCCGGATGATGGCGTCGTCGAACTGGCCCCAGAAGTAGCACATCATGAGCCCGAGCTGGGCGGCGAACCCGGCCGCGAAGAACACGTTCGCGGCGGAGATCGGCGTCTCCCTTGAGAGCGCCCGGAGCTTCTTCGAGGCGAGCAGGATGAAGAAGGCTAGCGCGATGCAGCCGAGCGCCGACAGGACGTACGAATTGGGCTGGTCGGTCGGCTTTCCGAAGAAGAAGCCGAGCGCGTGCACGACGTTCTTCGGCACGTTGGTGACCGAGAACGGCTGGGTGAACTCCGGCTTGCTCTGCAGCTGCCATGCCGTGGACCTGATGGTGAAGATCCGCGTGTGCAGGGCGCAGTGGATCATGAGGGGCGGTATCGCCATCACCGGCCACGGCAGGGTCGCCCGGCCCTCCCGCCACCACACCCACAGGATGATCCCTGCGACCGGCAGCAGGAAGACGCCCGACTCGTACCGGACCTGCGTCATGAGCATCGCCGAGTAGCAGAACGCGGCGATCGAGGCACCGTCGCGCCGCTCGATGTACCGGGCACCAAGGAGCAAGGTCGCCAGGATCATGACCAGGTTCAGGAGCTCGAAGCCGCCGCCGGTCGCGTTCTGCGCAAGCAGCGGAAGGCCCGCGAAGAGCGCGACGCCGAGCCAGCCCGCCTGCCGCCCCGCCAGCTTCCGGCCGGCCGCGTTCACGAGGGCGAGGAAGATGAAGACGAGGATGCCGTTCAGGACGAAGGCGTTCTCGACCCGGTAGCCCGTGAGGTCGTGCAGGAGCGACACGAGGAACGGGAAGAACAGCTGCCGCTTGTCGAGGTTGCCCCCGAGGACCACGAAGGCCCCCTGGATGTCGCCCCCCCGCATGGGGGTGATGACGTTCCGGTCGAAGTGCATGCTCATCGACGTCCCGGCGAGCATCACCTCGTCCATCACGATCTTGAACCCGAAGGACTCGTGGACGATGAGCACCATGCCCCCGACGCCCACCACGGCCAGGGACGCCCAGTCGAACCCGGCGAGGCCGCAGGCGCGCATCCGCGCCAGGTTCTCCCTGTAGGCGCGCCAGAGCGTCCAGACGAACAGCGCAAACGCGGCCAGGACGCACCAGTAGCCGGTTTGCGTGGCGAGCAGCAGGGCCATCCGGTCGGGGACCAGAAGGAACCCCGTCGCCGCGCAGAGCGCGGATAGGGCCGCGAACAACCAGACCCTCCGGTCCGCGAGGACCGTGGCAAGGGATGAACCGCTCATGACGTTAGATTCGGGACCCAAAAAAGCCGCCCACGTTAAGCAGGCGGCTTTGAACTTGGGGAATTATTCCCGAATGTCGATATTACGGGGCGTACGTGATCGTGCGCACTCCGGCGATGCTGCCGATCGTGATTGTCGTGCCCTGCGAGAAGCCCGCGGGATACGCCTCGTTCGCGACCGAGTTGAGCGCCTTGACGTAGGAGGTCGGCCCGATCAGCTCGGTGAGGGCCACCGTGGAGACGCCGTTCTCGAGGTAGTACTGGTCAGCGCCGGCCGACAGCTGGCGGGCGTTGTTGAGTACCGCCTTGTCCTGGGAGTTCGTGCGGACCTTCTGGAAGGCCGGGATCGCCATGGCGGCCAAGAGACCGATGATGACGACGACGATCATGATTTCAACAAGGGTGAAACCCTTGGAACTGTTGCTAGTGATTTTCATTTAATGCCTATTTGTTTATTTTATGTATCTCTATGATTAACCGGCTCAATTACGGGGCGTACGTGATCGTGCGCACTCCGGCGATGCTGCCGATCGTGATTGTCGTGCCCTGCGAGAAGCCCGCGGGATACGCCTCGTTCGCGACCGAGTTGAGCGCCTTGACGTAGGAGGTCGGCCCGATCAGCTCGGTGAGGGCCACCGTGGAGACGCCGTTCTCGAGGTAGTACTGGTCAGCGCCGGCCGACAGCTGGCGGGCGTTGTTGAGTACCGCCTTGTCCTGGGAGTTCGTGCGGACCTTCTGGAAGGCCGGGATCGCCATGGCTGCCAAGAGACCGATGATGACGACGACGATCATGATTTCAACAAGGGTGAAGCCCTTGGAACTGTTGCTAGTGATTTTCATTTAATGCCTATTATGTTATATATCTTATAATTTACGGGCCACTATCCTGCTATCTGCAAACCTTTGCAAACTTGCGCCGATTAATGAACCGACCTTTTTGTGCGGCAAGGTAATACAATGGCGGTACGTGTTAGTGCCTATTTCCTTGTTCCCCATCTGTTACCAAGACATTCCATCGCAATCGGTTCACCTGCCATCGCGCAAAGGCCGAGCTCATAAAATTACGACAATTTTACGGTGAGTAGGTGATCGTGCGAATGCCGGCTATGCTGCTGATCGTGATGGTCGTACCCTGGGAGAAGCCCGCCGGATACGCTTCGTTAGCCACCGAATTCAACGCCTTGATGTATGACGTCGGCCCAAGCAGGTCGGACAGGATGACCGTCGAGACACCGTTTTCCAGGTAGTATTGGTCGCTCGCGGCAGACAGCTGACGGGCATTGTTGAGGACCGCCTTGTCTTGCGAGTTGGTACGAACCTTCTGAAACGCCGGGATGGCCATCGACGCCAAAAGGCCGATGATCACCACGACGATCATGATTTCCACGAGGGTAAAACCCTTGTTGTTGATTTTCATGAGGACGCCTTAACTTATGTTTGTTATCGTTTTATTATATACGTGCCCAGAATTTGGGCGTTAGGATGTTAGGCCTCACTATGGATGCATTCAAGCTGTGAATCGCAAAACAGATACGTAGTTCCCCGTACCCCAAACCCGGCATCCGGGAGCCTGCCTGGCGTTGAGGACGAAGGACTTGCCTAAGAAGATCCCGCCGCTATCTGCCGGTTTTCTTCTTGCGCGGCACCTTCTTGACCGCCTTCGCCTTTCGCGGCGTTGCCTTCGGTACCCCAGGCCGTCCCAAGGCCTCCAGGAGCTCCCCGACCAAAACCTCGTTTCCATCCCTCCACAGGTGCTCCAGACGGTACCGGGAGCGGGTTTCAGCCGTGAAGATGTGCACCATGACGTCAAACGCGTCCATTACCGTCCAACCGCTCTCGCTAGCCGTCTCGACACCAACGATTTGCGTCTTCGATGAGTCCAGGGCCTTCTCAAGTTCCACGCGCAGCGCCCGCACGTGCGGCTCGGACGTGGCGGTCGCGATGACCAGGAAATTCGTGATCGAAGAAAGCGCGGAGACGTCGATCACTCGAAGGTCCTCCGCCTTCTTCGCATCGAGCGCGCGGCAGCACAGTCTCGCGAGTTCCAGGGATTGGGCGTGGTTCAGTTTCAACGCTGGTCCCGATACAGCCCCTTCTCGCGGATGTAAACAATCGCCTTGTGGGGAACGAAATAATCGAGCGAAAGATGGCGCCGCGTCCGGTCCCGGAGCTCGGTCGAGCTTATCGCCAGCAGATGGCCATCGCAGCGGTGCAGCCGGAGCCCGGGCACGACCGGTGTGGCCCTGACCGGGTAGCCCGGTCTCTCGAGGAAGATGAACTCGACCAGTTTCGCCAGCTCCTCGATGTCCTTCCAAAGGTGGAGCTGGGGCAGCTGGTCGCCGCCGATCACCCAGTAGAGATCGTCCTTCGGGTAGACCGCCCGGAAGTGCCTCGCCGAGTCGATCGTGTAGCTCACTCCACCCCTGCGCAGCTCGACGTCGGAGACTTCGATGCGGGTGTCCCACTCGGTCGCCGCCCGCACCATCGCCAGCCTGTCGGCCGCGGTCGACTGCATGTCGCCCGGCTTCATCGGCGACTGGGAGGCGGGCACAATGACCAGCCGGTCAAGCTTGTGCTGCTCGTACGCGTCTTGCGCGGCGAGCAGGTGGCCAAAATGTATCGGGTCGAAGCTCCCGCCGAGAAATCCGATCTTCACGTCTAGGGCGGCCACGCTGTTCGGCGGCGCCCCCGCGGGCAAGGCCAAACGCCTCGTTTATTTGCCGTCCGACGTGTCCCAGAAGACGAGCATCATGATGGCGCCCATGATGATGACAGGGGCCATTATGCGCGGATCCCGCCCTGCGCGGGCGTGGATCGGGTTGTTCGTGACGGGTTCATGCTGGAGAGGGCTCTAAAATGAGACTTGAAGATCTTCCACAGGTTCCAAATGATTGCAAGCAAGCACTTGCATGAGTACCCCACTCCGTGCCGCCCGCCGGCGCCCCCCGGCCCGGCAGCTCCTCCTTGACGCCGCCGCGCGCGTCTTCGCGCGCGACGGGCTTACGGGCGCCACGACCCGCGAGATATCCCGCGAGGCGGGCGTGAACGAGGTGACGCTGTTCCGGCACTTCGGGACCAAGGAGCACCTGATCGAGGCCGTGGTCGGCTCGGCCTTTGGCCCGGAGAAGCGGCCTGCGGAAGGCCGCGGGGACGGCGGCGCGCTCGGTCTGCGCGCCGACCTGGAGTCGTTCGCGGCGCGCTATGAGGCGCTCCTGGTCGAGAACCTGCCCCTGGTGCGCACCATGATCGGCGAGATCCACAGGCACGCCGTCTGCCAGCAGCAGGCCCTCAAGGGAATCTTCTGGCCGATGCGGGAGGCCCTTGTGAAGCGGATCACGCTCGCCTGCCGAACGGGCGAGGCCAGGGTCGCCCTCAACCCGGCCGTGGTCGCGGACCTGTTCGCGGGCGCGATCCTGGCGTCGGTGCTCCGCCGCTCCACGTTCAGGAGGCTGCGCGAGTACGCGGACTGCGACTACACGAAGGCGTGGGTGGACGTGTTCCTCAGCGGGATCGAGAGTTGAGCATCGCGACGGCGAGGACGGTCTTAAGGTGGCTCCTCGCGGCCTTCATGATGGCCGCGGGGGCGAACCACTTCCGCGCGCCCGCCCTGTATGCGGCGATGATGCCCCCATGGCTGCCGTGGCCCTCCCTCCTGAGCGCGGTCGCGGGCGCCTGCGAGGTTCTGGGCGGCGCCGGCCTCCTCCTGCCGCGCTTCAGAAGGGCCGCCGGATGGGGCCTGATCGCGCTCCTCGTCGCGGTCTTCCCGGCCAACCTGCACGTCGCCCTGGAGGGCCGCATGCCCGGCTTCGCCTTCTCGCCGGCGACCCTCTGGATCCGCCTCCCGCTTCAGGCCGTCCTCATCGCGTGGGCCGCGTGGGTCTCCGTCCTTGAAGGGCGCGGGCGGGCCCGCTGAGGGTCCCGCGACACACGCCGGCACTTGGGCGTTGATTCGGCCTGTCGCGGCCCGTTGAGTACCCGCAAGCGTCCGTGGAATCCCCGCACCCACCCAGGCACCCGACCCGCAAGGCCCGCCCGTGAAGGCTTGGTTCGCCAGAACGCTCTCCCCGCCGGCGCCCCCGCAGACCGGGTCCCGCGATCAGGCCCTCGAGGGCTTGAGGGGGATATGCGCCTTCCTCGTGCTCTATGCGCATGCGACGATGCCCTTTCTCAGGCTCGACCCGGCCTACGCCCCCTCGCGCGTGTTCTGGTGGTTCAACCTGGGCTCGGTCGCGGTCCTCTTCTTCTTCGTGCTGAGCGGCTACGTCATCGGCCTGACGACCCGGGCGCCCTTCTCGGGGACCGAGGCCCGCGCCTACGTCGGGCGAAGGCTCCTGCGGCTGCTACCCGTCAACACGGCCGCGGTGCTGCTGAGCTGGGCCCTCCTGTCGCCGGTCGCCGGGGCGACGGTGCTCGGCAACCTTGGGTTCCTTCAGAACTTCAAGGCGTACCCGTTCGGGCTGTCGGTCGAGGTGATGCCGGACAACCTGAACCTCTGGTCCCTCAACTTCGAGGCGCTGTACTACGCCGCGTTCATCGGGGTCTGGTGGCTCGCCCCGCGGGTCGGCTGGGTGCTGGGCCTGGCCGCCCTGCTTTCCGCGACCGCGGCGCTTCCCGGCGGGCACGTCCTTCTATCGAGCTATGCCCTCGGCGCCCTTTACTGGATTGCCGGGCTCTCGACTGCGTGGCTTGCGCCGAGCGAGGGACGCACCGGCAACTGGCCGAGCGCGATGCTGGCGATCGTCGTCACCTGGCCTGTTGCTCCGCTCCAGAGTCTCCTCTTGAGCCTGCACGTGCCCGACGCCGTGGCCCCGCTCCCCCTGCCCTCGCTCCACAGGCTCGACATGCTTCCGGCACTCGTGTGGCTGCTCCTCGCGGTAACCGGCCGCGCCGCCGCCTGGCAGAAGAGGCTCACCGTCTTCTGCCTCACGCTGGCGTCGGCCGGCTTCGTCAGGGGCCTCTACGGCGGCGACGCGCCAGAGCCCGCCGCGATGACCTGCTACGGGCTGCTGCTCGGGTTTGCGTGGTCGATCGGGCGCTGGGAGCCCGGGGTGTCGGCGCTCGCGCGGCTGGCGCCCCTTGGCGCGATCTCCTACGGCGTCTATGCGGTCGGATTCCCGATCCAGTGGGGCGTGTACCACAGCCGGTGGCTCCCGATGGGCGACGCCGCGACCTACGCCGTGCGGGCGGCGCTCCTGGTCGGAACGACGCTCGGGGTCGCGTGGGTGCTCGAACGCAAGGTCCAGCCCGCACTGCGGCGGGCCCTCTCCCGCCGGCCGCGATAGGCCGGGCTGCGCTACTCGGTTCCCACGGCCACCGGGGCCTCCTGGTCGCGCGGCAGGACAAAGTTGAGCAGCAGCGCGGTCACCCCACCCGCGGAGATCCCGGATCCGAGCAGCGTGTGAAGCGCGGGCGGCAGCGTTTCCAGCCATTGCAGGCTCGAGGGCGCCCCGATCCCGACCCCGACGGAGATCGCGACGACGAGCGCGTTGCGGTGGCTCAGGCCCGCCTGGTTGATGAGCCGCAGGCCCGCGACCGCGACCAGCCCGAAGAGCAGGAGGGCCAGGCCCCCGAGTACCGCCGGCGGCATCGCGCTCACCCAGCGCGCCACCGCGGGGAAGAGCCCGAGGAGCGCGAGGATCGCCGCCATCCACCGGCCGATGTGGCGGCTCGCCACCCCCGTGATCTGGATGACGCCGTTGTTCTGGGCGTACGTCGTGCTGGGGAAGGAGCCGATCAGGGCCGACACGATCGAGGTCGCTCCGTCCGCGAAGATCCCGGCGCGCATGCGCAGGCCGTGCTCGGGGCCCCGCGTCTCGAGCCCCGACAGCTGGGCCGTCGCCGTCATGTCGCCCAGCGCCTCGATCACCGAGACGACGTAGATGAAGGCGAACGGCAGGAAGAACTCCCAGCGGAAGGCGATGCCGTGGGGGAGGAACCGCGGGACGGTGATCCAGGCATTCGCGCTCTGTGCCGGCGCGTGCAGCCAGCCGCACAGCGCGCACACGATGTAGCCCGCCGCCACCCCGAAGAGGACCCCGGCGAGGCGCGTCCATGGCTGGCCAACCGCCTGGGCGGCAACGACCGCGGCGATCACGCAGGCGGCGACGGCGGCTCCGGCCCACGTGGGCGCGCCCGGCCCCGGCAGCGCGGCGATCCCGTGCATCGCCTCCGGGATGATGGAGAGCCCTATGAGGAGGACCACGATGCCGCACACGAGCGGCGAGAACGCATGACGCAGCTTCGGCAGGAACGGGGCGAGGACAAGGCTCACCGGCGCAGTCGCCAGGGACATGCCGAACATCAGCGCGAGGCCGCCGACCTGCCCCGCCTGCATGAGCGGCTGGATGAAGGCGAAGCTGGTTCCCGTGACGCTCAGCAGACCCGACCCGATCGGCCCTATCCTCGTCGTCTGCAGGAAGGTGCCGAGCGCCGCGGCGACCAGCGCCATGCTCGTCAGGTAGGCCGTGTCGGCGGGCGAGAACTTCAGGATGTTGGCGAGCAGCAGCGCCGGCGTGATCACTCCCACCACCATCGCGGCGACCTGCTGGAGGCTGACGGCGAGGGCGGCGGCGGGCGGAAGGCGGTCATCGAGGCCGTAGACCAGGCCGGAGGGCCGACGAGTCTTGTTTTCCATCAGGCTACGTAAGCAGGCGGCGGACCAAGAACACAAGGGTCCGCTCGCCTGGGGCCGCGCGGGGCTCCGTACGCCGTGCGGCGAGGCGCAGGCTACGGCACCGGGCCCCCGGGGGCGCGCGGCGGCTCACTTGCCCGGATCGGGGATAAACTCGATCAGCGTCGGGTCCTTGACCTGAACGGTTCCCTCCGGGACGCGCGTCCGCAGCAGGCCGTTGCTGTTCTGCCCGAAGTACTGCGAAGCGTAGCGCACCATCACCGGCAGGGCCTTGTCGAACGCGTTGTGACGCTCGCCGATGCTGAAGCGCGTTTCCCAGAGAAGCTTGTGCTTCTTCTCCTTCCACAGGAGCTGGAAGTCGTAGGCCATCAGGACCACGAAGTACCGGTTCTCCTCGAGCTCCTCGTACAGGTCGTTGCGTTCCACGCCGAAGGCCGTTCCCCGGACATACTTCGCCTTCTCGGTCCCGACGAGGTCCGACGAGTCGTAGCCCAGCATCTTGGCGTTTTGGAAGTCGGCATCCGAACGCATCTGGTTCTCGATGCTCATCACGGTCAGCGCGGAGGAGTACGCGGCCAGCTGGTCGTCCCTGAGGCCCGCATTCGGGTCCGCGGGGTGGTAATGGCCGCTGCCCGCGCCAGCGGCGACCCTCGCGGCCGCCTGTGCGGACGCCATCTGGTTCTGGATGGCGCTCAGGTTGTCGTAGGCGGTGGAACTCGAAGTGGGCGCCGGGGCGTCGGTAAGGCCCCAGTAGACCATGATGAGCAGCTTGGCCTCTGCCGGGTGCGTTGCGGGGACGGGAAGGTAATTCTGGGCGGCAAGGGGTCCCGCAATGACCCGCGCGACCTCCATGAAGGTCATCTTGTCGAAGGTGGAATCGTTCATCCCCCCCGACCATCGTCCCCCTTGCCCGAACGCATACGATTCGGGCTGGAAGGAGCCGTTCGGAAGCTTGGCGCGGACGTAGTCCTTGCTCACCTTGGCCGACACGGCGGTGACGCCCTGAATGTCATCCGCGGCGCGGGCGGAGGGCTGGGCCGTAAGCAACAGGCCCGCGGTTGCCGCGAGCCAGAGTGTCATCCGGGGCGAAGGAGGCGGTTTCATCGGATTGTGGGTTGGCCGGGCGGGAAGGGGGTGCGCGCAAATCTTCGCGCCCGGGGCCCCGAAACGCAAGCGACGGCAACGGCGCTTTGGGGAGGCATCCGGCCATCCCGGCCGCTTTCCTGCCCTGTCCTATTTCTTATCATCGGCATCGGTCGCATCGGTACCTTTGGTTTCGTCGGGTGCCGGTGTCTGCTCTTCGGGAGTCGGTCGCAGCTGCCTCAGGTACGCCCGCCTGCGCTCGTCGGCGGTGAATACGAGGGCCTTGTCGATCAGCGCGGAGGCCCGGGCATCGTAGCCACATTGCAGGCAGAGGAGCGCCGCATCGTAGGCCAGGCTGGCATTTCTAGGATACAGCGCGACGCCCTTGGCGATCTCGTCCATGTCGCCCTCGGACGGCTTCGCCTCGCAGCGGGTCCACGCCCCCACGATGAGGCTGTAGGCTTCGGACGAGGGAACGAATCTGAGCGCGGTGTGCAGGGGCTCGAGGACGGATGCGGCCTGCGCGGCGCTCAGCTTTCCGCCGGCCCCGGCCGGCCGGCCAGTCGCCTCCGTGAAGCGCAGCTTGGCCAGGACGACGTAGGCGGCGGGTCTCGTCACCCCGGTCGTCACCGCGGCCTCGAGAAGCTCCCGCGCCTTTTCGTCGTCGCCGGTGTCGTGCTCATAGAGTCCGTACACGGCGAGCAGCCTCGGGTCGTGGATGCGCTCGGCCGTGACGATGAAGGGCTTCATGGCGACGGCCTGCCCAAGGAGGGTGTCGGGGGCCCTGTCGGTGGAGTTCCCTGCCCCGCCGGACGGGTTGACGTCGGGGGGCAGGCCGTTGTCGTCCCTGTAGGCGCGCTCCAGCATCCGGCCCGCATAGTAGAGCGATTCCCGGCTGAGTGCCGGATCCAGGTTGCGGAAGGAGTTCCCCTGCATCCGGAGCCAATCGCCGAGGATGCGCCCGATCTGGTCCGCGGTCGCCGGCTTCATCCGCGGCTTTGGGAATCCCGCGGGGATGTCCAGGTCCACGGTGGTCGGCTTCGCCAGGACGGCCCGGAGAAACGAGTCCAGCCTCGCCTCCATCGCCTCGTAGCCAAAGCCAAGGCACTCCGTGAACATCTTCTCGGTGACGGGCTCCACGCGCGCGCGCCGGGCGAGTTCCAGGAAGCCGCGCGCCGTCACCGGGTCGTCGCTTCCCGGCCCCATGAGCCCCCAACGCACCACCAGCGCCGCCTCCGACTCCCAGAGGGGAAGCCGCGCGGGCGCAGGCTGCGCCTCGCTGAAGAGTTCGCCGAGCGGAAGCATCGCGATCGGGGTTGTCCTGTCGCTCGCCCGGTCATCCTTGAGCTGCTTCAGGAGCCGGTTGGTCTCGTCGACGGACACCCAGAGCGTGCCCGGGCCGTCGGCCCTGTGGATCCATCCCGTATCGAACATGCCCCGGGAGACGATGGGCATGAAGCCTTCCCTCAAGATGCCGTAGCTCTGCCCCACCAGCCCGGCAGCGAGCCACCGGGGAAGAGGCGGGGCGCATCGGCTCAGGCGCTCGAGGCTCACGGAGCCATACGTCACGCTCCGCAGGTTGACCCCGAAGAGATTGGTGTTGAAGGCGAGCGTGTCGCTGTCGCTGGCCGGGACGCGGTCGGACCAGACCATGGCGCCCGCCGACCATTGCCCCCATGCCACCGCGTCGGCCGGCGTCTCGAGCTTGATCGGCTGCACGTGGAGCTGCCCGACCCGCACCGTGCTCATGTCCGTGTCGTCGATGAGGACCGTGTAGGGCACGGGAGCGCCGGTGAGCCAGTCCTTCGGCAGCACGTCGTTCTGGAGCCACAGGCCCCTGCGGAGCGAATCGAGCATCCACGCGGTCTCCTTGTCGGGCGCCCGGGACAGGACCTCGAACCCCTCCAGCGACGCATAGCGCCACGGGTTCTTGTCGATCCGCGTGGCCGAGACGATGAAGCGCTGCATCCTGACCACTCGCTCGCGCGCCGCCGCGGCGGCGGCGTCCGATTCCGGGCTCCCGGCTGCCGACGCAGCGACGGCCAGCGGCGCCGCCAGCGCGAGCGCTCGCGGGTCGGACATCACGGCATTTTGGGGTCATGCTGGGGGGGGAAAAACT
>PLTZ01000033.1 GCA_003164715.1 Opitutaceae bacterium | reverse complement strand
CCAAGACCTAGTGTGCACCGTTTAGGGCGTGGACTACAGGGGTATCTAATCCCTTTTGCTCCCCACGCTTTCGTGCCTGAGTGTCAGCAATTGTCCAGGGAGCCGCCTTCGCCTCTGGTATTCCTCACGATATCTACGCATTTCACTGCTACACCGTGAATTCTGCTCCCCTCTCCAATGCTCTAGCCATGTAGTTTGAGGTGCAATTCCGGAGTTGAGCTCCGGGCTTTCACGCCTCACACACCTGGCCACCTGCGCACCCTTTACGCCCAGTGAATCCGAATAACGCTTGCAGTCTCTGTATTACCGCGGCTGCTGGCACAGAGTTAGCCACTGCTTCCTCTCCGGGTTAAGTCAGGCTTCACGATGTTATCGTGAAGCGTTTCTTCCCCAGTGACAGAGGTTTACAATCCGAAGACCTTCATCCCTCACGCGGCGTCGCACCATCAGGCTTTCGCCCATTGTGAATGATTCGAAACTGCTGCCACCCGTAGGTGTCTGGACCGTGTCTCAGTTCCAGTGTGGCCGNNGATCATCCTCTCAGACCAGCTACCCGTCTTAGCCTTGGTGAGCCGTTACCTCGCCAACTAGCTGATAGGCCGCGAACTCCTCTCCTAGTGTCAGGCCTTGCGGTCCCCGACTTTGGTATGCCCCTCATGCGAGAGGCAACTGTATGGGGTATTAATTCGCCTTTCGGCGAGCTATTCCCCTCTTGGAGGTAGATTGTTCACGTGTTACGCACCCGTTCGCCACTGAATGAACAATGTATTGCTACACCGCTCATCCCGTTCGACTTGCATGTCTTAACCACGCCGCCAGCGTTCATTCTGAGCCAGGATCAAACTCTCCGAAAAGAGAGTTCAAACCTAGTGATTCGTTTGAACTACTAACTTGATGCCGACCGGAGCCGGCATCTTTTTATAATTTTGATTGGGGGTCCCAATCAATCGCACAAAGTAAATTTCAAAGAGCCTCCCCGAAGGGGAAAGAGTTCCAGCAAGAACTTCTGCGATTCCTCCGTCAACACCTATTCCAGAATTTCGAAGAAATTCCGGTGGAGGAACAGCTGCTTGCGGCCTTGATTCGCCTCACTGTCTGGCTTTCGCCAACAGCCCAAGAATCGAAGGGAGGGCGGAACATGAACCGATGCCGGGCCGCTTCAAGACCTTTCTTTAACCTAAATGGCACACTGAGCTATTTCTCTATTATGGAAAGACTTATCGCAAATATTTTGACCAACAAAATGCGCCCTGCTTGGGGGTTGAATTGGGCCGGAAGGGGCAGGGATCCATGGCTCCCCCTGGGAACGCCCAAACTGTATTCGACTTGGAAATACAAATGCCCCCGTTCGGCCCGTTTTGACGCCAGCCGCGGCGCGGTCCGGATCCGAAATACGGACGCACGTGTCCCCCAGGCACCGCAGGTGGCTAAAACGCCTCGAGCCGGTGCGGCAGAGGCGCCGCCAGGGGCGGCCGGATCCTCAAACCCGCCTCGGCTCGAGGTACCGTTCCGGGACGTGGAACGCGCCGGCCCCGGAACCTGGCGGCGCGGCAACTCGCTCGAGGGGAAACGCGGCAAAAAACTCGCGCGTCAGGCATCAAAAAGTGCCCCAAAACACCTTATAAAATACCCGAAATCATCAATAAATTGGCCCGAATCCGCCGATTTTCGCCAAAAAACGAATTAACGCAGGCAATTGGCATTTAAATCAAATATGTGTGTTGACGCCGTTCGTTTTGAACGCTGGAACGTCCAACCCTACTAACCAACAAGTGCCTCCAGCATCTTCAACAAAGGCCTTCTTTGGACCTTAAACAAATCAAGCAGATCATTGACCTAATGAAGCGCTCCGAGCTCACCGAGTTCGCGGTTGAGGAGGAGGGCTTCAAGTTGAAGATACGACGCGGCGCGAACGGCCTGCCGATCGTGTCCTCGGCCAAGGGCTCGAATCCGCCGTTCGTTCCGGCCGAGTCGAACTCGACGCCCCCGATGCCGGTGCCAGCCCCCCTCCAGTCGACGACGACTGGAGCCCCACCCGCAGCCGAGGAACCGGGGATTACCTACGTCAAGTCGCCCATGGTCGGAACCTTCTACCGATCCCCTTCGCCGGAGAGTAAGCCCTTTGTCGATCTCGGCTCCAAGATAGAGGATAATTCCTTGGTTTGCATCATAGAAGCCATGAAGATCATGAACGAGATCCAAGCTGAGGCAAAGGGCACGATCGTCGAAATCCTGGTCGAGAATGGCCAACCGGTCGAATACGGCCAGCGTCTCTTCAAGTTGAGGCAGGGTTGACCCCAAAGCCTCAAACCCGGCCGATTCCGACCAGGCAGCATTCCTGCCGAGAATCCGCCGTCTAATTGACGAATCGATGATCCAAAAAATTCTGATCGCCAACCGTGGCGAAATCGCCCTCCGAATCGTTCGCGCCTGCCGCGAGATGGGCATAAAGACCCTCGCGATTTATTCCGAGGCCGACGTCCAGTCGCTGCACGTCCAGCTCGCCGACGAGGCCATCTGCATCGGGGGGCCGAAGAGCGCGGACAGTTACCTGAGGGCCGACCGGATCATCAGCGCGGCCGAGATCGCCGACGTCGATGCGATCCATCCGGGATATGGGTTCCTTTCGGAGAACGCGAAGTTCGCCGAGCAGTGCGAATCCTGTAACATCAAGTTCATAGGACCTAAGTCAAAGTCCATCAAGCTGATGGGTGATAAGTCGATCGCCCGAGAGACCGTCAGGAAGGCCCATGTCGCCACGGTTCCCGGAAGCGACGGCCCGGTCGAGGCCGAGGCGGAGGCGGTCAAGATCGCGCGTTCCATCGGCTACCCCGTCATCATCAAGGCAGTCGCGGGCGGCGGCGGGCGCGGGATGAGGATCGCCCACAATGACGTGTCCTTCGCCAAGGAGTTCCACGTCGCGAGGAACGAGGCCGAGAAGGCGTTCGGGGACGGCAGGGTCTACCTCGAGAAGTACATCGAGCGGCCCCGGCACATCGAGTTCCAGATCCTGGCGGACAGCCACGGGAAGGTGATCCACCTCGGCGAGAGGGACTGCTCGGTCCAGAGGCGCCACCAGAAGCTGATCGAGGAGGCCCCGTCCCCGTTCCTGACGCCGGACCTGCGCAAGAAGATGGGCAAGGCGGCGGTCCGGGCGGCCGAGGCGGCCGAGTACGAAAACGCCGGGACAATCGAGTTCCTCGTGGATCCGAAGGGCAATTTCTACTTCATCGAGATGAACACGCGGATCCAGGTGGAGCATCCCGTCACCGAGGAGGTGACCGGCATCGACCTGGTCAAGCAGCAGATCCACATCGCGAATGGGGAGAAGCTCGAGTTCGACCAGAGTGACATCACGTTCGAGAAGCACGCGATCGAGTGCCGGATCAACGCGGAGGACCCGGCCCGCAACTTCGCCCCGTCGCCCGGCACGGTCGGCCTCTACTACCCGCCCGGCGGGCATGGCGTGCGCATCGACAGCCACATCTACAGCGGCTACACGATCCCGCCGTACTACGACTCCATGATCGGGAAGCTCATCTGCTTCGGCTCCACCCGCAAGGAGGCGCTCGAGCGCGCCTACCGCGCCCTGAGCGAGTACCTGATCCGCGGGGTGAAGACGACGATCCCCCTCCACAAGGCCATCATGGCCGACCCCCTCTTCATCGAGGGCAAGGCCACGACGGCCTACATGGAGGAGTTCCTGACCCGGACCACCCCGGAGCTGTTCTCCTGAACCCTAGGCGGACGGGCGGCGAAGGCACACGTCGCACCATTCCCCGAGGATCCGGGAGTCGGACGCCCAGCCCCGGGCGACCTGGGCGAACGCGCACCTGACGGCCTCGCCCTCGCCGGCAAGGATGCCGCTCATCGCCAGGAGGCCTCCGGGCGCGACGGCGGAGGCGAGAACGCCGGCATGGCGGACGAGGACATCCGCCTGGATGTTGGCCATGAGGACCCCGGCGCCGCCGCCGGCCAAGCCGCCCTCCAGGTCCGCGGTGGCGAACCGGACCCTGTCGGAGAGCCCGTTCAGCCGGGCGTTCTCGACGCTGATGCGCACCGCATCCGGGTCGATGTCGAACCCCGACACGTCCCGGAACCCGAGGAGGCACGCCGAAAGCGCAAGGATCCCCGAGCCGCACCCGGCGTCGATCACGCGCAGGCGCGCGGCGGTCGGGTCGCCCGCGAGTCCCCGCTCGAACTCCACCAGCCGTTCGATGCAGAGCCTCGTCGTCTCGTGGTTGCCGGTGCCGAACGCCATTCCCGGGTCGAGCCAGAGCGCAGAATGGCCCTCCGGCAGCCGGTATGCACCCCTCTCCCAAGTGGGGACCCAGTGCAGCCGGCCGAAGGCCCACGCCTTGAAATGCTCCCGGTAGCTGGTCTTCCAGTCGGCGTCCGCCAGCAGGCGCGGCGCGGCGGCGCCCGCAATCCCGGCTGGCAGGGCGGCCCGGATCTCGCGCATCCGGGCCTCGGCCTCGGCCACGCTCCCGAAGTACCCGACGATCCATGCCTTCCGGGCGACCGCATCCTCCGCGAGCGTCCAGCCCTCGATCCCGGCCTCCAGGAGCGCAAACTCGGCCGCCTCGGCCGCGCCCGGGGGTATCTCCATCCTGGTTTCCCAAAGCTCCATCGGAGCCTAGGCCGCGGCCCCCGCGCCGCTCAGCCGCGCGATCACCGAAGGAAGAAGGGCGTGCTCGGCCGCGTGCACCTTCTGCGCAAGGGAATCATGCGTCTCGCCCTCGCCGATCGGCACCTCTGTCTGGGCAATGATCGCGCCGCCGTCGATGACGGCGGTCACGCGGTGAACCGTGCACCCGGTGACCTTCGCGCCCGCACGCAGCGCCTGGCCGACCGCGTCGAGTCCGGGAAAGCGCGGCAGGAGGCTCGGGTGAAGGTTGATGATGCGGCCCTCGAACGCGCCCAGGAACCCAGGCTTGAGCACGCGCATGAACCCCGCGAGCACGACCATGTCCGGATGGACCGCGGAAACGGCGGCGACGAACCTCGCCTCGCCGTCGCCCTCGAGCTTCGTCCTGAAAGGGGCCGGGTCGACGAATGTCGCCGGGACCCCGAAGCGGGGGCCAAGCGCGAGGATCCCGGCGTCGGCGACGTCCGAGAAGATGCCGACAACGCGGGCCCGGCCGAGTCGGCCCGCGGCCTGGGCGGAAAGGATGGCCTCCGCGTTGGAGCCGCGGCCCGAGCCGAGGATGGCGACGCGCATACCGGGGTGCGCGGCCTCAGGCCGATCCGGCGGCCCTGATGAGCCGGATGAGCTTCGTCGTGCTGAAGCCCTTGAGGTACGGCAGGAACACGATCTTCGAGCCCGCGGACTCGAGGGCCGCGCGCTCGGACGGGTCGAGCGTGGCGAGCGTGTAGTCGCCGGCCTTGCAGTAGATGTCGGGCCGCAGCGCCCTGATCTCGCGCACGAGGCGCTTCCCCCGGAAGATCACGACGCCGTCCACCGAGCGCAGCTGGCCCAGGGTGTAGGCGCGATTCTCCTCGCCCATGACCGGGCGGCGCGGGCCCTTCAGCTCGCGGACGCTCTCATCGGAATTGAGGGCGACGAAGAGCTTGCCCCTCCTCCCGGCGAGCCTGCGGGCCGCCTCGAGGTAGGACACGTGCCCGGGGTGCAGGAGGTCGAAGACTCCGTTCGTCAGGACAAACGAGATGCCGTCGCGCGCAGCCCTGCGGCGGATCGCGACGGCGCGCCTGAGCGGCATGAGCCTTGGGTTGCCTGGAGCTGGGGATCGCAGGGGCATCCTTAGAAGAACTTCTTCGCCTTCTCGAAGAACTTGCGCGACGTCGGCTCGTGCGCGTCGCCGCTGACGCGCGCGAACTCCTCCAGGATCCTGCGCTGCTCGGCGGAGAGCGACGCGGGGACCTCCACATGGACCCGGACGAGCTGGTCGCCGTGGCGCCCGCCGCGAAGGGAGGGCATCCCGCGGTCGCGCAGCCGGAAGGTCGTGCCGCTCTGGGTGCCCGCGGGGATCTTGAGGCTCGCCTTGCCCGAGAGCGTCGGCACCTCGATGGATCCGCCGAGCGTCGCCAGCGTGAACTTGATGGGGATCTCGCAGAAGAGGTCGTCCCCATGGCGCTCGAAGAGCTCGTGCTCCTTCACCGACAGGACGATGTACAGGTCCCCGGGCGTCCCCCCGGCCGCGGCCGCCTCGCCGTTGCCTGCGGAGCGCAGCCTCGAGCCCGTGTCGACCCCGGGCGGTATCTTCACGTTGAGCTTGGTCGTCTTTGCGACGCGCCCATCGCCGCGGCACACCAAGCAGGGCCTCTCGATCTTCACCCCCGCGCCCCCGCAGGTCGGGCATGTCTGCGTGAACACGATGATCCCGCCGGACCGGCGGACCTGCCCCGCCCCCCGGCATGTCGGGCACGTCACGCGCTTCGATCCGGGCTCCGCCCCGGAGCCGTGGCAGTGCTCGCAGCTGACGAGCTTCCGGAAGGAGATCTCCTTCTCGGCGCCGCGCGCGGCCTCCTCGAGCGTGAGCTCCAGGTCGTAGCGCAGGTCCGAGCCGTCACGGCCCCCGTCGCGGCCGCCCCCGCCGCCGAACATCTCGTCAAAGATGCCTCCGCCGCCCCCGCCCTGGCCGAAGACCTCGCGGAAGATGTCAAAGGGGTCGTGGAACCCGCCAGCTCCCGACGGGCCGCGCGCGCCGCCGCCCATGCCCTGGAACGCGGCGTGCCCGAACCGGTCGTAGGCCGCCCGCTTGTCCGGGTCCTTCAGCACCTCGTAGGCCTCGGAGACCTTCTTGAACATCTCCTCGGACTCCTTGTTGCCGGGGTTCTTGTCGGGATGGTACTGGACCGCCTTCTTGCGGTAGGCCTTCTTGAGTTCCTCCTCGGTGGCGCCCTTGGCGACGCCGAGCAGGTCGTAGTAATCCTCCTTGGCCATGGCTCAGCTCGCCGGCCCCCTGGCCGGTTTGCCGCTTGAGACGATGACCGAGGCGGGCCGCAGCAGGCGCCCGTTGAGGACGTAGCCGGTGCGCACGACCGCGAGGACGTGCTCCGCCTCCACATCCGGGCTCGGCTGGTGCGAAATCGCCTCGTGCTGGTGGGGGTCGAACGCCTCGCCCAGGGGATTGATCTCCTTGAGGCCGTGGGCGGCGAGCGCCCCCTTGAGCTGCTGCTGCACGAGCTCGACGCCTCCCGCAAGGGCCTTCAGGTCTGCGTTCGGCTGCTTCGCTGCGGCGAGGCCGAGGGCCAGGTTGTCCAGTGCGGGCAGGAGGTCCTCGAGCAGCCGCGTCGCGGCGAAGAGGCGCAGCTCCTCCTTCTCCCTCACCGTCCTGCGGCGGAAGTTCTCAAGGTCGGCGACCGCGCGCACGTAGCGCTCGTGGTTCGCAGCCGCCTCTTTCTTCGCGGCCGCGACCTGCTCGGCCGGGTCCGCGACGGCCAGGGCCTTCTCGGGCGCCGGAGCCTCCGATTTTCCCCCCGCGGGGGCCTTCTCCTTGTCGGGTGCCGGGTGGTGCTTTGCGTCGTCTGTCTTGGAGCTGGTCATGAAGGGGCGACAACTTAACTAGGGTTTCGCCGATTGTTCAAGTTTGTCGAAAAGGCCCTTCAGGTATTTCCCGGCCTTCTGCCCCGCGTCCTTGAGCTTCGCCTCGACGTCCGCCGTGCCGCCCACGGCCTCGGCGAGCGCGCGGCCGAAATCGCCCGGCAGGAGCTGCGCCGTGTCGTGACGGAGCCCAAACGAGGTCAGGCTCCTGACGACCTCCGGGACCAGGAGCTGGCGCGCCGACGACACGTTGGAGTACGTGTGGTCTATGTTGAGGTCGTAGGACGACTGGTCAGGCTTTGACCCCGAATAGTCGGCGATGACGAGCTGCCCGAGCCGGATGCGGAGCTTCCTGATCAGGTACCGTCCGGACCCTCGCTGGGGGCTCGACGCCTGGCCCCCGGGGGCCGCGGCTCCGCCCTTCGAGAACGCGGCGATGAACTCTCCCGCGTTCGACTTCCCGCCGCGCTGCCGGATGATCACGACCTTCTCGGCGTTGACGTCGAGCTCGTTGATCACGATCCGGTCGGCGAATATCCAGGAGAAGACGTTCACGTCCGCCGTGAGCTCCCGCAGAGTGACGAAGTCCGGGGACGGGTAATCCGGCGGGTTCCTTGCCGCCAGCCCCCTCGCGACGACGCGCCCGGTGAAGGGGTTTGCCGCAAGGACCGCAATCCGGACGTCGAACCCGGTGGCCGCGCGGAGCTCGCCCTCGACGACGGCGGGAAGGAAGGCCATCCAGGCAAGGGCGGCCAGCGCAAAGAGACCCCCGAGAAGGAACAACGCCTTTGCGGTGCCGCTCAAATAAAGCCCTCTGTGACAAGGATGATCGCAGGACCAGGCGCCACGAAAACAAGGTCGGCCGACCAGGGCAGGAGTGCGTTGTCGCCAGCCAGCAGCGGCCTTGCGCCGGGGGCGTCGCCCGAGAGGGCGAGGTCGCCGGCCGCCACGCTGAGGATCCTGGGCTGCTCGCCCGCCGGGAACTTGAGGGACTCGCTCTTCTCAAGGACCACGCGCCGGATAGAGAACTCGTCGCAGGAGGCGATCATTCCGGACGTCGGGGCGGCCCGGACGAGTCCGGGAGGCCCGATGTCCCACAGGATCGAGCGCATGGACTCCTCGACGTGCAGCTTCCGGGGCTTTCCGTCGAGTCCCACCCGGCCCCAGTCGTAGAGCCTGTAGGTCGTATCGGAATTCTGCTGGATCTCGAGGATCAGGTTGCCCGCCCCTATCGCGTGGACCTGGCCGCTGCGCACGAGCACCGAGTCCCCCGCCGCGACCGAAACCTTGTTGACGCACTCCTCGGCCGTACCGTCCGCGACGGCCTTCGTGAAGCCCGCGCGAGTCACCCCGGCCTTAAGCCCCACGAAAAGCGACGCTCCGGGCGCCGAATGCGCGACATACCAGTTCTCGGTCTTCGGCTCGCCGCCAAGCTCGGCCGCAACCGCGGCGGGCGGATGCACCTGGAGGCTCAGCCTCTCGGAGCAATCGAGCCATTTCACTAGCAGCGGGAAGGGCGCCGAGGGCTTCCAGCCCGGCCCCATGATTTCGGCCGAATGACGCTGGATCAGCTCGCGCAGCGTCGATCCGCCGAAGCGCCCGCGCCTGACCCGCGACTGCGCCTCCGGCCGGTCGACAATCTCCCAGCTTTCGCCGATCGGCGGGCCGGGCGGAAGCTCCCGTCCGAGAAGGGTCTGAAGCCTGCGGCCGCCCCAGACGCGTTCTTGGTAAATCGGTTGAAACTGAAGAACTTCTCGCATGGGTATAGATATCGAGATTATTGTAAAAAAGGTCGGGAGGGGTTTACATTTGACCAGCCCGGATACTAGCGTCCAATCCGCAAGTCGCGACGCCAGCGCGACGCCTGGAAGCACAGATGCCCAAATCAGATAGTTCAAATCCAAACGGAGGCCCATGGTTCCAGGGCCCCCGTTACCGCCCGAATTGGATGGCGGCGATTCTCTGCTTTGTGGTGGCGATTTACCTGACGGCGGCGCTTTTGAACTACGCCCCCAACCAGTCCCATTTCTACTCGACCGCTCCCGTCGGGAAGAACTGGGTGGGCTGGCTTGGGGCGGACACGGTCTGGATCCTCTTCTATTCCCTGGGGGGCAGCACGGTCCTGCTGCCCGTGGCCCTCTTCTGGATGTTCTACATCGCGATCAGGAACTCCCGGCACCTGGTGGCGACCCGCGTCACGTCCGCGGTCGTCTGGATGGTCTCCCTTTCCGGACTGCTCGCCATGTTCGAGAGCTTCAAGCGGAGCGACACCTTTCCCAACGCCCTGGGCGGCCTGATTGGCCATATTCTCTACAAGAAGCTGCTTTCGGACGCCCTTGGTCCGTTCGGCTCGGGCCTCCTCCTCGGTACGGTCTACTGCGTGGCGCTGCTGTTCTTCTTCACCCGGGACATCGGCACGGAGATTGAAAGGATCCTGACGAACTTCACGGAATGGAAGGCCTCGAGGGCGAGGCTCGCCGAGGAGAGGGCCAAGCGCAAGGAAGAGCGGGGCGCCGGCCCGGTGCCCCTGCCGCCGCTGCCGCCGCCGGTCGGACCGACGGGCGCCAAGAAGATACTCGTCGCCCGGGCCGCGGACGATCCGCTCGGACGGACCCTGACGCGGCCGGGCTTCCCGATCTCCGAGGCCACGCCGAGGGCCGAGGCCAAGCCGCCGGCGCCCAAGGAGCCCGCCGCCAAGATCGCGCTCACGATCGTCAAGCCGGAGGAGCCGAAGAAGGCGAAGGTCGTGCTGCCCCAGACGTTCGACGAGAGCTACGAGTTTCCGCCGGTCAAGCTCCTGAAGGAGCAGGCGAAGCCGGCCGCCGGAAACAGCGACGAGGAGCACCGGCACAATGCCGAGACGCTCCTGCGGATCCTCGGGGAATTCGGCGTCGAGGTCTCTCTCGGCGAGATCCACGTCGGTCCGGTGATCACCCGTTACGAGGTCGTCCCGGCGGCCGGGGTGCGGGTCGAGAAGATCGCGGGCCTGGAGAAGAACATCGCGCTCGGGATGCGCGCGCAGTCCGTGCGGATCCTCGCGCCGATTCCGGGCAAGGCCGCCGTCGGGGTAGAAGTGCCGAACCTCAACCCGACGCCGGTGGGCATGCGCGAGCTGCTCGAGAGCGAGGACTGGGCCTCGGCGAAGGCGGAGCTGCCGATCGCGCTCGGGCGCGACGTCTCGGGCAAGCCCCTCATCTCCGACCTAGCCAAGATGCCCCACCTCATGATCGCTGGCGCGACGGGCTCCGGAAAGTCGGTCTGCATCAACTCGATCGTCACGTCCATCCTCTACTCGAAGAGCCCGAAGGACGTGAGACTGATCATGGTCGACCCGAAGGTCGTCGAGCTAAAGGTCTTCAACAGCCTGCCGCACATGTTCATTCCCGTCGTCACCGAGCCAAAGAAGGTTCCGGCGGCCCTTAAATGGCTTCTCGGGGAGATGGAGCAGCGATACCAGATCTTCGCGAAGGCGAACGTGAGGAACATCGTGGGATTCAACACGCGCAAGAAGGACGCCAAGGTGCACGCCGACGCGCAGTCCTCGCTGCAGGGGCTCGACCCGCTGGGCGCCGACGGGCTCGAGATCCCCGAGCACCTGCCCTACATCGTCGCGATCATCGACGAACTCGCCGACCTGATGATCCTCGCCCCGGCGGAGATCGAGACCTCGATCGCGCGCCTGGCGCAGCTCGCGCGCGCGGCCGGCATTCACCTGATCATCGCCACCCAGCGGCCCTCGGTGAACGTCATCACCGGGGTGATCAAGGCGAACCTCCCCTCCCGGATCGCCTTCCAGGTCGCTTCGCAGGTAGACTCGCGCACCATCCTCGACACCAAGGGCGCGGAGACCCTGATCGGCAAGGGCGACATGCTCTTCTCGCCTCCAGGGACATCGCGGCTCGTCCGCGCGCAGGGCGCCTTCGTGGGCGAGGACGAGATCCACGAGATCGTCGAGTTCCTTAAGCGCAACGGGGCGCCCCAGTTCGCGCATTCGGTGCAGCAGCAGATCGACCGCGCCTCGAGCGACGAGGAGGAAGGCGACGAGGAGGGGAACGAGGAGGAGGGGAGCGACGAGGAGCTGTATTCGAGGGCGCTCGACGTCCTCAAGTCCACGCGGCGGGCGAGCACCTCGATGCTCCAGCGCAGGCTGCGCATCGGCTACAACCGGGCGGCGAGGATCATGGAGATGATGGAGGAGAAGGGCATTGTCGGGCCCGAGAACGGCTCAAGCCCCCGAGAGATCCTCGGCGACCTGGATTCGCTGTGAGGCCGGCCGGGGGCCCCATGGGACAAATCATTCTTTCCCTGTCCGCGAAAACCTGCAACTGATCGACTATGCAGACCATCGGAGAACGCCTTGAGGAGGCCCGCAAGAAGAAGGGCATTTCCATCCGCGAGGCGGCGGAGGCGACAAAGATACGCGGCGAGTACCTGCAGAAGTTCGAGGGCAACCAGTTCGAGATTGGGCTCACGGACATCTACACGCGCGGATTCCTCCGCGGCTATGCGAACTACCTTCGGATACCCGCCGACAGGCTCCTGAACGATTACACGGCGCTGCGCGGCGGCGAGCCGCGGCTGCGCCAGCCGAGCCGGGAGGTCTACGGCAGGATGGATCTGGCAATCTCATCGGCGGACGAGCGGGCCGAGGCGCAGGGCGAGGCGCAGGCAGCCGAGCCCCTGCAGCGGCCCCACCCCGCGCGGTTCCAGCGCCCGGGCGAGAACCTGCCCAAGGGCCCGCCGATAGACCCCAACCTGGTCTTCAAGGGCGGCATCACCCTCGTGGCGATCGTGCTGGTCCTCGCGGCGGTATGGATCATCAAGTCGATCGCGGACTCGGGGCCCGTCGCCAAGACGACGCATGCCGCCCCGTCGGCCGCCGCAGAGCTGGTCGAGACCCAGGCGCCCGCGCCGGCCACCGCCGTTTCGATCGTCGCCGCCGAGGCGGTGCGGATCAAGGTCGTGCGCAAGTCGGACGGTATGGAGCTCTTCCAGGGCCCCCTGCAGGCCGGCGAGCGCAAGGAGTTCCCCAACGTGCCGCTCTTCCTGACGGCCTCCGATCAGGCGGCGCTGGAGATCGAGTACAAGGGGCACCGCTATCCGACCGGCTACACCGGCCACGAGCGGATCCAGTTCGACTTTTCCAACAGGTAGCTGGAACCGGGGGTGGGCTGCATCGCGTGGCCGCACGACTCCCATCATGGGCATGGAAAAGATTCCGTACTTGGGGCAGACGCTGATCCGCTGGCGCGTGGGAGGATCGACGTTCATGGCGCTGCCGGAGAGAGGCGCGCGGCTGATGAACTGGAACTTGGCGATGGGCGACGGCTCCGTGCGCGACGTGATCCACTGGCCGGAGGTCGCCTCCTTCGCGGAGTTCCCGAAGGCGCGGGGGGGCAACCCGATCCTCTTCCCTTTCTGCGCCCGAACGTTCGACCGGGGCGAGCTCGGCTTCTGGCGGGACGCCAGGGGGGTCAGGAGGTCTATGCCCGCTCACGGCTTCGCGCGCCAGGGCGAGTTCCGCGCGGTCCGCGTGGACGACGGCGGCTTCGAGGCCGTGCTGGTCCCCGGCGACGAGGCGAAGGCGTGCTACCCCTTTGCCTACGAGTTCCGCGTCGGCTACCGTTTCTCGGCATTCGGGCTCACGTGCACCCTTTCGCTCGAGAACCTTGGCGACGAGCCCCTGCCGTGGAGCGCCGGCCACCATTTCTACTTTGCGCTGCCCTGGAGCGAGGGGTCCGAGCGCGGGGACTACCTGATCCGCATCGCGGCCGGCGAGCGGCTGCGCCATGACGCCGCGGGCAAGCTCGTCGCCGGCCCCGCGCTCGGGACCGTGGAGCGGATGGACAACCGGGAGCTGATCGACACCCTCCACACGGCGCTCCGGAACCCGGAGGCCGTGTTCGGCGAGAAGGGCCAGGCGGGTGACGTCGTCGTCCGCCTGGGCTCGGAGACGGACGCCCCGGCGGGCGCTGCGTTCGTGACCTGGACCCAGGCGGACGACTCGCCGTTCTACTGCGTCGAGCCCTGGATGGGGCTTCCGAACTCTCCCGAGCACAGGAGGGGCCTCCACCTTGTCCCGCCGGGCGGCAGGGAGACCTTCACCGTGAGCGTCGCGGTGAGATAGGATTGCGGGCGTGGGGTTTCCGTGAAACTCTAGCCCGTGTCGTCCCCCATGATCCCGCACGCCTCCACGATCGCATTCCTCGACTCGCTCGGGGGGTCGGAACTCATCGTCATCCTTGTGGTCGTGCTGATCTTCTTCGGCGGGGAGAAGATGCCCGAGTTTGCGCGCGGCCTCGGCAAGGCGATCCGCGAGTTCAAGAAGGCGGCCGGGGACGTTGAGCAGGAGTTCAAGAGGGCCATGGATGAGGCTCCGGAGAAGCCCTCCACGGCCGCCTACAAGGCGCCGGCCGTCCACGTGGCTCCGCCGCCCGCGGCGACACCGCCCGCCCCGCCTCCGCGCTTCGGCGACTCCGCTCCCGGAACCGGCGAACCGCCAATGGACCACGGGATAGACGCGTGAGTCGCGCCGGCCCGTTAGGCCCCCATTTTTCACCCACCCCAATGAAAACCTGCTCCCTCTACGGCTTCATCTCGGCGCTTGCCGGCGCCTTTGTCACGCTGATCCTGTACTTCCTCGGGTTCCACTCGGACGCCTCCAAGCTGCAGGCCGCAGGTTGGATTGGCGGCCTCCTAGGCTTCGCCGTCACGGTGGCGTGCCTGGTCCTGGGCATGAAGGCCAGGCGCGAGGAGACGCCGAAGGAGGCGGACTTTGGCTACGGCAAGGCGGTCGGGGCGGGAACGCTGATCTCCCTCATCGCCTCGTTCCTGAGCTCGGTTTTTGCCTACGTGTACTACGCCTTCATCAACCCGGCGTTCACCGACCTCATGGTCCAGAACCAGATGGCAAAGATGGAGGCCCGCGGCATGAGTGGCGACCAGCTTGAAAAGGCCGAGTCCTTCACCAAGTGGATGATGTCCGCGGGACCGGCGTCCGTCATGGCCTTCTTCTACATCTTCATCCTGGGAGTACTCATTGCGCTTGTCGTCGCCGCGTTCATGAAGCGACCGGCGCCGAATACGCCCACGGTCGTCTAGGAAACAAAAAGGGCCCGGATTGCTCCGGGCCCTTGAATTTGGGATTCTCCAGGCCGATTACCGGCTGGAAGACCGTTTCCACTCTGCGCGGTAGTCGACCGCCATTACGGCTGCGACTCCAGCCACGCAGAAGAGCCCTGCGACGAGCGCATCTGCGCTGAGGTAACGGAATGAAAGCAAGATTGCGGCAATGGCGAGAATCGCCGGGGCAGCCGCTTTGATGATAGTTTTCATATGATGTATGCTTTGTTTGTCCCCTGCCTCATCGGCAAGGTACGAGAATAGTACACCCTAGGAACGATATTTCCAGTTGCAGTTGTTTATGGCATTCATAGGTATTTCCTATGGAACTTAGCCAACTACGGTACGTCCTTGCGGTCGCTGAAACCGGAAATTTTACAAGGGCGGCCATCCAATCGCACATATCTCAACCATCTTTAAGTCAACAGATTATAAATCTTGAGCGCGAACTCGGGCATAAGCTGTTTCATCGCCTTGGGCGCAAGGCTGTGCCCACGGAAGCAGGAAACGCGTTCTTAGAGAGGGCCCGCAGAATCCTTTTCGAGGTAGAGGATGCCTCCAAGGAACTGGGGGACAGCCCAACCTTTGAGCGCAAGATCACGGTCGGCGCGATACAATCCATTGCGCCCTATCTGCTGCCCGGCCTCATCAGCCGCTGCCGCCAGCGATTCCCAAATCTGCAAGTAAATATAAGAGAAGATTTTAAGAATACACTGATCCAAGAGATGCTGGACGGGGAGCTTGATCTGGCCCTGGCGGCTCGCCCGGTCACGGACCCGAGCATTCATGTGGAAACGCTTTGGAATGAGAAACTTCTATTGGTCGTGGCGAAGAACCACCCCTTGACCCGAAAGCCGAACGTGACGAGCGACGACCTGGCAAAGGAGACCCTCATCCTGCAGGGATCCTCCAGTTCGCTCGCGACCCAGGTCAGGGCGTTCTGCGGCGATCACCATTTTGAACCTCGGATCGGCTCCCGCTGCTCCCAGATCGCCACGGTGAAAGCGCTCGTGGCGATCAACGCGGGCGTCTCAATTCTTCCGGCAGGGGCACAGGCGCCGGAGGACCACGACACGCTTGCCTACATCGCCCTTTCCGACGCCGAACCCACCCGTGAGATCGTGGTCTTCAGGCACATGCAGCGGTACCAAAGCCGGGGCGCCGAGCAGTTCCTTTCCCTCGTCCGCGAGGGGCCGGCGAGCCCCGGGGTTCCCGCCATAACATGACGCGATTTGCGTACGGCCCCGTAATTCATTAGAATTTGCCCACTATGATCGACACATTCAAGAAGACGCTTCTCGCAGGACTCGGGGCCGCAGTCATCACGAAGGGAAAGGTGCAGGAAAGCCTCGAGGACTTTGTGAAACAGGGCCGGATCAGCGCCGCCGAGGCGCGCGAGATGGCCGAGAAGATCGCGGAGGAGGGCCGGCGCGAATTCGACAGGACGAGCGCCGCGCTCGGAGCAAAGGCCCGCGACATGCTGGCAAGTCTCGACAGCAAGTGCATCGAACGGATCGAGCACCTCGAGGCCCGGGTCTCGGCGCTCGAGGGCAAGCCGTCGAAGGGCTCCAGGCCTCACGCCAAGGCGTGAGGAGGTTCGATCCTCCCGCCTACGCCATTCGGCGAGGGGATTTCTTCAGGCGTTGCCCGCGGCGGAAGCGCGGATCCGCTATGCTGCCGGCACCAGGAAGTGGAACTCCGTCCCGCCTCCCGGGGCGTTCGAGCAGGTGATGCTTCCACCGTGCGCGACCACAATCTCGCGGGCGATGGCAAGGCCGATCCCGGCGCCTGGCTTTGACTGGCCCGGCACCCGGTAGAACCGGTCGAAGATGTGCGGCAGGGCCTCCGCGGGGATGCCTTGCCCCTTGTCCCTCACGGAAAAGCGCACGAAGCCGAGGGGCGCCGTAGACGCGCTGAGCGTAATCACGCCCCCCGCCTGCGAATACTTCGAGGCGTTGGAGAGGAGGTTGATGAACACATGGCGGAGCCTGCCCGCGTCGACGTCCACGCACCCGAGGCCGGCCTCCGCTTCGACGACGAGCTCCTGGCCGGCCGCCGAGATGAACGCGCGGGCCTCGTCGGCTATCCTGTGAAGAAGCTCGCCGACAGCGACCTTCTTCCGCTCCAGCGCCGAGGCGCCTGCTTCGAGGCGGGTCAGGTCGAGGAGGGAGTCGAGGATCCTGAGCAGGCGGTCCGCGTCGTCGCGCGCCGACTCAAGCATCTCGCGCTGCTGCGGCGCCAGCGGCCCGAGCGTCTTCTCGAGCAGCAGGTACACCGCCATGCGAAGCCCCGTCAGGGGCGTCTTGAGCTCGTGGCTCACGGTGCCGACAAGGTTCGTCTTCGCGTTGTCGAGGAGGCGGAACTTCGTGACGTCCTGGAGGATGACCGCGGCCCCTTTGAATTCCGTGAGCTTGTCACCGATCGCGAGGACTCTCGGCAGGTAGTGGCGGTCCTCGCGCCCGACGCGGAAGGTCACCACCTTCCCGTAGTCCGTCGGCAGGTAGTGCTCGTCCGTCGCCATCACCGAGGCCAGCGGTCCGGCGAGGCCCGGCGGAAACCCGCCCGAGAACTCCGGGAGCCCCGAGAGCTCCTGCGCGGCGGGGTTGCGGACCTCGACGACGCCCTCCTTCGAGACCACGAACAGCGGGTCGGGCGCGGACGCGAGCGTCGCCTCCATCGTGCGCTGCGTCCTGAGCACCCGTGCGACCGTGGCGTCCCGGTAGGCGCGCAGGCGGCCGGCCATCGTGTTGAACGACCGGGCGAGGCTTCCCAGCTCGTCGCGGGAGAACTCGGGCACTTCGGTGTCGAGGTTCCCCTCCCCGAGCGCCGTGGCCGACGCGGTGAGGGACTTGATCGGCACGAGGAGCGAGGACGCCAGTATCCAGGCGATGAGCGCCGAGAGCAGCACGGCGGCGCCTATCGTCGCCTTCAGGATGCCGACCGCGGTCGTCGCGAGGTGCTCCGCTTGGGCCTCCGTCTCGCGCGACGCGGCGTAGTCGCTCGCTGTGAGGCGGTCCAGGGCGCTGAACACCCGGTAGAGCGCATCCTCGTTCGCCATGTTCTCGCTAAGCGAGATGCCGCCGCCCGCGGCGAGCGTGCGGTCGCACCGCGCGGAGAAGTCCTGGAACGCGGCGTCGAGCTCGCCGACAAGTTTCGCCCTCGGCCTGCCGGCGGACGCCGCCGACTGGTTCATGAGCTCCTTCGTGAAGGCCGAGCGCCGCTCCTCGAGCGCCCGCCTTGCGTTTATCGGGTCCGCCGCCGAGGCGAACGCGAGCGCGTTCGACATGAGCATCGCGGATGCGCGCATCTCCTGGCAGCCGAGCGCAGCGCGGTAGTTGGCGACCAAGTCCTTCTGGAGCGGGCCGGCCAGCTGGTGGCAGACATGGATCGCGTAGGCCCCCGTGACGACAATCACCAGGAGCAGCGGCAGGAGGCCGAAAAAGAGGCGGGTGCGGAGCATGCCCGGGTGGACGCTTTAGAGGAGACCGAGCTTGCTGCGCTTCCGGTAGAGGGTCGCCGGGTCTATCCCGAGGATGCGGGCGGCCTCGTCCAGGTTGCGGGAGGACGCCAGGATCCTGCGGATGTGTTCGGCCTCGAGCTCATCCAGAGTGACGCGGGCCCCGACGGCGGACGCCTGGCTGCGGGCAGCCGAGAACTCCTCCGGCAGATCCGCCAGCTCGATCGTGTCGCCCGGCGCGAGGATGACCGCCCGCTCGATCACGTTGCGCAGCTCGCGCAGGTTACCCGGCCACGGGTAGGTGCCCAGCGCGTCTGACACGGCCTGGGAGAACTTGATGTCGCCCTTGCCCGCCCGGGAGCCGAAGTACCTCCGCACGCTGTCGGCCAGGCGCCTCAGGTCGGCCGGCCGGTCGCGCAGTCCGGGCAGCGTCACGGCGATCACGTTGAGCCGGTAGAAGAGGTCCTCGCGGAAGCGGCCCGCCTTGACCTCGGCCGCAAGGTCCCGGTTCGTCGCGGCGATGACCCGGACGTCCGCCCGCCTCGGGACCGCCTCGCCGACGCGCTCGTATTCGCGCTCCTGAAGGAGCCTCAGGAGCTTCGGCTGAATCTCCTGGGGCATCTCGCCGATCTCGTCCAGGAAGAGGGTCCCGCCATCCGCGGCGGCGACCTTCCCGGAGGTCTCGCTGACGGCGCCGGTGAATGAACCCCTCGCGTGCCCGAACAGTTCGCTCTCGAAGAGCTCCTTCGAGAGGCTCGGGCAGTGGACCGTGACGAAGGCGGCCTCGGCGCGCGCGCTCCGCTTGTGGACCTCGCGCGCGAGGATGCTCTTGCCCGTGCCGCTGGGGCCCAGGATCAGCAGGTTCGCATGGGTCTCGGCGGCCTTGAACGCAACCTGGAGGGCGCGCTGCATCGAGGGCTCGGCGGACTCGAGGTCGACCGGGGGCGCACCGGAGGCCAGGTCGTTTTCCAGCGCCTGGACCCTGCGCTCCATGGCGTGGGCCCTGGCAACCTTCGCCAGGACTGCGCGGATCTGGTCCGGCGTGAATGGCTTCGGGATGAAGTCGAAGGCGCCGCGACGCATCGCCTCGACCGCCGTCGCGATGTTGGCGTACGCCGTAAACAGGATGACGGCCGGAGCCGGGCGCAGCTTCATCAGGCGGTCCAGCACCTCGAGGCCGTCATCCGCACCCAGCTTCACGTCCAGGAAGACGGCGTCAAAACCCTCCGCCTCGGCGGCCTTGATCGCCTTGGCCGCGTTGGGCGCCTCGGCCGCGGCGTGGCCCGAGGACTCGACGGCGATCCGTGTCGTCCTGCGAATCGAGGGTTCGTCGTCGACGATGAGGACGCGCATGGTGTTGCGCGGGAGTCTGGTCCCGCGGCCGCTAAGGGCCAATGACAAAGAAACCGCGTTGCGGTTCCTGAATGTGTGCCACTGCGTTTCGAAAGTGACCCCTTCTCGCACATTATGCTCCTTGTGCCGCCGGGAGCATCTTTATGGGAAGCCCACCGTTATGCTGATTCAAGTGGCTGCGACGCTTATCATTTGGATGTGGCCGCATAATATAATCCCCTACAAACGTTTCTACCTTCCTTACGCCTGGCGTTGAGCCCAGGATGAAGATTGCCCCGGTATGGGGTAAAATGAATTGCCTGAACGCACGGTCACGGGCGGTGGGCACTGGCCTCTTTCTTCTGGTCAATGCATCCCTGCCGTTGGCCGCGTTGGGGCAGGCTCCGTCGATCGCATTGCAGTCGCCGAGCGAGACCGTCATCGCCGGGCAGTGCGCCAGCTTCGCGGTGGGCGCGAACGGCAGCCCGGCCCCGAGCTACCAATGGCGGCAGTCGACGGATGGCGGGAACACGTGGACCAGCCTGACCGACGGTAATGGCATGATCGGGATAGGCACTGCGACGCTTGTGATCGCCGAAGCCACGGTACCGATGTCGGGGAACCAGTTTCAGGCCCTGGTCACAAATGCCTCCGGATCAGCCGCAAGCGCTCCCGTCACGCTGACCGTTTCACCCCTGCCAGCAGGCGACGTAGTGGCGTACGCCTTCAGCACGCTTGCGGGAATGGCGCCGGGTAGCGCGGATGGGACGGGCAACGCCTCGAGGTTCCTGAATCCAGGCGCGGTGGCCGTGGACGGCGCCGGCAACGCCTACGTGGCTGATTCCGGCAACAGCACGATCCGCAAGATCACGCCGTCGGGCGTCGTGACGACGCTTGCAGGAAGTCCGGGCAACAGCGGCGCCGCGGACGGCACGGGTAGCGCCGCCCAGTTCAACGGCCCCCAGGGTGTCGCGGTGGATGGCGCCGGAAATGTCTATGTGGCCGACACCGGCAACAACACCATCCGCAAGATCACGCCCGGAGGCGTGGTGAAGACGATGGCCGGAGCACCGCCCCCCTTTGCGCCCGCAGGTCTTACGGACGGGCAGGGGCGGGCTGCGCGTTTCAACGGTCCCTGGGGCGTCGCGGTGGACGGCTTGGGCAACGTCCTCGTAGCTGACACCGGCAACTTTGCTATCCGCAGGATCACGCCGTCGGGCGCGGTGACGAGCGTCACCGGGGGCGGAAACGGCTATCTGGACGGGAACGGCGGTTCCGCGGCGTTCTACGGCCCCAAGGGCGTGGCTGTGGACGCCGCAGGCAACCTGTATGTGGCCGATACCGGCAACGACGTAATCCGCAAGATTACGCCGACTGGCGCCGTGACGACCTTGGCCGGCAGCCCGCCGACCGCCAATCAGGGCGGTGTCGGCATGTCGCCCTTCTCCTATCACCCCGGCAGCGCGGACGGGACGGGTGGCTCGGCACAGTTCAACGGCCCTCAGGGTGTGTCCGTGGACTCCTCTGGAAACGTGTATGTGGCCGACACCGGCAACAACACGGTGCGCAAGATCACGCCGGCGGCGGTGGTGACAACGCTGGCAGGAAGCCCGCCGAGCCCGCCGACCAAGGCGAAGGGCAGCAGCATATTGCTTTACAACCCGGCCGGCAGTTATGGCAGCGCCGACGGGACGGGCGGCGGCGCCCGCTTCGCAAATCCCCTTGGCATCGCGGTGGACGGCGCGGGCAACCTCTATGTGGCAGACACCGGCAACGACACGATCCGCAAGGTCACGCCTGCCGGCGCAGTAGCCACGCTGGCAGGCACCGCAGTCCAAGGCGGTGACAACGGGACAGGTGGCGCCGCGCAGTTCTTCTATCCCCAGGGTGCGGCGGTTGACATCGCGGGAAACCTGTACGTCGCGGACTCCTACAACCACGTCATCCGCAAGATCACCCCGGGAGGTGCGGTGACAACTCTTGCCGGCAGCCCGGGAACGGCCGGCAGCACGGACGGGACGGGGGACGCCGCGCTTTTCAACTGCCCTTCGGGCGTGGCGGTGGACGGCACAGGCAACGTCTATGTCGGGGACACCCATAATGACACGATCCGCAAAATCACTCCGGCAGGCGTGGTGACAACCCTGGCGGGCAGCCCGGGCAACGCCGGTTACGCAGACGGGACTGGGAGCGCCGCGATGTTCTTCTATCCTTGGGGCGTGGCGGTGGATGGTTCGGGCAACGTCTATGTCGGGGACCACTACAACGATGCGGTCCGCAAGGTTACCCCGGCGGGTGTGGTGACAACCCTAGCCGGCGGCCCTCCCCCTTCTGGCGGATCAGACACTATTTCATCCTTCAACTCGCCAAGCGGGGTGGCGCTGGACAGCTCTGGTAATGTCTATGTGGCCGACCTCTTCGCGATCCAGAGAGTCGCGCCCGGAGGCACGGTGACGACGCTCGCGGGAAATGAAATCGCGAATTTGGGTGGGATAAGCGATGGACTGGGAAGCGCAGCGCAATTCAACGGACCTCAGGGTTTGGCTATCGACGGCGCCGGTAATGTGTATGTGGCCGACACGGGCAATAACCTGATCCGCAAAATCACGCCCGAGGGCTTCGTGACGACAATTGCCGGCAACCCGTACCAGGTCTTCGCGACCGCAATTGGGGAGGGCGGCGCCGCAACCTTCAATGGGCCCTGCGGCATAGCCGTCGACGGCAGTGGGACCCTCTACGTGGCGGAGTCCCAGCTTCCCGAAAGCCTCCTGGCTCCACCGACGACCGAAAGCGCGGCAAGCGATATTCGCCTGGGGATCCCTTTGGCGGTGGAACCTCCGGCGATTACGACGCAGCCTCAGTCCCAGACCGTCACAACAGGGGGTACGGTGACCCTGGCCGTTGCCGCCACCGGCAATCCACCACCGGCCTACCAGTGGGAGATTGACGGGACGCCGATCGCTGGAGCGACGGGTCCGACCCTCACCCTTTCCAATGTCGGGGTGACCCAGGCGGGCACATACCTCGTCTTGGTGACCTCCGAAGGGCTCAACACGCTCTCGAATGCGGCGGTGGTGACGGTGGAAACCGGGGGTTGGTTGGCTAATCTCTCGGCACGAGCCTACGTGGCGCCCGCCCTGAGTCCAAGGGACACGCTGATTGCCGGATTCGTCACGGCGGGACCGGGCGCGAAGGCGGTGCTCGTGCGCGGCGCAGGCCCCGGGCTGCAACAGTTTGGCGTGACGGGATTCATATCTAATCCCTCACTCACAATCTACTCGGGAGCGACCCCGGGCCCGACGCTGACCAGTTGGAATCCAAACCTCGCCGCAACGTTCACTTCCCTGGGCGCCTTCCCCTTCACCCTCGGCTCGAATGACACGGCAGCCCTACAGTCCTTCAGCCCGGGGGCCTACACGGCGGTCGTGAGTTCGGCCTCCACACCGGTGGCAAACGGGATTGCACTGGCCGAACTCTACGACGCCGACCAGGGTGCGCCAACCAACCGGCTGATCAACATTTCGGCCCGCGCCTACGTGGGCTTGGGTGCGAACATCCTTATTGGCGGCTTCGTTGTGGGCGGCCCTTCATCGGAGACGGTGCTGGTGCGTGGCGTCGGTCCGGGCCTCGGGTCGTTCAATCTTTCGGGCCTCCTGGCCGAGCCGCTCTTGGCCGTCTACGACAGTAATCCCACCAACAGTGCATCGGGTCCCCAGCTCATCGCCCAGATCCAGGGCTGGGGCGGGCCTCCTTTGCAGGGCGCGTCCACGGTAGCGGCAAGGATCGAACCTGCGACCGCGTCCGATATGAGCCAGGCCGGAGCCTTCTCCCTGGCGGCGGGGAGCGCCGACTCGGCAATGGTCCTGACGCTGCCGCCCGGGGCATATACGGCAGAGGTGTCCGGGGCCGATGGCGGGGCCGGGATCGCTCTGGTCGAGATCTATGAATTGCCCTAGTTGGAAGGCTGCTGGATTCAGTCGTCAACAGCACCTGCTCTATAAAAAAGCCAACACGTTTTCTTTCGTCATAGGCAGAGTCAATGCCGTCAAGAATTCATAAGCACCGGCAAGAATCACCAACGGGCGTGAGGGCTTGGCCAGCATCCCGTTGGCGTTGGACGTTGATGCTTTTCCTAACCTGCGTCTTTCCGCCCGCCTCCCGCGCCCAAAGTTCGCCGACCTCTGCGGCCCCAGTGATCACCGTCTATACGGAAGGGGAGTATTGCACTGCCGGACTCTCCGCCGATTTTGAGGTCGCAGCCTCCGGGGCTGACCTGACCTATCAATGGGATTTCAACGGCCAACCCATCGCCGGTGCCACCAGTCCGTACTACACCATCGCTTCCGTCCAATTGGCAAATTCAGGCGCCTACACTGCGATTGTAACGAACCCGTGGGGATCGGTCGCCACCCCACCCGCTTTTCTCGACGTATCTGAGCCTTCGGGCTATCCCTCGTTGTCCCCAAACTATTCCTCCTTCGCCGCGTACACCGTCAGCCCAGGAAGTACGACGGTGCTGACAATAAGTGCCACAGGAGGGTCGCCTTCGTCGCCCCTCACCTATCAATGGTACTACGGCGCGACGCCGCTCAGCGACGGGAACGGCGTTACCGGATCGCAGACCGCCAGCCTGATTCTGACAGGAAGTGCCACCAGGGCAGGCAGCTACGTTTGCCTTTTTGCCAATGGCGTTGGATCGTTCGGCTCCCTGCCAACGACGCTGACGGTAGATGCTACCGATGACACCGGGCGGCTCATCAACAGCTCGTGTCGGGCCCCGGTTGGATCGGGCAACAACGTCC
>PLTZ01000014.1 GCA_003164715.1 Opitutaceae bacterium | reverse complement strand
GTGCGCACGCAGCCAGATCAGCGCTGCGGGTCGGCGCTCTCCGCGTCGCCCGGCTCGTCGAGGAGCTGGATGGAGGAGGCCGGGCCGAGGTCTCCCGGATCCCTCCAGGAGCGAAGGGCCCAGACCACCTGCTTGCCCGGGTTAACCTCGAGCACCTGGACCGTGCTCGGCCAATCGTCCATGTTCTTGTCCCCTGCGCACCAGTTGGTGATGATCGTGTTGCCGTTCGCCAGCCTGTTGGCGGTTTGCGTGTTGAAAAGCCTGATGTCCGGCACGTCGGCTTGAGTGAATTCCCAGACTGTCTCGCCGGCAGGGTTCACCTCGCGCACGTACCCGCTCCAGTCGCCGGCAATCAGCGTGTTGCCGCTGTTGAGCCGGACGGCTGACCACGGGGACTTCGCCTGGACCGACCAGAGCGCCCTGCCGTTGAGGTCGTACTCCACGACCTTCCCCTCCCCCAGATGAGGCACGAGGAGCGTGCCGGAGCGGGTCATGCGGATGTGGCGGAACTGGCCGTGCGTGCCGGCGACGGTCGTCGGGATAGGGATCACCCGCTCGGTGGCGCCCGTCACCGTGTTGATGATCATCGCCTGCGCCGGATTCCCGTTTCGCATGATCAGGACGCGACCGCGTCCGAGCGTCTGGATCGAGTGGATCTCGGTTCCAGGCGGGGCCGGGTAATCCCAGACGATCCTCTTGTCGGGGCCGATCTCCCCCGCCCCGGACATTCTCGAGAAAATGATGTCTCCGTTGGGAAGAAGCGTCGCGTCGTCGAACTCCTGGTTGACGCCGGGAGACGGATGAAGCGGGATCGACGCGGACCACACGATCCTGCCGTCGCGCACGAGGAACATCGACTGCTCGGCCTTGCGCGTGTCCCATTCGCCGGCGTAGAGGAAAGGATGCTGCGCCAGGCCGTTGCCGGGAAGGAGCGCGGGGGAGAATGCGGTCGCGGCAGCAGTGCCGCCGGCCGCCCCGAGGGCGGCAGCCGGTCCGCAGGCGCCGAGGACGGCGGCGCAGACAAGGAGCAGCCGAGCAGGGTGAGCGTTCACGGGACCCCCACCCTCGCCCCTAAATTCGGGAAAGAGAACCCCAAAAATTCGCCGGTAGCCGCCCGCGACGCCCCTACGGCCCTGTGCGCGCGCCGTGGGGGGCAGCCCGCCCCAGCTTCGACGCGATGAACGTCTTGATGTCCCCCACGGTCCGGAACGGGCGGATCTCCCCGTTGTCGATGGTGATCTGGAGCACATCCTCCGCGAGGGACACGATTTCTAGCATCGTCAGCGAGTCGATCGCCAGGTCCTCGACCAGGCGAAGGCTGTCGTCACCGCGGCCGAGCTTCGCCCGCGCGTCGGGCTCGACATAGTGCTCGATGAGCCCGTCAATGATCGCGGGCAGGCGTTCGGGGTTGCCCGTGCGCCGGAATTCGCGGGCCGCCTCGCGTGTCAGCGGCGAGCAACGCTTGAGCGCGTCCATGACGAACTTCTCATCGGCCGACGTGAGCGGCCTTTGGCCCCCAAAGATGAGGTGCTGCGACACAGGGTCCGGACTGGATGCTTCGCTCATAGCTTGCGTGATCTCATTGACTGCAGCCATCGGGTTTGGTTCTGCCCGGGAATACGGATTTTGGCCATGGGTGCGGCATGCAATCCGCACCCTGTAGCAGAAGGTGTTCCCCGCCGGCCCGTGCAGCCGTGAATTTTGTGTAACGGCTGACTGGCACGCTGAACTGACGCTCCCGGTGGGTAGGCGGTTTCACGATGGTGGTTCGGGTGCCAGGGGCATCCACCCCCTACGACAATCCACACGGCCATCCCCACTACCCGTATGAGGCGTTGCCTCTCAGAAAGTCACCGTCGCCGAAAGCGAGCACACGCTGCCCCGCCAGTCTGTGTACGACTGCACGCCCGTCGGCCCGCCGGCGTACTTGGGCGGCTTGGCCCCGAGGACGTTGTCCACCCTTAGCTGGCCCTTCAGGCCGTAGTGCGAGGACTTCCACGGGATCCACCGGGCCAGGTCGCCCTGCAGGTACGCGTCAAACTGCCAGTAGGGATCGATGCTGTCGCTGCCCTGGATCGCCTGCTCGATGGCGGGCAGGATCTGGGCGCTGTAATAGTGCCCGTCGATCCCGAACCCGTAGGCGCGGTTCGACCAGCCGGCGCCGAAGTTCGTGCGCATTGGCAAGAGGCCCAAGACGCCGCCGTCGGGGGCGTGCAGTTCGTCCACCGGCCTCGACCCGGGGTAATTCTCGAGGTCGTAGCGCTTGAAATAGATCCACCGGCAGTACAGCTCGAGGGAGCCTCCCATGCACTTGTTCCACGCGTAGTCGAGGGACGCGCTCCACTCGTAGGAATGGCGCCAGGCGAGGTTGAAGTTTCCCGTGAGCACGTCGGTGATGGGCCCGACGCCGAACGGGTCTCCGGGCGACGCGGGGCCCCGGATCACCCGCTGCGGGAAGATGGATTCCAGGTCGACCACCTGCTGCGTGTTGAGGTAAACCTCCTCGCCTGAGGTCACCGTGTTCACGAAGTCCACTGAGGCGCGGAACTCGTGCACGACGCCCCGCTGGTAGAGGAGGCCGAAGGCCTGGGTCACCGCCGCCTCCGGCACGAGATTGGGATTGAACGCGTCGCTTGCCCGGACCGTCTCCTGCTCCTCGCCGCGCCTCGGGTCAAAGGCCGTCGTGGCAATCACCACGCCGGTCCCGCTCGTGCTGATCCCTTGCGAATATGCCCTGCTGAAGACCGGGGGAGGAAAAGTGTTCGACGTGGCGAACGAGGCTCGCATCGACAGGCCTCCCACGAAGTCGACCTTCACGGCTCCCGTCGGGGCGAGGTTGGCCTCTTTCGCAAGGTCCGATGTCGTGTAGCGGGCGGCGAGGTCGGTCTCGACGCTCCTAATCCAGCCGGGGAGCCAGCGCGACGGCACCAACGGGGCCTTTAGCTCGCCGAACCCGCTCAGCCGCCGAAGCGCCCGGCCGACCCAAGTCACCGGCGGAGCCACCAACGAGCCGTCGCCGTAGCTAAGCTGGTCCACATAGTTCGCCAGGCGGGCGTACCGGTAGTCCCCGCCAAACGTTATCGAGGCGACGCCCGTCGGAAGCACCAGGGCGGAATTCGAGATCCGCAGCGAGGAGTCGAGCGTGTTGTAGTTGCCGAGCGTGACAAAGCTCCCCTCTGAGCCGTAGTACTCGATGACCCGGTCGTAGAACGCCTGCGGAGGGCCGTACGCCTGTGTGTCGCGCAGGGGGTTGTAGATCCCGGAGTCCACCAGCTGCTGCCACCGGGTGGCGTCGACGCCCTCGATGCCCCGGTAGCGGGTCATGCTCAGCCCGTACTGGGCGTCGATCGACGCCTCCCAGTCGGCCGGCATCCTCAGGAGCGCCCCGATCACCGCCGAGTAATAGTCGATGTGCGCCTCGTTGTAGCTCTCGCCGAGGGCAGGCGCGGTCTCGTTGAGCGTGACATTGACGTCCTGCCCGAAGGGGTTGAACGCGGACGCCGCCGGCAGGTTCAGGCTTCCGTTGAACACGCTGTAGCCGGTGGTGTTGACCGTGCGGCTGGCCGTCCCGTCAAGGCCGACCTGGAGCCACGGGAATGCGTCATAGGTGACGGATCCGAACACGGAGGCGCTCCGCTCCTTCCGGCCGTACGGGAAGTCCAAGGCGTTGGTCGAGTCCGCCAGGCCGCCGCCGGGGGGCTGGTAAAGCGCCAGTTCCTGGACGCCCTGCCTCCCCGAGAAGGCGGCGAGCCCCCCTTCGCCGTTGGATCCCGGCACCACGGAGGTGAAGTCGGGCGTTCCGGGCCCGAAGAGCGGCGCCAAGCTGGCACTGCTCACATTCGGGGTCGCCCGGAACAGCTGGCTCTCGGGCTCCGGATTCGCCAGGAGGCTCGCCCGGATATAGCCCAGTTCCTCCTCGGTCGGCGGCGTCACCAAGGTGAACGTGGCGTTCAGCCTCAGGTGGAGCTTTCCCTCCAGCAGCGTCTCGCCGTGCAGAAGCGACACGGTGGACTGCGACGCGTCGAAGCGTGAAAGCGCGTTCGTGTACGTCGTCGTCAGCTCCGTCGCGTTCACGTTGGGGCGCAGCACGATGTTGATCACACCGCCCACCGGGCTGCCGCTGTAAATCGCTGAGGCGCTTACAGGGAGCACCTCCACGCGCTCGATCAAGTTGAGCGGGATCACATTGACGTCGGACTGCGGCGCAACCGGGCCCGTCGTGGCATTCGCCGGCAAGGCTGTGACGACTTCCGGCAGCCGCCGCCCATCGACAAGGATGATGGTCGCGTCGGCCCCGTATCCCCTGAGCGCCAGGTTGTTGCTCTCCGACGTGAAACTCGGGACGGTCGCGTTCTGCTCGGGCGGCAGCGTCGCTGAACTGTCGAGGATCTCCCGCTGAAGAAACTCGTTCACGTTCACGACGCCGCTGCGGGAAATCTGGTCGCGGGTGAAGATGGAATAGTCGAGCGCGTCGTTCTCCGAGCGGGGCTGGTCCAGATCCCCGATGGCCGTCCGCGGGATCGGCGGCGTGTCCTCGTCGGAGAGCGGCCCTGTCCTGACCGACTTCGCCTCAACGACAAACGGCTCGAGCTTCGCGGGTATGCTGAGCGTTTGCATCGTGAGGGCCTCCAGCAGGACCGCGCGACCCGCGGTCACGCGGACGTCGGCGATCTCCATGGGCTGCAGGCCCGGCCCCTCGGCCTCGAGCGAGTAGGCGCCGGGCGCCATCGAGGGGAACTCGAAGCAGCCCAGCTTGTCGGTCACGGTCGAAAGGCGCGTACCGGGGACCGTCACCCGTACCCGCTCGGCCGCGCTGCCATCCGGGGTCAGCAGGCTGCCCCTAATCGAGCCCCGCTGAACCAGGCGCACCACGACAAACTTCCCCCTGGCGTTGCGCACCGCGGAGTAGCCCGTGCCCTTAAGGAGCCGATTGAGGGCCTCCTCGGGCTCGAAGCGTCCCCGCACCGCCGTGGACATGGTCCGGTGCAGTTCGTCAAAGGAGAAGAGCAGCTCGACCTTGGCCTGCTTGCAAAACGCCATCAACGCACCGTCGGCAGGCTGCGCCGGGAGATTGAAGTCAGCCGGCTCGGCCAGGACCGCTGGGGCAATCAGCGCCGTGATTGCCGCCAACAGAAGACGGACTGTGAATCGAGTTGCTCTGGGGAGGGGGAAATGGGTGTTGGTCAACGGAAGCCGGGGCGTCAGGGCTCGGCGGGCAGACTCACCCGGACCGAGCCGTCCGCGCCCTGCTCCACCCGCAGATTGAGCCCCTGCCTGACATAGGCAAGGAACTCATCGAGGTCGCCGAGGCCATACACCCCTCCGACGGGGACCTTCCCCGCGCCGGCGCTCACCGTGATCGGCCGGCCGTGGTAATGGGCGTACCGGGCAAGGGCCTGCGACAGCGGCATGCCGACGCACACGATCTGGCCCTTGCGCCAAGCCAGGGCGTCCTCCGTCTCAGAGCCCGAAAGCGCGCGCAGCCACACCGCTCCGTTCTCGTCGGTCAACCGGTCGCCCGCGCCGAGCACGAACGGACTCGGCGCCTGGCTGTCCGCGGCCTCGCCCGGGCGCACCTGCACCGAGCCCTCGACCACGGTTACCTCGAGCTGGGACGTGGCCTCGGTGAGCACGTTGAAGATGGTGCCCGTCACGCGCACGGACCCGGCAGGCGTCTCGACCGTGAAGGGCCGCGCCTTGTCCTTGCTCACGATGAAGAACGCCTCACCGTCGGAGAGGCGGACCCGCCGCTCGGCGATGCTGTTCTCGACGAGGATGCTCGTGTTCGCGTTGAGCTCGACGCGGGTGCCGTCTGCGAGCGTGAACGCCCCCCGTTTGCCGACCGGCGTGGAGTGATTCTCCATCCGGTCGCCCGGGCGGGCGATCCAGACCACGGCGATGGCGAGGGACGCCGCCAGCAAGCCGGCGGCGGCCGCCTTCCATGGAGCCCAGGCGCCCCGGGCGCGTTGGGGCGGCATCGCGACGGATCCCGCGTCCACGAGTTCCGGCACGAGCCGGTCGAGCTTGGCCGAGAGCTGGCAGTAGCTGGAGAGCAGCCCGCGGCGGCCGGGGTCGCCGGCCAGCCACGCGTCGAGCTCGGCGCGGTCTGCCGGAGTGAGCACGGAGCCTTCGAGCCGGGCGGCCCAGAGGGACGCCTCTTCCTCGCCTGACGGATCTAAAACTTGTGTAGGCCGGTTCATGATTCGAGTCTCCCTTGCAATGCGGCGCGCAGAAGCCGGAGGGCCCGCGCGTGCTGTTTTTCGACGGTGCTTACGGCGATGGAAAGCCGGTCGGCGATCTCGCGGTGGGACAGCTGTTCAATCTTGCACAATAGAAGCACGTTGCGGCAGCCCTCGGGCAGCTGGGCGATCGCCTCCTCGAGGAGGGTCAGCTCCTGACGCACCATGACCTGCTGCTCGACGCCGGGCTCCTGAGAGGCCGACATCTCCGGGATGAAGGCGTCCCTGGCGACCGGCGAAATGCTGCGGCGCTTGAGCCTGTTGATCGCCAGGCGCCTGGCCGCGGTGTAGAGGAGGGCCGCCGGCCGGCGGGCCGACTTGTCGGCCAGCGAGGGATAGACGCGCATGTAGGCGTCGTGGGCCACGTCCTGGGCCTCGCTGGAGTTGCCGAGGAGCCGGGTCAGGTAGCGCCGCAGCGGGGCCAGGGTGGCCCGGTAAAGGGTGGAGAAGTCCCGGTCACCTGAGGGTTCGTCAGGCATTGTGGCAGCCAGTCTGGACAGAGGCACGGATGGATATGGTTTCACACCTGCCACCTACGACAATCCGCCCCTCCGAAACCACTATCGGCGCGGCAAGAATCTGGCACTTTGGGTTCATGGGGACGCGGTCGGATCGCCCGGGAGCGCAACATCCTGCATCATTGGTGTTTGAAGAACCGGCGGCGAACCCCAAATTACCATTCATGAAGGAAAAAATAGGCTTCGTCGGGGTCGGGCGCATGGGGGCGAACATGGCCCGAAGGCTCAGCGACTGCGGGTACCGCATCGCAGCGGTCTACGACCTCAACGGGCCCGCCGCCGCGGCGCTCGCGCGCGAGATCGGCGCGCGGCGCGCGACGAGGCTCTCGGACGTGACGTCGGCCGCGGACATCATCTTCACCGTCGTCACCGACGACGCGGCCCAGCGGGCCGTGTTCGCAAGGGAGGGCGACTCGCTCCTCGTGCGCGCGCGGGGCAAGGTGTTCGTCAACTGCGCAACGATCACGCCCGCGACGCACGTGGAGGTCGCCCGCCGGGCGACGAAGGCGGGGGCCGCGGCCATCGAGGCGTGCATGGCCTCGTCGATACCTCAGGCGCGCCAGGGGACGCTCTACCTCATGTGCGCCGGCGACCGGAGGTCGTTCGAGCGGTTGAAACCCATCCTGGAGAAGCTCAGCCCCGCGCCCCGCTACGTCGGGAAGGCCGGAAGGGCCGCGCAGATTAAGGCGCTCGTCAACATGGTGATGAACGCGAACACCGCGGCGCTCGCGGAGGGGCTGGGGCTCGCCTCTGTGCTCGGACTCGACCTCGACATGGTGAGGGAGGTCTTCGCCCAGACCGGGGCCGCCTCGCAGGTCCTCCGGACGGACGGCGAGGACATGCAGCAGCGCTCCCACGAGTGCTACTTCTCGGCGGCGCACGCCGCCAAGGACAGCACGATCGCCTGGGTACTCGGCTGCCAGGCGGGCCTGCGCCTGCCGCTCGCCGCGGCCACGAAGCTGCAGTTCGAGACCCTCGTCAGCCTCGGCCTAGGCGGGCTCGACAAGAGCGCGGTCGCCGAGCTTACGTTCAAGGGCCGCCACGGCTGACCCCGGCGAGGGATGCAAGGCAGGCGCGGCGCACCCCCCAGGCGGCGATGGGCCGGACCTTGACGGGACCGGGCGTCTGGATACCTGTTACCTTCCATCATGTCGGCAGAACTCTCCGATCTCTACCAGAACGTGATCCTCGACCACAACCGCAGGCCGCGCAACCGCGGCAGGATCCCTTCGGCGAACCGCTCCGCCCACGGCGACAACCCCTCCTGCGGCGACCAGTGCGACGTCTTCCTGCGCCTGGACGGCGACCGGATCGCCGAGATCTCGTTCGAGGGCTCGGGCTGCGCGATCTCGCAGGCGAGCGCGTCGCTCATGACCACCCAGCTCAAGGGCAAGACCGCCGCCGAGGCCGAGAAGCTCTACGGGCAGTTCCACGAGATCGTCACCACCGGCAAGGAGCCCGAGGACATGAGCGACCTCGGGGCGTTCGCCGGCGTCCACGCCTTTCCCGCCAGGATCAAATGCGCCACGCTGTCCTGGCACGCGGCGCTCAACGCGCTGCGCGGCGACCCGGTCCCGGCGACGACGGAGAGCCACCTCGATTGAGCTCGATGCCCTCTCCTTGGGACCGCATCCGCGATGAGTTCCCGATCCTGAACCAGCAGGTGAACGGGCGCCCGCTGGTCTACCTCGACAATGCGGCGACGACCCAGAAGCCAAGGACGGTGATTGCGGCGTTGGACCGGTTCTACGCGCAGGACAACGCCAACGTCCACCGCGGCCTCCACGCGCTGTCGATGCGCTCGACCAACCATTACGAGGGCGCGCGCGCCCGCGTCGCGGCATTCATCAACGCCGAGGCGCCCGAGGAGGTCATCTTCACCCGGGGCACGACCGAGTCGATCAACCTGGTCGCCTCGAGCTGGGGCGGCGCGAACCTGAGGAAGGGCGACGTCATCCTTCTCACCGAGATGGAGCACCACAGCAACCTGGTGCCCTGGCAGGTCGTGGCGCAGCGCACCGGCGCGACGCTCAGGTACCTGCCGGTGACCGGGGACGAGGGCCTCCTCGACCTCTCCGCGCTCGACCGCATGCTCACGCCCGAGGTCAAGGTGTTCGCGTTCACGCACGTCTCGAACACGCTCGGGACCATCAATCCCGTCGCCGAGCTCTGCGCCCGGGCGCGGAAGGTGGGCGCCGTCACCGTGATCGACGCGGCGCAGTCGATCGGGCACATGCCAATCGACGTCCGCGCGATCGGCTGCGACTTCCTGGCCTTCTCGGGCCACAAGATGGCGAGCGTGACCGGCATCGGGGCGCTCTATGGGCGCCGGGCCCTCCTGGACGCGATGCCCCCGTACCAGGTCGGCGGCGGAATGATCTCAAGGGTGGACTTCTTCGAGAGCCTCTGGAAGCCGTCGCCCGAGCGCTTCGAGGCGGGAACGCCCAATTTTGCCGACGCCGTGGCGCTCGGAGCCTCGTGCGACTTCCTCGACTCCCTCGGCAGGCAGAGGATTCGCGAGCACGACGGCAGGCTGGCCCGCGCGGCCTACGAGCGCCTGGCGCAGCTGCCGGGCATCCGGCTCATCGGCCCCGCGGGCGAACGGGGCGGCCTCGTGAGCTTTGCCTTCAAGAGCGTCCACGCGCACGACGTGGTCACCTTCGCCGACGAGGACGGGATCGCGCTGCGCGGCGGCCACCACTGCAACCAGCCCCTCATGAAGAGGCTCGGGCTCACGAGCACCGTACGCGCGAGCTTCTACGTCTACAACGAGGAGCGGGAGATCGACGCGCTCGTGGCGTCCATGCAGCGGACGCTCGCGTTCTTCGGGCTCGAGGCCTGAGGCCCGCGCCGCACGGCAGGGAACCGTCAACCCGCGCCGATCCGGGCCATCGCCTTCTCGGCCAGGCGGTCAAACGCCCGGATGCACAGCTCGAGGTGATCCTCGCGCGTGTCCTCGATCTTGTTGTGGCTTATCCCGTGGAGGCTCTGGACGAACATCATCACGGTCGGGACCCCCGCCCGCGCCACCTCGGCCGCATCGTGCAGCGGCCCGGACGGCAGCCGGTGGACGGAGCCGCAGGTCTCGCGGATCGCCTCGTCGCACAGCCCGATCAGCGCCGGGTCGAACGGGACGGGCTCGATCCTCCAGAGGCGCTCCCAGGCGACGGCCACCTTGCCTTCCGCGGCAAAGCGCCCCGCCGCCTCGCGGGCCTGTGCAAGCATCGCCGCGAGCGCAGCCGGGTCGAGGTGGCGCTGGTCGAGCGTGATGCGGCACTCCTCGACCACGCTCGTCACGATCCCGGGCTTCGTCGTGCACGAGCCGATCGTGCAGACGCCCCCGTTGCTGCCCGCGATCGCGTAGATCTCCGGGCTCATCCTCGCCGCGGCGAGAAAGGCGTCCCGGCGGCGGTTCATGGGGGTGCTCCCCGAATGCGCCGCCTGTCCGCGGAACGTGACCGCGTGCCGCTCGACGCCGAAGGTACCCAGGACGGCGCCGAGCGGAAGGTCCAAGTCGAGGAGCACCGGGCCCTGCTCGATGTGGAGCTCCAGGTAGGCGGAGGCCTTTGCAAGCTCGCGGCCGCACGCCTTCACGTTCTCAAAGTCGACGCCGACCTCCTTGAGCGCGTCGGGCAGGCGCACGCCGTCCCTGTCGCGAAGGCCCCGGGCCTCGTCCATGTCGAGGGTGCCCGAGCAGGCCGAGGACCCGAAGAGGCTCTTGCCGAACCGGGCGCCCTCCTCGTCGGCCCAGTCCACGAGGCGCACCGTCACGGGGGGCCGCCCGCCGTACTGGGCGGCAATCCGGCGCAGGATCTCCACCCCGGCCAGAACATTCAGGCACCCGTCGAGCCACCCGCCGTTGGGCACCGAGTCCATGTGGCCCCCGATGAGGAGTTCCCGGTCGCTTTGGCCCTTAAGGGTGGACCAGAGATTGCCGGCCTCGTCCACGCGCACCTCGAGGGGAAGCGCGGCAAGCTTTGAGAGAAGCCAGGAGCGGGCCTCGCACCAGGTCCTCGTGAATGCGACGCGCTGAGCCCCGTTCTCGTCCGACGTAAGTCGCTTCAGGTCTTTTAGTTCCGCGATCGTCCGCTTCGGGTCGAGGGGCGAGTTCATGGGGTCCCGGTGGGCACAGGCTGGTGCAGTTGCTGCTTGGAAACGAGCGTTTTCTGGGCGAGATTGCCCGGAGGACGAAAGCCTATGCCAACACTAGCCACGACAGTAGACGGGCTTAAGCTGCCGAATCCATTCGTGATAGGGTCCGGACCTCCGGGCACCAACCTGAGCGTCATCAACCGGGCGTTCCAGGAGGGCTGGGGCGCGGTGATCGCGAAGACGATCAGCCTCGACTCCTCGAAGGTCGTCAATGTGACGCCCCGCTACGCCAAGCTGCATTCTGACGACGGCAAGGAGATCATCGGCTGGGAGAACATCGAACTCATCAGCGATCGGCCGTTCGGCATCTGGCTCGATGAGTTCAGGAAGTGCAAGGACACCAACCCGCAGGGCGTATTGATCGCCTCGATCATGGAGGAGTACCGCAAGGACGCCTGGATCGAGATCGTCGAAAGGTGCCAGGCGGCCGGCGTGGACGCCTTTGAGCTCAATTTCTCGTGCCCGCACGGCCTGCCGGAGCGCAAGATGGGAGCGGCCATGGGCCAGGACCCGGAGATCCTAGGCGAGGTGTGCGGCTGGGTCATGAGCGCGGCGAAGCGGCCGGTGTGGGCGAAGATGACCCCGAACATCACCCGGATCGAGGAGCCGAGCCGGGCCGCCCTCAGGGCGGGCTGCCAGGGCCTGAGCGCCATCAACACGATCCGCAGCGTCATGGGCGTCAACCTGGACACCCTGCGTCCCGAGCCCTCGGTCGAGGGCTGGACGACCCCGGGAGGCTACTCGTCCAAGGCCGTGAAGCCGATCGCGCTGAGGATGGTGATGGAGATCGCCACGATGATCAGGAAGGAGTTCCCCGGCAGGTCGCTCTCGGGCCTCGGGGGCATCGAGTCCGGAAACGACGCGGCCCAGTTCATCCTCCTCGGCGCCGACACCGTGCAGGTCTGCACGGGCGTCATGAAGTTCGGCTACGAGTGCGTGAAGCCGATGTGCGACGAGCTGCTCGCCTTCATGGAGAAGCACAAGTTCGAGACCCTCTCGGACTTCAGGGGAAAGAGCCTCGACTACTTCACGACGCATGCCGACCTGGTGCGGCGCCAGTCGGAACGCCGGGCGGCGAAGAAGGCCGCCGCGGGGAAGGTCTCCTCGGACGCGGAGTGGCGCGGGGACGAGTTTGTGAGGCAGTCCGACGCCCTTTCCCGCCAGTAGGCGCAAGCGCGGATGATCCGACCGGCCGAACAGGACGACGCGCCGCAGATCGCGGCCATCTACCGGCCGTTCTGCGAGGATTCGTGCGTCTCCTTCGAGACGGAGGCGCCGGGCGCGGCCGAGATCGCCTCGCGGATCGAGAGGGTCAGCCGCCGCCACCATTGGCTCGTCGATGAAGACGACGGGGTGATCGCCGGATACGCCTACGCGTCCCCCCACCGGGAGCGAGCGGCCTACCGCTGGGTGGTCGAGGTCACGATCTACATGCACGAGCGCTTCCGTGGCCAGGGGCGGGGCCGGGCCCTGTACGCCGAGCTCTTCGAGCGCCTGCGCCGGCAGGGCATCTTCAAGGCGTACGCGGGGATCCTCGTGCCCAATCCGGCGAGCCAGGCGTTCCATGAATCCATGGGATTCACGCTTGTGGGAATCTACAAGAAGATCGGATATAAGCTCGGAGCGTGGAGGGACGTCGGATGGTGGCAGCTCGCCCTGCGGCCCGAAATCGACTTTCCTCCCGAGCCAGCGAACCCGTTATCAATGCCCTCAGAAGCCCAACCATGAAATCGGCCCAGCTCCTCCCCTGCCCTGTGTTCATCGGAGGCGAATGGATCCGCCCCAAGCTCGCCGGGACCCCGGTCTACAATCCGTCCACGGGGGACGTGATTTCCGAGTGCCCGCTCGGTGGCTCGGCCGAGGTGGACGCCGCGGTGGAGGCCGCCGCCGCCGCGTTCCCGGCGTGGAGGGACACGCCCGTCATCGAGCGCGCGAGGCTCTTCTTCCGGTACCGCCATCTGGTCGAGGACAATTTTGACAGGCTCTGCGCCAGCATCTCGCTCGAGCACGGCAAGACGCTCGTCGAGTCCCGGGGCAGCCTGTACCGCGGGATAGAGAACATCGAGTACGCGTGCGGCGCCCCTTCCCTGCTGTTCGGGAGCACGCTCGAGGACGTCGCCCGAAACGTCGACTGCGAGACCTGCCTGCAGCCCCTCGGGGTCTGCGCCGGCATCACCCCGTTCAACTTCCCCGCGATGGTCCCCCTGTGGATGTTCCCGCTGGCCCTCGCCTGCGGTAACACGTTTGTCTTGAAGCCGAGCGAGAAGGTGCCGCTCACCGCGCTCCTCCTCGCCGAGCTGCTCGAGAAGGCGGGTCTCCCGAAGGGCGTGCTCAACATCGTCCACGGCGGCCGCGAATGCGTGGACGCCCTGCTCGCACACCCCAAGGTCCGCGCCGTCTCCTTCGTGGGGTCCTCCCCCGTGGCGAAGTACATCCACGAGACCGGAACGAGGAACGGGAAGCGGGTGCAGGCGAACGGCGGCGCCAAGAACTACATCGTGGTCATGCCCGACGCCGACATCCCGAGGTCGGTCGAGGCGCTCGCGACGGCCGCGTTCGGCTGCGCGGGCGAGCGGTGCATGTCCGGCTCGACCGCCATCACGGTCGGGAAGGCCGCGCACACCGTGGTGCCCCAGCTGGTGGACGCGGCGCGCTCGATCAAGATCGGCAGGACAGACACCCCGATGTCCCAGCCCGACATGGGCCCGCTGGTGACGGCGGCCCACCGGGAGCGGGTCCGCGGGCTCGTCGAGAGCGGCGAGAAGGAGGGAGCCACCATCGCGTGCGACGGCCGCGACGCGAAGGTCGCCGACGCGCCCAACGGGTTCTTCTTCGGCGCGACGATCGTCGACAAGGTTCGCGAGACGATGACGATTGCGCGCGAGGAGGTGTTCGGCCCCGTGCTCAACGTAATGCGGATGGACGACCTTGACCATGCGATCGAGGTGGCAAACCGGTCCGCGTTCGGCAACGGAGCCTCCATCTTCACCTCGTCGGGGGCCGCGGCGCGCGAGTTCAAGCACCGGGTCAAGGCAGGGATGGTCGGCATCAACGTCGGTGTGCCCGCGACCATGGCCATGTTCTCGTTCACGGGATGGGACGCGTCGTTCTACGGCGACCTCCACATCCAGGGCCGCGAGGCGGTGCAGTTTTACACCCAGCAGAAGACCGTGACCACGCGCTGGTTTGGCGGCGTCACCGAGGACGTATGGAGAAAGTGAGCTCACCATGGCCCTACTGATTAAGAACGGAGAAATCATCACCGCGGACTCGCGGACAAAGGCGGACATCCTCTGCGAGGGGGAGACGATCACGCGCATCGGCGCCGGGCTCGACGCCCCGGCAGGCGCCCAGGTGATCGACGCGGCGGGCAAGTACGTCTTCCCGGGCTTCATCGACCCCCACGTCCACATCACCCTTCCCTTCATGGGGACGTATGCCAAGGACACGTACGAGACGGCAAGCAAGGCCGCGCTCGTCGGGGGGACGACAACCCTGATCGAGATGTGCTGCCCGGCGCGCTCGGACGACACGCTGAAGGCGTTCGAGGAGTGGATGGCGCGGGCGGCGGGCAGGTCCGCATGCGACTTCACCTTCCATATGGGCGTCTCGCGCTTCGACGCCCCGACGGAATCCCATGTGCGCGAGATCGTCGGCCGCGGCATCAGCTCGCTGAAGATCTTCCTCGCCTATAAGGGCGCCTTCGGGGTCGACGACACGGAGCTCTACCGGACGCTCAAGCTCGCGCGGGAGCTCGGCCTGGTTGTGACCGCGCACTGCGAGAACGAGACGCTGATCTTCGAGAGGCAGAAGGAGCTCGTCGCCGCCGGGAAGACCGACCCCGGCCGGCACCACGAGAGCCGCCCGCCCCGGGTCGAGGCCGAGGGGGTCCACCACCTGATGACCTTTGCGGAGCTGACCGGCGCCTCGACCTACATCGTCCACCTGAGCTGCAGGGAGGCCCTCGAAGAGGCGCTGGCGGCCCGCCAGCGCGGCGTCGACGTGACGATCGAGACCCTGATCCAGTACCTGGTCCTCGACAAGACCTGGGCCGAGCGCCCGGGTTTCGAGGGGGCGAAGTACGTCATGTCACCCCCGCTGCGCGACGCGAGCAACCAGCCCGTCCTCTGGAACGGGCTGAGGGACGGCCTCATCCAGACGGTCGCCACCGACCACGCCCCCTTCGACTTCGAGGGCCAGAAGAAGATGGGCATCTCGGACTTCACCAAGATCCCGAACGGCATCCCGTCCCTCGAGGAGCGCGTGAACCTGCTCTACACCTACGGCGTGAAGCAGGGCAGAATCGACCTGCACGCGATGGTGAACGCCGCGAGCACGCAGGTGGCGAAGACCTTCGACCTCTTCCCGAGGAAGGGCACCATCCAGCCCGGCGCCGACGCGGACCTCGTCGTCTTCGATCCCGCCTACCGCGGTGTGATCTCGGTGAAGACGCAGCACATGAACGTCGACTACAGCGCCTTCGAGGGCTGGAAGATCGAGGGCCGGCCGAGCGTCGTCACCGTGCGCGGCGAGGTCGCCGCGCGCGACGGCAAGTTTGTCGGCGACCCCGCGAGGGGGCGGTTCCTGAAGCGGACGCCGAGCCGGGCCTAGCGAGGCCCGGCGGCCGGACCTACCGGGTGACGACGTCGATGTCGCCGCCGCTCGAGCGGAGCTTGAGGAGCGGCCCGCCGCCGTTGACGAGGCCCGCCAGGGTGCTCTTGCCCGCGCCGCCGCGGTCGATCGTGATCGTGAGCCCGGATGCGTTGACCTCGCCGCCGCTAGTCGCCGCGTCAAGGTGGAAGCCCGCGTCCCGGCTCACCGTTGCCCTCACCTCGCCGCCCGAGGTCGAGAGTTCGCAGTCGCCCTTGAGCGGGCCCTTGAAGCCCGCCTTCACGTCCCCGCCGCTTGTCTCGGCCGTGAGGGTGTTCTCGACCGAATCGATCTTGATGTCGCCGCCGGAGGTCTTCAGGACCGAGGGCCCGACGACGTGGTCCACCGAGACATTGCCGCCCGAGGTCGTCAGCTTCACGGCGCCCCGGCCCTCGACCAGGCTGACATTCCCTCCCGAGGTGGACGCGTCGACCTCCCCCCCGATGTTCCCAAGCTTCACGTCCCCTCCTGACGTGTGGGCCCGGACGGCGCCCTCGAGGTCGCCCACGACGACGTCCCCGCCGGAGGTCTTCAGGTCGGCCGAGGCGCTCGCGGGCACCGTGATCACGAAGTCAACCTGGACCGGAGGCCAGCTTCCGAAATGGAAGCCGACGCCCGACTCGTACGATGCCGACGCGACCACCTCGTTGCCGTTCTGCGCTATGGTGAGGTCGAGCTTTTTCAGCGCCTCGTCCGCGTCAGCCTCGCTGCTGGCGCGGATGTGCTCCTTAGCGACGACGGTCACGGCCCCGCCGGCCACCGACAGGACATGCACGTCCCCCCCCGAGGTCGAAACCTTCAAATGGACGCCGGGCTGGACCCGGAAGGTCTTCTCGACAACGCGTTCGATCTTTGCGGACGCGGATGCGGTGAATGCGGCGACGAGGCCGGCCGTTGCGATGATCCGACTTAGGTTGGGCATGGTTGGGGGGATTGCTCCAATAACACGCCGAAGAGGCAAAAAGTTACAGGCTTGATGCACCCGCACGCCGCAGGCCCCGGAGGGCGCCTCAGGCGTTCGACGGGGCGGGGCTCGGTCCGGCCGGTCATTTGTTGCTGGCAGGGGTCCGGACCTGGGGGTAGCCTCCGGCCTTCACACAACCCCATATGGCAAAGGCGTTTTCCAAACTTACCGAACAGGAAATACTCGCCCTCGCCGTCTCGATGGAGGAGGAGGACAGCAGGATCTATGGCGACCTCGCCGAGCGGTTCCGCAAGGAGTACCCGTCGACCGCGTCCACGCTCACCACGATGCAGGCCGAGGAGTCCGTCCATCGCCAGAGGCTGATTGACATGTACCGCACGCGGTTCGGCGACCACATCCCCCAGATCCAGAGGTCGGACGTGAAGGGCCTGGTGAGTCAGCGGCCCGTCTGGCTCATGAAGGCGCTCACCATCGCCCAGGTGCGCAGGCAGATAGGGGTCATGGAGCTCGGCTCCCGCACGTTCTACGAGGTTGCGGCCAAGCGGACGGAGGATGCCGCCACGCGCAAGCTCCTGGGCGACCTGGCGCTTGTCGAGGCGGGCCACGAGGCGCTGGCCGACAAGCTTGACTCGGACCAGGTCGCCTCGGGGGCGCGCGCGATCGAGGACGAGAGCCAGCGGCGGATGTTCGTCCTGCAGGTCGTCCAGCCCGGTCTGGCCGGCCTCATGGACGGCTCGGTGTCGACGCTGGCGCCGCTCTTCGCGGCCGCGTTTGCGACCCACAGCAGCAGGGACGCCCTCCTCGTGGGCCTCGCCTCCTCGGTCGGCGCCGGCATCAGCATGGGCTTCGCCGAGGCCCTCTCCGACGACGGGGCGATCAGCGGCCGCGGCCATCCGCTCATCCGCGGCGCCGTCTGCGGGCTCATGACGGCCGCGGGGGGGCTGGGACACACCCTGCCCTTCATCCTCTCGGATTTCCACGCGGCGTTTACGGTCGCCGTCGCCGTCGTGCTCGTCGAACTCGTAATTATTTCATGGATACGACATCACTACATGGACACGCCGTTCCTTTCGGCCGCGTTCCAGGTGATCGTCGGAGGGCTGCTCGTCTTCTTCGCGGGGATGCTGATCGGGTCATCCTAGCGATGGCTGGCGGTCCCCTGGAGAACCCGGACCTTGCGCCCGTGCCGCCCGAGAGGCGGACGTGGCGCATGGGCAGCTTCGCCGCGCTCTGGATCTCGATGTCGGCGTGCGTCCCCACGTACATGCTCGCTTCCTCGCTCGTGGGGGGCGGCATGAACTGGCGGCAGGCCGTCCTCACGATCTTCCTGGGCAACGCGATTGTCCTGGTGCCGATCCTCCTCAACGCGCACGCGGGCACCCGCTACGGCATCCCGTTCCCCGTGCTGTGCCGGGCGTCCTTTGGGACGGTCGGCGCGAACCTCCCCGCGCTCCTGCGGGCGCTGGTCGCCTGCGGCTGGTTCGGGATCCAGTCGTGGATCGGTGGCGAGGCCATCCACAAGATCCTGTCGGTCTTCTTCCCGGAGATTGCCGGCGGCGCCTCGAACGCGCTCGGCGTCACCCTGTCGCAGTTCCTGTGCTTCATCGCCTTCTGGAGCTTGACATCCTCCCGGTCTAAGCG
>PLTZ01000071.1 GCA_003164715.1 Opitutaceae bacterium | reverse complement strand
CAACTCCGCGGACATTAAGGAGGCGGACACCTTCCTTACAATGAGCCGGACCCTGGATCAGCTGCTTACCCAGGTGAAGGCGATGATGCGGTCCATTCCGTCCAAGTAAGGATGTCGCAGCTCCACCCCCAGCGGATGAAGCTCCGGCGTCGGCTGGGGGACTGCAAGGTCGCTGCTTTCGGCCGACAAGGAAGTACCTAGGACATACTAATCCGAACACCGTGGGACATGGCCGATCCTATGGTGGATTCCATGGGATCCAAGGATTCCACCGGGACGCCTATGCCATCGCCAGGTTCACGGACAAGAGTCGGAACGGCTCACTCGAAGCGATACACGTTGTACGTCCGCGGTTCGTGCAACACTTCAAATACCGTGGTGCCGTCCTTCAGATAGCCCTGCAGCTCGCGGCCGGATTGAAGATCGAAGAGCCGGGCTCCGCTCTTTTTGATTACAATGCTGTAGCGCGAAGGGTACGGCAGATAGGATTTCGCAATGAAGGTGTTGTTGTCGTACGTGAACAGGCAGACCCTGGCCGGGCTGTCCAGGTACACAGGAATGTCCTCCATCATGTCCCGCCGGATTTGGGAAAGGACTTCCTGCGGCAGGTGGTAGAGGTCGTCGAAGTTTTCCGGAATCGTCAGGATGAAGAACCGACCCTTCGTCAGGCCCCGCACCTGCAGCAGCAGCGGGTAACGATTGTTGTCCTTGTAGATGCCCTGGATGACCTCCTCGGAATCGACAAGACCGTAGGCGAGTTCCGGGATCAGCATCGCACTGTCGGAGGTGTAAACATTCGCGGGTTCCTCGTCCATGATACGACGGTACGTGAACTGGTTCACCAGCGCCTTCCGCCCCGTGTCCTGCACCTCCACAATCTTCTCGATGCCCTTCCCTTCCAGCGCCTTCAGCAGGCCAGAGGTGACGATGACCGTCTTGTCCTCGTTCAGGTGCTTCCATATCTTGCTGACGAGATCCGGATCGAACTTCGCCGATTCGGTGAGAAAGATCGTCCCGCGATCGTCCGGAAACTCGGGATACAAGTCCATCGGCACCCCGATCATCCCGATGTAGTTGTGCAGGTACATTTCGCCCGAGGAGTGGTAGGGTTTGTAGGAGGCGACGCCGTACGGCTGGCCGAGCTTGCCGAGGAACGAGTCCAGCTTCTGGAACGTGTCACCAGCGTCCGCGTAAAGAATGCTCGTGATTTCCGTCGTCCCATCGGCCTTCCGCAACGCCTCGAGCGCGTTGCCATAGCTCCAGAGCGTGATTTCCCGGGGCTTGGCGAATAACGTGTCCTCGAGTTGCTCGGTATAACGGTTCAGCGTCTGGCGCGCGCCGGGATCCACCCACCCACCGCCGAACTTTCCCGGCTTGATGTGCTCGAAGTAGCGCATGATGCCGTAGCTCTGGTACGGCTGAAGGTGCATGACGGTGTTTTCCGGATCGCGCGTCTCGGTGCCGGCGTAGATCATGTCAAACGCCTTCGATTGCGCCTCGAGGTTGTATCCCGAGAACTGATATTGCTCGTACCAGTTCGGCGGCTTGATGATGAGGTTGATCTTCGGGTTGACGCTCTTCGCGTTCTTAACAACGAGGTTCTCCCCTACCTCCTTCATCACCTTCAGGCGGTATTCCGTCCAGCTCAGGTCGCCTTTTGCCTTTTGGCAGAGTTCGCAGCGGCAATCGAAGATGAACAGGTCGTCAAAGATCATCTCGTCGAAAAGACCAGCGGTGAACGCAACAAGCTTCCGGAAGCGCTCGCGGTCGTCCGGGTTCGAGTAACAGAAGCCGGTGAGGCCGTCGCCGGGACGGCCGACATACGCCATCATGCCGCCCGATGTCTTGATGCCTTTGCCGGCGAAGAACGCCTTGACCTTCCGCACATCGGCCTCGGGCGTTTGCTCACCCGCACGGTAGATTTCGAGCCAGACCTTCTCCACTTTCATTGAATGGCTGATCAGGTTCCAGCTCTCTTCCATCCATTGGGGATTTGACGCCATGTGACGCATGTCCTGAATCTCTACATAGAGCGCGACATCGAAGTTAACATAGCTGTTGGTGTCCGCCGCGATCGGGGCGACAGCGGATGCGGCCGCGAGCGCAGATGCGCGCGCGAGCGCCAGCACCGCCAGGCCGAAGAGTCCAAGGCTCGCGGCCCGGTTCTTGGCGAATTCGGGCGCCAGGGGTTCTTTCATTTGGAGCATCCCTTTATGATAGCGACGGCCGGTCTTCCCGCGACTGTGAAATTGGGGTGATTAGAACGCATCCGAGGCCGCCAGCAGCCACGAAACCCACTGCGCGGTTATTGAAGCGGCTGGCTATCCGACCGTGCGGTCAGTGATACGGCGCGCGATCTGTGTAGGGCAAAAGAGCGCAGGGGTGCAGCCGTGGCAATGTGTCATTTAGGGCGATGGTTTGCCGGACATCCTAGTGATCCGCAGCGACGGATGGCGCGCCGCCGCGCACTAAGATTGAACGCCTAGGATTCCGGTTTGCGATCCCCTCCGACCAAGGAGAGGATCCATCAGGCTTCTTTATGAGGAACCCGAGACCTTTTTTCTTCCTCCTGGCCGCCGCGGCCCTGGCGTTCGGCGTTTTCCTTCGCGCAGGCGCGGGACTCGCTCCTCCCCCGTCGGATCCCTACCAGTTCCACAATGTCGTGATCGGGGGCGGCGGATTCGTAACCGGCATCGTCTTCAGCCCCGCCGAAAAGGGCCTCGTCTACCTGCGCACCGACGTCGGCGGCGCCTACCGGAAGGACGCGCACTCGAAGGCGTGGGTTCCCCTCCTCGACTGGGCCAACCAGACCGATTGGAACCTCTACGGCGTGGAGAGCCTCGCCACCGACCCGCTCGACGCACACAGGGTCTATATTGCGGCCGGGACCTACACGAATCCCACAACCCCAAATGGCGAAATCCTGCGCTCCGTGGACCGCGGGGACACCTGGGAGAGGACGCCGCTGCCCTTCAAGCTCGGCGGCAACGAAAGCGGCCGCAATAACGGCGAGCGCCTTGCGGTGGACCCCAATGACGGCCGCATCCTCTTCTTCGGGACGCGTGCTTCCGGCCTTTGGCGGAGCGGGGATTACGGGACCACGTGGGATAGGGTGGCGGCGTTCCCCGATTACGACGAGGCGCTGCCTGCTCCGACGAACCCCCGGTGGCGCGCGCCGCAGAAGGTCGGGATCAACATTGTCATCTTCGACCCGCGCAGCGGCCGCCGCGGCGCGCCGACCCCGGTCCTCTACGCCGCCGTCTCGACTCCCAATGCGAGCCTATTCAGGAGCACGGACTCGGGGGCGACATGGAACCCGCTCCCGGGGCAGCCGCTCGGGCTCCGACCGACTCGGGCGGCATTGAGCACAACCGGGGTCCTCTTTGTCAGCTACGGCAAGGAGGCCGGCCCGAGTGGGATGACGGACGGCGCCGTCTGGAAATGGGACACATCATCAGGCGCGTGGACCGAAATCACCCCGGAGAAGCCCGGGCCAGGCCACGCCTTTGGCTACGGCTCCGTGGCGGTCGACCCGAGGCATCCCGACACTGTGCTCGCGGGGACATGGAGCCACGGCAATCCCTTTGACGAGATCTTCCGCAGCACGGACGGCGGGCGCACCTGGACAGCGCTCCTCGGCCAGGCCCAATGGGACCATGCGCCGGCGCCCTATACAAAGACCATGAACCACCACTGGCTCGCCGATCTCGAGATCGACCCCTTTGACTCGGACCACGCCATCTTCCCGACGGGCTACGGCATCTGGGTCACGCACGACCTCGGGGTCGCCGACCACGGCAGGCCGACCCTCTGGAGCTTCGAGGATCAGGGGATCGAGGAAACCGTCCCCCTTTCGCTTGTCAGCCCGCCGGTGGGGTGCCATCTGCTCAGCGGTCTCGGCGACATAGACGGCATGCGCCACGAGGACTTCCGGGTCTCGCCGCCCGCAGGGCGCTTCGGGACCCCGGCCTTCAAGAACACGGGCCGCCTTGCTTTCGCGTGGAACCATCCCGAGATCGTGGTCCGCTCCGGCAACACCTACCACAACGACCTGGTGACGGCTGGCTATTCGAAGGACGGCGGGGTGACCTGGAAGGCCTTTGCGGGCGAGCCTCCGGGCACCCTCGGCGCCTATTGGCGCGGCGAGGGACCAATCGCGGTCTCGGCCGACGGAAAGACCGTCGTCTGGTCGCCTACCGGGGTCGCGCCGCACCTGACCGAGGACTGGGGCGCCACCTGGTTTCCGTGCGTCGGTTGCTCGGCCAACTTGGCGGTGGCCGCCGACACGGTAAATCTCTCCAAGTTCTACGCCTATGACACCGAGGCCGGTACGCTGGTCATGAGCACCGACAGGGCCCGCAGCTTCAGGGCCGTGGCGGGGGGCCTTCCCGTCGTCAAGGGCCGCTTTGGCCCCGCCCCCGGAAAGCTGTCCACGGTCCCGGGCCGCGAATCCGAGTTCTGGGTGATCGCTGGCGGCGTCCTCCTCAACTCGCACGACGGAGGCGTGACGCTCCGGGCGCTCCCGAACGTGTCCGCCTCCCAGATCGGCTTCGGGAAGGAGGCGCCCGGCAGGAATTTCCCGGCCCTTTTCCTGGTGGGCAAGGTCTCCGGCACCGAGGGGATCTTCCGCTCCGACGACTACGGATCCACGTGGCTTCGCATCAACGACGCGCGCCATGGGTACGGCTCCATCGGCGTCATCACGGGCGACCCGAGGATTTTTGGCCGCGTGTATATCGGCACCTTCGGCCGCGGCATCATCTACGGCGACCGCAAGAGCTAGCGCGCGTTGCCAGGACGCGCCGCTGCGCCAATCTCGGTGCACCGCCCCTACTGCCACGTTACACCCCATTTGGGGCACCCAGAGAGGGTGGGGGACATTCCTGGAGACTGGGCTGCCTGGCTCCAGGGCCCCGGTTCGATCCCTGCAGCCATTGATCTCCAATTAGCTGGGGAATTTCGCGCCTTCGGACAATCTATCGCCAGGTTCGAGTCCTACTACACACGGGAGGGGCAACCTACGTCAGGTGAATCGAATTCAACGAAACAGATTGGCCCAACCCAACCCCGGCCCAGGAAAACGACAGCACGTCATCTCAATTCTCTGGCCACAGCCATGACGAATGGACTTGATGTGGTTCAGAGGAACCCCCGTGAGAGATTGCCGCATTCCTCAACGGAAGTGATCGCGCATCATGCGCACCAGGCCCACGGTCGCCTTGGTCGGTATCTCCTCGCCTTCCCAGTTGATTGAGAAGTGAGCGTTTCTCTGGGAGGGCTTCACATAGGTCTCAAACATCGGCAGGACGGTGGCCAATATCTGGTGCTTGATGCCCTCGATGTCGCGACCGCGCTCGCTGATGTCTCTTTGTACGCGGCGCAGCACGGCTGTCACGATGTCGGTCGAGACAAAGATCTTGAAATCGCAAAGGTCGAGCAGCTCTTGGAAGTAAAGCGCGTAGAGCCCTTCGACCACGACCATTTGGGTCGGCATGCAAGTGACGGACTCCTTTCGACGCGTGTGTATCTTGAAGTCGTAGACCGGCTGCTGGATCGCCTTGCCGGTGCAGAGGTCGCGCAGTTGGTTTACCGCCAGCGCCGAGTCGATGGAATCGGGGTGGTCATAATTCTGGGCCTTGCGTTCCTCGAAGCTCATGTGGTCAAGGGGGCGGTAATAGCTATCGAGCGAGAAGATTTGCCCCGAAATTCCAATCGCGGCGCATTGGGTAACCAACTTGGTGGCCAGTGTGGTCTTGCCGGAGCCAGAACTTCCGGCGACTCCGATTACGAAGTGAGGTTTCTCTTTGTGATTCATTTAATTCACGCGAGCCTGCACGCTCATATCATGCGAGGCCTTGAGTTGTCTAACCAAAGTGACGTGAACCCACTGGTGCGGGCGGCTCGGGGTGTCGGCCTTGATATCCAGCCTACACGCAGCGTGGCTCAAGAAAGTGCGTGCTCACATCAGAACCTGGAGATTCTAGGCCTAAAGTTACACACCTAGCTACACAGTGCAGGATTGTCTTAGGATGTCCTTTTTCGGGCCAAAAAAGTTACACATCTGGTCAAACATTGGCCCTCATTCTAGGATGTTGACCGTTGTATCTCTATGGATGAAGGGGATATTACGTAAATGTAAAATCACAGATGCGAGTTCAAGCCCCGCTTCGGGCAGCACTTGAAGCGGTAAGAAGCCGGTCCGGGCCACGAGCTGACGGAGGCGCTGCAAAGAAACCGCATTCACGCTAACTGTCGCATTATGGCTCGAACAACTCCGAGATATCACGGCGCTCTTTTTTTGTGGGACGGCCCATGCCCCTCTTGCGGGCGAGCATGTGCTCGATGCCGGCCTGTCTGGCACGCTCATATTCGGCGGCCGGAGTCAGGTCCGTCATGAACTCCGGCAGCTGGCTTGCGCTGACGCGCGAGCGCGGCATCGCGACAACCCTGAGTGTGCGGGTCACGGCCCCGACGCGGACGACAAGGGTTTCGCCAGGATGGACGGTGCGGCCCGGTTTGGCTTCCATCTCCCCCACAAGCAGATGGCCGGCGCGGCAGGCGGCCATGGCCAGTGGGCGCGTCTTGAACACCCGCAGGCTCCAGAGCAGCTTGTCGAGACGGGCGTCGTCCATGGCGTTGAATTCAGGCGGGAAACCCGGGGGAGTTCAAGGAGGCAGCGCCGCCGCGCCCTGAAAGCGGGCTTGTCACCGCCTTCGGCCGGAGCCCTGTTGGGGTGATGCCGATCCCGCAGCAATCCGGGCCACCTCTAGCGCCGCTACCCGCCGGGGCCGGCGCGGACGCCGTGCTGGAGCGGTTTACCGCCGTCGCGGTGGACAGGGGCCTCACGCTGTACCCCGAGCAGGAGGAGGCGATCCTGGAACTCTTCTCCGGGAGCAACGTTATTCTCGCCACTCCCACCGGCTCCGGGAAGTCGCTGGTCGCGACCGCCTTCCATTTCAGGGCCCTCTGTGCGGGCGAACGCTCGGTCTACACCTGCCCGATCAAGGCCCTCGTGAACGAGAAGTTCCTCGCCCTCTGCCGGGATTTCGGCCCCGAGAACGTCGGGATGATGACCGGGGACGCGAGCGTGAACCCCGGGGCCCCGGTGCTCTGCTGCACGGCGGAGATCCTCGCCAACATGGCCCTTGCCCGGGGGGAGGACTGCGATCTGCGGGCGGTCATCATGGACGAGTTCCACTACTATTCCGACGCGGACCGCGGCGTCGCCTGGCAAGTGCCGCTCCTCACGCTCCCCCGCGCCCGCTTCCTCCTTATGTCGGCGACCCTCGGGGCCACCGCCTTCTTCGAGGCGGAGCTGCGACGGCTGACCGGAGCGGCCTGCGTCACGGTGCGAAGCGACCGCCGCCCCGTCCCGCTCGAGTTCGAGTACTCGGAGACGCCGCTTCAGGAGCGGGTGGCCGCCCTCCTGGCGGAGGACCGGGCGCCGGTTTACCTCGTCCATTTCACGCAGCGGTCGGCCGCCGAGGCCGCGCAAAGCCTCATGAGCCTCGACGTCTGCAGCAGGGAGGAGAAGGCCGCCCTGCAGGCGGAGCTTGGCCGCTACCGCTTCAGCAGCCCCTACGGAAAGGAGATGAAGCGGTGGCTCAGGCACGGGATCGGCGTCCATCACGCCGGCCTCCTGCCCAGGTACCGCGTCCTCGTGGAGGGCCTGACCCAGAAGAGCCTGCTGAAACTCGTCTGCGGCACGGACACGCTCGGGGTCGGCATCAACGTGCCCATCCGCACCGTCGTCTTCACGCAGCTTTGGAAATACGACGGCGACAAGTCCGCGGTCCTAAGCGTCCGGGACTTCCGCCAGGTCGCCGGTCGCGCGGGGCGAAAGGGCTTTGACGAGCGGGGCTACGTGATCGCCCAGGCCCCCGAGCACGTGATCGCCAACAAGCGCGCCGAGGAGAAGGCGGGCCGCGACGGGCGCCAGAAGAGGGTCGTGAAGCAGCGGCCCCCGGACGGGAGCGTGAGCTGGGACATCCGGACCTTCGAGCGGCTGCGGACGGCCCCGACCGAGGAGCTCCAGTCGCGCTTCTCGGTCTCGCACGGGATGCTGCTCCTTCTCCTTAGCCGCGAGGCCGACGGGTGCCGGGCGGCGCGCCGCCTGATCAACGATTGCCACGAGACACCCGCGCGAAAGCGCGCCTTGAAGCGTCGCGCCTGGCAGCTCTTCCAGGCGCTCATCGACCGGCGGATCGTCGAGCGGATCCCCCGCGAGCCCTCCGGCCGCAGGCTCCGGGTCAACGTGGAGCTCCAGGCCGGATTCTCGCTGCACCAGGCCCTCTCCGTCTACCTGATCGACACGCTCGCCCTCCTCGACCGGGCGAGCCCCGACTATCCCTTCAACGTCCTCACGCTCTGCGAGGCGATCGTCGAGGATCCGGAGCCCATTCTCCAAAGCCAGGCGAACAAGCTAAAGGGCGAGAAGATCGAGGAGCTGAAGGCCGCCGGGATCCCCTACGAGGAGCGGATGGAGAAACTCGAGGAGGTGGAGCACCCGAAGCCCCTGAGGGAATTCATCTACGAGACGTTCAACGCCTTCGTCGCGGCGCACCCGTGGGCCGAGCAGGAGGTGGTGCGGCCCAAGTCCGTGGCCCGCGAGATGTACGAGCGCTACCTCTCGTTCGCCGAGTACATCCGGGCCTACGACCTGCAGCGCATGGAGGGCCTGCTCCTTCGGCATCTCTCGCAGGTGTGGAAGGTGCTGGCCCAGACGGTGCCCGAGTCCGCCAAGACGCCCGAGGTGGTCGAGATGGAGGATTACCTCCGGGAGCTTGTCCGGGGCGTGGATTCGAGCCTACTCGACGAGTGGGAGCGCCTTATTGATCTTTCACTAAACAATG
>PLTZ01000049.1 GCA_003164715.1 Opitutaceae bacterium | reverse complement strand
GAGAAGAAGGCCCGCGTCGAGGATGCGCTGCACGCCACGCGTGCCGCGGTCGAGGAGGGCATCGTCGCCGGCGGCGGCGTCGCGCTTCTGCGCACGGCGAAGGTGATCGACGCCCTCGGCCTCGAGGGCGACGAGAAGATCGGCTCGCAGATCGTGCGGCGCGCCATCGAGCACCCGATCCGGGCGCTCTGCGCGAACGCTGGTGTTGAGGGCGCGGTTGTCGTCGGCGAGGTCTTCTCCAACAAGGGCAACTACGGCTTCAACGTCGCGACCGAGAAGTACGAGGACCTCGTGAAGGCCGGTGTCGTCGACCCGACCAAGGTAACCCGCACGGCGCTGCAGAACGCGGCCTCGATCGCGGGGCTCCTGCTCACGACCGAGTGCATGATCACCGAGATCCCGGAGAAGAAGGAGTCCGCCCCGGCCCATCCCCCGGGCGGCGGAATGGACTATTAATCGGTCCCTGAAGCATTGATTCAATGAGCCCCGGCCACCAGGCCGGGGCTCTTTTTTTTGGTGCTTTGGGGCCCGTGTGGGCCAATCGTGTGCCCTCATACCATGGAAGTGATCGTTCTTGGAAGCGGCACCTCCCAGGGCGTGCCGATGATTGGGTGCGCCTGCCCGGTCTGCGTCTCGCCGGACCCGCGCAACCGGCGGACGCGGGCGTCCGTCCACGTGGTCATGGACGGGCTCCACATCCAGGTGGACGCCGCCCCGGAGTTCCGGCTCCAGTGCCTGAAGGAGGGGGTGGACAAGATCGACCTCTTCGTCCTCACCCACGGCCACTCGGACCACATCGCGGGAATGGACGACCTGCGCCGCTTCTGCGACCTTCTCGGCGGCAGGGCCCTCACGGTCTTCACGACCGAGGAGGGGATGGCGCGGGTGCTCTCGATCTACCCGTATGCGATCATGGAGCGGCCGGTCGTCCGCGGGTATCCCGCGTTCAAGCTGGCCGAGATGCCGGCCGTCATGGAGCTCGCGCAGGGGACGATCCAGTCGACGCTGCTGCCCCACGGAGGGGCCCAGACGATCGGCCTGGTCTTCACGGAGCGCAGCAGCGGCCGCAGGTTCGCCTACTACACCGACTGCAAGCGCCTGCCGGGGGAGGCCATCGAGCTCGCCCGGGGCGCCGATGCCGTGGTGCTCGACGGGCTGCGCCCGCAGCCGCACCCGTCGCACATGAGCATCGACGAGGCCGTCGAGGCGGGCAGGACGCTCGGCGCCGGACGCGTCTGGCTCACCCACCTGACCCACCTGACCGAGCACGCCTCCGCGGAGGCGCTGCTGCCGGACGGGTTCGCCCTGGCCTACGACGGCCTCAGGATTGCGGTGTAGACCCCGCCGACGCCTGTGCCCCACGACCCCAGACTGACGCTCGCAGGCCTCGCCCTGGCCGGGCTGATCATCCTTCCGTGCAAGGCGGCGAGTTCCGCCGCCTTGCACCTGGATGCGCGCATCGTCGAGGGGACCGTGCGGCTTCCGGACGCGGGGGGCCGGACGCTCGGGGGCGCGCGGATCGTGCGCGCGGCGTTGACCCCGGCCGAGCTCAACGCGCCGTTCCTGTTCTCCGTGACGCTGCGGATGCGCGACTTCGACGGACTCCAGGCGCGCGTCGCCTCGGGGGGACGCGTGCCGGCCGCGGAGATGGAGGCGAGGTACCTGCCCCTTCGCGCCGATTATGAACGAGTCGAGGCATGGCTCGCCGCGCAGGGTTTTCTGCAGACTCTGCAGGACCGCTGCCACACCACCGTATTCATCCGGGGAAGCGTCGCCCAGGTCGCCCGGGCCTTCGGGATCGCCTTCGCAAGGGTCGTCGCCGCGGACGGCGAATACACGTCCGCGATCTCGGAGCCCTCGGTGCCCGCCGAGCTGGCTGGCGTGGTGCTCAGCGTGAACTCGCTCCAGCCCCAGTTGCGCCTGCGGCACATCAGCGTGGCGGCCCAGCCCCTGCCGGACGACGGCATCAACGGCTACGTCTTCGTCACCCCGGACAACGTGGCGTCCGCCTACAATATCCCCGCGTGGGCGACGGGGGCCGGGCAGACGATCGCCGTGGTCGGGGAGGCGGCGGCCGGCAACGCCGACCTGGCGTCCTTCTGGACGTCGATCGGCTCGTCGCAGAGCACGAGCAATGTGACGACGATCAACGTGAACGGCGGCCCGTCGGGAAGCCCGGCAAGCAACCTGGAGGCGGAAGCCGATCTCGACACCGAGTGGGCCGGGGCGATGGCCCCGGGCGCGGCCATCCGGCTCTACCTCTCGCAGAACGTCTTCGACTGCTTCACCCAGATCCAGAACGAGCTGCCCAGCTACCCGGCCATGACCGTCGTCTCGGTGAGCTTCGGGACGATCGAGAGCAGCGACCCGCCGTCGTTCCTGCGCTCGTTCTCGCAGACAATGGCGTCCTTTGCGGCCGCCGGCGTCTCGGTCCTGGCGGCGAGCGGCGATGCGGGCTCGAACCCGAACGGCGGAACCGGGCCGGGCAATTACTCGGCCGCGCAGCCGCTCGCAGTCTCGTATCCCGCAAGCGATCCCAGCGTCACCGGCGTCGGCGGCACGACCGCCGGCTTCACCGGGAACTGGAACTTCACCGGCGAGGTCGTCTGGAACCAGCTGGCGACCTCCACGCCAAGCGCGAGCTCCGGGGGCGTGAGCGGCTACTTCGCGAAGCCGTCGTGGCAGACGGGCGGCTCCGTGCTCGCCTCGCAGACGATGCGGTGCGTCCCCGACGTGGCGGCGGTCTCGGATTCGAACCTGACGAGTGTGAACCTGGGCCCGAAATTCCTGCCGTTCACAGGGACCGACGTGGGCGCCCTCATCTACATGGGCGGCGCGCTGAAGACGGTGAACGGCACCAGCCTCTCCTGTCCGATCTGGGCCGCCATCACGGCCACGATCAACCAGGCCCGGGCGGCGGGGGGGCAGGGACCCATCGGCCTACTCAATCCGGCCCTGTACCCGCTCGCGGGCACCGGCGCGTTCAACGACGTCACGAGCGGGACCAACGGGGCCTACACCGCCGGCCCCGGCTACAACCTCTGCACGGGACTGGGCACCCCGAACTTGGGCAACCTGCTCGCCGCGATGGCGAACCCGCCTCCGACCCACCGGCTCGTGAACATCTCCGTCCGCTCCCAGGTGGAGACGGGCGCCAACATCACGATCGCGGGCTTCGTTATCAAGGGGACGGCCGGAACCACGAAGAACATCCTTGTCCGCGGCGTGGGTCCCGCCCTGACCGGCTACGGTGTGGCCGGGGCCCTCTCCGGCACGGTTCTTTCGGTGTACGATTCAAGCTCGGTGCTGATCGCCAGCGACACGGGCTGGGGAAACCCACCCGTGGCGGGCGCCTCCACGGTCGCCAACAACTTCCGCCAGGCAACCGCGGCGGACATGGCGGCGGTCGGGGCGTTCGGCTTCGGCAGCGGATCGGGCGACTCGGCGATCGTGCTCACGCTGCCGCCCGGTGCCTACACGGTGGAAACCACCGGCGTCGGCGGCACGAGCGGCGTGGCCCTGACCGAGGTCTACGAGATGGACACGACGGATACTGAGGTTTTCGCGAACATCTCGTCGCGGTGCTTCGTCGGGACCGGCTCGGCGGTGGCGATCTCCGGGTTTGTCATCGGCGGGGCGCAGCCCGCGACGCTCCTCATCCGGGGAATTGGCCCGGCTCTCGCCGGCTTCGGCCTCACCGGGACCCTCGCCGCGCCCGTCCTTTCGTTGCAGAACCTGAGCAACGGCAGCGTCGTGGCGACAAGCACCGGCTGGAGCAATACCCCCGTGACGGGCACCTTGCCCGCGGGCGCGAGCGTCCGCCGGGCCACGGCCGCCGACATGAGCGCCGAGGGTGCGTTTTCGCTCACAGCCGGCTCCGCGGATTGTGCGATGGTGGTGACGCTTCCTCCCGGATCGTACACCGCCGAGGTTTCGGGCGCCGGCGCCACGACAGGCACCGCGCTCGCAGAAGTTTACAAGTTCTAGTTTCAGCAACGAGTTACTGCCATTTTGGCTCGTTTGCGGCGGGGCGGATTTATGACGCGCGAAGGGCGAAAGGGCTTGTGTTAAACCATACTTAATTAATGTAGATTTAAATCATACCTCCATGAAGCTTTCCAAGAAAGGCGAGTACGCGCTCCGTTCCCTCATCAACCTCGGGATCGCCGCGGAGATGAAGCGCAAGCTCGTGCAGGTCTCGGAGCTGGCGGAGAGCGAGCAGCTGCCGGTCAAGTTTCTGGAGCAGATCCTGCAGGCGCTGAAGGAGGCCGGCATCGTCGAGAGCGAGCGGGGAAAGTTCGGGGGCTACCGGCTGGCCAGGCCCGCAAACAAGATCCTCATCGGCGAGGTCGTGCGGCTGATCGACGGCCCGCTGGCCCCGATCCGGTGCGTCTCCCAGACGGCGTACGAGCCCTGCACCTGCCCGGACGAGGCGCACTGCGGGCTGCGGATGCTCATGCTGGACGTCCGCAACGCGATCGCCGACATCCTCGACCGCTACTCCCTCGCCGACGTGGTGGAGATCACGCTTCGCAAGATGCGCCGCGACAGCATCTCGCTGCCGTTCTCCCCGCAGGGGGGCGCGGGGGAAGTGCAGTCGCGCCTTCCCGCGCGGATCGCGCGTGCGCAGCTTTCCCGCAGGGGCCGCACCCCCAGGCGGGGCCGGAACTCGCCCACCGACGGGGTCCTGCACCATATCCTCGGCGAGTACTCGATCTAGCCCGCAAGACCCGCCCCCCATGTCCACGGAACCCAGCGCAGAGACAGCGCATCCCGCGGGCGAACCCGAGTGGCTCGCCCTCGTGCGCGCCCAGGTCCGGAACCTCCGGTACGGAGTTGTGCAGCTCGTCGTCCACGACGGCCGGGTGACCCAGATCGAACGCACCGAGAAGACGCGGCTCGGGTCCGGGGCCCCGGAGCGGGCCCCCCTGCACCCGGGATCCCCCTGACCCATGACTTTCCCAGCCCGACCGGACACCCCGGAGCCAACGAAAACAGACCGCGGATCGCGTGGCCAACCCGTCGACGGAGCCCCTCCCCAGAAACAGGCACACTCCCGTCCATGAACCTATTCCCATCAACCCGCCGGGCCCCCGGTCTCGCGGCCACGCTCGCCCTCGCGGCGCTTCTCGCCGCATCGGCCGCTCGCGCGAAGACCCTCGAACTCCTTAACGTCTCCTATGACCCGACCCGGGAGCTTTACACCGAGTACAACGCCGCGTTCGCCGCCTATTGGAAGGCCAAGACGGGCGACAACGTCGTGGTGAAGCAGTCCCACGGGGGATCCGGCGCGCAGGCGCGCTCCGTGATCGACGGCCTCGAGGCCGACGTCGTGACGCTCGCGCTCGCCGCCGACATCAACCAGCTGCACACGCACGGAGACCTTGTCCCGGCGGACTGGCAATCGAAGTTCCCCGACAACTCGACGCCCTACACCAGCACGATCGTGCTGCTCGTGCGACGCGGTAACCCGAAGCACATCCGGGACTGGGATGATGTCGTGCGCCCGGATGTCTCGGTCATCACGGCGAACCCCAAGACCTCCGGCGGGGCGCGCTGGGCCTACCTGGCGGCCTGGGGCTACGCCGAGCGCAAGTACGGGAGCAAGGAGAAGGCCCGCGAATTCATCACGGCCCTCTACAAGAATGTGCCGGTGCTCGACTCGGGCGCCCGCGGATCGACGATCACATTCGCCCAGAAGGAGATCGGGGACGTCCTGCTCGCTTGGGAGAACGAGGCGTTCCTGGCCAGCAAGGAATTCGGCCCCGGGAAGTTCGAGACGGTCGTCCCCTCGTCCAGCATCCTGGCCGAGCCCCCCGTCGCCGTGGTCGAGAAGGTGGCGGCCCGCAAGGGCACGACCGAGGTCGCCAAGGCCTATCTCGGCTACCTCTATTCCGACGAGGGACAGGAGATCGCCGGCCGCAACTTCTACCGTCCGCGCAGCCCTGCGGCGGCAGCGAAGTACGCCTCCGTGTTCCCCAAGCTGGAGCTCTTCACGATAGACGCCGTATTCGGGGGATGGACGGCGGCGCAGAAGACCCACTTCGCCGATGGCGGCGTGTTCGACCAGATCTACCAGAAGTAAGCCCCAGAAGCCGCCGCGCCCGCCCGATGCCCCGCCTCCTCGATCCCATGAGCACCCCCTACCCAGTTGCCGCCCCGTCCGCGGCCGACCGCGGTGTTCCCGCCGCCATGCTTCGCGCTGACCTGAGCGAGCTCTACGCGCTTTCGCAGAATTCAAGGTATGTCTTCGCGTCGCCCCTGGGACCCCTGCCGGCCGGCGGCCAGCCGGCCTATCTCCCCCGGTTCGTCTTCTTCGGGCCCCACGCATGCGACGAGTCGTGGCGCATCGCGTTCCTCGCGGGGTTCGACTGCAGGGATCTGCGTGCCTCGAGGGCGCTCGTGGCCCTCGCGACGCGCCTGGCGACCAGCAGCGAGGCCGGCCACGCGCTGAACCTGACCTTCTTCCCCCTGGTGGACGTCCTGGGCCTTGTCCGCGGCGAGGGCGACCGGGGCCTGGCGGCGGCGCCGTGGAGCCGCGGTGCACCACCGGAAATCGGGCTGCTTGAGAAGGACGCGCGTCAGCGCGGCTACCACGGGTTTGTCAGGGTCGAGACGGGGCCCGCCGGAGACGATCTGATCGTCCTGCGCGTCCGCGGGGTGTACTCGGACGCGGCGTCGCCGGACCTGGAGCTCATCACCTCGCAGGAGACGCGCTCGTTCCCGGTGCGTTTCGAGGCCCGCTCCGACGGCGCGCCGGCCCGCGAAGGGCCGCTGTCCGTCGCGCGCGACCTGCCGCTGGCGCCGTTCGAGCTCACGCTGCGCATTCCGGGGGCCTGGTCGGATGACGCCTACCAGCATGCCGCGGTGACGCTCCTCGAGCGGTTCCTGCTGCGCTACCGCGCCTTCCAGGCCTACGGCCAGCATCTCTAAAGGGCGTTCCGGATGCGCGAGACCCAATGAGCCCGACAGCCCTCCCGCCCCGCCGGGGCACCTATCCCCCCTCGTTCCGCACGATGTCGAGCGCGCGCAGCTCCCGCTCCATCCTGCCCGGCTTCGGGCTCTCGCTCGGGTTCACGCTGGCCTATCTGGGGCTGATCGTCCTCGTGCCGTTATCGGCCGCGTTCCTGAAGACGGCCGGGATGGGCCTTCACGAGTTCGCGGCCGTCGTCGCGTCGCCGAGGGTCGTCGCGGCCTACAAGCTGAGCTTCGGCGCGTCGCTTGCGGCGGGGTTCGTGAACATGGTCTTCGGGCTCGTGGTGGCGTGGGTGCTCGTGCGCTATCCCTTCCCCGGCAGGAAGCTCGTCGACGCCCTGGTCGACCTCCCGTTCGCCCTGCCGACGGCCGTCGCGGGCATCGCGCTCACGTCGCTCTACTCGTCGAACGGCTGGGTGGGCCGCTGGCTTGCGCCGCTCGGCATCCGGGTGGCGTTCACCTGGACCGGCGTCTTCGTGGCCCTGACCTTCATCGGGCTGCCCTTCGTCGTCAGGACGGTGCAGCCCGTGCTCCAGGAGCTCGAGCCCGACATCGAGGAGGCGTCCTCGACCCTGGGGGCGAACCGCCTGCAGACGATCGTGCGCATCCTGATCCCGCAGCTCATGCCGTCCCTCCTCACGGGCTTCGCGCTCGCGTTCGCGCGGGCGCTTGGGGAGTACGGCTCGGTCGTCTTCATCTCGGGCAACATGCCGATGAGGACGGAGATCGTCCCGCTGCTGATCATCACGAAGCTCGAGCAGTACGACTACCGCGGCGCAACGGCGATCGCGGTCGTGATGCTCGTGTCGTCGTTTGTCCTATTGCTGCTGATCAACCTGCTCCAGAAGTGGAGCCGCCGCTACCACGCGATATGACGTGATTCCCTGTTGGGGCCCGGGCCCGCCGCACCCAGGATCCGCCGCCCCGCCCAACCCCCCCCACCCGCACCTTGGCCTCCGCAATCGCAACCGCCCTCCCGGCCCGCCCGGGCCACGCGCCGACGCCGCGCGCGAACAGGGACCCCGCCTGGGCCCGCTGGCTCCTCACGGCCGTGGCGCTCGCGTTCCTCGCCTTCTTCCTGGTGCTGCCGATCGTGGTGGTGTTCGCCCAGGCTTTCGCGAAGGGCGGGGCCTACTTCCTTGCGGCGGTGCGCGAGCCCGACGCCCTGGCCGCCATACGGCTGACGCTCCTGACCGTGGCGATCGTCGTCCCCGCCAACGTCGTGTTCGGCGTCGCGGCGGCGTGGGCCATCTCGAAGTTCAAGTTCACGGGCAAGAGCCTCCTGACGACGCTGATCGACCTGCCCTTCGCGGTGTCCCCGGTCATCGCGGGGCTCATCTACGTCCTCATCTTTGGAGCCCAGGGCTGGTTCGGCCCGTGGCTCATCGCCCACAACATCCGGGTCATCTTCGCCGTCCCGGGCATCGTGCTCGCCACCACCTTCGTCACGTTCCCCTTCGTCGCGCGCGAGCTCATCCCGCTCATGCAGGCCCAGGGCACCGACGAGGAGTACTCCGCCGTGACCCTCGGGGCCAGCGGATGGCAGACCTTCTGGCGCGTCACGCTCCCGAACATCCGCTGGGGCCTCTTCTACGGGGTCATCCTGTGCAACGCGCGCGCGATGGGGGAATTCGGGGCGGTCTCGGTTGTCAGCGGCCACATTCGCGGCGAGACCAACACGATGCCGCTGCACGTCGAGATCCTCTACAACGAGTACAACATCGCGGGGGCGTTCGCGGTCGCCTCGCTCCTTGCGCTCCTCGCGCTGGCGACGCTCGTCGTCAAGTCGGCCGTCGAGTGGCGCCAGACGGGATCGGCATGAGCATCGAGGCCCACTCCCTCTACAAGAAGTTCGGGGCCTACACGGCGCTCGACGGCGTCGACCTGAACGTCCCGCAAGGGAAGCTGGTGGCGGTGCTCGGCCCGTCCGGCTCCGGCAAGACGACGCTGCTAAGGATCATCGCGGGCCTCGAGTTCGCCGACCCGGGAAGCGGGCGCGTCCTCTTCCACGGCGACGACGTGACGGACCTGCCGGCGGGCAAGCGCAGGGTCGGCTTCGTCTTCCAGCACTACGCCCTCTTCCGCCACATGTCGGTCTTCGAGAACGTGGCGTTCGGGCTGCGGGTTCGCCGGCGCCGCGACCGGCCGTCGCGCGAGGCCATCGCCGAGCGCGCGCACCGGCTGCTCGAGCTCGTCCAGCTGGACGGGCTCGCCGGGCGCTTCCCCTCGCAGCTGTCGGGGGGCGAGCGCCAGCGCGTGGCGCTGGCCCGCGCGCTTGCCGTCGAGCCCAAGGTGCTGCTCCTCGACGAGCCCTTCGGGGCCCTGGACGCGCGCGTGCGCAAGGACCTGCGGCGCTGGCTGAGGCGCTTCCACGACGAGATCCAGCTGACGACGATCTTCGTGACCCACGACCAGGAGGAGGCGCTCGAGATCGCCGACGAGGTGGTGATCATGAACAAGGCCCACGTGGAGCAGGTCGGCACGCCGCAGCAGGTCTACGACAGGCCGGCCTCGCCGTTCGTCTACCAGTTCCTCGGCAACGTGAACGTGCTGCGCGCGCCCGCGCTCGCCGGGGCCCGCCGCCGGGGCGGGCCGGCGGAGGACCCGAACACCGAGGGGCAGATCTACGTCCGCCCGCACGACATCGAGGTGTCGCCGCACGACGCGGGCGGCTCGGGCCTCTCCGCCATCGTGCGCCACATCCACGCGGCGGGCCCCCACGCGAGGCTTCTCCTCGAGCAGGTGCAGACGCGCGAGCAGGTCGAGGTCGAGATCTCGAGGTCCGAGCTCGCCGACCTGGACCTCGGCGTGAACGACCTTGTGCGGCTGCGGCTGCGGCAGTCCCACTCGTTTGACGAGGACTACGCCATTTAGCACCCTGCCGCCCCCCCTTTTCTTTCCCAAACCGAAAAACCAACCCACAACCCAATATGGCCAAGATATACAATGACATCACGGAGACGATCGGGAACACCCCCCTCGTCCGCCTCAACCGGACCGCGACCGCCCACGGGGCGCAGGCGGAGATACTCCTCAAGCTTGAGTTCTTCAACCCGCTCTCGAGCGTCAAGGACAGGATCGGGTTTGCGATGATCGACGACGCCCTGAAGAGCGGCCGCATCAACAAGGACACGATCCTCATCGAGCCGACGAGCGGCAACACGGGCATCGCGCTCGCGTTCGTGGCGGCGGCCAAGGGCCTCAAGCTCGTCCTGACGATGCCCGAGACCATGACGAACGAGCGCAAGAAGATCCTCAAGGTGTTGGGCGCCCGCCTGGTGCTCACCGAGGGCGCGAAAGGGATGAAGGGCGCCATCGCCAAGGCGGAGGAGCTCGCCTCGAAGATCCCGAACAGCGTCATTCTCCAGCAGTTCTCGAACCCGTCCAACCCCGCGGTGCACCGCCGGACGACGGCCGAGGAGATCTGGCGGGACACCGACGGGAAGGTCGACATCGTCATCTCCGGGATCGGCACCGGCGGCACCATCACGGGCATCGGCGAGGTGATCAAGCCCCGCAAGCCGTCCTTCAGGCTGATCGCCCTCGAGCCGGCCGGCTCCCCGATCCTCTCCGGCGGGCAGCCCGGGCCGCACAAGCTCCAGGGCCTCGGGGCCGGCTTCGTGCCCGCGGTCCTCAACACCAAGGTCTACGACGAGGTGATCACTGTTAAGGAGGACGACGCCGCGCCGCTGAGCAAGCAGGTGGCAAAGCTCGACGGCATCCCGATCGGGATCTCCTCGGGAGCGGCGGTCTGGGCCGCGATCCAGGTTGCGAAGCGGCCCGAGAACAAGGGCAAGCAGATCGTCGTGATCATCCCCTCGTCCGCGGAGCGCTACCTCTCGTCGTGGCTCTTCGCCGACCTGAGCGTCGAGAGCGACTCGATCGACGACCTCCTGCCCCCGGCCAAGGCCTGAGGCGCCCCCTCGAGCGTCCCGCTCCGGGCCCACGGGAGTCCTGGGCGGGGCGCCCTCATTTCCCGCGGGGGGGCAGGGGCACGACCCAGCCCCGCGGGTTGATCGGCACCACGACCGGCTCGCCCGCGCGGATCCTCGCCTCGTAGAGGTCCCAGCGCATGTTGGCAAACGCGGGCTCCCGGTAGCGGGGCAGGTTGGTTAAGAGCGAGAGGGCGCAGAGGGCCAGGGCGACCCTCCCGGCGATCCCCCTCCGCCCCACGCAGAAGAGGAGGAGCCACATCGCGAGGAGCTGCGGGATGAAGACGTAGCGCGCGTGGGCGAGCGGACGGAAGAAGTCGTCCAGCGAATACCGCGTCCGATAGAGCGCCCCGCCGAGGAGGAGGAAGAACGAGAGCCCGAGGAGCGAGCGGGCCTGGCGGTCCGGCCCGCGCCGCAGGGCGAGGTAGCCCACGCCGGCCAGGGTCGCAATCCCCGCCACGGTGCCTAGGATCTGGTCCGTAGCCGGCGAGGCCAGAAACCCCATGAGGACCGAGGCGCCCACGCGGCGCCCGACGGCCGGAAGCAGGAGCCGGAAGGCCACGGATGCCCCCGGGGCGCCGGCGCCGATCGCGGGGCCCGTGAGCACGAGGCATCCCTGGACGAGCGCGCACGCGGCCACGACCGCCGCCAGCGCCAGGCTCCCCCGCGTCCGCCGGCTCCAGGCCCGCCAGGCGAAGAGGGGCGCAAGCACGATCGAGAAGGGGCCCGTGAGGCCCGTCAGCGCGGCCGCGGCAAGGTCGTGGGCCCACTGCCGCGCGCCCCTCGGGTCCCCGGAAATGAGGAGCAGCACCATCCCCGCGCCCATCACCCACTGCAGGTTCACGACCGTGAGCAGCACCTCGTAGGTGTCGGGGACAAGGACGACCGCCAGCGCGCAGGCCCCGCCGAGCTTCGGCAGCGGGCAGCGCGGGGAGAGCGTCCTAAGGGCGACGTAGAGGGTGACCGCGGCCGAGCTGGCGACAAAGAGCGCCGGGGCCCGCGCGGGGTCGACCGCCACCGCGAACCCGGCGATGACCCTCATCATCGTGTGCAGGTAGCCGGCGAACGGCTCGAGGAAGGCGCGCCAGCCCAGCTCGTAGGCCCGCTCGAAGAAATACCCGTCCTCGGCCCAGAACTGCGGCACCGTGACCGCCTGGGCCCGGCGCAGCGCGAGGACGGCCGCGCAGGCGAGCAGGACGGCGGCCCCCGGGGGGGCGGCCGCCAGGCGCGCGAGCCTGCGCCGCGCCGTCAGGTCCCCGCCGCTTGAGACGCCCTTGACCATTTGAAAAAGCAGACGCCGAGTGCGCAGAGCGACACCGCCATGCCGGAGACCTTCATGATGATCCCCGCGATCAGCTGGTCGTCCGCGGGGCTGAACCCCGCGAGGAGCCGTGGCGCGTACTCATAGGTGGGATACAGGATGTCGCCCGAGAAGACCACGTAGGCCGAGACCGGGATCATGGCGATCTCGGTCGCGATGACATAGAGCATCCGGGCGCCGTAGCCGGGGGGCGGGAAGGCCTCCGACGGGCTCGCGAGCGGCCACCAGTAGAGGAGCGACACGGCGAGGAACATCAGGTGCTCCGCCACGTGGACCAGCTTGTCCTGGAGGGTCCACTCATAGAGGAACGGCGCGTGCCAGGCGCTGATGACGCCCGTCGAGAGGACGGCGCACGCGACGGGGCTAAGCAGGAGCCGAAGCGCAGGCCTTAGGGCCGGCCTCGAGAGCACGGGGTCCACCATCCAGGACGGCGTCCCGAGGAGGAGGAGCAGCGGCACCGGGTACATGATCAGCAGGTGCTGCACCATGTGCGCCGAGAGCAGAAAGCGCTCGGCCACCTGGTCGAGCGGCGAGCCGACCGCGAGGTAGAAGAGGACGAGGGCCGCGTAGAACAGGCGCGCCTTGGCTCTGGGGTAGGGCCGGCCCGGCGCGAGCAGCGGCCGCAGCGGCCCGGCCAGGAGCGCGTAGAGCCATCCGGCGAGGATCAGGCCGCCGGTCAGGAACGGCTCGTTGTGCCAGTGGCGCCAGTCGATCATGTTGGAGGCCCGGATGGCGCCCGGGCGGCGGCCCGCATCAGGCGACGCGCATGACCGCCGCCGGCGGCTCGAGCGCCGTCACCGGGAGCGGCTTGCTCGCCTCGGCCCCGAAGAGCTTCAGGAGCGCCCACATGGTGCCGCCCGCGAGGATTAGCCCGATGAAGAAGAGGATCGTGCAGAACGCCTTGTCCCAGCGCAGGTGCATGAAGTAGAAGATGACGAACATGAACTTCACCGTGGAGAGGATCACGAGCGCCGAGACGAGGAGCCACTTCATGAACGGCAGGTAGACGGTGACCAGTTCGAGCCCGGTGATCACGGCGAGCAGCATGGCGATCTGGACGAAGATCCAGAACTTGCTCTGCTCAAGCGGGTGAGCGTGGGCGGGGGCTGCGGGTGCGATGGCGCTCATGGCTGTTTCTTGCGGGAAGGTCGCTTCAGATGTACTCGAGGAGGTACACGGCCGTAAAGATCACGATCCAGACAATGTCAACAAAGTGCCAGTAGAGGCCCATCGACTCGACGTCGATCGAGTCCTTCTCGGTGAGCCGCCCGGTGAACGAGTAGAGCAGCATCCCCGAAAGCCAGATGACGCCGATCAGCACGTGCAGGCCATGGGTCCCCGTGAGCGTGAAGAAGGTCGTCCCGAGGATGCTGTTGGTGATCGTCAGGTGCTTCTCGAACACGAAGTTCCTGAACTCGTAGACCTGGCACCCGAGGAAGATGCAGCCGAAGAAGATGGTGGTCAGGAGCGACCAGCGCAGGCTCTTCAGGTTGCCCTTCTGGATCGCGTTCACGGCGAGCGCCATCATGAGCGACGACATGAGCAGGATGAAGGTCGAGAACGACGTCAGCTCGATGCTGAACACCTCCCGGGCCGGCGGGGTGCCCGGGGGCGGGTGCAGCCGGTAGATCAGGTGAGTCGAGATCAGGCAGCCGAAGAACATGCAGTCCGACGCCAGGAAGGCCCACATCAGGAGCTTCTTGTTCGCAATGCCCGTGGAGGTGGTCGGATCGTGGTGGTGGTTCAGGGTGGCTGCCGCGGTGCTGCTCATGAAGGGGGTTCGGGGGTCCTAGGGTCAGTGGCCGGCGGGCGCGTGCCCGGCGTCGTCCTTGATGCTGCCGTCCTCGTTCAGGTGGATGTGGTAGCCTTCGTTGCCCTCGAGGGACCAGAGCACCACGGACACGAACATGATCGCCCCGCCGAGGATCGTGACCGCGATCTTCGGGCCCCAGAACCCGGGATACTGGGCCGGATTGGCCGGGTCCACGACCGCGACGCCGATGGCGCCTATCAGGATGCCCACGCTCGCGCAGAACGGGTAGATCGACTGGAAGGGCATGTGGATGCCGCCGTGGGCGTCCTCGGCCCTCGCGTGCTCCGCCGCTTCGCGCGCAATCTCCTGGGTGTGGCGCTTCTCGTACCACCAGTCGTCGCGGGCGTGCACCGTCGGCAGCACCCGGAAGTTATACTCCGGCGGGGGGTTCGGCAGGCTCCACTCGAGCGTGCGGGCGTCCCACGGGTCCCTCGTGGTCCGCGCCCCCCTGAAGTACGTGTAGATCATCGTCAGGAAGTACACGGCGACTCCGATCGCCAGGATGAAGGCGCCGACGGTCGACCAGAAGTTGCCCGTGTTCCAGCCCATGTTGGCGTCGTAGGTGAACGTGCGCCGGGGCATGCCCTCAAGGCCCAGGAAGTGCATCGGGAAGAACGTCACGTTGAACCCGACGAAGACCAGCCAGAACGCGAGCTTCCCCCAGAACTCGCTCACCCTGCGGCCGAACATCAGCGGGAACCAGTAGTGGATGCCGGCGAAGAGCGCGAAGAGCGACCCGCCGATGAGCACGTAGTGGAAGTGGGCGACGATGAAGTAGCTGCCGTGCTGCTGGGCGTCGGCGGGCGCGGCGGCGTGCATGACGCCCGAGAGCCCGCCGATCATGAACATCCACAGGAAGCCGAGCGCGAACATCATCGGGGTGCGCATCGAGAGGTGGCCGCCCCAGAGGGTCCCTATCCAGTTGAAGATCTTGACGCCCGTCGGCACGGCGATCGCCATCGTCATCAGCGCGAACGCCGCGGTCGCCGTCGTGCCCATGCCCGTCGTGAACATGTGGTGGCTCCAGACGCCGAACCCGAGGAACCCGATGGAGGCCCCCGAGAAGACCACGACCGGGTAGCCGAAGAGCGGCTTCCTCGCAAACGTGGGCAAGATCTCCGAGATGATGCCCATCGCCGGCAGGATCAGGATGTAGACCTCCGGGTGGCCGAAGATCCAGAAGAGGTGCTGCCAGAGGATCGGCAGGCCCCCGTTGGACACCTCGAAGAAGTTGGTCCCGAAGAGGCGGTCCATCATGATCTCGATCAGCGCGATCGTGATCGCGGGGAAGGAGAGGATGATCAGGAACGAGGTAAAGAGCGTCATCCACGTGAAGACGGGCAGGCGCATCATCGTCATGCCCGGCGCGCGCAGGTTGATGATGGTGACGATGAAGTTGAGGGCCGCGGCGATGGAGGCGACGCCGAGCAGCTGCAGGCCCATGACCCACATGTCGATCGCGTGGGTCGGGCTGAAGGTGCGCGTCGTCAGCGGGGCGTAGCCGAACCAGCCGGCGTCGGGGGCGCCGCCCTTCATGAACCACCCGAGGTTCACGATGATCGCGCCCACGAGGAAGGTCCAGAACGAGAACGCGTTCAATCTCGGGAACGCCACGTCGCGCGCCCCGATCTGCAGCGGCATGATGAAGTTAAAGAACGCGGCGCCGATCGGCATGACGACCAGGAAGATCATGGTCGTTCCGTGCATCGTGAACATCTCGCTGTACTGCGCGGACGTGAGGAAGGTGTTGTTCGGGACGGCGAGCTGGATGCGGATGAGCAGCGCCTCGATCCCTCCGAAGATGAAGAAGAAGAGCCCCGAGATCCCGTACAGGAAGCCGATCCGCTTGTGGTCGACGGTGGTGAGCCAGCTCATGAGGCCGGTCTTCGCCGTCGGGCGCCAGAGGACGAACGGCTTCTCGGGCAGGTCGTCCTTCGCGAGGAAATCGGTTTTTGCCAGGGCTTCCATGGGTCTAAGGTTACTTGAGGCTCTCCAGGTAGTTCACCAGGGCGTCCTCGTCCTCCAGGGTGAGCTTGATGTTGTTGGCGAGGTACCCCTTGACCCACATCGTGTTGCCGGGCTTCACCTCGTTCGGGGCGTGGATCCAGCGGTGGAGCTCGTCGCGGTTGTTCTCGAGGAGGCCGGCGGCGATCGTCGAGCGCGCGCCGACGTGCGTCAGCTCCGGCCCCACGACCCCGATGTAGCCGTCCCCGCGGATCGTGTGGCAACTGGCGCAGGTCTTCGAGGAGAAGAGCTCACGGCCCCGGGCGATCAGCGCGGGGTCCTCGTCCTTTCCCGGCAGCTGCTGGGCCCGCCACGAGTCGAGCGGGGACCGGTCGAACTTCTCCGTGAACCCGGCCTCGTTGCGGCTGAAGGTGCGGTAGGCGGCGAACTGCGCCTTGGGCGCTCCCGCGCCGGCCGCCGCCGCGGCCACCCTGTGGGCGGGGGCCATCTGGGCGTTCACCCAGTCGTTGAACTCCCGGGGCCCGAGCGCGATCACGCGGAAGCGCATGACCGCGTGGGACTCGCCGCAGAACTCGGCGCACTGCCCCCAGAAGTACCCCGGCTTGTCGGCCTGGACCCAGAGGTGGTTCCCGCGGTTGGGCATCATGTCCACCTTGCCCGCGAGCTTCGGGATCCAGAAGCTGTGGATCACGTCGACCGTCCGCAGGTTGATGTGGACGGGCCGCCCCGCCGGGATCACCAGCTCGTTGGCGGTCGAGAACGGGGCGCCGACCGCCTTGGCGGTCGCGTCGAGGGTCTGCGCGGTCTCGGCGGGGTAGTCGAACTTGAACCACCACTGGTAGCCCGTCGCCGTGACCTCATAGGCGTTCGCCTTCTCCTCGACCGGCACCTCGTAGGTGTACCAGATTTCCCGCAGGGTGGGGACCGCGATCACGACCAGCGCGAGCACGGAGGCCCCGATCAGGCTCATCTCGACCACCGGGTTGCCGTGCCCCTGCTCCGGGGGCTCGGCGTGCAGGTCGCCCTCCCCGCGGGCCCTGAACTTCACCATCGCGTACGCGAGCACGCTGCCGACCACCACGAAGATGAACAGCGCCACCCAGCACGTGACGTAGAAGACGTCCATCTGGTGGCGCGCCACCGGGCCGTTGGGATCGAACGTGGACTGCGGGCCGTCGAACCAAAAGCAGCCTGAGAGGGGCAAGACCGCCGCCAGGACGGCGGCGCAGCGGGTGATTTGGGAGAGTGGAGTGAAAGTGTGGAACAAACGCATTACGTGCAGTCGGGCAAGAAAGCCGCCCTGGGGCGGCCGTCAAACTCCCGGGTAGAGTCAGGGAACGTCCGAGCATTTCAAGCCCTATTGCGACACATTTTCATTCCCTGCGGAGCCCGGTCCCAAGGGGGCCGCCCCCCGGCCGGGCACAATACCCGCCCGCCGGGGCGCAGCCGGCCCCCGCCCGGCCGCAAAAGGCGTGTTTCGATTTGCCAAGGAGAGGGACCGCGGCGAACTTTCCGGCCCATGAACACGCGTTTCCTCGTTGTCAGCGCCCTCGCGGCCCTTGTCACCTGCGGCTGCGGCCAGAAGGACACCTCAACGCAGTCCACCTCCGCCGCGGCGGGCCCCCGGGTGATCGAGATCACCGCAGGCGACGCCATGAAGTACGACGTCACGGCCATCGAGGCCAAGCCCGGCGAGGACCTGCAGGTCATCCTCACCAACAACGGCACCCAGCCGAGGGAGGTCATGGGGCACAACTGGGTCCTCCTGAAGGCCGACACGGACGTCGCCGCCTTCGACGCGGCCGCGCTTGGCGCCAAGGACACCGGCTACATCCCCGCGGCGAAGAGCGACGAGATCATCGCCCACATCGACCTCCTCGGGCCGCGCAAATCGGGCGAGGCCGACTTCAAGGCGCCCGCGACCCCCGGGGTGTATCCGTACCTCTGCACCTTCCCGGCCCACTATCAGGCCGGGATGAGGGGCTTCCTGACGGTCAAGTAGGCGGGCGGCGCCCGGCGACCGTCCTGCCGGCCGTCCTCCCTTGGCTTCCCCGTCGGAGCGCGACTTTCATGCCCGTCACCGTGACCACGACCTCCCCTCGTAGCCGGGGCCCCGCCGGGGCGCTCCGGGCGGCCTTTGCGGCGCTCCTTGTGGGGCTTGCGGTCACCGCCTGCGGGCCGAGCGATCCCCTCGAGGCGAAGGTGCAGGCCCGCGACTACGTCACCTTCTCCATGTGGCGCTCTGGGGCCGCGGGGCGCCTCACGCCGCCGCAGCAGGCCGACCTGGACGAGGCCGTCCAGCAGATCCGGTTCCACGTCATGGCGAGCGGCGCGGCCAGCGGCAGCGCTGCGGTGGAGGAGGCGACGCTTCGCATGATCGACGGCCGGAGCGTTCGCCACGTGCTCCGCCAGGGCCTCGCATGGGAGCTCGAACGGGCCTCGGCCGAGAAGGCGGCGCTCGAGGACTCGATGCGCCAGAACGCGCTCATGCGCACGCGCCCCGGCGACACGGCCTCGGCGGCGTACCTTGCCGACCTCGCCGACCGGCAGGCCGCCCGCCTGGGGGCCGCGAACGGCCAGGTCGACCACGCGCGCGAGCGCCTTGCCGCCGCGGGGGGTCCGCTCGGCCCCGCGCAGGCCGAACCCCAAGGCGACGCCCCGCGGGCCCCGGCTGCGTCTGACGCGGCGCCGGCCGATGCGCCGCCCGAGCGGGTCCGCTAGGCCGAAGCCGGCCACCATACGTACAGGAAGAGATAGACGAGGACCCCGGTCACGGAGACGTAGTACCAGATCGGGAACGTGACCCGGGCCCATGCGGCATGGCGGCCGTAGTCCCCCCGCAGTGCGAAGATGAAGGTGCGCGGGACCAGGAACGCGATCAGGGCCGCAAGCGGGATGTGGGTCCAGAGGATCACGAGGTAGGCCGCCCGTATCGCGCCGGTCCCCCCGAAGGGGGTATGGGCCCCCCGCATCAGGGCGTGGTACGTCAGGTAAAACACGAGGAACAGCGCCGACGCCGCGGCCGCCGACAGCATGCAGGCCCTGTGGGCGCCGCGCCGCTCCCGCCTGATGTAGATGAATCCGGCCGTGATGAGGCCGGTGGCGACCGCGTTCAGCGCGGCCTCGATCTTGGGAAGGTCGTGGACGTTCATATTCAGCGCAGGAGGAGCCGGTCCGCCACGAGGGCGCCGAGGAGGAGCGGCAGGTAGGCGAGGGAGAAAAGGAAGAGCCGGCGCGCCCCGCGGTCGCGGTCCGCGGCACGGATGAACGCCGCCGCCCGCCAGAGGAAGCAGGCCCCGACGACGCCCGCCCACGCGGCGTACCACGCGCTCGCGAGCCCGAGGAAGGACGGCAGGAGGCTCACGGCGACGAGCGCGAGCGTGGCCCCGAGCGACCAGCGCGCCACCCTCCCGCCCGACGGGTCGCGCACGGGAAGCATCGGGAAGTTCACCGCGCGGTAGTCGCCGCGGTAGATCCACGCGATCGCCATGAAGTGGGGGATCTGCCAGAAGAAGAGGACGCCGAACAGGATCCAGCCCAGGGCCGAGACGCCGCCCTCGGCGGCGGACCAGCCGATCAGCGGGGGCAACGCCCCCGCGACGGCGCCGATCTCGGTGCTCCAGCGGCTCAGGCGCTTGGCCGGCGTGTAGCAGCCGAGATAGGAGGCGATGGTCAGGAGCGTGAAGAGCGCCGAGAGCTTGCCGACCCGCGTGAAGAGCATGATGAGGGCGGCGAAGCACATCCCCCAGCCGAGGACGAAGGCCGAGCCCGTGGCGATCCTGCCGGTCGGGATGGGCCGCTGCGCGGTCCGGTTCATCCGGGCGTCCGTGTCGCACTCGATCCACTGGTTCAAGGCCGCGACGCCCCCGGCCGCAAGCGAGGCGCCGAGCGCCAGGAAGGCGACGCGGGCGGGGTCGTGCGTGGGGCGGGCTGAGAAATACCCCACGAGCGCCGTCACGACGGACAGGAGGCTCAGCCTCGGCTTCGTGAGCTCGAGGTAGTCCGCGAGGCGGGCGCCGCCGGGTGCATTGCCGCTCATGTTCCGGACGGGGCCTCGACCTGGTCGCGGTGGGCGAGCCACGCGAGCCAGAAGGCGGCCGCGAGCGTCAGCGCCCCCACGAGGACGTGCGCGGTGGTGGCCGCGGGGTCCCGCGACGTGCGGATGATCTGCGCCCCGAGGAGGATCTGAAGGGCGAGAAGGCCCACGAGCCCCGCCGCGCCGCAGCGCATCGCGAGGGTCGAGGCCCGGTCGCGCCAGATGGCCGCCGCGAACACGGCCACGGCGGCCGCGACGACGCAGGCCATGGCCCGGTGCGCGAAGGCGATCCCCACCCGGAAGTCCCAGGCGGCGGGCAGAAGGCCGCCGTCCGGCCTCGACCACGGGAAGGAGGGGATCGCGAGACCGGCGAAGCTGTGGCGCATCACGGCGGCGATCCCCAGCTGCAGGAAAACGAGGGCGCAGCAGGCGGTCCCCGCCCGGCGCACCGCGCAGCCGACGCCGGAGGGCCTCGTGACCCAGGCCCGGGAGCATCCCGCCGCGATCGCGATCAGCGTGCAGGCGAAGGCCTGCGCGAGGCAGGCATGGAGCATCGCAAAGAGCCGGCCGAGGCTCGTGTCGACCGCCGCGACCTGCACCGGGTCGAGGCGGACCCGCAGCCCCCCCACGACCGCCTGGGCCACGACGAGCCCCACGGCGAAGAGCGAAAGCCGGCGCAGCCACCGCCGGGACTCGCTTCGCCAGATCCAGGCGGCGAGGGCGACCGTCAGGAGGGTCATGAGGCCCGCGCTCAGGCGGTGCGAGTGCTCGGCGAACATGGCGACGTTCGTCAGCCACCCGGCCGGGTTCAGGGAGCCGTTCGAGAGGGGCCAATCGGGGAAGGCCATTCCGGCGCCGATGCTTGTCGTGAAGGCGCCAAGCGTCACCAGGACGAACACCCAGCCGGCCGCCAGCGCCGAAAACGCGGCGAGCGCGGGCTTGTGGCCGGCGGTTCGGGCGGAAGGTGAGGAAGGAGCCATGGGCTTAAGGGAGCGGGTGGGAGAGGGTACCATGGTGTCCGCACCAAACGCTTTGACAATTTTTTCCGCCGGCGGATTGGTGATGCCGTGAGAACCCATCCCGTCCGCCGCATCGCCGCCCTCGCGGCTCTAGCCGCGGTCCTCGCCGCGGCGGGCTGCGGCAGATCCGCCACGCAATCGGCCGCGGCGTCCTCGCCGCCGAGCGGCGAGCGGCGCTTCCCGCTCACCGGGGTCGTCGTCTCCGTGGACGCCGCCAAGAAGGTGCTCGTCGTCCGGCACGACGAGGTGAAGGGCTACATGCCCGCGATGACCATGGAGTTCGCGGTCTCGGCGGGCGACGCGGCGACCGCGAAGCCGGGCGAGTCCATCCGCGCCGACTTCGTGGTCGGGCCTGGCGACGACCTGCGCCTCGAGAACCTGTGGCCCGACGACAAGGCGGCGCGCGACTCGGTCGAGGCCGGGGCCCGCATGCTGCGCCAGGACACGCTCGCCAAGGGCGGCCAGGCGTACCGGGAGGTGGGCGACGCCGTGCCCGACTTCGTCCTCTACGACCAGAACGGCCGCGTGGTCGACAGCGCCCGGTTCCGCGGCAAGCAGGTCATGCTCAACTTCATCTACACGCGCTGCCCCGTCGCCAACATGTGCCCGCTCTCCACCTCCAAGATGATGGCCACGCAGAAGCTCGCGCGGGAGGCCGGCGTCTCCAATATCGAGTTTGTCTCCGTCACCATGGACCCGGCCCACGACACGCCGGGCGTCCTGCGCGACTACGCCGACCAGCGGGGCATCGACACCACGAACTTCTCCTTCCTCACGGGCCCCGAGCCGACCATCCGCGACCTATTGACCCAGTTCGGCGTCATCGCCGAGTTCAAGGGCGAGCTCCTCGACCACACGCTCGCGACGCTGCTCGTCGACGAGAAGGGCCGGGTCGCGTGGAGGGCCGACGGCAGCCAGTGGCAGCCGAAGGAGTTCGTCGAGCGGATGCGAAAATGACCCACCCGGCGGACAGCCCGCGGCTCGGGTCCTCGCAGAAGAGGCGGATCGCCGTCATCACGCTCGCGGCCGCCGCGCTCTTTGTCGTCGTGCGCCTGCTGCCGACCGGCACCAACCTGAGCCACATGGACTTCCGGGTCCAGGGCGCCAACGTGATCGAGTTCTGCGACCCCGCGAACCCCCAGTTCCTGCCCGTGGTCGCGGTCAAGTCGCCGGTGACGCTCACGGTGGCGGCGGCCGGCCCCGCCCGCGCCGGGGCGGACGTGGCGGCGACCCTCACGCTCACCACCTTCAGCGGCAAGCCGATCGCCCCGCAGGACCTCCTCTTGGTCCAGACCCGGCGGATTCATCTGCTCATCACGGACCCCTCGCTCGAGGACTACCAGCACGTGCACCCGGATCCGGGCGCGAGGCCCGGCCAGTGGCGCTTCCGGTTCAGGCCGAGGTTCGGGGGAATGTACCGGTTCTTCGCCGACTTCACCCCCGTCGCGACGAACCGCGGCCTCTACGCCGAGGCCGAGATGGCGGTCGACGGCCCCCCAAGCCCCGTCGCGGCCGGGTCCCAGGCGGCCTCGTGGGAGGCGAGGCAGGGCGGGTACGTGTTCACGCTCTCGCCCGGGTCGCTCCCCATCCGGGCGGGGGTCCCCGCAAGCTTGAGGCTCGCCATCCGGAGGGTCGCGGGCGGGCCCGTGCCCCTCTCGCCCGTCATGGGCGCCTTCGCCCACCTCGTGGCCTTCGACGCCCGGCGCAGCGGCTTCGCCCACATCCACCCGAACGGGGAGGCCGTGACGAGGCATCCCGACCCCGCCCGCCCGCAGTTCACCTTCCGCCTGGCGATCCCGAGCCCGGGCCGCTACGTGATCTGGAGCGAGGTGAACCTGGGCGGAAGCGAGACCTTCGCCCCCTTCTGGTTCGACGTCTCCCCCTGACCTCGATCAAAACTTGAGGTGCTTGACCGTAAGGCCCTTGTTGATCAGCTGCTTGAGCGAGTCGATGCCGATCTGGAGGTGCGTGCCGACGAAGGACTCGTCCACCTTCCGGTCGCTGACAAGCGTCTTCACGCCCTCCGGGAGCATCGGCTGGTCCGACACAAGCAGCAGCGCCCCGGTCGGGATCGAGTTGGCGAAGCCCACCATGAAGATGGTCGCGGTCTCCATGTCGATTGCGATGACGCGGATCCGCTTCAGGTACTTCTTGAACTCCTCGTGGTGCTCCCAGATCCGCCGGTTGGTCGTGTACACCGTGCCGGTCCAGTAGTCCTGCCCGTGGTCACGCACGGTGGTGGAGATCGCCTTCTGGAGCGCGAAGGCCGGCAGCGCCGGCACCTCCGGGGGGAAGTAGTCGTTGCTGGCGCCCTCGCCCCGGATCGCCGCGATCGGCAGGATCATGTCCCCGACCTCGGCGCGGTGCTTGATCCCGCCGCACTTGCCGAGGAACAGGACCGCCTGCGGCCGGATCGCGCTCAGCAGGTCCATCACGGTGGCCGCGTTCGCGCTTCCCATGCCGAAGTTGATGATCGTGATCTTGCCCGCGGTGGCGGTCGGCATCGGCTTGTCGCGCCCGTGGACCGGCACGTTGTGCGCCTTGGCGAACTTGTCCACGTAGAGCTGGAAGTTCGTGAGCAGGATGTACTGGCCGAACTTTTTCAGCGGGACCCCCGTGTAGCGCGGGAGCCAGTTCTCGACGATTTCCCTCTGGGTGGTTAGGGCGCACATGGCGAAAAAGGGGGCTCCTCAGGCGCTGGCGAGCGCGTTCTTGGTGTTCAGGTGCTCCTCGCCCGTGTACTTGAGCGACTGCAGGTCGGCGTGGTAGCTCGAGCGCACGAGCGGCCCGCTCTCCACGACGCCGAACCCCACCGACAGCCCGAACTCCCTCCAGTGCCGGAACTCCTCCGGCGTGACCCACCGGTCCACGGGCAGGTGCTGGCGGGTCGGCTGGAGGTACTGGCCGATCGTGAGGATCCGCACCCCGTCGCCGGCCAGGTCGCGCAGCGTCCGCTCGATCTCGTCGCGTCGCTCGCCCAGGCCCAGCATGATCCCGGTCTTCACCGTGAAGCCCCGGTCCCTCGCGTGGCGAAGGACCGAGCGCGAGCGGTCGTAGCGGGCCTGGACCCTGACCGGCCGCTGCAGGCGCTCGACCGTCTCCACGTTGTGGTTGAAGATGTCGGGCCGGGCGCCGAGCACGGTGTCGACGTCCTCCGTCCTGCCCTTGAAGTCCGGCACCAGGACCTCGATCGCGGTCGAGGGGTTGCGGTGGCGCACGGCGCGAATCGTCGCCGCCCAGACCCCCGCCCCGCCGTCCGCAAGCTCGTCGCGGGCGACGCTCGTGATGACGCAGTGCCTCAGGCCCATGACGGCCACCGCCTCGGCCACGCGGGCCGGCTCGCCCAGGTCGAGCTCGGTGGGGCGGCCTGTCTGCACGGCGCAGAAGCCGCACGAGCGGGTGCAGATGTTGCCGAGGATCATCACGGTCGCGGTCCCGCGGGCCCAGCATTCCCCCAGGTTCGGGCACTGGGCGCTCTGGCACACGGTGTGGAGCCTCGTCTCGTCCACCAGCCCGCGTACGGCCGAGAAGCCCGGCCCCGAGGGGAGCTTGGCCCGGAGCCATGCGGGCTTGCGCGCGGTGTCCACGGTTGGATTTGTCTCAGGATTGATGTCCCGAGGATGAAGGCGAACGCCCGCGGACCACAAGCAAGGAACCCGCGGAAGTTTCCGTTTGCCCCGAGGGCGGCCGTGGGGCAGGGTGACCCGCTCACATGAGCGACATCCCGGCCGACATCACCCACGACCAGCACGCCGTGCGCCGGCAGAAGCTCGCCGAGCTCCGGGCGGGCGGGACGGACCCCTTCAGGGCCGAGTTCAGGCCGACGCATTTCTCGGGCGAGGCGGTCAGGGCCCACGTCGACGGGCAGGACAACACGGTTGCCGTGGCGGTCGCCGGCCGCCTCGTGACGATCCGGGACATGGGCAAGAGCCAGTTCGTGAAGATCCTGGACCAGCAGGGCGAGCTCCAGCTCTACCTGAAGAAGGACGTCCTCGGCGAAGCGGCCTACGCCGCGTTCAAGAAGCTCGACCTGGGCGACATCATCGGGGCCCGCGGCACCCTCTTCAGGACCAAGGCCGGCGAGGTCACCGTGCGCGCGGAGTCCTTCTGCCTCCTCGCCAAGGCGCTGCGGCCGCTGCCGGAGAAGTGGCACGGGCTCGCCGACCCCGAGCAGGTGTACCGCCAGCGCTACCTGGACCTTGTCGTGAACCGGGAGTCGCGAAAGAGGCTCCTGACGCGCGCGAGGATCGTCTCCGTCATCCGCAGGTTCCTCGAGGACCGCAAGTACATCGAGGTGGAGACCCCCGTCCTGCAGTCCGTGGCGGGCGGCGCGGCCGCGAAGCCCTTCACGACCCACCACAACGCGCTCGGGCTCGACTTCTACCTGAGGATATCGCTCGAGCTCTACCTGAAGCGGATGCTGGTCGGCGGCGTCGACCGGGTCTTCGAGATCGGCCGGATCTTCCGCAACGAGGGCATCTCCCGCAAGCACAACCCCGAGTTCACGATGCTCGAGCTCTACGAGGCGTACAGCGACCACCGCGGGATGATGGCGCTCATCCGGGACATGCTCACCACCGTCTGCCGCGAGGTGCTCGGCACCGACAAGGTCCCGCACCCGTCGAGCGGCCAGACGATCGACTTTGGCGGGCCGTGGCGCGAGGCGACCTACAAGGACCTGATCCGCGCCGAGACGGGCGACCCGGACTGGTTCGGCCGGGGGCGCGCCGAGCATGTGGCGGCGGCCGCGAAGCTGGGCCTGAAGGTCGAGGAGGGCTGGGAGGACTTCGAGGTGACGAACGAGATCTTCTCGAAGCGGATCGAGCCCGCGCTCGTCCAGCCGACGTTCGTCCTGAACCTGCCGAAGGAGCTCTGCCCGCTGGCGAAGATCAACCGGGGGGACCCCGACACGCTCGACGTGTTCGAGCTGTGCATCGGGGGCATGGAGATCGCGCCCGCGTACTCCGAGCAGAACGACCCCGACGTCCAGCGCGAAATGTTCGAGAGGCAGGCCGGGGGGGAGCCCCAAAGCGTCGACCAGGACTTCCTCTTCGCTCTCGAGCACGGCATGCCGCCCGCGGGGGGCATGGGGGTCGGGATCGACCGGCTCTGCATGCTCCTGACCGGCGCCGAGAGCATCCGGGACGTCATCCTCTTCCCGCAGCTTCGGCCGGCGGACGCGAAGCCCGCGGACGGCGCCTGATCCCGTGCCCTGGTACCTCCACCTCGCGCTGAGGCAGCTCTTCCCGACGGGGCGTTGGTTCCCTTTCTTCACGGTCATCTCGGCGCTCGGCGTGGCGCTCGGGGTCACGCTGCTCGTCATCGTCATGGGCGTCATGGGGGGCTTCGCCTACGAGATCCGGCACATGATCACGGACACGGAGGGTGAGGTGCAGGTCAAGGCGCGAGGCTGGATCGCAGGCTACCCGGAGGTGGTGAAGCGCGTGGAGTCGGTCGCCGGGGTCGCGGCGGCGACCCCCTATGCGGTCGACCACGTGATGATCAAGTTCGGCGACAAGGCCGAGTACCCGATGCTCCGCGGCATCGACCTGGACAGCGTCGAGCGCGTCACCCCGCTCGACAAGTACGTGCGGGTCGGCTCGCTCTCCGACCTAGACGACGACTCGATCATCCTCAGCCAGCAGCTTGCCGCCGGCCTCGGCGCCCGCGTGGGCGACACGATCGAGGTCTACTCGCCCCTCATCATCGAGAAATTGGGCGCCGACGCGGTGTTCCTGCCGAGGCAGGTCCGCGTGGTCGGGATCCTCGAGATCGGCCACCAGCAGCTCGACAGCAGCACGGTCTACGGGACCCTGCGGCTCGCCCAGGACCTCTACGGCCTCGGGACCACCGTCCACGGGCTCAACGTCCGCCTGGAGCCCGGGGTCAACGAGGACGACGCGGCCGCCCGGATCAACGCCGTCCTGCCGGCGGACGTCCGCGCGTTCTCCTGGCAGGACAGCTTCTCCGACTTCCTCTGGGTGCTGAACCTCGAGCGCAACATGATCTTCTTTCTCCTCCTCTTCATCGTGATCGTCGCCGCCTTCTCGGTCATGAGCTCGCTCCTCATCTCGGTCGTCCGCAAGACGCGCGAGATCGGGCTTTTGGGGGCCCTTGGCGGCCGGCCGGCCCACGTCGCGGCGTGCTTCTGCGCGCAGGGGCTCTTCATCGGGGTCCTGGGGACCGCGGCCGGGCTCGCCCTGGGATTCACGGGGCTCGCGTTCCGCAACAACCTCGTCCTCTGGGTCACCCGGGTCACCCAGCGCGAGGAGGTCATGAGGCGCTACTACCAGTTCAGCGAGCTGCCGTCCCACCTCTCCGGGGCCACGGTCGCGCTGATCGCGGCCACGGCGATCGTGATCTCGACCCTGGCCGGGCTCCTTCCCGCGTGGAAGGCCGCCCGCATGAAGCCCGTGGAGGCGCTTCGCAGTGAGTGAGCCGGTCTTAAGCGCCCGCGGCCTGAAGAAGAGCTTCCCGAGCGGGGACTCGGTCCTCGAGGTGCTGCGCGGCGTCGACCTCGACGTCGCCGCCGGCGAGAGCGTGAGCATCCGCGGGGAGTCGGGGTCGGGCAAGTCGACGCTCCTGAACCTGCTGGCGGGCCTCGACGCCCCGGACTCGGGCACGGTCGCCTGGGAGGGCTCCACGGACACCGGGGCCGGGCGGCGGGCCGCCTACCTCGGCATGGTCTTCCAGTCCTTCTACCTTGTGCCCGAACTGGACGCCGAAGCAAACGTGCTCCTCGCGCGCCGCATCCTCGGGGGCCTGGACCGGGCCGCCCGCGCCCGCGCCAGGGAGCTCCTCGGTCAGGTCGGCCTCGGCGACCGCGCCCACCACCTGCCGTCGCAGCTGTCGGGGGGCGAGCGCCAGAGGGTCGCGCTCGCCCGCGCGCTCATGAACGGCCCGAGGCTCATCGTCGCCGACGAGCCCACCGGGAACCTGGACGAGCGCACGGGCAACGGGGTCGTCGAGCTCCTCCTCGGCCTCTGCGCCTCGGCGAACACGGCCCTCGTCCTCGTCACGCACAACGCGGCCCACGCCGCGAAGGCCCGGCGCAGCCTTTTCCTCCAAGCGGGACTCCTCGGGGCAGGCTAGGGCGCCCCGGGGTTTGTGGCTCGCCCCGGAACCCTCGCCCGCTAGCGTCTGGGACATGCCCGCCCCAAGAATTCGATGCGGCGTCGCTGGAGTGGGCTCGCTCGGCCAGCACCACGCCAGGATCTACGCCTCCCTCCCGGGGGCCGAGCTTGCGGGCGTCTACGACACGTCGGGGGCGCGCGCTGCCGAGATCAGCGCCAAGTTCGGCTGCAGGAGGTTCGGTTCGATCGAGGAGCTCGCGTCGTCGTGCGACGCCGTCTCGGTCGTCGTGCCGACCGACCAGCACGAGAAGGTGGCCCTCCCGCTCCTCGCCCGGGGCTGCCACCTCCTGATCGAGAAGCCGCTCTGCGCCTCGCTTGACGAGGCCGAGCGCGTCCTTGCCGCGGCCCAGGCCGGAAACTGCCTCGTGCAGGTCGGCCATGTCGAGCACTTCAATCCGGTCATGGCCTTCCTCGAGAAGGAGGCGAACCGGCCGAGGTACATCACCGCCGAGAGGCTCGCCCCGTACCAGGTCCGCGGGACCGAGGTCGGCGTCGTGCTCGACCTGATGATCCACGACATCGGGATCATCCTGGCGCTGGTCAAGTCGCCGATCGCCAAAATCGACAGCGCCGGGATCAGCATCCTCTCCAAGACCGAGGACATCGCGAACGCCCGCATCGAGTTCGAGAACGGGTGCGTCGCGAACCTGAGCGCGAGCCGGATGAGCCTGAAGAAGGCCCGGGAGATCCGCATCTTCCAGGAGAACGCCTACCTCTCCCTCGACTTCATGAACCAGTCGGGGCACCTGGTGCGCAAGAGCGACATCGTGGCGTTCGGGCTGAAGATGAAGGTGGGCCTCGTGAAGGCCGGCGACACCAGCTCGATCCCCGTCCACCAGATCCCGATCGAGAAGGGCGAGCCGCTCGCGCTCGAGCTGGCCCACTTCGTCGACAGCGTGGCGCGCTCGAGGCAGCCGAAGGTCGGGGCCGCCTTCGGCAAGAGCGCGCTCGAGGTGGCGATCGCCGTCACCGACCAGATCCGAAGGAAATGACGGGCTCCCCCTCGCTTCTGCTGCCCCCGCCGCAGGGCGGCGCGCCCGACCTGCTCGTCGTGGCCGGCGAGCACTCGGGCGACGAGCACGCGGCCCGCATGGTCGCCGGGCTCCTCAAGCGCAGGCCCGGGCTGCGCGTCTCGGCCCTCGGGGGGCCCCGCCTCGCCGCGGCCGGGGCCGAGCTCCTCTACGACCGCACCACGGTCTCGGTGGTCGGCTTCGCGGAGGCGCTCTCGAACCTCGCCTTCTTCAGGGCGCTCATCGACGGGACCGTCGGGTGGATCGCCCGCCACCGCCCCGCGGCGGTCTGCTTCGTGGACAACTCCGGCATCAACCTGCGGATCGCGGAGGCGCTCCGGCTGCGCGGCGTGAGCGCAAAGGGAGGCGGCTCGGTGCGAACCCTCTACTACATCAGCCCGCAGATCTGGGCCTCGAGGGCTGGCCGCCGTTTCGAGATGGCCCGCAACCTGGACGCGCTCGCCGTGATCTTCCCGTTCGAGGTCGGCTGCTACGCCGACACGGGCCTGCCCGTGGAATTCGTGGGGCACCCCTTCATGGCCCCGGACTACGCCCCGCCGGTGCGCCACGACCCCGCGGGCCCGGTGCTATTGCTGCCGGGCAGCCGCCCCAGGGCCGTCGGCCTCATCCTTCCCGCCCTCGTCGGGGGCTTCCTTGAGTTCGCGCGCGCGGGCCGGGAGGCCTCCGCGGTGATCCTTTATCCGAGCGCCGCCCTCCGCGCGCAGCTCGAGGCCTCGGGGCTCCCGCCCGCGATCCGGCTCCTCGAGACGGGGACGGCGGTCTCGGCCAGGGCCGTCCTCACGAGCAGCGGGACCATGTCGATGCACTGCGCCCTCGCGGGGATCCCCGGAGCCATCGTCTACCGCACGGATCTCCTCACCTACCTGGCCGGCCGCTGGCTCGTGCGGGTTCCCTACCTGGGGATCGCGAACATCCTGCTCGGCGAGCCGATGTACCCGGAATTCATCCAGGGGGCCTCGTCGCCCCTGGCGCTCGCCGGCGAGCTCGCCGCCTGCACCGAGGACCCGCTCCGCCGGGCCCGCACCGGCGCGCAGTCCGCCGAGCTCCGGGCGATGCTCGCGAACCCGTCGGGCGCCAGCGCCGCGGACTGGCTCGCCCGGATGCTGCCTTAGCGCCCGCTCAGGGCGCGGCGGCCTGGCCCGCCGCGCCGGGGTTCCTCGCGGGCGAGCCCGGAGCCGGACCGCGGGCCAAATCGAGGTACTGCTGGACGTGGCCCCAGAGCCCGTCGGCGCGCTGGGACAGGATCGACCGGCAGCGGACGATCTCGGCCTCGCGGGCCAGGCGGTTCTTCTCCGCGATCCGCGCGAGGTCGTCCAGGTTGTAGAGGAAGACGTTCTGGAGGTCGGCCGCGGCAGACTCGACGTCCCGCGGCAGCGCGAGGTCTATCAGGAGGAGCGGGCGGGCGGGGCGCCTCTTCATGGCCGCCGCGATGGCGGCGGCGCTCAGCACGGCCGAGGGCGCCGCGGTCGAGCACACGACGATGTCATAGCGGGCGAGGCTTGCGTCGCGCTCCTCGAAAGGCACCGTCCCGGCGCCGAGGGAGGAGGCGACCTGCGCGGCCCGCTCCGGCCGGCGCCCGGACACCGCGAGGTCCTCCGCGCCCCGGCTCCTGAACGCCCGGGCGGTCCCCTCGCCGATCTCGCCCGTTCCCAGCACGAGCACCTTGGACTCGGCAAGGCTGCCGAAGATGCTGGCCGCGAGGTCGACGGCGACGTTTGCCACGCTCACGCGGCCTGAGGAGATGCCGGTGCTCGTGCGCACGTGCTTCGCCGCCTGGAACGCCTTCTGGAAGAGGCGGTTCAGGACCGCTCCCGTGGAGCCGCAGGCGTGGGCGGCCGCATAGGCCTCCTTCACCTGCCCGAAGATCTCGTTCTCGCCCACGAGCTGGGAATCGAGCCCGCTCGCAACCTCGAAGAGGTGCAGCGCGGCCTCCCTTCCCGTCAGCCGGATCCTGATCCGCTCGAACTCGGCCGGGTCAAACCCCTGCATCGCGCAGTACGCCGCCTGCACCGAGTCCGCGGCGGTTTCGTCGGACCCGACCCCGTAGAACTCGACGCGGTTGCAGGTGCTCAGGACCGCGAGCTCCCTAATTCCCGCCACCATGACCAGCTCGTCCCGGATCGCGCCCTCCGAGGCAAGGGCCAGGCGCTCGCGGACCTCGAGCGGGGCGTTCTGGTGGGTGGCCCCGATGACGAAGAGGCAGGGCCCGCTCATCGCAAGGCCCGCTCCTGGGGCGGGGACACCACCGGGTGCCGGCTTTCGTCGACCGCCGCCAGCGACAGGAGCGCCGCCGCAAAGAGCGCGAGGCATGCCCAGGCGAACCGCCTCGCAAGGAGGCGGCCGAAGGACCTGAGCAGGAGCGCCGCGGCGGCCCCGGCCCAGACCGCCGCCGTCGCGGCCAGTTTCGCATGGTCGACGGAGGCCAAGTCCCTCGTCCAGTAGACCGAGCCGAACGCGAGCGCCAGGGTCAGCAGGCCGAATCCGGCCGTCAGGAGGCGCATCTCGATGTGGTCGAGGTCGAGGATCGAGGGCAGGAACGAGAACCAGCCCCCGAGGCGCTTCGACTTGAGCGAGAAGTGGCGCAGCAGGAACAGCCCCGACGTCAGGGCGAGAAGCCCGAAGACCCCGTAGCTGAAGATCGCGAGCGCCGCATGGAGCTCGATCCAGGGGTTGCCCCCGAAGATGTGGGTGCGCCTCACGGCGTCCCAGGCCGGGATCGAGAGCGACACCGCCGTCAGCGCCGCCCCGAGGCAGGAGGTGAAGAAGCCGAGCACGCTCGAGCGGAACGTGACGCCGACGACGAGATAGAGCGTGATCGCGGACCAGGCGGTGAACTGGAAGATCTCAAACTGGTTGCCGAGCGGGCAGCCGCCCGTGGCGCGCCCGCGCACACCCAGGCCAATGAATTGGAGGACATAGCCGACGAAAATCGCGCAATAGATGAGGACCCCGGAGGTTCTTTGACCCCGCACGAGCGAGATCGTGCCGAGGAGCAGCCCCACGGCGTACAATCCCGCGGCGCACCAAAGCCATTGCCGGTCGGAAAGGTCTGGGAGCATGGCGGAAAGGACGGTGCCCGATGCGGAGCGTCCGGGCAAGCCTACGGGCGCCCCGGCGGAGCCCACTGCGCAAGGAAGGCCGTTATCTTCGCCGGGCTGTGCCCCTCGCCCTCCTCCAATTCCCCAGAGTCCTTCGTCGTCAACTGCTTGCCGTCGGAATCCAGCACGACGAGCACGGGAATACCGTGGTGGATCGGGTTTCCGTACCTCTCATTGACGCCTGCGTTGCGCTTCACGCCGTTACGGGTGTTGACGTCGATCATGACGACTACGAACCCCTTGCCGAGGGCCGCGGACACCGACGGGTCGGATTCAAACGTGGCATGGAGCCGCCGGCACCAGATGCACCAGTTTGCGCCGAAATCAAGCAGCACGCGCTTGTGCTCCGCGGCCGCCCTTCGCACCGCCGCGGCGATCTGCGCCTCTGCGTCCGCATGCGTGTCGTAGATATCTGGGCCCTGCGCGGGGTATTCGGGGGCGGCGCGCAGCCCCGCCGACTGCAGGGCCGCGAGCGCCGCGAACGCGAGGAGCGGGCGAAAGTGCGCGTGTATCATGGTCATCCGGGGGCAGAAGATCCCCCGATACGGCCCCGCTGCAAGCGAGATCCCTCTTGCGGGTCGGGCCCGCGGCGGCACGCCACTAGCGCGCCCGCCGCCACGCGGCGATAAACATCCCGTTGGCGTCGAGGTCCTGTGGCAGGAGCGCGATCCTGGGCTGCCCGGCGGCGATCGGGAGCGCCGCGGGCTCAAAATCCCGGTGGGCCGCCTCAAAGCCGTCGGCCACGGCCGCGGTCTCGCTCCGGGTCAGCGTGCACACGGAATAGACGAGCCTCCCGCCGGGCTTCACGGACGCGGCGGCGCGCCCGAGGAGCCCCGCCTGGACGGCCGCCAGCTCGGCGACGTCGCCCTGCGTGGTGGTCCACCGGGCGTGGGGATTGCGCTGCCAGGTGCCGACGCCGCTGCACGGCGCGTCGACCAGGACGCCGTCGCACTTCACCCTGAAGGGTGCCGACGCCGCCCCCGTCCAGACCGCCGACCGATAGTTGAACATGCCCGCGCGCGCGGCGCGCTTCCTTAGGAGCGAAAGCCGCCGCACCGACCTGTCGGTCGCCCAGACGAGGCCCTTGTTGAGCATCAGGTCCGAAAGGTGAAGTGCCTTCCCGCCCTCGCCCGCGCACGCGTCCCACCAGGTCTCGCCGGGCTCGGGCGCGCAGGCGTGGCCCACAAGCTGCGAGGAGAGGTCCTGGATCTCGAAGAGCCCCGACTGGAAGCCGGGCGCCCTGTGGAGGTCCGCGGTCCCGCGGTAGCGCAGGGCCGAGAGCCCGGACGGGGCCTGCACCAGGTCCGGCAGGACGGGCTCCTCGCATGACCCGAGGGCCGCGGCCAGGTCGCGGGCCGCGCCGGCCTTGGCGCGGATCCAGAGTGCGGGCTCCCGCTGGAGGACGCGCAGGAAGGCCGCGCAGACATCCATCTCCCCCGCGAGCCAGCTTGGGACCGCGCGGGCGGCGAGGGCGGCCGTCTTGATGCATGCCGGGTCGCGGTCGAACCTCGCCTGAAGGCCGAGCGCGCCGACCACCTGCTTCTGTAGGGACTGCGCGGGCTCGAGCCAGTTGAGCCACCGGAAGTAGGCGAACACGGCGCGGCTGACGGAGCGCCGGCCCACGGCGCCCAGGCTCCGGTTGCCCGCGAGGTAGTCCCGCAGCGCCGCGTCGGCCGCAACCCCGGGGCGCAGCGACTGCAGGACCCGGGCCGCGTGATTCTCTAGCGTCTCGCCCATCGCGTGTCCGGCTTCAGCTCGAGCGGCCGCGTCTCGATCCGGATCCCGGCGACCGCCGGGTGCGAGCGAAGCTCCTGGAACGCAGGCGCCGAAAGGCGCCACGAGAGCGCCGCGCTGGCCTCGGCCACCGGCGCCACGCCCCCGTCCAGCACGACGGCGAACTCCATCCTCGTGTCGCCCGGCTCCCGGACGACCGTCTCCCGGAGCCTGCGCAGGAAACCCTCGAGTTCCGGGGCTCCGGGCCTCACGAGCCAGGTCACCTTCCGGATGGCGCGCGCCACCGCAAGGTCGAGGGGGTAGCACTCCTTCACGTTGACGCGCGGGCCGTCCGCCCCGCGTATGATGTTGCCCTGGACGAGCACCGGCGCGTTCTCGGCCAAGACGGACCCGAAGCTCGCGAACGCGTCGGCGAACATGTTGAGCGCGACGGTCGACCCGCGGGTCGCCAGTGTGAACGCGACCCAAGGGCGGTTGTCCTTCTTGGCGTACTTCTTGACCAGGTTGCCGGCGATCCCGCAGAGGCGGAACTCCCCGCGGTCGGGAAGGCCCGGAAGCTCCTCGGCGGGGGCGGTGTCGATCGCCTCCCAAAGCCCGTGGTAGGTGTTCATCGGGTGCCCCGACACGTAGAACCCGAGCAGCTCCTTCTCGAAGGAGAGGCGCTCGTGCGCGCTGAAGTCCGGCGCCGAGTCGCCGTTCGCATGGACGGAGCCGTTGGGGCGCGCCGGCCCCGCGAGTGTTCCGAGGAAGTTGTCCTGGCCCGCCGCCCGGTCCCTCGCCTGGGCGGAGCTCGCCGCGATCGCGGCGTCGATGCACTCGAAGAGCCGGCGCCTTCCCACCCGGCTGAACTCGAACGCGCCCGTCTTCACCAGGTGCTCGAGGACGCGCTTGTTGACCGCCCTGCCGTCGACCCGGGCCACGAAGTCGTCAAAGTCGGCGAACGGGCCGTTCGCCTCGCGCTCCGCGATGATCCGCTGCGCCGCGAGTTCGCCCACGCCCTTGATCCCGGCGAGCCCGAACCGGATCTTGCCGCCGACCGGCGTGAACATCTCCCGCGACTCGTTGACGTCCGGGCCGAGCACCCCGAGGCCCATCGCCTCGCACTCGGCGACGAAGTGCGCGACCTTGTCGGAGTTGCCGAGCTCCGAGCTGAGCATGGCCGCCATGAACTGCACGGGGTAGTTGGCCTTCAGGAAGGCCGTCTGGTAGCTGAGGAGCGCGTACGCGGCCGAGTGGGACTTGTTGAACCCATAGCCCGCGAACTTGTTGAGGATGTCGAAGATCGCATCGGAGGTCTTCTCGTCGATGCCGTGGAGACGCTTTGCCCCCTCGACGAACTTCCCGCGCTCCTCGGCCATGGCGACGGGGTCCTTCTTCCCCATGGCCCGCCGCAGCATGTCGGCCCCCCCGAGGGAGTAGCCCGCGACGATCTTCGCCGCCTCCATGACCTGCTCCTGGTACACCATCACCCCGTAGGTCTCGCTGCAGACCTGCTCGAGGAGCTTGTGCGGATAGCGCACGGTGCTCGGGTCCTTCTTGCCCCGGATGTAGTCGGGGATCCACTCCATCGGGCCCGGCCTGTAGAGCGCGATGAGCGCGATGATTTCGTCGATCGAGGACACCTGGAGCTGGCGGCAGAGATTCTGCATGCCGCCGGACTCCAGCTGGAACACCCCGGTAGTCCTTCCGGTGTTGAGGAGCGCGAACGTCCTCGCGTCGTCGATCGGAATCCTCTCGATGTCGAAGCCGGGATCCGCGGTGCGCCGGATGTTGTCCACGGCGTCGGCGATCACCGTGAGGGTCTTCAGGCCCAGGAAGTCCATCTTCAGCAGCCCCAACTTCCCGACGGCGTTCATGTCGAACTGCACCGTGACGTCGCCCTCCTGGAGCGTGAGGGGCACGAACTCCTCGAGCGGCCGGTCGGTGATGATGATCCCCGCCGCGTGCTTGCCCGTGTTCCGGACCATGCCCTCGAGGACCTTCGCCTGCTCGAAGATCTTCTTCGCCGCGGGGTTCCTTTCCACCTCCTCGCGTAGCTCGGCCGACTTGGCGACCGCCTGCTCCAGCGTGATGTTGAGCTCGTCGGGGATCATCTTCGCCAGCCGGTCGGCCTCGGCGTACGGCAGGCTGTGGACGCGCGAGACATCGCGGATCACCATCTTCGCGCCCATGGTGCCGTAGGTGACGATGTTGGCGACGCAGGCGTCGCCGTACTTGCGCCGCACGTAGTCGATCACCTCGCCCCTGCGGCGCATGCAGAAGTCGATGTCGAAGTCGGGCGGCGAGACGCGCTCGGGGTTCAGGAAGCGCTCGAAGAGCAGCTTGAACCTCAAGGGGTCCAGGTTGGTGATCCCGAGCAGGTACGCGACGAGGCAGCCCGCGCCCGAGCCGCGGCCCGGGCCGACGGGGATCCCCTGCTTCTTGGCCCAGTCGATGAAGTCCCAGACGACGAGGAAGTAGTCAAGGAAGCCGGTCTTCTCGATTACGCCCAGCTCGTAGTCGAGCCGGTCCACGAGGACGCGGGCCAGCGCGGGGTCGGCCGCCTTCTCCGGCGCCCCGTAGTCGACCGCGTAGCGCCTCGAGAGGCCGCCGATGCACAGGCGCCTCAGGAATCCGGTCCGGTCCGTCCCTACCTCCGCGGGCAGGGGGTACTTGGGGTAGCGCTCGCTTCCCTTGGGAAACGGGATTGTGACGTCGCACATCTCCGCGACCGCTTGCGTGTTGACGACCGACTCCGGGACCTCGGCAAAGAGGCGCTCCATCTCGGCGCGCGACTTGAGGTAGAACTGCTGCCCCTCGAACCGCATCCGCTTCTCGTCCTCTATCTTCGAGCCGGTCTGGATGCAGAGCATCGCGTCGTGGGAGCCTGCGTCCGACGCGTGCACGTAGTGGACGTCATTCGTGCAGATCACCTTGAGCCCGAACTCCCGCGCGAGCCTCAGGAGACCCGGGATGATCTTGTGCTGCTCCGCGATCCCGTGGTCCTGGATCTCGACGAAGTAGTTCTCGCGCCCGAAGATGTCGACAAACCTCGCCGTGGCCTTGCGGGCCTCCTCCCACCGGTCGTGGAGCAGGTGCTGGGGCACCAGGGCCGCCAGGCACCCGGTGAAGCCGATGAGGCCCCCCGCATGGCGCGCCAGCGTGTCCAGGTCCGTCCGGGGCTTGTAGTAAAAGCCCTTCAGGTGGGCGTCGCTCACCAGCTTGAGAAGGTTCTGGTAGCCCTCGAGGTTCCGGGCCAGGAGCCCCAGGTGGAAGATGCTCCGCCCCTCGTCGCTTCGGCCCTGTTTCTCAAGCCGGGAGCCCTCGGCGAGGTAGAGCTCGCATCCGATCAGCGGCTTGATCCCCCGGCTCTTTGCGGCCGTGTAGAAGTCAATGGCCCCAAACAGGTTGCCATGGTCCGTAAGCGCGAGGGCGCTCATCCCGAGCTGGCCGGCCCTCTCGGTCAGCTGGTCGATCCGGCAGGCACCATCCAGCAGGCTGTAGTCCGAGTGGACGTGGAGGTGGACGAAGTTCTTGTCTGCGGAGGGCACGCGTGGGTTAACCAAGATCAGCGCCCGGGATGCGCAAGCCGGAACGGCGGCCCCCCCGCGCTAGGGCTTTCTGGTTTGGGCCGCT
>PLTZ01000072.1 GCA_003164715.1 Opitutaceae bacterium | reverse complement strand
AGGCGTTCCGTCCCGAAGGCAGAAATCGCGTGCACCCGCCCTGGGTCCGCGTAGCGTGAGCGCCGAATGGGTTCTCCGCAGACACGCGCAGCCACGGGGCCGTCCAATCCGGAGCTGATCCGCCGGCTGTTCGGTCTGGCCTGGCGCTACCGCCTGCGGTGCCTGCAGGTCCTCGGGATCCAGCTCGTCCTGCTGACGATGGGCCTGTTCGGACTGAGCTTCACCGGCATCGGGATCGACTACATTCGCCAGGTCGTCGCCCGCGGCCGGTCGGATCCGTCGCCGATCCGGCCGGTGCATTTCCTGCACATGAGCCTTCCGCAGGACATGCCCCCGATGGAGGTCCTCTGCGTCCTCGGCGGCCTCATCCTCCTGCTCTCCTGTTTCAGGGCGGTCCTCAACTACGTCTACGCCGTCCGGGTGAACATCCTCGTGCAGCAGAATCTGGTCGTGGACCTGCGCGCGGAGATCTACGACAAGCTCCAGCGGCTGAGCTTCCGCTTCTTTGACGCCAACACGACCGGGTCGATCATCACCCGGGTGACCGGCGACGTGCAGTCGGTGAGGATGTTCGTCGACCAGGTGCTGATCCAGAGCGTCATCATGGTGATCTCGCTCACGGTCTACGCGGTCTACATGGCGAGCCTGAGCCCGGGCCTCACGATCGCCTGCCTGGCGACGACGCCGGTCCTGTGGACCCTGTCCGCGCTCTTCTCCCGCAGGATCCAGCCGGAATACGCCGAGAACCGCAACTTGGTCGAGCGGATGGTGCAGTACCTGGCCGAGAGCGTCCAGGGGATCGCGGTGGTGAAGGGGTTCGGCCGCGAGGACGAGAACCGCGAGAGGTTCGAGGGCCTCAACCGCGCCGTCCTCACGCAGCAGTACCACATCTTCTGGTGGGTGAGCCTCTTCTCCCCCGCGGCGGGATTCCTCACGCGGATCAACACGACGGTGCTGCTTGGCTACGGGGGATGGCTCGTCGTCCAGGGCCGCCTGCCGCTCGGCGCGGGGCTTGTCGTCTTCGCCGGCCTCCTCGACCAGTTCGCCGGTCAGGTCAACAACGTCGCCACGATCGTCAACTCGGTCCAGCAGTCGCTGATAGGCGCCAGGAGGGTCTTCGAGATCCTCGACGCCCCGATCGACGTGCGGACGCCGCCCGACCCGGTGCGCAGGCCCCGCCTCGACGGCGCGGTGCGCTTCGACCGCGTCTCCTTCGATTACGGACACCTCGAACCCGTGCTCCACGACATCGACCTGGAGGTGAAGCCGGGCGAGTGCGTGGCCATCCTCGGCGCCACCGGCTCGGGCAAGAGCGTCCTGATGAGCCTCATCCCAAGGTTCTATGACGTCTCCGGCGGCAGGCTATTGGTCGACGGCATCGACGTGCGCCGCCTGCACCTGGACGACCTGCGCCGGAACATCGGGACCGTCTTCCAGGAGAGCTTCCTGTTCTCGAACACGGTAGCGGCCAACATCGCCTTCGGGCACCCCGGCGCGACGCAGGCCCAGATCGAGCGGGCCGCCCGCATCGCAGCCGCGCACGAGTTCATCCTGGGCCTGCCGAAGGGCTACGAGACGGTGCTCGGCGAGGGCGGCAACAGCCTGTCGGGCGGGCAGCGGCAGCGCCTGGCGATCGCCCGGGCGGTCCTGCTGGAGCCCGCGATCCTGCTCCTCGACGACCCGACGGCGGCGATCGACAGCGAGACGGAGCACGAGATCTTCGAGGCGCTCGACCGCGCGATCGCGGGCAGGACGACCTTCATCGTCGCCCACAGGCTGAGCACGCTGCGCCGGGCGGACCTGATCGTCGTGCTTGAGAACGGCCGCATCGTGCAGCGGGGCACGCACGCCGAGCTGATCCGCGTCCCCGGCCCCTACCTGCACGTGGCGAACCTCCAGCTCGTCGACGGCAGGGAGCTGCAGGAACCCATGGGGAGGGCGGGGTCATGAAGGACGCGGCGCGCGCGCGCGACCTCATCCTCGTCCACCGGATGCGCGACGAGGACGACGACGAGGAGCAGTTCAAGCCGCTCGACTGGCGGCTCATCCGCAGGCTCCTCGCCTACGCCCGGTCGGTCTGGCGCAAGCTCCTCGTCATGGTGGCCCTGACCGTGATCCGGTCGGCCCAGCTTCCGGCGCTCGTCCTCATCACCGCGCTCGTGATCAAGGGGCCGATCGCGCGCGGCGACCTCCACGGCATCTTCCTCGGCACGGTGGGGTATGTCGCGCTCGCGGTCCTGACGGACGCGATGTTCCACTTCCGGCAGCGCTACGCGCTAGAGATCGGGGAGACGGTCGTGAACGGGCTGCGGTCCGAGATCTTCGCCAGGACCCAGCGTCAGCCCATGAGCTTCTTCCACCGGATGAAGCTTGGCCGGATCATCAGCCGCGTGACGAGCGACGTGGAGGCGGTGCGGGTGGGCATCCAGGACGTCGGGTTCGTGAGCGCGATCCAGTTCGGGCAGATGGCCTTCACCGGCATGGTGCTGGCCTACAGCGACTGGAAGATGTTCCTCGTGATCGTGTGCATGGCCCCGTTCCTCTGGGTCGTGAACAAACACTTCAGGATGAAGTTCAGCCGGCTCACGAGGGCCTCCCAGGAGAGCTTCAGCCGCGTGACGGCGACCCTTGCTGAGTCGGTGAACGGGATCCGCGTGACCCAGGGCTTCGTGAGGCAGGACATGAACGCCGGGCTCTTCAGGAGCCTCCTCTCCGACCACTCCAGGTACAACGTCGCGATCGCGAGGACGTCCGCCGTCCTGGCGCCCATCCTCGAGCTGAACAGCCAGTTCTTCGTCGCGACGCTCCTCGTCGTGGGGGGGTGGCGCGTCTTCCACGGCACGCTCCAGGCGGACGACCTGATCATGTTCTTCCTCTTGGCCAACATCTTCTTCTCGCCGATCACGGTCATAGGGAACCAGTACAACCAGGGGCTGCTGGCCATGGCGGGCGCGGAGCGGATCTTCCGGCTGATTGACACGCCGCCCGACTGGGAGGACGCGCCCGGGGCCGAGGCCCTTGCGGATCCGAGGGCGGCGCGGGGCGCGGCCGGGGTGGCCGGCGCCCGGATCGAGTTTCGCGCGGTCTCCTTCGGCTACGATCCGGCGCGGCTCGTGCTGCGCGACATCAACTTCATCGCGGAGCCGGGCAGGACGGTGGCGCTGGTGGGGCACACCGGCAGCGGGAAGACCTCGGTCATCAACCTCGTCTCGAAGTTCTACCTGCCGACCGCGGGCGAGATCCTCGTCGACGGCAGGGACATCCGGTCGATCACCGGGCGCTCCCTCCACCGGCAGATGGGGATGGTGCACCAGCAGAACTACCTGTTCACCGGCTCCGTGCTGGAGAACATCCGCCTGGGAAGACCGGACGCCACCGAGGGGGACGTGCGCGTGGCCGCCGAGCAGCTCGGCTGCCAGGACGTGCTCGCGGAGCTGCAGGACGGGCTCCAGACCCAGGTCGGCGAGCGCGGGGCGGGACTCTCGGTGGGCCAGCGCCAGCTCGTCTGCTTCATGCGGGCCCTCCTCGCCAACCCGCGGATCGTGATCCTCGACGAGGCGACCAGCTCCATCGACGCGGTGACCGAGGCCCGGCTGCAGCGGGCCCTGGCGACCCTCCTGCGCGAGCGCACAAGCTTTGTCGTGGCGCACCGCCTGAGCACGATACGCGGCGCGGACCTCGTGCTCGTGCTGGACCAGGGCAGGATCGTCGAGCGCGGGACGCACCCGGCACTCCTTGAAAAGGGCGGCCATTACGCCGCGCTCTACCGGCAGTTCGTGCAGGTCGACGACAGGCGCTGACCGACCGGCCTTCGGAAGTCGAAAGATTTTTCTCGGAAAACAGGCGGTTTTCGCTCTAGAAAGGCATTGCTATCCCAGCAAAGAACCCTAAAACAAAATTCAATATGGCCAAAAAATCAGCTCGTAAACCAAACGCCGCGTTCATGAAACCGGTCACTCCCGATGTCGCGCTTTCCGCCGTTGTCGGATCCAAGCCACTGCCCCGCACGGAGCTCACCAAGAAGCTCTGGGACTACATCAAGAAGAACGGGCTCCAGGACAAGAAGGACCGCAAGACGATCAATGCCGACGCCTCCCTCAAGGTCGTGTTCGGTGGCAAGTCGAAGGTCAGCATGTTCGAGATGACCAAGCTCGTCTCGGGCCACGTCTCCTGAGCATCGGGAAGCGCTTCGCGTATTTCACGCCGCGGATGACCTCCGCGGCGTTTTTGTTTTCACGCTCCGGCGCTAGAGGCCCAGCGCGGTCTCGATCTGGCGGCACGAGACCTTGATGATCTCCAGGCGTGCGTGCCGCTTGTTGTTCGCGGCGACCAGGTGCCAGGGGGCGTGGCGGGTGCTCGTGAGCGCGATCATGTCGCCGACGGCGATCTCGTAGGACGCCCACTTGCGCCGGTTGCGCCAGTCCTCGGCGTTCATCTTGTGCCGCTTGTAGAGCGTGGCCTCGCGGTCGCGGAAGCGGCGCAGCTGCTCGTCCTTGCTGACGTGGAGCCAGAACTTGAGGACGATGACCCCGTGCTCCGCCAGCTCCAGCTCGAACTCGTTCAACTCGCGGTAGGCCCGCTTCCACTCGGCCTCGGCGGCGAACCCCTCCAGGCGCTCGACGAGCACCCGGCCGTACCATGAACGGTCGTAGATCGTGATCAGCCCAGCCCTGGGCACGTGCCTCCAGAACCGCCACAGGTAATGGTGGGCCTTCTCCTCGTCGGTGGGCTTCGCGACCGGTATCACCCGGAAGTCGCGGGCGTCGATCGCGTCGGCGATCCTGCGGATGGCCCCCCCCTTGCCGGCCGCGTCCCAGCCCTCGAAGACCCAGACAACCGAGCGGCGCTCCTGGCCGGCCGCGCGCACGACCTTGTTCAGCCGGCCGAGCCACTTGTCCCTCTTCTTCTCGTACGAGGCCTGCGACAGCTTGCTGTCGAGCGACAGGGACAGCAGGCGGCGAAGGCCCGCGGGACGCAGCGGGACGACCCGCTTATGGGCGCCGCCGAGCGCCGCCGCCGCGCGGCCCTTCGCCCGCATGTGGATCCGGAAGCGCGAGAGGAGCACGTCCGCGACCGCCAGGTTGCGGGAGCGGGGGTCCTCGGCGTCGATCAAGTACCACGGCGCCCCGGGCTGGTGGGTCGCGCGGCGCATCCGCTCCGCGAGCCGCGCCAGCCGGTCGTAGTCGCGCTGGCTCTTCCAGTCCTCGGGGCTGATGCGCCAGGCCGTGCGCGGATCCGACTCGATCTCCTGCAGGCGGGCCCTCTGGGCCGACTTGGACAGGCGGAGCCAAACCTTTACGATAAGCGCGCCGCTTGCGGCGAGCTGGCCCTCGAACCACGAGATCCTGCGGAGCATGGCGTCAAACTGCGCCAGTTCGCGCGAGGTGCGCGGATCCTGCCCCATCGCGTCGGCGTGCCAGCCCCCCGCATAGATCGCCATGCGGCCGTTCGGCGGAAGCGTGCGCCAGTAGCGCCACATGGCGGGCCGCTCCCGCTCCTCATCCGTGGGCTCGTGGAATGCAAACGTCTCGAAACCGCGGGGGTCAAGCCAGCCGTTCAGGATGTTGACGACGTCACCCTTGCCCGAGGCCTCGACCCCGCCGATCACAAGGATCACCGGGAATTTCGCGGACTTGAGCTCGATTTGCATCCGCACCAGCGCGGCGCGGACGTCCGGGAGCCGGGCCTCGTAGGCCTTCTTGGACATCCTCCGTTCATCTCCCGATTTTGGCATTTGTCTGGGGTGGGCTCCTGGGGGTTGGCTTTTTTGAGAAGTGGCCGCGGCCGCGGCCGATGTCGAGATGTCTCGGCGCGGCGCGTGTTAAATCCGGCGCCGTTCATTCTTGGCTGGCCGGCGCGCGTCGGACACGCTTCTGCGGCTCACCCCACACCCGACGCCGACATGACCGACGAAGCCAGATCCCTTCGCGGGCGCGCCATCCTGATGCTCTTGCTGGCGAACCTTTACTGGGGCCTCAGCTTTCCGCTCATCAAGACGGTGACGGCGCTCAACCGGGCGCTCCTTCCCGGCGCCGGGACCTGGTACCTCGCCGCCGCGGCGCTGGCGCCCCGGTTCCTCCTGGCGGCCGCTCTGATGCTCCTCTTCCGCCGGCGCGGCGGGGCGTTCGCCACGCCCCGGGAGATCAGGCAGGGACTCGGAATCGGCGTCTTCGCCACGGCGGGGACGCTGTTCCAGACCGACGGCATGCAGTTCACGGACGCCTCAATATCCGCCTTCCTCACCCAGTTCTCCGCAATACTGATACCGGCATGGCTCGCGCTGCGTCACCGGCGCAGCCCCGGCGTGATCGTCTGGCTGGGCTGCATCCTCGTGCTCGCGGGCGTCGGGATCCTCGGCCACTTCGACTGGCGCTCGCTCAGGTTCGGCCGCGGCGAGTGGGAGACGCTCCTGTGCTCCATCTTCTTCATGGGGCAGATCCTCTGGGTGGGGAAGAGGGAGTTCTCCGACAACCGCCCGGGCCCGGTCACGCTCATCCTGTTCTCGTTCCAGGGGGCCGCGTTCCTCGCTCTTGCCGTCGCGACCGCGCCGGGCGCCCACGCGCTGCTCGCGCCGTGGCAATCGCCCGCGTGGCTGGGCCTCACCCTTGCGCTCACGCTTTTCTGCACGATCGGCGCGTTCTCGATCATGAACCGTTGGCAGCCCAAGATCACGTCAACCGAGGCGGGGCTGATCTATTGCGTGGAGCCGCTGTTCGCGGCGGTCTTCGTCCTCTTCCTGCCGGCGATCTTTTCAGGTTGGGCCGGGATAGATTATCCCAACGAGCACGCGACCTGGTCGCTTGTCATTGGTGGCGGCCTGATAACGCTCGCCAACGGGATCATCCAGATGAGCCCGGAGGCTCACGAGCAACCCACGCAAGAGCTATCTAATTAGACATAGTAAAAACTGCATATTTTATGTTATGACAGGATAAACCTTGCTTATTGAATATTTAGGCAGTTTAAAGACTGAATTAACTCGGAAATCAGGGAGATCATCCTCAATGGGCTCCAGGAGCGGTTTGAGGTATTGAGTGCGGGCCGCCGGGCCGCCTCCAGACCGGCCCGGGGTTGGCTGCGCGCGGTTCGCGAGGCGGTCGGCCTCACCCAGAGCGGGCTCGCCACCCGGATCGGCGTGAAGCGCCAGTCTTACGCCCAGCTCGAGGAGGCCGAGGAACGCGGCTCGATCAGCTTCGCATCGATGCACCGCGCCGCGGAGGCAATGGGTTGCGAGCTCGTGTACTTCGTCGTCCCGCGCGATTCCGTCGCGGGGTCGTACGCCGAGCTGGCTCGGATCAATGACCCTGGTGCTGCGCATCTGAAGGCGACGGACCAATCGATGGCGCTGCAGGAAAGGGAAGGCCGAAAAGATGGCGATTGAGGCATCCGTTGCGGACGCCCCGATCTCGGCGGACGAGCGGGCCCGGCTCCTCCCGAGCCTTTCGACGCGCGCGCAGTTAACCGAGATCGAGCGCCGCCACACCAACGCCGCTCGCGTGTGGGCCATGCGTGGCGCGGTGCTGCGCCGCAGCGACCTCATGACGGAGGCCTTCGCCCGCGAGCTTCACCGCAGGATGTTCGGAGGAATCTGGCGCGGGGCCGGACGGTACAGGACGACCGGGTGCACTTCCGGCTGGGAGCCCGGGCAGATCGCCGAGGGCGTCAGGATGTTTTTCGACGACGCGGAGGCCTGGCTGCGGTACGCGACGTACCCGGTCCACGAGACCGCGGTCCGCCTTCACCTCCGGTTGGCGTCCGTCCGTCCCTGGTTCAACGGCAACGGGCGCCATGCGCGGCTGGTCGCGGACATCGTGGTGGCGGCAAGCGAGGAGGAGCCGCTGACGTGGGGGTCCCACTCCCCGTGGGGCGACCCGGGCGAGGCGCGTGCGCGCTACCTTCGGGCGATGAGGATCGCCGAATCGGGTGATTTCAAGCCGCTCGTCGACTTTGCGCTAAGTTAGTGCTGTGAGCCTAGAAGGAATACGAGGTGCTGCCGAATATCCCCCGCCGCATACCGTACTGGGCGGCATTGACGCCCACACCCGACCCGTTGCGAAGCTCATAGGACTTGTCGGTGAGGTTGAGAATGTCGAGGCGAGCCTTCCAGAGGCGGTGCCAGCCAGCCTTGAAGCTCTGCTCGGCGCCGACGCTTAGCGAGTAGTATGCCGGCACGGTCCCACCGTTGGGGATCACGGTCCCGTCGGGGGCGGTCGCATCGGTCCGCAGGCCCGTGCCGTAGAGCGAATCCACGTAGACCCGTGTGTCGCCCGCAAGCTCCTTCCAGACATAGGAGGCGCCGAAGGAACCGGTCAACTGTTGGTCGTGGTCCAGGAATATCCAGTGATTCTTCACATAGGCCAGGTCGCCGGGGTCGAAGAGGAACTCGGCCGAGTTCCAGTCCTCGCCCCTTGCCACCGAGTGGGCCAGGTTGAGGTAGGTTGTGAATCCGCCGTGCGAGTACGAGCCCGTGAGCTCGAGGCCGTAGACCTCGCCCCTCGCGTAATTGAAGGCAGAGAGGATAAGCGTCTGCCCGAACAGCCCGTCGTCGAGCTGGTTGCTGGCCCGCTTGTAGTAGCCGTCGAGGCCGAACTGCAGCTCGGGCCCGATCTTCTGGGTGATGCCGGCGTCGAGGTAGTTCGCGCGCTCGGCCCTGACCGGGTCGTCCAGGGTGACGGCCGAGGCGTTTGAGGTGCCGCCGAACCCGGCCACGGTGCTCCCGGACACGTTCTCGACCGGCGGCGGGGTGAAGTAGCGCGCATACCCGGCGTGCAGTGTCGTCGAATCCGTGGGCTCGTAGATCAGGTTCAGCCGCGGGCTCAGCTGGTCCTCGTTGTCGAAGGATGAGTCGAATTCGTCCAGCCGTGCGCCGTAATTGAGCGTCAGGCCGGGCGCCAGCCTCCATTCGTCCTGCAGGTAGGCTCCCGCGAAGAGGCCGTGAAGCCCCTCGTCATTTGTGATCGAGAAGGCGGGGCCGTCCGGGTTCCCGTTTGCGTTCACCGGGAACACGGCCGTGGTCGAATCGGCGGCGACCGACTCGTCCAGGAGGGAGAAGCCCGTCCTCAGCGTGTGGCTGTCGCCAAGCTTGTAGCTGCCGTCGCCCTGGACGCCGCCGGAATAGAGCGTGCGCTTCACGTCGCTCGCCACGCCGTTGAAGTATAGGTCACCGACCGGATCCGGGGTGAAGTGGACGCTGCTCTCCCGGCCAAAGGCGGAGACCTGGAAGTTCAGGTCGCCAGACGATTTCTGATACGTGACTACACCGAAGTAGTTCTGCTCGTTTTGGTTCTCGTTCAGCTTGGCGGAGTCAAACGATATGGGGAGCCATGGGCTGCCGCCGGGAGACGTGCCCGCGAGCAGCCCCGGGGTGTCAGGCACCTGGAAGTTGCTGTAGGAGGCGCTGCCCATGAACGTCAGCCGGCTCGTGCGGTCCAGGATGTAGGACAGGTACGTGAACTCCTTGTACTGGGAGGATACGTCATGGACCGCCGTCACGCTCGGTGTCGGATTCTCGGTCCCGAGCGAATTGCGGTCGTAGCTTCCGTCGGTGAAATAGCTCAGGTTTCCCGAGGAACCTCCGAGCTCGAAGCTCGGGCGCACCGTGTCGTAGCTCCCGCCGTAGAGCGACACCTCGCCCCCCTGCTCGAAGGCGCCGGTCTTCGTCTGGATGTCCACGATTCCGGCTGTGCGGAACCCGTATTGTGCGGGCAGCGAGCCCGTGATGAGCTGCATGCTCTGGACGAAGCGGGGGTCGAGCTCCAGCCCGAAGCCCGTGATGCCCTCGGGCAGGAGCACGTCGTTGATGCGGTACTGAAGGTTTCCGTGCTCGCCCCGGACGTGCATGTCTCCGTTTGCCGCAGAGTCCTCGGCCACTCCGGGCGCACGCAGGAGGACCTGGTTGAACGGGGCATCGGCACCCTGTGGCAGGTTCAGGATCTGCTGCTGGTCCATGATGAAGGACGTCGCGCCAAGGCTCGGCTGGATGAGACCGCGGGTCTTGTCGAGCGCGTCCGTCACGATGTACGGGTCAAGCTGGGTGGCTTTGGTGTCGGGTGCCTGTGCCGGCGCGGTCTGGCTGCGCATCGGCGAGGCGGCCAGCAGGATGATGAGTGGTATGAGCAGTCTCTGAAAATTCATTGAGCAAGAAGATGTTGCGATTGAACGGTCGCGCCATGCGACGCGTGGCAGCCGTTGTCAGGCCGCCATGAATGGCGGCGTGGATGCCCGGCGGGCTGAGGGCCCATGGCCGGCGCCTCCAACCCGCGATTGGCTCAGTCTAGTCCCAGGGGAGGGGCCTGTGTGGGCAGGAGCAGGTAACGCGGGGCTTCCGGGAAAATCCGCTCGAACGGCCTGACGTTGGCGATGCGCAGCGTCTGGCCCGTGAAGAACAGGGCCACGCTCGCGAGCGCAAGGACGAGACCCTGGGCAAACAGGGTCACGACGCACCCGCTGTCATTATCATCGGCGTCCGGCGGGTGGCGCGCGGGGCTTCCGCCATCGTGCCCAGCGCTCACGGCGCCGAGGTCGTGGCCGTGCAGCCAGCCATGGAGCTGCGGGCTGGCTGCGAAGACCGAAAGCGCGAGGACAAGGCCGATCGCCAGCGCTGCGGTTGCCCGCGAAAGCAACGAGGGGCGAAGGTGTCCGGGTTGGGCCATCGGGCAGAAAGGTTGCCAGTTTGCAGGGTTCGTCAACCGGAGAAATCCGGGGCCGGGCCGGAGCGGTGGCGCACCGCCGCTGCGTCCGCCGCCAGCGGTTTCCTCCAGCCAACTGCAGGGCGTTCGCTTCATAAAGCATTGATCCCTAGTCAGGAGCGCACCT
>PLTZ01000010.1 GCA_003164715.1 Opitutaceae bacterium | reverse complement strand
GGGTTTGCGCGCCGCTTGCGATCAACAAGCCCTTCGAGGTGTTCGAGCTGATCGAGCAGGTCCGGGCGGCCCTGGGCGAGCAGCCCGCGGACGGCCCCTGAGCCGGAAGCCGCCCCGGGGGCGCGTTCGCAAGCTGAGGGGTTGCGCGCGGACGGGCGAACGCCCACGTTTGTCCGCTCATGTCGCTTTTCAGCCTCCTCGACGTCAGTCTCTGCTTCGGCGGCCCCCCGGTCCTCGACAGGGTCAATCTCCAGGTCGATCCGGGCGAGCGGGTCTGCCTGCTGGGGCGCAACGGCGCCGGCAAGTCCACGCTGATGGGGGTCATTTCGGGCGAGATCAAGCCGGACATGGGCGAGGTCTTCCGCCAGCCGGGATCCCGGTTCGCCCGCCTCACGCAGGAGGTGCCCGCGAACCTCGCCGGCAGCGTCGCGGAGATCGTCGCGTCGGGCCTGAGGGCCCAGGCGGGGCACGAGGAGGACTGGGAGCGCGACGTCCTGGTGCACGAGCTGATCGAGCACCTCCAGCTCGACCCCGCCCGGGGATTCGGGGAGCTGTCGGGAGGCCTGAAGCGCCGTGCCCTCCTCGGCCGGGCCCTTGCCGCAAAGCCGGACCTCCTCCTCCTCGACGAGCCGACCAACCACCTGGACATCGACTCGATTCTCTGGCTGGAGGAGTTCCTGCTCGCCGAGAAGATCAGCCTTCTCTTCGTGACCCACGACCGCGCGTTCCTGCGCAGGCTCGCCACGCGCATCGTCGAGCTCGACCGCGGGCGCCTCGCGGGCTGGGCCTGCGACTACGACACCTACCTGGTCCGCAAGGAGGAGGTGCTCGCGGCCGAGGAGAAGCAGCAGGCCGCATTCGACAAGAAGCTCGCCCAGGAGGAGGCCTGGATCCGCAAGGGGGTCCGCGCCCAGCGCTCGCGCGCGCAGGGCCGGATCCACACCCTGATGAAGATGCGCGCCGAGCGCGCCGCGAGGCGGGCGCGCACCGGCAACGTCAACTTGCGCCTGGCCGAGGCCGAGCGCTCGGGCGTCAAGGTGATCGACGTCGAGAACATGTCGTTCGCCTACCCCGGCGGCAGGCCCCTGGTGCGCGACTTCACGACGACCCTCATCCGGGGCGACAAGATCGGGATCATCGGGCCCAACGGATCGGGCAAGTCCACCCTGATCAAGCTCCTGCTCGGCGAGCTTGCGCCCGCGAAAGGCACGATCTCGCACGGGACGAGGCTCGAGTTCGTCTATTTTGACCAAATGCGCGCCCAGATCGACGATGCCAAGACCGTGGCCGACAATATCGCCGGCGGCAACGAGACCGTCACGGTCGGCGGCCGCACCCGCCACGTGATCAGCTACCTGCAGGACTTCCTCTTCACTCCCGACCGCGCGCGGACGCCCGCCCGGGTGCTCTCGGGCGGGGAGCGCAACCGCCTGCTGCTCGCGCGCCTCTTCACCAAGCCCGCCAACGTCCTCGTCATGGACGAGCCGACGAACGACCTGGACGCCGAGACGCTTGACCTGCTCGAGGACCTCCTGGTCGAGTACGAGGGCACGCTGCTGATCGTCAGCCACGACCGCGACTTCCTGGACAACGTCGTGACGAGCACGCTCGTCTTCGAAGGCGACGGCCGCATCGGCGACTACGTCGGCGGGTACGCCGACTGGGTGCGCGAGCGCGAGAAGGCCGCCGCCGCAAAGGCGGCCCTTGCCGCGCCCGCAAGGGACGAGGCGCGGGCGACCGCCGCGCTCGCGAAGCCCGCCCGCAAGCTCACCAACAACGAGCGCCGCGAGGTGGCCGAGCTGCCCGCGCGGATCGAGGCGATAGAGACGGAGATGGCGAAGCTCGCGGCGAGGCTGGCCGACCCGGCCTTCTACCATCGGGAGAGGAACTCAGCGGCCGACGTCAGGGCGCGCCTTGACGGGCTGGAGCGCGAGCACGCCGTCGCGTTCGCGCGGTGGGAGGAGCTCGAGGCGCTGCAGGCCCGGGCATAGCGCGGCCGCGGGAGCGCCCGGAGTGCTCGTTTCACCCCATATGGGGCCGCCGGCCCCCGGTGTACACTAGGGCACCTACCCATGAACTCATTCGAGATAAAAGGTTGCAGCTTCCCCGCCAATCCGAGCCAGCCGGCAGCCGCATTTGCGGCCCGCGCATGGAGGCCCTCCGAGGCGTGTCGCGCCGCCGCACCCGGCGACCGCAGCGAGTCTCCCCGCTACGACGAGGAGCCGCTTCGGAGAACGACGTTCTCCGAGCAGTTCAGGAGCGCCTCCGAGTTTCCTCGGTACCTTACCCAGGGGATGGGGGAAGGCAGCGCGTAGGGCGCGGGCCAGGTCCCGCAGTCGCGGTCCTTTCTTGGCAAGGCTCCGTAACAAAACATCCGCGACACACACTAACTCAGCAACAGTCTCATCCCACAAACACCCATGAAGCCAAGAGCGACTACTGCCGACTCGGAGACGAGCGCCAACGGAAATGCCCAAGCGACCGTTGAGGACCTGCGGGCCCTCATCCGGGAGGCCCAGGACGCCCTCGATAATGTCGGCGACACGGCCACGATCGAGGTTCAGGCCTTGCGCGAGCGCCTCAAGGCGGTCCTCGCCGACGGCCAGGCGGCTCTCAAGGACCTCGCCGCAGCAGCCCGCGGCAAGGCGTCACGCGCTGACGACGCCATACGCGCCAATCCCTACCCGAGCATCGGCATCGCCGTCGGCGTTGGCCTGATCGCGGGCTTTCTGCTGTCGCGCTCCCTCGCCCGCCCAAGCCGCTGATCGCAAGGGTCCCCCTTCTCCCCCGAACGATCAGTCCCTTACATGGACGCTCCAGGATCCACACCCCGCATACTACTGGAGGGGCTGCTGCATCGCGGCGAGCTCGCCGGCCTTGAGCTCAGGGACGCGCGCGCGCATTTTATGGTGACGGGCGCCGTGGCCGGGGTCGCCGGCGCCCTCGTCCTGCTCTTCGGGGTCACCGGAACGTTCGCCCTTGCAGCCCTTGTCTGGGAGCGCGGGGACCGCGCGGCCATCCTGGGCCTTGTCGCGTTCGCCTATCTGGCGGGCGCGGGCGCGCTCGCCTGGTGGGCGGCCGCCCGCATGAGGGCCTGGCGCCCTCTTTCCGAGACTCGCTACCAGCTTCGAGAGGATTGCGCATGCCTGAACCATTATCTGTCCGAGAAAGCCCCCTGACGCGCCAGGCCGGCCCTTCACCCGGCGACCGCCGGCAGTGGCTGTCGCTCGCCTGCGAGCTTGACCGGCTGCGGGCGATCCGGGCGCTGCGCGAGGCGTCCGCGGGGTTCCAGCTCCACAAGGTCATCGGCAGCATTGCCGCCGCCGCCCCGAGCATGCCCGGGAGGATTGGGCGGTGGATCCGCGGCGCCTCCGTGGGGGCCATGGCCTGCAGGGTGGCCTTTCTCGCATTAAGAGGCTGAGGCCGCCTCACAGCCAACTTCCCGAAACCAGAACCCGCACCCCCAACCAAGACACACCCATGCTACGCTGGATCCTCATGTTCCTCGTGCTCGCCATCGTCGCGGGCGCCCTCGGCTTCACCAACGTCGCCGGCGGGGCGATCGCGATCGCCCAGACGCTCTTCTACATCTTCCTGATCCTCCTCGTGTTGACCATCGTCGTGCACCTGACGCGCGGCGGCGGCACTAAGAAGGACCCGTAGGTCGACCGCTCCTCCTAGAGTTGCTCGTCCGGCAGGGACGCGGCGCGCTGGGTGTCGGGCACGCCCCGGCAGGACTGCGCGTAGAATTCCTCCACGGACCTTAGGTCAAACGTCTTCGCCCCCGCCGACGGGGGCATCGAGGCGTGCTCGAACTCGGCGCCCCGGACGTCGTCCAGCGTGACGGAAGGCCTCAGGTCCCTCGCCTTCGCGCCGAGGACGACGTCGTGCACGACCAGGTTGCCGGCGTGCCGGGCGTACAGGCCCCAGGACGGCGTGGTTCCGAAGCTCCCGGGCTCCGGGTAGTCGCGCTCCATCTCGGGAACGGCGCGGGCCGCCTGGGCCGCCGTGCCCCCGCCCTCGAACTCGATCCGGATGTTGTCGAGGGTCACGTCCTCCACGGGATGGCCCGCCAGTCCGAGGACCAGGATCGCCTGGCCCCCCTCGACGTCCTCGGCGACCACGTTGCTGATGATCACGCCGTGGAGCCTTCCGACGGGCGTCCCGGCGGGTCCGCGCATCCGCGCGCCCAGGCGCAGGAAGATGGGGGAGCTGAAGATCCTGCGCATGGCGAGGTTCGAGACGGTGACATCCTCCAGCAGGGCGCCGTCGACCGTCTCCAAGGCCAGCCCGCGGCAGCACTCGAAGACGCAGTTCGTGATCGTCACCGCCCTGAACCCGCCGTTCGACTCCGTGCCGAACTTGATCCGGCCGGTCGGCGCGTGGACCCGCTCCTCGGTGTGCGTGCGGCTCCCGTCCAGGAGCGACCCTTCGTCGTAGCCGCACACCAGGCAGTCCGAGATCGTCACGTTCTCGGTCGAGCGGAACTGCCCCAGGCCGAAGGAGCTCTTCAGGCAGATGCCGTCGTCATAGGGGGAATTCACCGAGCAGTTCGAGACCCTCACGTTGTGGCAGCAGTCGATGTCCATGCCATCCCGGTTGGTGTCGATCTTCAGCCCGTCGATCGTCAGGTTGTCGACGCCGGTCGCGAGGATCCCGAACCAGCCCCCGTGCTCAATCGTGAAGTCGCGCAGGATGACGTTGCGGCAGTTCTTGAGCGCGATCGCCTTGTTGCCGACCTTCTGGACGACCTTCTCCCCGCCCCACCCCCGCGAGAGGCCCTTGCCGAAGATCCGGCCCGGGCCGGTGATCGAAACGTTGGCCAAGTCCTCGCCCCAGATCAGGCTGTCGTGCCAGTGGCTGTGGCCGCCGTCCTGGTAGTGCAGGGTGTCCCCCCAGGCGTTCGGCTCCGGCGGATCGTAGTCCCCGTCCGCGGAGGACGCCACAATCGAGGAGCCTGGGCCCAGGTGGAGCGCCACGTTGCTCCGGAGGTGGATCGAGCCTGCAAGGTAGGCGCCGGCGAAGAACTCGACGGTCCCCCCTCCCGCCCTGCCGGCCGCCTCTATCGCCTGGTTGATGGCGGCGGCATCGTTGGCGATCCCGTCCCCCTTGGCCCCGAAGGCCCTGACGTCGAAGCTCGCGGGGTCCGCGGCCGCGCGCAAGGCGCACAGGCCGAGCAGGGCCGAGGCAACGAGGATTCGGTGGAGCGCGGGCATGGCTTTATTGGGGGGCCCCGGGGCGCGCGGGTTGCTGCCGCCGCAGGGTCAGCCGATACAAGATGCCGTGCGCACCGTGTGTCAAACCCCTCCGCGGCGCCGGGCGCCGCTCACCTCGCCGTTCCCCAGCGCCTCGTGAACGGGTAATAGATGAAGAGCGGCCGGCCGATCACGTCCTTCTCGGGCACAAACCCCCAGAACCGGCCGTCGAAGCTGTTCTTGGAGTTGTCCCCGAGCGCAAGATATCCGCGCGCCGGCACCGTGATCGTGTCGCCCTTGAAGAGCTGGCTCTGCGCGTACCGCGGATCGGCGGTCATGTTGAAATAGCCGCGGTAGGGGCTCACCCGCCCCGCATTAAGGTCAAAGGCCTTCGAGCCGCCTATCGGGGCGCCGTTGCGGTAGATCATGGGCTCGCGGATCTCGACCGTGTCCCCGGGGACGCCGATCAGCCGCTTGATGAAGTACTGGTCGCCGAACGCCCTCTCGATGTCCGGGATGTGGTCCGTCCTGAACACGAAGCCCTGGCCCACCCGCGGCCTCATGAAGTGGTAGCTCACCCGGTCGACGAACAGCTGGTCGCCCGTCAGGATGTCGAATCGCACAACCGGTTCCCCGGTGCGCACGGACCTGCCGACGGGCACCCGGAGCGCCACGTAGTACTGGTCGCTGTCCTCGTCGAGCTTCACGCTCGTCTCCTCGACACGGCCCGCCTGCTCCGCGCTCCGCACCTGGGCCTCGAGGGCCTTGCGGTCCTTGAAGAACGTGCCGATGACCAGCTCGTCAAAGTCGTTGTCGCTGAAGTCGGCCGGGACGCGCACCGACACGGGGGCCCCGTCGACGTAGAACGTGTACTCCTTGACACGCGATGGGATGATCCCCCACGAACGGCCCGCCCGCTTCGTGTAGGCGAGGCTGACCGAGTCGCCGCGCACCAGGAGCGCGAGCGAAACCTCGCCGTCCCGGGGGGCGACGGCCTCGTAGCGCTGCGCGCCGAAGGCGACGAGCCTGAAGGCCCGCGCGGCGAGGTTCGGGGCATCCGACCCCGGCGGGAAGTTCTCCGCGGTCATCCCGTAGTAGCTCGGCCACATCGAATTGGTCGGGATCTTGAACGGCTGGACGAAGTAAGTGCGGATCCCGAGGATCACGATCGCCGCAACCAGGAAGAACTCCACGTACTCGACGAGCCAGGTCTTGGGGTAGATGGCCCCGCCCGTCCGGACGAGGACGCCCTCGAGCGACTCGATCCCGAGCTTCAGCTTGGCCGCATCGGCGCGGTCCCTGTAGAGGCGCTCGAGCTCCTGCCTCTTGCGGGTGAGGTCCTCGGCGTCCTTCGCCCCGAGCCTGTCCCGCCGGTAGTGCCAGACCTTCGAGGCCAGCTCGAGCCAGTTCGATGCGTTGTCGCGCATCTTCTTTTCCTGGGAATCAAAGAATCCAAACATGGGATAGTGGGCAGGCAGGCCGTGCGTCAGTTGTTCCTAAGCACCTTGATGAAAGTGTCCGGCGGGATGGAGACCTTGCCGATCAATTTCATCTTCTGTTTCCCTTCCTTCTGCTTATCAAGCAACTTGCGCTTTCTGGAAATATCGCCGCCGTAGCATTTCGCCGTCACGTCCTTGCGCATCTCCCGCACGCTCTCCCTTGCGATGATCTTGCCACCTATTGCGGCCTGGATGGCGATGCGGAACATCTGGGGCGGAATGATCTCGGAGAGCCTCTTGCAGAGGTCTCGGCCCCGCGCCTCCGCCTTGTCCCTGTGGACAATGCTCGCGAAGGCGTCCACGGGATCGCTGTTCACGAGAATCTCCATCTTCACCAAGTCGGCAGGCCGGTAGTCGCCAAGCTCGTAGTCCATCGAGCCGTAGCCGTGGGTCACGCCCTTCAGCCGGTCGTTGAAGTCCACCAGGATCTCGTTGAGCGGAAGGATGCAGCTGAGCATGACCCGCGTCGAATCGAGCGTGTGGGTGTGCTCGACGACCCCGCGCTTCTCCATCACGAGCGCCAGCATGTCCCCCATCGAGTCGTTGGGTATGTGGATCGACGCCCGCAGCGTCGGCTCCTGGATCTCCAGGATCACGCCGGGGTCGGGCAGGTTGATCGGGTTGTCGACCTCCACGACCACGCCCCCGTGCTTCAAGACCCTGTAGATGACGCTTGGGTACGTCGAGATGATGTCCACGTCGTGCTCGCGCCGGATGCGCTCCTGGATGATCTCCATGTGCAGGAGTCCGAGGAACCCGCACCGGAACCCGAAGCCAAGCGCCACCGAGCTCTCCTGGGAATAGACGAACGCGGAGTCGTTGAGCCGGAGCCTGCCGAGCGCCGCCTTCAGCTTCTCGTAGTCGTTGCTGTCGATCGGATAGAGCCCGCAGAAGACCATCGGGCGGACCTCCTTGTAGCCGGGGAGCATCACCAAAGCGGGCTTCGCCGCCAGGGTGATCGTGTCTCCGGTCTTCATCTCGGACGGGTCCTTGATGTTGGAGACGATGTAGCCGACGTCGCCCTGCGACAGGAAATCGCGCTTCTCCATCTTCGGGGTGAAGACGCCCACCTCCTTGATGTCGGACTTCTGGCCCGTGCTCATCAGCATCATGATCTCGCCCGCGCGCAAGGTGCCGGAAAAGACGCGGACGTGGGCGATGACCCCCCGGTAGGAGTCGAAGATCGAGTCGAAGACGAGCGTCCTCATCTGCGGGTAGTCGGTCCACCGGGGCGGCGGCACGCGCGCGACCACGGCCTCCAGGATGTCGACCACCCCGATGCCGGACTTGCCGCTGGCAAGAATTGCCTCCTCGGCGGGGATCGCGAGGATGTCCTCCATCTGCTTCAGGCACAGGTCCAGGTTCGCGCTCGGCAGGTCTATCTTGTTGATGACCGGGATTATCTTGAGCCTCTGCGCCACGGCCAGGTGGGCGTTCGCGACCGTCTGCGCCTCCACGCCCTGCGACGCGTCGATCAGGAGGACGGCCCCCTCGCACGCGGCGAGGGACCGGGAGACCTCGTACGAGAAGTCCACGTGGCCGGGCGTGTCCATGAGGTTCAGCTTGTAGCTGAGGCCGTCCTTGGCCAGGTAGGTCATGGTCACCGGGTGGGACTTGATCGTGATGCCGCGCTCCTTCTCGAGGTCCATCGAGTCCAGGTACTGCGCCGTCAGCATCCGGTCCGACACCGTGTGCGTCTCCTGCAGCAGCCGGTCGGACAGCGTGGTCTTGCCGTGGTCGACGTGCGCGATGATGCAGAAATTCCGTGTGAGCGGCGCGTCCATCATCAGCAACCCAGGTCCGCGTACTCCGAGATCGAGCGCACGCTCCACGACTTGTCCGTGCGGCGGGCGAGTCCCGCGAGGACGGCGCCCGGCCCGAGCTCCCAGAACTCCGTGGCGCCGGCCGAGACGGCGCTGCGCATGCAGTCCTCCCAAAGGACCGGCGAGACGACCTGGCGCACGAGCGCCCGCCGGATGTCGTCGGGGTCGGAGACCGCCCGCCCGGTCGTGTTCGTGAACACGCGGAAGCGGGGAGCGGAAAACGGGATGCCCCCGAGGAACGCCTCGAACGCCGCCCGCGCCGGCTCCATGAGCCTGCTGTGGTAGGCGCCCGCCACGTTCAAGGGAACGACCTTCTTCATGCCGCGCGCCTTCGCCGCGGCCACCGCCGCCTCGATCTTCGCCCGCTCACCGGAGATGGTGATCTGCCCGGGCGCGTTGAAGTTGGCGGCCTCGACGTCGAATTCGCTGCAGAGGAGCGAGACGGCGTCGCGCGGCTCACCGATGACGGCCGCCATCGTCCCCGCGCTCTTCTCGCACGCGCTCTGCATGAGGCGCCCGCGCTCGGCGACGATCCGCAGGCCCGCGGGAAAGTCGACGACGCCCGCCGCGACATACGCGGTCACCTCGCCTAGGCTCAGGCCCAGGGCCATGTCGACCTCGGGCAGGAGCCCCTTCTCCCGCAGGGCCTCGAGGAGCGCCATGCCGTGAACAAAGAGCGCCGGCTGGCACACGCCGGTCTGGGTCAGCTGCGCCTCGGGGCCCTCGAAGCTCACCTTCGCGACGTCCCAGCCGAGCACGCGCCCGGCCTCGTCATAAAGGGCCCGGGCGGCCGGGCTGTGCTCGTGGAGCGACCGGCCCATGCCCAGCTTTTGGGCGCCCTGACCTGCGAATAGGAATGCCAATGCCATAGGAGAACCGACTAGGCAATCCCCCGAACGCGGGGAATCCAAGCCAAATAAGATCGGTGGGGCACTTGCGCCGCGCCGCAGCATCGCCGCCGACGCTCAGAACCGCTTCATCTGCTTGAAATACTTGTCGTCATCCGGCGGCAGCGCGAAATCGGGCACATAGCTGTGCTCGCTGTCGGCGGGCTTCGCGGCCGCGCCCATCGAGGAGACGCCGCTTGAGAGGTCCGGGAGGCCGAAGGGGTTGCTTCCTGGCCCCTCCGGGCTGAAGAACGCCTTCGCCTGCGGCGCGGACGAGAGGTCGAGCGCCGCGAAGTACGGGTTGGATCCCGCCCTCGAGTCGCCGGGCGCCGCCCCCTCGGGCGCCGCGAACAGGCCCTCGCCTGGGGCGCCGCCCTGGCCGAGGTCCAGCCCCGGGAGCGTGTCGGCGTGCGCCCGCTCGAGCCCCGCCAAGGGGAGCCCGTCGCCCCGCGACGACGGGAGCAGCAGGTCGTGGTCCCGCGCCGACACCCAGCCCCCCATGAACGAATCGAGCGGGTTGTAGACCGGCTGCGCCTCCTCCCTCGGCCCCGCCTTGTCCCGGGTCTCCTCGAGAGTCGAGGCGTCCTTGTCGCCCCGCAGGGGGTCCGCGTCGCCCTTAAGGAGGTCGTCCTTGTCCCTGGCCTTCGAGCCCGCGGAGCGGTCGGACTTCTTGTCCATGGCGTCGACCAGCCAGTTGCCCGTGCCCTCCTTCTTCTTGGCCGGGTCGAGCGAGGTCTCCTTGTCCGGGGTCCGCGCCTCGGGAACCTCCAGGCGGCCGCCGGCCGGGCCGGGGCTCACGTCCTTCATGTCCAGCGTCGGCAGGGCGGCGCCGGAATCCTGCTGGCCGACGTTCACCTTGATGGTCGCCAGGTCCTTCTTCGCGTCCGCGATCGAATCGCCGGCCGGCGCGGGCGGGTCCCCGGCCCAGGCGGCCGCGGCAAGCATCGCGATCAGCAGGGCTCCCGACGCGCGCATCGGTTTCGTTCGGGCCGGCGCCTAGCTCTTGATGAAGATGCCCTTCAGGTTCATCTCGAGCTGCTGCGGGTTCGGCGAGAACCGCACGCCGTCCGCCTTGCTGATCCGGCCGGCCTTGATGAGGCGGTAGAGGTCCTTGTTGAAGGAGTAGCTGGCCCCGTCCAGGCCGCTCTCGAGCAGCGTGGTGATCTTTTCGAAGTGGCCCTCGAGGATGAGGTTCCTGATCGTCGCGTCCGTGTTGAGCACCTCGTTGCTCGGGACGCGCCCCCCGCCCTCGAGGCTCGGGATCAGCTTCTGGCAGATGAACCCGCGGATGGAGCCGGAGATCTGCCTGCGGGCCTGCGCCATCTGATCGGGCGGGAAGAACTCGAAGAGGCGCGTGAGCGACTGCGCCACCGTGGCCGCGTGCATGGTGGAGAACACGAGGTGCCCGGTCTCGGCCGCCGCGATCGCGGTCTCGAAGGTCTCCTTGTCGCGCATCTCGCCGATCAGGATGATGTCCGGGTTCTGGCGCAGCACCGACTTGATCGCCAGCTCGAACGTCGGCACGTCGAGGCCGATCTCGCGCTGCTGGAAGACCGACTTGTCGTCCTGGAACGTGTACTCGATCGGGTCCTCGATCGTAATGATGTGCTTGTCCATGGTCTGGTTGATCCAGTTGAGCATGGCGGCCATCGTGGAGCTCTTGCCCGAGCCGGTTGCGCCGCAGACCAGCAGGATCCCGTCCTTCGCGTTCGCGAGCTTGAGCAGCGGCTCGGCCTCGAGCCCGAGGTCCTCGAAGTTCGGGACCTTGCTCTTGATGTGCCGGAAAACAAGGCTCACGAGGCCGCGCTGGTGGAACGCGTTTACGCGGAAGCGGCCGATCCCGTCCGCCGAGTAGGCGAAGTCGATCTGCCCCAGCTCCTCCCAGCGCTTCCTGAAGATCTCCGGGACATGCTCGTTTACGAACGCCTCGGCCTCCGGGCTCGTGATCGGGTCCATGTCGACCGGCTTCAGCCGGTTCGAAATCCGCACGTAGCCCGGCTTGTTCGACTTGATCACGACGTCGCTCGCGCTGCTATCAACCGCAAGCTTCAGCAGGTCGTTGAATATCTCGGTGTGGGGGGTGACGGCTTCCATGCGCAGATTAGCGTTGCTCTGGATTTTGTAGCTTGGCCTGCTTCACGCGGCAAGGCATCTTTGCCGAGGTCCCAAGAGTCCCCACCCCATGAAGCCACGCACCCTCACAGGCGCGATCACCGCCCTCGCAACCCCCTTCCGCGGGAAGGACATATCCTTTGGCGACCTCAAAAGGCTGGTGGAGCACCAGATCCGGGGCGGGATCGACGGGATCGTCCCGGTGGGGACGACCGGCGAATCCCCCACCCTCACCTCCGAGGAGCACATGGACGTCATCCGCGCGACGATCGAGTTCGCGCGCGGGCGCGTTCCCGTGATCGCGGGCACGGGGTCTAACTCGACGGCCGAGGCGCTCGACTACACGAGGCTCTCCGACGAGGCCGGCGCCGACGCGGTCCTGGTCGTCACGCCCTACTACAACAAGCCGAGCCAGGAGGGCCTCTTCAGGCACTATGCCGCGATCGCCGAGGCGACCGACCTGCCGGTCATCCTGTACTCGATCCCGTCGCGCTGCGGAGTCGAGATCGGCGTCCCGCTTCTCGAGCGCCTGCGGTCCCGCTACGCGCACGTGCGCTGGATCAAGGAGGCGGGAGGATCGGTCGACCGCGTGGACCAGATGAAGCGGGCCCTGGGCGACGCCATCACGGTGCTGAGCGGCGACGACGCCCTCACGCTGGCCTTCATGTCGAGCGGCGCCGAGGGCGTCATCAGCGTCGCCTCGAACCTCGTGCCCCGGGAGGTCTCGCGCATGGTCCGGCTCGCCCGCGAGAACGACTTCGCGGGCGCGGCGAAGCTCCACCGCAGGCTCTATCCCCTCTTCAAGGCGCTCTTCATCGAGCCGAGCCCGGCCCCGATCAAGGCCGCGCTCGCCCGCGCCCGCTTGATCGGAAGCGCCGCCGTGCGCCTGCCCCTGAGCCCCGTCACCCCCTCAACCCAGGCGGCGCTCTCCAGGGCGATGTCCGGTCTCAACCGCTAGCCCCGCCATGGCGCTCACCATACTCCTGAACGGGGCCCACGGACGGATGGGACAGGCGATCGCCTCCGCCGCCCCGCAGATGGGGATCACGGTCGGTGCCGCAACCGACCTGGGCGACGACGTCGCCGCGGCCGCCCGGTCGGTCGACGTGCTCGTGGACTTCAGCTCCCCCCAGGCGACGAAGGGGTTGCTCGAGGCCGCGGCCGCCGCGGGAAAGCCCGTCGTGATCGGCACGACGGGGCATGCGCCAGGCGAGAAGGCCGAGTTGCTCCGGCTCGCGGCGCAAATCCCGTGCGTCTGGGCCGGGAACTTCTCGGTCGGGGTCAACCTGCTCTTCGCCCTCACGGGCCGCGCGGCCCAGGCGCTCGGCGAGGACTTCGACGCCGAGGTCGTCGAGATGCACCATCGGATGAAGAAGGACGCGCCGAGCGGCACCGCCGAGCGCCTCCTCGAAATCATCCTCGAGGCCCGCGGGCTCGAGCGGGGCGCCCTGCGCCACGGGCGCCAGGGAATCGCCGGGCCGCGGGCGCGCGGCGAGGTCGGCGTGCACTCGCTGCGCGGCGGCGACGTGGTCGGCGACCACACCGTCGTCTTTGCCGGCTCCGGGGAGCGCCTTGAGCTCACCCACCGGGCAAGCGACCGCGCCGTGTTTGCGCACGGGGCCCTGAGGGCCGCCCAGTGGGTGGCCGGGCAGAAGCCCGGGGTCTATGACATGCAGGACGTGCTCGGCCTTGCCTGAGGCCCCGGGATGATCACCTCGATCCAGGGCACCCTGACCGAATCCGGCTTGGTGCGCGCCGTCGTCGAGGTCGGCGGCCTCGGCTACGAGGTCCACGTGCCGGTGACGACCGCGGAGCGCCTTCCGCCGAAGGGCAGCGTCGTGAAGCTCCACACGCTCGCGATCTACCGGGAGGACTCGCAGGCCCTCTATGGGTTCGCGACTCCCGAGGACCGCGACTTCTTCCGCCTCATGATCGAGAACGTCACGGGCATCGGCCCAAAGGTCGCCCTCTCGATCATGAGCAGGCTCTCGCTGCCGCTCCTGCAGGGGGCGATACGCTCGGGCGACATCGCGACGCTCTCCAAGTGCCCCGGCATCGGCAAGAAGACGGCCGAGAGGCTCGTCATCGAGCTCAAGAGCCGGGTCGGCGCTGCGGGCGGCGCGCTCGGGGCGGTGCTTGCTGCGGGCGGCGCGCCGGGCGAGGCCTCCCCGCACGCGGACGCGGTCGCCGCGCTGGTGGCCCTGGGCTACAGGACCGGTGACGCCGACGAGGCGGTCCGGCACGCGGCCCTCGCGCTCGGGCCGTCGGCAACCACCGAGGCCCTGATCAAGAAGGCGCTCGGCTAGCGCTGGAACCGGAATGCAGCCATCTCGGCCGCCAGCGCGCTGTCGGCGGCGTCCGGGGTCTCGGTGATCGCAGAGGACTTCAGGTCGGTCCTCGGGTTCAAGAGGAAGTCGGAGTTGCCCACGGGATAGACCGGGGCCATGTGGATGTCGCCGATCCAGTTGAGCTGAGCCGCCTGGACGGGCTCGTCCGAGGAGGTGAAGAGCGCCCGCTCGGCGCGAGGCGACGCCGGGTCGGGGGCGAGCCGCGTGAAGAACACGGGCTTCATCGGGACCTGCGCGTCGGCGATTGCAAGCGGCGCGGACGCACCGACTGCATGGGCGGCGGCCGCGGGTGCCGGCGCGCCGGCCGGCCCGCTCTCAAAATACCTCACGGAGAGCACCGCCGCGGCGCACGCCGCCGCCAATCCTGCGACCAGCGGGCCGTAGCCCCACGTGCGCGGGCGAGTAAACGTGGCCACGCTCGGGCTCGCCTGCCCCGCGGCCGATTCGAGCAGCTCCTCGGCGAGTATCGAGCACGCCTTCTGCATCCGGCAGTACTGGTCGTAGACCTCCCGGCGCTTGGGGTCGGTCGCCACCTCGCGCTCCAGCCTGAGCGCGTCCTCCGCGCTGATCTCGCGGTCGACGTAGAGGTTGAGCAGTTCGATGAATTCCCGGTCTTTCATTTGAAGTCCTCGCCGAGCTTCGAGCGCAGGCTTTCCCGCGCCCGGGCAATCCGGCTTTTTACGGTTCCAACGGAGATGCCGAGGATTCCGGCGATCTCTTCGTAGGATAGGTTCTTTACGTTGCGCAAGATGAGAATCTCGCGGTGCTTGGCGCCGAGGCGGTCCATGCCGTTGCCGATGCGCGAGACGAATTCGCGCGTGACCGCGATGTCGTCCGGCGTCTCGACCTCGGCCGCGATCACCTCGGCCAGTGTGGTGGTGTTATCGGGGCCCATTGGGGCATCGAAAGATACGGACTTGTCGCGCTTGCGCCGCCACCAGTACCAGTACCGGTTCCGGGCCAGGTTGGTCGCGATCTGGTAGAGCCAGGTTGAAAAGGCCGACTCCCCGCGGAAGTTCGCGAGCCCGCGGTGGGCGCGAATGAAGGCGTCCTGCGTAACCTCTTCTGCATCTTGGGCGTTGCGAAGAAGTTGGTTCACCATCGAGAAGATGCGGTCCCAGTAGCGGGACACCATCTCGTCAAAGGCCGAGGCATCGCCGTTCTTGAATCGGTCTACAAGAACGCGGTCAAGGGCCACTTCATGAGCTTTGGTCGACATTCGGTCTTCCACGCTCTGACGTGCATATTTGTGGATTGTTCCCAATGATTGAGAGAGAGGGCGCCACAAATCAAACGGGCTATTGCGCAACGGTCAACGCCTTCGACCAATTGCGGACCCGGAACCGCCGCCGCACGCGCGGTCCGCCGGGCGCGGAGCGTCGTCCCCTCCCCCAATAGCCTGCGTGACGTAGCTTTGTAACAATTGAACTTGCGAAATGAAGAGGGCCCTCCCTTAAACGCTCCCGATCGGCCCAGCCCATGCTCCCCACCGTCGATTTTGACAACCCCCCCGAGGTAGCCGACTTTGTGATGGGAAAGTTCGGGGAGCTTTATCCGGCGGCCGACCGCAGGCTGCTCAAGCGGCTGTTTCGCGACTTCGAGGACCTGTTCGAGGGCCGCACCCCGGCCTACGCCGCGATCGACCTGAAGTACCACAACCAGCGCCACACCCTGATGGCGACCGCCTGCATGGCGCTTCTCCTGGAGGGCCAGCATGCCTCCGGAAGTGATGCGCATCTGAAGCCGAGGGACTTCGAGCTGGGGATCGCCGGGGTGCTGCTCCACGACTGCGGCTACCTCAAGCTGAAGACCGACACCGCGGGAACGGGCGCCAAATACACGTTCTGCCACATCCTCAGGAGCTGCGCCTTCGCCGCGTCCTACCTGCCCGAGGTCGGCGCGACGGAGGTCGAGATTGAAAACGTGCTCTCGGCCATCAACTGCACCGGGCCGAATTCCGAGGTCGGCCGCCTGCGCTTCCGAGACCCCGCCAGCAAGATCGTGGGCTGCTCGCTGGCCACGGCGGACTACGTCGGGCAGCTCGCCGATCCCCATTACCCCGACAAGCTGGGCGAGTTGTACGCTGAATTCAACGAGTCCGACAACTTCGCCAACGTGCCCCCCGACGGGCGCATCTTCAAGTCGGCGGAGGACCTCATCTGCCGCACGCCCACGTTCTGGTACCACTTCGTCAGGCCGAAGCTAGAGGGCGACTTCCAATCCGTGTACCGCTTCCTCGAGCGCCCGCTGCGCTCGGGCGTGAATGCCTACCTGGCGGCCATCGAGAAGAACTTTGCCCGGATCGACCGGATGATCGCCGAGATTCGTTCCGCCGGCCGCTAGGCCCGCCCAATCCCGGGGCCCGGGTCCATTTGGTCTTGCGGCGGGCTGGGGTTCACCCGTACAACCTGCCTCTCAACACGCCTTTAGGAGCGTTGGCGGCTGCGAGGGTCATGCCCAGAACCGCGCGCCGATCAACGGTCCGCTAAGTGCGTGGAGGTCGGGTGAATAGGGATCGGACGGACGGCCAGGGCGCTCGCGCAATTCCATACATTTAAATCACGGGTTGGTAGCTCAACGGTAGAGCAGTTGCCTTTTAAGCAATTGGTTCTGGGTTCGAATCCCAGCCAGCCCACCACCTTCCCACCGCCGCCGGAGCCCCGATGCAGCGTCTTCTCATCGTGGAGGACGAGACGGCCATCCGGGAGATGCTCGGCGGAGATCCTCGCGCTTGAAGGAACCTACGACCTGGTGGGCCAGTGCGGCGACGGACAGGGGGGCCGGCGGATGTGCCTCGAACTCAAGCCCGACCTGCTCATCCTCGACGCAAAGCTGCCGGGACTTAACGGCATCGATCTGCTGCGCAGGCTGATCCGACGCCTGCCGGCGCTCAGGGTTCCCGTGTTCTCGGGGCACGATAACCCCGTCGTCGTGCGCTAGATGCTGGAGGCCGGCGCGCGCGGCTTCGTCGAGAAGACGACGGAGCTCAAGGAGCTTAAGACGGGCGTGGCCGCCATCGCGGCGGCCGCCACCTGCTTCGGGCCCGCGATCGCCGGCGTCCTGCGGTCCGCCGTCGCCCATCCCAAGTCGGGCGGTTCGCACGACTTCCAGACCGCCCGCGAGCGGGAGTTGATGCAGCTCGTCGCCGAGGGCAACACCACGAAGGCGATTGCGGCATAGCTGGGGATCAGCGCCCGCACGGTCGACAGCCACCGGACCAACCTGATGCGCAAGCTAGACCTCCACGACGTAGCCAGCCTGACCCGCCATGCCCTCGGCCCGGGCCCCCCGGACGACTCCGGGGGCGGGTGAACCGCCCTCTTAATTTCTTGCGGCGATCAAAAGGTTGGCCAAAAATGTACCTTTCCGGTATAGCAAATCTTTACAACCACATGAAACTCGCCTCCAAGTCGCTCCTCATCGTCGCCGCAAGCGCCGCCGTCATCCTCGCCGGCTGCTCGAAAAAGCCGGTCCGCCCGGATCCGAGCGCAACGGCCCTGGGGCCGCAGAGCGGAGGTGCGGGCCTGCAGCCGTCGGAGGTCGCCGTGGCCCCGGACACCACGCTCCAGCAGCGCGCCGACGGCGTCATCGAGGACGCCAACACGATCCGCGGGCTCCTGCAGCCCGTCTACTTCGACTTTGACCGCTCGAACGTAAAGGCCGAGGAGCGCGCGAAGCTCCAGGCCGCGAAGGAGTACCTCGACAAGAATCCCACGTACCGGCTCCTCCTCGAGGGCCACTGCGACTGGCGCGGCACCGCCGAGTACAACCTCGGCCTGGGCGACCACCGCGCGTCCGCAGCCAAGAAGTACCTGACCTCGATCGGCGTCCCCGCGGACAAGCTCGAGACCCTCTCGAAGGGCAGCGAGGAGGCCACGAAGAACGCCGACGACGCGACGAGGGCCAAGGACCGCCGCGACGATCTGGTGATACTTAAGAAGTAATACCCGACAGGATACGCTTCGCGGTCTCGACGCCTTTCTCCATGACGTCGAGATTGAAGCTCTCGTTGGGGGCGTGAAGGTTGTCCTCGGGCAGGAAGAGCCCGAGCATGACCGAGTCGAGCCCCGTGGCGTTCTTGATCTGCGGGATGATGGGCACGCTTCCGCCCTCGCGCAGGTAGAGCGGCGGCCTCCCCCAGACCGCCGTGACGGCCGCCTCGGTCGCCCTGAAGGCGCGCGCGAGCACGGGCGACTGGTCCTTCGGGGTGTTCGGGCGGCCCGGGGGGACGACCACGTAGGCGTCCCCCTTGTGCTGGTCGACGAACTCCACCTTGACGCCCTTGGGCGTCCGGGCCCGGATCGCCTCCATCACCAGCCCCTTGATCTTGTCGGGCTCCTGGTTGGGCACCAGCCGGCAGCTGATCTTCGCGAAGGCCCGGCTCGGGATCACGGTCTTCGTCCCATCGCCCTGGTAACCGCCGCCGACTCCGTTGAACTCGAGGGTCGGCTGGAACCGGATGGCCTCGAAGGGCGAGAAGCCCGGCGGCGTGTAGAAGGCATCGATCCCGAGGAAGTCCATGTAGGCCTTCCCGTCGCCGGCGAGCTTCGCCAGCTCGGCCCGCTCCCACGGCTCGACCTCGAGCACGTCGTCGTAGAACCCGGGCACGTTGACCCGCGCATCGGGCGTGTGGAGGGTGGCGCAGATCTCGGCCAGCGCCTGGATCGGGTTGCGCAGCACGCCGCCGTGGAGCCCCGAGTGCAGGTCGCCCTTCGGGCCCGTCACGATCAGGTCAAAGAGCCCGAGGCCGCGAAGGCCGCAGGTGATGACGACCTGGCTCTCGTTCGGAAGCGCCGTGTCGGAGAGGTAGACGAAGTCGGCCTGCCTCAGCCGGTCCGCGTAGGCCGCGAGGAACGCGGGGAAGCTCGGGCTCCCGATCTCCTCCTCGCCCTCGATCAGGAACGTGATCCGGAGCGGAAGCCCCGGGTTCTCCTCGAGGAGCTGCGCCACGGCCGCGATGTTCGTCATCAGCGGGCCCTTGTTGTCGGCGGCCCCGCGGCCGTAGATCCGGTTCCCGATGACGGTCGGCTCGAAGGGCTTCGTCTTCCAGAGGCCCAAGGGGTCCGCCGGCTGCACGTCGTAATGGCCGTAAATCACGACGTGGGGCCAGGCCGGGTCGCCTCCCCGGCTCGCCAGCACGATCGGGTGGACGTCCGTCTTCACCACCTCGACCTTGAAACCCAGGGACCCGAGGAGCCCCGAGACGAAGTTCTGGGCGCCCACCATCCCCTCCTTGAACTTCGGGTCGGTCGAGACGCTCGGGCAGCGGATGAATTCCTTCAGCTTTTCAACGGGGTCGAACATCCGCCGAGGTTGGCCTATCCCCCGCTGGCTGCCAATCCCGAACGGTCCCGGCGCGCGGCCTTAGTGCCTGAAGTGCCGGATCCCCGTGAACACCATCGCCATGCCGCGCTCGTCGGCCGCGGCGATGACCTCCGCGTCGCGCACCGAACCGCCGGGCTGGATGGCCGCGGTGGCGCCCGCCTGCGCAGCGGCTATAAGCCCGTCGGCGAACGGAAAGAGCGCCTCGCTCACGACCACCGAGTCCCTGAGGTCGAGCCCCGCCTCCCCGGCCTTCCACACGGCGATCCTCGAGCTGTCGACCCGCGCCATCTGGCCGGCGCCGATCCCGAGGGTCTGCTCGCCGCGGCAGTAGACGATCGCGTTCGACTTGACGTGCTTGCACACCTTCCAGCCGAACATCATCGAGTCCCACTCCTCGGGGGTGGGCTGGCGCTTCGTGACGACCCTGAAGGACGCGCGGTCGCCGAGGGTCCGGTCGCGGTCCTGGACCAGCACGCCCCCGACGACGGAGCGGACCTCCTGGAGCGCATCCGCGCCCAGGCCCCCGCTCGCCACCATGAGGCGCAGGTTCTTCTTCCTCTGGAGCGTCGCCAGGGCGTCGTCGTCAAAGCGCGGGGCGATGATGACCTCGGTGAAGATGTCGGCGATGCGCGACGCCAGCGCGCCGTCCAGGGTGCGGTTGACGATGATGACCCCGCCAAAGGGGGCCTGCCGGTCGGTCGCGTAAGCCTTCTCCCAGGCCTCGACCAGGGTGTCGGCGCTTCCCAGGCCGCACGGGTTGGTGTGCTTGAGGATCGCCACCGTCGGGCGCTCAAACTCGCCGATCAGGTAGGTGGCGGAGGTGATGTCGAGGATGTTGTTGTAGCTCAGCTCCTTGCCCTGGAGCTGCTTGTAGTGGTCGTGGAAGGTGCCGTAGAGCGCCGCCTTCTGGTGGGGGTTCTCTCCGTAGCGGAGCGCCTGCGCCTTCTTCCACGAGAGGCTGAGCACCGGCGGGTAGCCGCCGAGCGCGTCCAGATCGGGGCCGGCCTCCTGCAGTTCAAGATAGCGGCCGATCGCGGCGTCGTAGGCCGCCGTCCGCTGGAAGACCTTTAGCGCGAGCCTGCGGCGCAGCGCCAGGAGCGCGTCCGGCCCGGCCGCCATCGCCGCGAGGACGCCGTCGTAGTCCGACGGGTCGCAGACGACTGTCACGCTCTCGTGGTTCTTCGCCGCGCTGCGCAGCATCGACGGCCCCCCGATGTCGATGTTCTCGATCGCGTCCTCGAAGCTGACGCCGGGCTTTGCGACCGTCTGCTCGAACGGGTACAGGTTGACGACGACCAGGTCGATCAGCTCGATCCCGTTCTTCTCGGCCTCGGCCAGGTGCTCCGGCTTGTCGCGCCGGCACAGGAGGCCGCCGTGGATCCTCGGGTGGAGCGTCTTCACGCGGCCCTCCATGATCTCGGGAAACCCCGTGTGCTGGCCCACCTCGGTGACGGGCAGGCCCTTGGCCTGGAGCATCCGGGCCGTCCCCCCCGTCGAGAGGAGCGTGTACCCGTGGTCCTTTACGAGCGACGCGGCGAACTCCGCCAGGCCGCGCTTGTCGCTCACCGAGAGAAGGGCGAGTTTTCGCATGGTCAAAGGGTGTTTGTGCGCCCCGCGCCCCGCGGCATCAAGCGGAAAGCCGCTTGCGGACGAAGCGAAGCGGCGTCTCCTTATGGTCGTGCCCTGCGAACCCTCCCACGAACTGCCCGGCCTGACGGCGCGCCTCGACAAGCTTGTGCACCACCACGGCGGGGCGAGCCTGCCCGAGGACAAGCCGCACGCGTTCGTCTACTACATCACGATCCGCAACGGCTCAGACCGGACCGTGAGCCTGCTCGGGCGCAAGTGGGTGATCGACTACGGCGCCAACCGGCAGGTGATCGAGGGCGACAAGATCGTGGGCGAGACGCCGCGGCTGGCGCCCGGCGAGGAGTTCTCGTACAACAGCCACCACATCACGGGCTGCGACGCCCGGGTCCAGGGCAGCTTTCACGGGGTCGACGAGACGGGGGCCCGTGTCCACGTGCTGCTGGCGCCCTTTGACCTGATCATCCCGACGTGAGCGCAGAATCCGCGCGCGCCGGCTCCCCGCGCTTGATTAGTTGGGGCGCTCCCCCCTAAATCCGCCGCTCCCAATGAAGCTCATCGACCTGAACCGCGACGGCGGCATCGGCGCCAACTCGCTGTTCGTGCAGCTGGGCGACCTCAACATCCTCGTGGACTCGGGCCTGCACCCGAAGAAGGTGGGGCGCAGGGCGACCCCCGACCACACCCCGCTCCGGGGCAAGAATCTCGACCTGATCATCATCACGCACTGCCACCTCGACCACATCGGCAGCCTGCCGCTGACCATGCGGGAGCACCCGGACGCCCCGGTCATCATGACCACGTCGAGCCGGATGCTGATCGAGCGGATGCTGCACAACTCGGCGAGCGTCATGATGCGCCAGCGCGAGGACGAGAACATCCCCGACTACCCCCTGTTTACCCACGAGGAGATCGACCGGCTCGCCCGGCGGCTGACGGGGGTGCCGTTCGGGCACGTGAAGAAGTTCAGGGGCGGCCGCGACGAGATCGAGGTGATCCTTCACCACGCGGGCCACGTCGCGGGGGCCGCCGCCGTCGAGATCCGTCACAAGCACCGGGCGATCTTCTTCACGGGGGACGTCCTCTTCGAGAACCAGCGGACGCTGCCCGGCGCCAAGTTCCCGTCCGGCCACTTCGACACCCTGGTGACCGAGACCACCCGCGGCACCACCCGGCGCCAGGTCGAGAAGACCCGCGGGGCGGAGATGGCGCGCCTGGTCGCATCGATCAACGACACGATCCAGAAGGGCGGCTCGTTCCTCATCCCGGTCTTCGCGCTCGGCCGCATGCAGGAGATCCTCTCGATCGTCCACGACGCGCGCAAGTTCCGCCGGCTCGTCGACTGCCCCATCTACGGGTCCGGGCTCGGCATGGACCTTGTCGACTACTTCGACGAGATCTGCCGCAAGACGCACCACATCCAGTTCAACCGCGGCATCGTGAAGGAGCTCAAGATCCGGCCGCTGCCGCGGGTCCTCAAGCCCGGCGAGGACCCGAAGCAGAACGCGCTCTACATCATAAGCTCCGGCATGCTGGTCGAGCGCACGCCGAGCTACACGCTGGCCTCCGGGCTCATCGGCCACGCGGGCAACACGATCGGCTTCGTCGGGTACTGCGACCCGGAGACCCCGGGGGGGCGGCTCCTCGCCTCGAAGCCCGGCGAAACGTTCCTGTTCGAGACGGCGCACGTGAAGACGAAGATCAAGGCCCGGGTCGAGCGCTTCGAGCTGAGCGGACACGCCGACCGCGAGGAGCTGCTCCAGTTCGCGGTGCAGACGGGCGCGCGCAGCATTGTGCTCACCCACGGCGACCCGGACGCGCGCGCCTGGTTCGCAGAGCAGCTGGCCGCCAAGCTGCCCGCGGCCAAGGTCATAGACCCGGTCCCGCTCAAGCAGTACCAGGTTTAGGGCCGATCAGGCCGCGCCGATGAGCCCGGCCAGCCGCGCGGCCATGGCCGGCGAGCCCGCCACGTAGATGATCTTCCTCATGTTCAGGTCGAAGACCGTCATCGGAAGTTGCGCGCCGTTCATGAAGATCACCTCGCCGCCCGCGGCCCTGCAGAGCGGGATGGCCGCGGCGAGGTCCCAGATCTTCAGGTTGAAGTCGACGGCGCCCCCGAAGAGCCCGGCGGCCACGTAGGCCAGGTGGAGCGTCGCGCTGCCAAGCCCCCGGATCTTGAAGTGCGCGATGACCGCATTCGCGGCGGGCGCCAACGCCTTGTCGTTCGGGCTGTGGAACCCGATCAGGCTGTCGGGGTTCGGCTTCTCCTCGGAGACGTGGGCCGGCCTCTCGCCGTCGAACATGCCGAACCCGGGCCCGCCGTGCATCAGGACGCGCCGGCCGAGGTCGTAGACGACGCCGTAGACGGGCTCCCCGTGCACGATGAGCGCCAGCGAGATCGCGCAGTAGGGAATGCCCAGCGCGAAGTTGTTGGTGCCGTCGATCGGATCGAGCACCCAGCCGAACCGGGACGTCACCGGGACCGGCCCCTCCCCTTCGGGAAGCTCCTCGCTGAACATCTGGTCCCCGGGGAACTTCGAGCGCAGCGACCGGAAGATGTTCTCCGAGATGGCAATGTCGACCGCGGTGACCCGGGTGCCGTCGCCCTTCCATCGGCTCTCGGCCCGGCCGAACTCGCGGTGCAGGAGGCCGGTCTCGGCAAGCACCGCGGCCTTCGCCGCTTCAATCCGGCGCGTGAGTTCGGGCAGGTAGTCGCTCATTTGAAGTCGTAAAGCTTCGGGTCGCGCACCGGCGCGGCCCGCCGGGCCCGCGGCCGGCTCCGCGCCCCTGCAACCTCGGGGCCGGCTGAGGGAGCTTCCTCGTCCCCGGACCCTTCCCCGAGCTGCTCCTCGAGCGAGTCGGGGTCGGCTCCCTCCTCGAGCTTGCGCACGACCTCCTCCATCTCGCCGTCGATCCTCTCGCCCGTGAGCTCGGCCATGCGGCGCATCATTCGTCCCATGGCCCTCGGGTCGTTCTCGTCGACGCTCGAGAATTCCCGCTCCATTTCGCCCATCGCGGCCTCCATCCTCGCGTCCCCGGCCGACTCCGCGCCCGACTCGGGCCGGGACCCGGGGGACTCCCCGGCCTTCGCGGCCCTTCCCACCACGGCGAACGGCGAGATGATCTTGCGCATCCGGAACTTCGGGTTGTCCGGGCATGTCGGAACGACCGCCCCCTGCGCGAGCGTCTTCGCGTAGAACTGGTAGATACGGTTGTTGTCCGGGCAGTAGAATTCGTAGATCGGCATCGCAGCTTCCCTTTCGAGACCCTTCCACACAATGCCACATGAAAGGACCAGTCAAACTTCGACGCCGCACCGACCGTCCGCCGGGCCTTGCGCCTCGCGGACCATTGGGGCACAGGATCACCGGTGGCGGCCGATGCCGAAAAGTGCTTGCCCGCAGGGGACAGCCAGGGTGAGGAAGTCGTGCCCGCGAGCAGCCGCGACCGAACCCAGTTTTCTCCCGAAATAGTGAATCCAAAACCCCGAGCCGGTGTCCGTTGGAGCGGCTCTTCTCCCTCGTTGAGAATCTTCGGCCTTCCTCCCCACCCTCCCGTCCCGGCTGCGCGCCCGGCCATGGGCCGCGCAGCCGGGCTCCTGCTGCTGCTCATCGCAACCTGCTCGCCCTCGCTCCGGGCGCAGACCGACCCGACGGACCAGGCGCAGGATCCGAACGGGCTCCTTCGGTTCATGAACCGCCTTCCGGAACTCGTGGACCAGCACCTGCCCTTCCTCGCGCCCGGGGGAACGTACTGGTTCTACGCGCGGCCCCACGTGGGCGACCCGCTCAAGGGCGACTACTTCCGCCTCGACGGCGGAGGATGGCTCAAGGTGAACGACAACATCGACCTCAACGCCGGGGCGCAGGGCTTCATCTGGCGCGATGCCAACGACAGCGACAGCACCCGCTACGGCGTCTCCGGCTACAACCTCGGGATCAAGTACGCCCATGCGGTCTCGCCCCCGGAGGGCTCGGCCGTCAGCGTCGGCCTCAACTTTTCGAGCCCCCTCGGGCGCCCGCCCAGCAACCTGACCGACGGCTGGCGCCACACGGATCCCTATGTCACCTACACGCGCCCGCTGATCCCCTCGATCAAGCTGGTCGCCTACACCACCGTCGGCCTCGACCTCCTCGACCACTCGCCCGTTCCCGGGCAGTTCGGCACCAACGTGCTCCACTCGAACTCGATCACCTTCTCGGCGGGCGTCAGCCGGCAATGGAAGCAGTTCGTCGGCTCGCTGACGTTAAGCGGCGCGACGAGCGAGCTCGTGAGCAAGGGGGGCCGGCAGGTCTTCACGCTCGCCCCCCAGGCGTTCGTCCCGCTGCTGCGCCACCGGCTTCCCCGCTGGCACATGATCGGCACGCTTGGCGTCCGCGCGGCCGACGGGCCCGACGGCCGCCGGTTCGGGGCCAGCGCGAGCCTCAACATCAATTTCAAGTCGACCCCCTGAGGCCGCGCGGCCCGCCCGCCCCGCTCAAGGCGGGATTGCCATTTCGGGCCCGCGCGGAAAACTGGAGCGATGCGAAAATCACCCTATCCGGCGCTTTTTCTGGCAGCGTGCGCGGCCGCGGCCGCCCAGTCCCCTTCGCAGGGCAGATACGAGGCCGCAGCCGCGCGGATGCTTGAGCACATCAAGGTGTTGTCGTCGGACGAGTTCGAGGGGCGGGCTCCCGGCACCGCCGGAGAGGACAAGTCGGTCGCATACCTCCAGCAGGAGCTCACCGCCATGGGGCTCTCACCGGGCAATCCCGACGGGACCTACATTCAGAAGGTCCCCATGGTCGGCATCCTTTCCACGACGAGCGCGACCTTCGAGGTCGGGGGGAAGACCCTGACCCCGGCCATCCTCAACGACTACGTCGCGGTTTCGCGCCACGTTGCGCCCCTGGTGGAGGTCAAGGACAGCGGCATCGTGTTCGTGGGCTACGGCGTCGTCGCCCAGGAATACGGATGGGACGACTTCAAGGGCGTCGACGTGCGCGGCAAGACGGTCGTCATGCTGGTGGGCGACCCGCCGGTCCCAGACCCCAAGGACCCGACGAAGCTCGACGAGGCCATGTTCAAGGGCAAGGCCATGACCTACTACGGCCGCTGGACCTACAAGTACGAGGAGGCGTCCGCCAAGGGCGCCGCCGCCTGCCTCATCGTCCACGAGACGGGCCCCGCCGGCTACCCCTTCGCCGTCGTGCAGGGAAGCTGGGGCCGCGAGAACTTCTCGCTCGAGAGCCCCGACGGGAACGCGGACCGGGTCTCGGTGGAGGGATGGCTCTCGCTCGGCTATGCGAGGACCCTCTTCGCCGCAGCGGGCTTCGACTATGACGCGCTCAAGGCCGCCGCCGTTCGCCCGGACTTCCATCCGGTCGACTTCGGTGCGAAGGCGAGCTTCACGATCCAGAACAGGACCCGACCCCTCGCCTCGCGCAACGTGATCGCCAAGCTCGAGGGATGCGATCCCGCGCTTCGCGCCCAGTACCTCGTCTACACGGCCCACTGGGACCACCTGGGGCGCAACCCGCACCTCAAGGGCGACCAGATCTACAACGGCGCCCTCGACAACGCCTCCGGGTGCGCGGGGGTCCTCGAGATCGCGCGGACGTTCACCCGGCTCCCCGCGGCCGAGCGGCCCAAGCGCACCGTCCTCTTCCTCGTGGTCACGGGCGAGGAGCAGGGTCTCCTCGGCTCCGAGTACTACGGGGGGCACCCCCTCTACCCGCTCACAAAGACCCTCGCCGACATCAACATCGACGGCATGCAGACCGCCGGCCCGTCCCGCGACATCGAGGTGATCGGCTACGGCAACTCGACGCTCGACGACCTGGCCGCCTCGGTCCTCGCGCAGGACGGGCGCGTCGTGGTGCCCGACACCCAGCCCGAGAAGGGGAGCTTCTACCGCTCCGACCACTTCGAATTCGCGCGGGTCGGGGTCCCGGCCTTCTACACGAGCAGCGGGACCGACATCATCGGGAAGGACCCGGGCTACGGGCGGATGCGCCGCGACCAGTACGTGAGCAACGACTACCACAAGGTGTCGGACGAGATTAAGCCCTGGTGGGACCTGCGGGGCGCCGCGCAGGACGCCGACGCCCTCTTCCGGATGGGGCTACGGCTCGCGAACGGCGACGCGTGGCCCCAGTGGAAGGCGGGCTGCGAGTTCAAGGACCGCCGCGACAAGATGATGGCGGCCGCGCCAAACTGACGATGCAGCCCCACCCACGCATCCGGGGCGGCGACGCAGCGCCCGCGGGCCCGACCGAGAGATGATCCGCTTCGTCGCACAGCGCCTCCTCCAGACCATACCCGTCGTCTGGGTGATCGTCACGGCAACCTTCTTCATGCTGCGCTTCGTGCCCGGGGGCCCGTTCACCGCCGAGCGGGCGGTGACCCCGGAGATCATGAGGAACCTCGAGGCGCACTACGGCCTGAACAAGCCCCTCTACCGCCAGTACCTCGACTACTGCGGGAGCATCCTGCGCGGGGACCTGGGCCCCTCCTTCAAGTACCCCACCCGCACGGTGAACGAGATCATCGCGGAGAAGCTCCCGGTCTCGGTCGAGCTCGGCCTATGGTCGCTCGGCGTGGCCCTCTGCGCAGGGCTCCCCCTGGGGCTCCTTGCCGCGGTGAAGCGCAACACGTGGGTGGACTACCTCTGCTCGTCGGCCTCCATGGTCGGCATCTGCATCCCCACGTTCGTGATGGGCCCGCTGCTGATCCTCGTCTTCTCCATCCATTTCGGCTGGTTCAACGCATCGGGCTGGTACGGCCCGGTGGACCGCGTCCTGCCGAGCCTGACGCTTGGAAGCGTCTACGCGGCCTACGTGGCGCGGCTGACGCGCGGCGGTATGCTCGAGGTGCTCAGCCAGGACTTCATCCGGACCGCCCGGGCCAAGGGCGCGACCGAGGCGAGGATTCTCCTGAAGCACGCCCTGCGCGGGGGCCTCGCCCCCGTCGTGTCGTTCCTCGGCCCGGCGATCGCGGGGATCGTGACCGGGTCCTTCGTCATCGAGTCGATCTTCCAGATCCCGGGGATCGGCCGGGAGTTCGTCAACTCGGCGTTCAACCGCGACTACACGCTCGTCCTGGGAACCGTTGTCCTGTACGCGGGGTTCCTGATCGGAATGAACCTCGTGGTCGACATCGTCCAGGTGTGGCTCAACCCCAAGCTCAAGTTCGAGTGAAGCCCGACGACACCGAGCGCGGACACTCCCCCTGGGGCGACGCCTGGCACCGGCTCCGGCGAAACCGGGCGGCGTTCGCCGGCGCGATCCTCCTGCTTGTCCTGGCGCTCGCCTGCGCCGCCGGCCCGCTCTTCTCCCAGTCCTACGAGGGGCAGAACCTCGACCTGGGCGCCGTCCCGCCCTCGAGCCAGCACTGGCTCGGGACCGACATCCTTGGCCGGGACCTCCTCGCCCGCACGCTCTACGGCGGGCGGATCTCGCTCATGGTCGGGCTGGTCGCCACCTTTGTCGCGCTGGCGATCGGCGTCACCTACGGCGCGGTCGCGGGCTACGCCGGGGGCAAGGTGGACGCGTTCATGATGCGGGTGGTGGACATCCTCTACGCCCTGCCCTTCGCGATCTTTGTCATCCTGCTGATGGTGTTCTTCGGCCGGAACATCTTCCTGCTCTTCTTTGCCATCGGGGCCGTCGAATGGCTCACGATGGCCCGTATCGTCCGCGGCCAGGTGCTGTCCATCAAGCGCATGGAGTTCATCGAGGCGGCGCGTGCGCTCGGGCTTGGCCGCAGGCGGATCATCTTCCGGCACGTGATCCCGAACGTCCTCGGGCCGGTGATCGTCTACACGAGCCTCACCATCCCGGCCGTCATGCTCCTCGAGTCGTTCCTCTCCTTCCTCGGCCTCGGGGTCCAGGCCCCGATGAGCTCGTGGGGGGTGCTCATCAAGGACGGCTCGGAGAAGATGGAGGAGTTCTGGTGGCTGCTGGTCTTCCCGGGCGCGCTCTTCTTCCTGACGCTCCTCTCGCTGAATCTTCTCGGCGACGGGCTGCGCGACGCATTGGATGTACGGGCCTCAAAGGACTGAACCCCGCCCATGCTCCGCCGCTTCAAGCCCTATTTCACCTACCTGAGACCCGTGGCCAGGATCCTCGCGGGGGCGATCCTCTGCGGGCTCGTCTACGGCGCGGCGACGGGCCTCGGCCTGCCGCTCATGCAGCACTACATCTTCCCGCGGGTGTTCGACCCGAGCTTTCCGCCGCTGCCCGGGTGGCAGATCCTGGCGGTGGCCATGTGGCTGCCGATCGTCTTCACGCTGAGGGGGCTCGCGGGCTACCTGAACAGCTACCTGATCCAGATCGCCGGGGTGCGGATCCTCGAGGCGATCCGGCTCGACTACTTCCGCAAGCTCCAGGTGCTGCCGCTCGCGTTCCTGCAGCGCCAGACGACGGGCGACATCATCTCGCGGGGCCTCGCGGACACGAACCAGCTGCAGACGACGCTGACGACCCTCGCAAACGACGGCATGAAGCAGCCGGCGACCCTCCTCTTCGCCGTCGCCTCCATCGTCTATGTCACCGCCCGCCAGGAGGGCGTCGGCCTCATGCTCGCCAGCCTCGCGATCATCCCGATGTGCGTCTTCCCCATCCGCTATGTCGGCAAGCGGGTCGTCAAGCGCGCCTACCAGATGCAGACGCAGATGGGCTCCGTGACCAACAGCCTGAGCGAGAACCTGGGCGCGGCGAAGGAAGTGCGCGCGTTCGGCCTCGAGGAGCGCCAGGCCGCGGCGTTCGCCGGCGAGACCTCCGCGCTCATACGGGTCCAGATCAAGGTCGCGAAGTACGCCCAGGCCCTCACGCCGGCGATCGAGATCCTCTCGGCGTTCGGCATGGCGATCGTCTTCGTCTACGCCTACCGCGGCCACGTGAAGTTCGAGGACTTCCTCACCATCATCACGGCGGTCTACATCAGCTACGACCCGATCAAGAAACTCGGTGCGATCAACAACGAGTTGAAGCGCGGCGAGGCTGCACTCAACCGTATCGAGGTCGTGTTCAACGAGCCGGTGACGATCCGCGACCCCGAGAACCCCGCAAAGGTCGGCCGGGTCCGGGGCGACGTCGCCTTCGAGGGCGTGACGTTCGCCTACAAGTCGGAGGAGCCGGTCCTCACCGGGGTGTCGGCCTCGATCCCCTCGGGCACGGTGTGCGCGCTCGTGGGCCCGAGCGGCGCCGGCAAGACGACGTTCGCCAACCTGGTGCCGCGGTTCTACGACGTCGACCGCGGCCGGGTGACGATCGACGGGATCGACGTGCGCCAGATGAGGCTCTGCGACCTGCGCAGGAACATCGCGCTCGTCTCCCAGGACCCCGTGCTCTTTAACGACACGGTCCACAACAACCTCCTCCTCGGGCGGCTGGACGCCACGCCGCAGGAGGTCGTCCGCGCGGCCCAGAACGCCCACGCCGACGAGTTCATCCGGGCCTTCCCGCAGGGCTACGACACCATCGTCGGCGAGCGGGGCGCCCGGCTCTCGGGCGGCCAAAAGCAGCGCCTGGCGGTCGCCCGGGCGTTCCTCAGGAACGCCCCGATCCTGATCCTCGATGAGGCCACCTCGGCGCTCGACTCCCAGAGCGAGCAGATGATCCAGGACGCCCTGCGCAAGCTGGTTGTCGGGAAGACGGTCCTCATCATTGCCCACCGCTTCAGCACCATACGCGACGCCTCGCTCATCCTCGTCTTCGACAAGGGGTCCATCGTGGCCGCGGGCGACCACGCCCAGCTCTACTCGGGCAACAGGCTCTACCAGACCCTCTACGACCGCCAGAGGACCGAGACGGCCTAGGGGGAAGGCCCCCGGAAAAGCCCCATGCCGCAGCACCCGAGGGTCCTTGTCATCAGGCGCCGCTACTTGGGCGACGTGGTCCTCCTCGGCTCCCTGTTCCGCAACCTGCGGCTCCACTGGCCAGAGGCACGGATCGCCGCGCTGGTCGAGCCCGCGTACGAGGCGATCCTTGCGCTCAACCCCGACGTGGACCTGGTGATGACGCTGCCCGGGGCGCTTTCCGCGTGGCCCGGGTTTGTGGCGCGGCTCCGGCGTGCCGGCTTCACGCACGTGCTCGACCTCGACAACACGGAGAAGACGGCCCTCGTCGCGCGCCTCTGCGGGGCTCCCTTGCGGGTGGCGCTCCACCACGGCGCCCACCCGGTGAGGCTTCGGGCGCTCTATTCGGACATCGCGCACGAGCCGGCGTCCGCGCATGAGCACCAGCCGATCAGCGAGTACTACCTGAAGGCGCTGGGGCCGGCGGGAGTCCCCGTCGTGACCCGCGAGGTGAGGCTCGTGCCCCGGGAGGCCGACGTCGCTGAATGGAGGCGCTTTGTCGGCGCTCAGGGGCGGACGCTGCTCGTCCACCCGGGCAGCCGGAGCCCCTTCAGGATCTGGCCCGCCGAGCGCTTCGCGGCCGTCTGCGACCGGGTGCAGGACGAACTCGGCGTCCAGACCGTGCTGGTCGGGGGCCCGGCCGAGCGCCCGCTCGTGGCCGACATCCGCCGCAGGGCCAAGACCCACCTGCTTTCGATCGACGATCCCCCGAGCCTGCCGCGCTTCGCGGCGCTCGCGCGCGCGTGCACCGCGCTCCTCTGCCACGACAGCGGACCGATGCATGTCGCCGCAGCAGTCGGCACGCGGGTGGTCGCACTCTACGGCTCGCAGAACCCCGTCCTCTTCCGGCCCCACGGGGACGGGCACACGCAGCTGATCCCGAGCATGCCCTGCACCGCGTGCGTCGAGCCGGGGGTCTGCGTGCCGGGCGACTCCTACCGCACCTATTGCGTGCGCCGGCTATCGGTCGACGAGGTCTTTGCCGCCTTGAAGGCCACGCTCTGCCGCCCATCCTAGGGCCGACCCATGCCGGACGAGCCCCACAGATTCAGCAGGGCGGCCGAGGAGCTGATCGCGTCGCTGCGCCGGGTGCCGTCCGAGGACCCGAGGGGCACCCGCAGGCGGCCCTCGCGCGACTTCGTCGAGCTGGTGGATTCGCTCAGGGCCAAGCACGGGATCGGCAGGCCGACCGCCGAGCAGGAGCTGCGCGACAAGTGGCCCGAGATCGTGGGCACGGCGAACGCCTCCTATTCCCACGCGGTGCGCATCGACGAGAGGGGCCGGCTGATCGTCCACGCCTCCCATGCCGTCGTCCGCAACGAGCTCTTCATGAACCGGACCGAGATCATCGACCGGATCCGCAGGGTGCCGGGCTGCGGTTCGATCAAGCAGCTCCACCTCTCCCAGGGCTGAAGGGGGCGCGCCCCGAATTTTGGCCTTGCGCCTTCGGCGCCGGTTTTTGAAGTTATCCCCTTGCGTCAGTGGGTTCCCGACAGTTGGGGGGCCTGCCATGACTGGCCCGGTATTCCGCCGGGCTGGAACGGTGACGCCGGCTAAGCCGAGGGCTCCCCTTGGCGGTGCGGGCGGCACGGGGCCTGAAAGGGCTCTCTATAGTCATGCAACTCAACTACATAACAATGCCTACAGCTGCCAAGCCAGAGATCATCGCAGAGTATAAGATACACGACAAGGACACCGGTTCGAGCGAGGTGCAAATCGCCCTCCTTACCGCGCGCATCAACCACCTGACCGAGCACCTGCGGACACACAGGAAGGACTTCCACTCCCGCCGCGGGCTGCTGCAAATGGCGAGCCGCCGCCGCAAGCTGCTCGACTACCTGAAGCAACACAACCTGCCCAAATACAATGAGCTGCTGCAGAAGCTGAATCTGCGCAAATAACGCTTTCGCCTAACAGGCGACCCGATCCGCGGGTCGCCTGTTGTCGTTAAGGCACTCGAAACAATACCGGGACATTTCCGTTTGCCGCCTTGGCAGGCCCCAGGCAGCAGGGGCGCCAAACGGAAATCTCTCGGGTCTTGTAGCGAGACCGACGAAAGCCCGAACGGCCCGCGCGCCGTGCGGCCTTCCCCTCCCCCAACGTCCCGCTCCGCACTCCATGCACCGGGACAGGACCCTTAAGAAAAAGAAACCCAAGACATGAATCAGAAACACATCATCACCGTCCCGGAATACGGGATCAAGTTCTCCACCGGCTCAATCGGCAAGCTGGCCAACGGAGCCGTCAACGTCACCGTCGGCGAAACCAACGTCTTCGTCGCCGCGACCGTGGCGTCGACCACCAAGCCCGGGCAGGACTGGTTCCCGCTCACCGTCGACTACCGTGAGAAGTACCACGCCGCGGGTCGCTTCCCCGGCGGTTATTTCAAGCGCGAGGGCCGCCCGACCGAGAAGGAGATCCTGACGTCGCGCCTATGCGACCGCCCCTGCCGTCCGCTCTTCCCCGAGGGCTTTCTCAACGAGGTCCAGGTGATCGGCATCCTGCTCTCGGCCGACCAGAAGAACGAGTCCGACATCGCGATGGTGAACGGCGCCAGCGCCGCGCTGGCGATCTCCGACATCCCGTGGAACGGCCCGATCGCCGCGTCGCGCATCGGCCTGATCGACGGCCAGTTCGTCGCCAACCCCACGATCGAGCAGATGTTCTCGTCGTCCCTCGACCTGATCTACGTGGGCAACGAGAAGGACATGCTGATGATCGAGGGCAGCGCGGACCAATTGCCCGAGGACCGCTTCATCGAGGCCCTCGAATTCGCGCACCAGGCGATCCAGCCCATCATCAAGGCCATCCGGGACCTGGTGGCCGTCGCGGGCAAGCCCAAGGCCGCGTTCCCGCTAGTCGGCGCCACGGCCGAGGCGCGCGCGATCATCGAGCGCGTGGCGGGCCCGAAGATTCCGGACGCCATCTTCGGCAAGGAGAAGGCCGTCCGCACCGCCAACATGAAGGCGATCAAGGACGCGACCAAGGCCGCGCTCGTCGCCGAGCTCGGCGAGGGCAAGTTCACGGACGTGGACTTGAACGTCGTCTTCGAGGACCTTCAGTACAAGGCGTACCGCAAGACGGTGCTCGAGCGCGGCGTCCGCGCCGACGGACGCGACGCGAAGACCCTCCGGCAGATCAGCTGCGAGGTGGGCGTCCTCCCCATGGTCCACGGCAGCGCGCTCTTTGAGCGCGGCGACACCCAGGCCCTCGTCATCACGACCCTCGGGCCAACTAAGGAGGCCCAGGACATGGACGGCCTCACCGGCGGGGCCACCTCCAAGAGCTTCATGCTCCACTACAACTTCCCGCCGTTCTCGGTCGGGGAGACGGGCCGCTTCGGCGCCCCGGGCCGCCGCGAGGTCGGCCATGGCGCGCTCGCCGAGCGCTCGCTCGTGCCGGTCCTCCCCCCGGAAGACGCATTCCCCTACTCGATACGCGTGGTGTCCGAGATCATGGCCTCCAACGGCTCGACCTCGATGGCTTCCATCTGCGGCGGGTGCCTCTCCCTCATGGACGCCGGCGTCCCGATCATCGCCCCGGTCGCGGGGATCTCCTGCGGCCTGATGACCGACAACGCGCCGGACGGCTCCATCGCGAAGTGGGTCACGATCACCGACATCATGGGCGAGGAGGACCACTTCGGCGACATGGACTTCAAGCTCGCGGGGACGACCAAGGGGATCACGGGCTTCCAGCTCGACCTCAAGATCAACGGCCTGCCGATCGAGATCGCGAAGGTCGCGATCCACCAGGCGCGCGAGGCCCGGATCGAGATCCTGCGAAAGATGCTGGCCGTCATGCCCGCCCCGCGCGCGGACTTGAGCAAGTACGCCCCGCGCATCCAGACGATCCAGATCGACCCCGAGAAGATCGGGCTCCTCATCGGGCCGGGCGGCAAGACCATCCGCCGCATCACCGAGACGACCGGCGCCCAGATCGACATCGCCGAGGACGACTCGGGCAAGGTCTTCATCTATTCCAACAACAGCGAGGCCATGGCCCGCGCGATCCAGGAGATCGACGGCCTCTGCGGCGGGGCCGGCGGCCCCGGCGGAGGGGGCGGCGGCGCCCCGATCGAGATCGGCAAGCTCTACAACGGACGCGTCACCGGCATCAAGGACTTCGGCTGCTTTGTCGAGTGCACCCCCGGCAAGGAGGGGCTTGTGCACATCTCGGAGCTCGCCGACTTCCGTGTGCGCCGCACCGAGGACGTCGTGAAGATGGGCGAGATGATCTGGGTCAAGTGCATCGGCGTCGACGAGCGCTCCGGCAAGGTCCGCCTGTCCCGCAAGGCCGCCATGAAGGAGATGGAGGCCCAGAAGCAGGGCGAAGGCACCCCCGCATCGGAGCCCGCCCAATCCTGACGGGTGAGGCTGCTAGTAACGAACGACGACGGAATCGAGTCCGTCTTTCTCCACGAACTGGCCCGCGAGCTTGTCGCCGCGGGCCACGAGGTCTTCGTCGCGGCCCCGAAGGTCGAGCAGAGCTGGACCGGGGCCTCAAAATCCCGCCACCGCCCGGTGCATTCCACGAAGGCCGACTGGGGCCTCGGCTGCCCGACGTGGGTCGTGGACGGCACGCCGAGCGACAGCGTCAACATCGCGCTCGACCACCTGCTTCCCATGAAGCCGGAGGCGGTCTTAAGCGGCATCAACATCGGCCTGAACGCCGGGCTCGGCTTCATCCTGGGCAGCGGGACGGTCGCCGGGGCGAGCGAGGGCGCGCTCCACGGGCTTCCCGCCGTGGCCCTCTCGCAGAGTCTTTCGGTGGCGATGTACGACGAGCTCAAGGCCGGCGGGGGCCGCCCCACGCCGGAGCTGCTCGCCCTCCTCAGGGCCTCGGCAAAGCACGGCGCCCGGATCGCCGCGGCCCTGGCCGCCCGCACCCCGCCCTTGAGCTTCATCGTCCACAACCTGAACTTCCCGTTCCCGTGCACCGCGGAGTCCGAGGTGCGCCGCACCGTGCCCGCCCGGGTGATGTTTCCCGGCCTCTTCAGCCCCCAGGCCGCGGACGGCACCCACAGCTTCGTGTTCAAGATCGGCAGGGACACCTCGCCCGAGGCGCCGCTCACCGACCGCGCGGCGCTCGAGGCGGGATTCATCAGCCATACGGTGCTTGATTTCTCGAAGCTGGGTTCGATCTGAACGCGGTTTTGTGCTTTCGTCATGGGTAACGTGATCGAAGTCCAGAACCTCACCAGGATCTTCCGAACCTACAAGAAGCAGCCGGGGTTCTGGGGCGGCGTGAAGGGGCTCTTCAGCCGGCAGTACGACGAAACCGCCGCGGCAAAGGACGTGACCTTCTCGATCGCCGAGGGCGAGTTCGTGGGCTTCCTGGGACCGAACGGGGCCGGCAAGACGACCACGCTCAAGATGCTCTCTGGCCTCATCTTCCCGACGTCGGGAACCGCGCGGGTCGCGGGCTTCGACCCCACGCGCAGGGAGAACGCGTACCGCAGGATCTTCGCCCTCGTCCTCGGGCAGAAGAACCAGCTCTGGTGGGACCTGCCCGCCATCGAGTCGTTCACGCTCCTGAAGGCCATCTATGGCCTCAGGGACGAGGACTACCGGAAGACCCTCGATGAGCTGGTCGAGCTCCTCGGGATCCGCGACAAGCTCAACGTCATGGTCCGCGAGCTGTCGCTCGGCGAGCGAATGAAGATGGAGCTGATCGCGGCGCTGATCCACCGCCCGAGGGTCCTGTTCCTGGACGAGCCCACGATCGGCCTCGACATCGTGTCCCAGAGGGCGGTCCGCCTCTTCCTGCGCGACTACAACCGCAGGTACAAGGTGACCATCATCCTCACGAGCCACTACATGGCCGACATCAAGGAGCTCTGCGAGCGCGTGATCGTCATCCACAAGGGCAGGAAGATCTATGACGGGGCGCTCGACCGGCTGGAGTCGGGTTCCGGGAGCAAGAAGAAGATCGTGCGCTTTATCCCCAAGGACACGGCCTTCCCGGAGTCATGGCGCTCCGGGTTTGGCGAGACAAGGCGCGAGGATGACGGGACCTTCACGCTGCGTGTGGCGAGCGAGGATATCGTCGCCGTCGCCCAGGAGGTGCTCGCGACCGGACCTGTCGCGGACATCACGATCGAGGATGTCCCGCTGGAGGACATCATTGCCGAGCTTTTCCAATCGAGCTGAGCCAGGCGAGCACCTCGTCTGGCCTCGGAGCTTTCCATCCGCGGATGGCAGCCACCGCGGCTGAGGAGGAGGCGAAAGTCCCCGCGATCCTATCGAGCGCGGCTAGCAGGTCTGGGGCGCTCGGGACCGATTCGATCTCGGTTCCAGCCAGCTGCTCGGCCGTCAGCCAGCCCTCGGCCCGGCGTCCGAGCGGGTGGGCCTTTCGTCCCTCAAGGAGCGCCTGCTCCTGGAGCATCCTCAGGGTGTTTTCAACCAGGTGGACATGCAGCGCGCGCTGGCTCGCCCGGAGTTCCCCACGCTGAGCCTTTTTTGCCGCCCATACCAGCTGCGTCCAGAATTCGCCGCAGAGCTCTCCGTGCTGCGCCTGCGTGAGCACCGACCGCTGCGGTCGCACCCGCGAATACCGGCGCTCCCACTTTTGCCCGCCCTTGATCACCCGCCAGCCCGGCGCCGCTACGATGCTGAAGCTCTCGACCCCGGCCCGGAGCACTCTGGGCCAGAACCGGGCCGTGGAGGGCCACCTCATCGCAGCCAACACGATCCGCATGTCCATGCTGCTAAGGACGACAAAGTCTGCCTCTAGGGCCCCTTCATAGATCGCGGTCACCTTCACGGCGTTTCCGAAGGCAATCTGCGTTCCCGAGACCCAGCATTTGCCGATTTCGCGGGTGAAGGAGCCATCCCGGTAGAGCGCCGGTCTCGACGTGACAAGGTGGTAGTCGTAGTCAGACCATGCGTCGACCCGCGCCCCGGCCTGCACCCTCGACCCAATCTGTATCAGGGCGCGGATGTCCGGTCTGGACTGCGCCCATTTGCAAACGGACTCGTTCCAACCGTCAGACTCGCCGCTCATGCCGACGCCGGGAATTCCTCTGGGCCGGCCGGCGATACGCCGCCCACGGGCCCAAATGGGGAGGCCAAGTCCGATTCGCCCAGCTTCTTTGCGGGGGTGTTGACCTCGGCAATCGCATTCACGCGCCTGGATTTAAGCGCAATCATCAGCTCCGGACCATCGAGCCCCTGCCCCACGTGAATCGTGCCAAAGTGGAAGCGGATCACCTCGCGTGCGAGATAGACCGGAACCGTGGGGTATTCCTCCGTCGTCGTAGCCTCCCCCACCTTGATTTGGTCCATCCTAAGCCCAGGATAGGAAATAGTCACCAGGCATATCGATTCGTCGCCCCGGCGCCTCTGCTGCAGCGAGATGGCGATCTTGGCCTCCCGCGTGACCGGTTCCATCGTGTCCTTTGTCTCAAGAATCTCGCGGCAGAGCCAAAGGAGAGCATCCTGCAGGTTCTTCTCGTGCCCCCAGATGACGGGTCCGTTCTCGGGCGTGTTGGCAGTGCCCCCCGACTCCTTAGCCACGTACTGCACCACCCGCTTCATGTCCACCGGGCTCGTGGGCAGCTTCGACATCTCGTAGAGCGTGCTCAGCAAATGGGGCATCGCCTTCATTCGCTCCATGTCCTTGCCCACACGCTCAATGAGGGGATGGACGGCGTCCTCGGGGGCCCGCTGGCGCTTCAGGTGCTGGAAATAGGTGCTCACCGAGAACATGGCGTTTGCGAGTTCATGTGAGATCATGATCCCCAGGTCGTTTAAGATCTGGTGGCGCTCGGCCTCCCTCTTCTGTGCCGTCGACTCAGCCGTCATCGCCGACTCGTCCCACCAGACCCAGCACCCGCCCGCCCCCGGGATAGGTCCCGCTGCAACGCGTATCGTTCCGTATTCGCGCTCGATACGCTTGCCCTCGCGCAGCGCGATGGCCGCCATCTCGCGCGCCTCGACCGGAAGCGTCTCCTCCGTCTTTCCCGAGGCCCCGATCACGCAGAACTTCGGGCCAAATTTCTGGAGCAAGGAGACATTCCTCTGCACGACCATGGCCTTCTGAAGCATACGGTGCTGTCCCAGGAGTCGCGAGAAGAGCCTGACCATCATTAGCGCGTCGTCCCTGTCCGCCCCGGAATAGGACCTTCCGTCCGCCCTGGGCCCGAACACAACCCATCCCTCCAGCGAGCCGTGGACCTCGAGCGGAACGAGGAGCCGGGAATTCCATTCTCCAAGCTTTTGGCGGATCGCAGCTTCGGTGGCCGCATTCTCGACGCTGTCCAGGGTCGACGGGTCCACGATGGCCGCATGCTCCTGGAGCCAGCGCACAAGATCGTGCCCTTGGGAGCACTCCCACCCTTCAGTCTCGGCGACGTAACGCTTACCCTCGCGCAGGAAGACGGCGACCTTAGAGGAACGAATCCGGGAGCGGACACCCCTGCGAAATTCATCGATGATGCGGACCCTGTCGTCGAGATGGTCGATGGCCGCCGCCAGAAATTCCAGGTCGTCCCCCCCGCGCCTCACCGATTCAAACGGATCGGTCGTCGCTTGGTCCACCCGCTTGGATCGATCCTGCAGCACGGTCACGACCGCCCTGTTCTGCGCCAGTTCCGCCGCGAGCGGGGCAAGTCGCCGAAGCTGCGTGCGGCTCTCCTCGTACGAGAGGCAGTAAGTCGTTGCGCGGTTGGCCTTCTCCTCCTCGAAGGGCAGGCTCCTGGGTTCCCCCACAGTAATCAACACCGTGTCAGGATGAGCCGGGAAATGCCCCTCTGCGTCGCGGACATCCCGGATCCAGACCCGCGCCCCCGGCCTGAGCAGTTCTCGCGACAGCACGTCCCCGCCGGCAATCGCAAGAGGGGGCTCCGGCAGCTGGCGGGCCCATTCGGCTGCGAGCTCCAGGTCCTGGGTCGTTAGAATGAAGGTTGCTGACATGGAAGGGTTACCCGAAACGTTGTGCCTACGCCATGGCCCTCTACCAATATTATTTGGCCATGGTGGAGTTTTACAAGATCCGCAGTGATAGCTAGTCCCAGACCGATACCACTGGTTTTGTTGCTGGTCGTAAAGGGCTGAAATAGCCGGTCCCGCATGTCCTCGGGCATCCCCGGGCCGTTGTCAGAAACCTCCAAGACAAGGGAATCGGCGACGCACGACGTACGAACCCAGACCTCGCGACGGCCCTCGGTCTCCGTCACAGCCTGTATGGCGTTCATGACCAGGTTGAGGATGATCTGGCGTATCGAGGCCCTGTCCGCGTTGATCGCGTCGGGTGAGGCCGCCAGTTCGCAGGTTAGGACCACGGACTCGTCCTGCGCCTTGGGCCGCACCAGTTTCACGCTGGTTTCGACAACCTCATTTAGGCCTATGTTCTCGAAATGCGGGTACTGCGGGCGTCCCAGGTCCATCAGCCCGCTCACAAGGCCCTCGATCCTCTCGATCTCTGCCGGCACGAGCTCTATCAGGAGCCTCCGGAATTCGGGATCGTTGTAGCGCGCCTTTGCGGACTGGGCGATCGTCTTAAGGGTTACCAGCGGGTTACGTATCTCGTGGGCCAGGCTCGCCCCCAACAGGCCAGCCGTACGCAGCTGCTCAAATTCGCGCGCCTGCTGGGTAAGGCTAATTCGGGAAAGCGTGTTCTCAATTAGGGTCGCACACTCCTGCAAGAGCTTGATCTCCGACCAGGTGAAGGGGCTGCGGTCTCGCCTCACCCTTAAAGCCAAAATGAACGGTGCGCGGCCGGCGTCGTTCGGTGCGCTCACCAAGACGCCCAGTCTGAACTCCTTCATGAACGCGGCCAGCTCGCTGCGCCCCCCCGCCTCCCTCTTACGGAGCAGGCTCTCGGGTGTCACCCAAGTTGCAGATAGCAACTCCTTGCATCCCTGGCTTGTGAGAGGAAGCTTCATTTCGCCTTCTGCGTAGTTATCCTTTGTCAACTGGAGGAATGAGGCGCTCTCGGATCGTGCCCAAGCCCCCAGGATTTCGCCGAATTTTCTCACAAGAATGTCGCGGTCGAACTCGTCCCTGCCCGCAGCCTGGATGGTGCGTCGCACCCCGTCGCCCTTCCTGTCGCCCCCCAAAAGCGTGGCCTTAACTATTCTTAGGTTAAACTGGTCAAAAACCAGCGTGATTACCGTGGCGCAAAGTATCACCACGACGGCCCTCGGCAGAAGGTCTGCCTTTATTTCCAATGCAAACACAATGATTCCGGAAATGGCACCAATCGATAGCCCTATTCGCAGCCCCGTGCGAAAAAGGTGCCGCGAATCCAAGACCTTCTGGGTTGTGATCGCCCATGCGGTAAACGCATAAAAGGCCGTGATGACCATGGGGAGCAGGCTCGATAGCGTTGTGACGGCAAAGATTGGGCCGAGCGTCGTTAGCCCTATCGCTACAATTCCGGCGGCCGTGCCGCCGAAGAGCAGCGTCTGCATCTCGATCTTTTGGATTCCTTCGCAGGATCGAAGGTCGATAATGGCCTGTATCAGGAGCAGCAGGTAGGCAGCGCTGTTTACGATGGCAAAGACGCTCCAACCGTAGCCCCTAAGGTGATGCTCGCGAGTAGACTCCGCGGGGATGAACGACGATGAGAAACAGAGTGCAACCATCAGCACAGCTATGACCAGCCAAGCCCATCCGCGCCGCAGTTGCGCCCAACCAAAATCAGCTCCCTTCGCGCAGTCCTTAATGATCCAGAGCATGAAGGGTATGAATGATCCAATCGCGCCGGCGATCCGTAGCCAAAGCACGGGATTGGGAGTGGCTGGATCCGTGAGCCAGGTGAGGCTAAGGAGCCATGAGGTCACCACCAATGATGCCAGGAAAAACGCCCTATTTATCGCCCGCTTAGGATTTGCATAGAGGATCCCGCACCCCACCCCTAGGCTGGCCACGAACGCAATGACGTTAGACGGGTTCATTCGCGGTAGAGCACCATCGAAGCGTTGGTGCCACCAAGGCCATGGGCATTCACTAGCGCGACCGAGCAGCCCACGTCACGAGCGCTTCCGCTGAGGTTTAACGGGCATTCAGGGTCGGGAGTCTCCCAGTTGACGGTCGGCGGCACTCGCCCTGTCCTTAGCGAAAGCGCGGCGCTGGCAATCTGGATGCTTCCCGCCGCAGCCAAGGGATTGCCAATAGCTCCTTTGATCGAAACGGCCGGTATGGTGCTCACTCGTTCGCCAAAGAACTTGCATAGGCAATCAGCCTCTACGGCATCGATCTCGGTATGTCCCGGACCCCATGCGTTTATCAAATCCACGCGGGAGGGCTGACACCGCGCATTTGCCAGCGCCATCCTGATGGTCGCCGCCAAACCATTACCTGAAAGGCCTGCTTCGTCATTGCTATAGGCGTAGCCTTCTATCCAAGCGTAGGCTGGCCGAGGGCTGTCTTCGGCCTCCAAAATCACCACGCAGCCGCCCTCGCCAAGCACTCCTGAATTGCGCCAAAGGTCGAAGGGACGGCCCATCTCATGAGGGCTCCGAGCATTCCGCGGAGAGAGCTTAATCATCCCGAATTCAACCATCGGCTGGTGGAAAACGGGGGCATCCGTTCCGCAGCAGATGGCGATATCGGCCTGACCGCTCGCGATCATCTGCGCTCCGTGCCCAACGGCGTCCATGCCGGCACAACACGCGCTTTGGATGGCTATGGTGCGGCACCGTGTCCTCAGTAGTCTAGCCAACGAAGCCGTGATCGCGCTCGGGCCGGCGTCAACAATCGCAGCTGGAACGGCAAACCGTGGCCCTTTGGTGACAACCCCTGCCACCGTTCGATAAGTTAGGTCCGGGTCGGGGAAAGCGCTCCCATTCACGACCACCGGGTCCAAATCCTGCAGGGCCTCAAGTGGGATCCCTGCATCGGCAAGAGCAAGAAGGCATCCGGCGATGGCAAACTGCGTTTGGCGCGGGATTCTCTTGGTGTTTCCCGCTCCATGGTTCCAATTGTCGAGATCAAATCCCAGAATCTGCGCGGCAACAAACGGGCCGCCTTTCTTCTCGAATCGTATGACCTCGCTGACCCGGCTCTTCGGTTCGTTGATTCCCACAAAGAAGTTCTCCTTGCCGATGCCGGCAGGGGTTACCGGCCCCAAACCTGTGATTTTTACACGGCGATTCATCACGATTCGTAATGACCGGGTGCGATCAAGCCCAGCGGATCGAAAGCGTTCTTGATGCGGCGAACCAACCCTTCAGCACCGGCGGCCTGAACGGTGTCCACCCCGAGCCGGTACTGCGGGAAGCCCGCGGCCCTGAGGTCCCTCACAATGGAGCGATTGGCCTCGTGGGCTGCGCCGGACTCGGCGTCGGAGAAATGCAGGGTGTAGACCGTGATCATGCATCGGTTGTCGACGAAGATCCAGGTGAACGCGGAATCCTTCCACTGGTTGCGCACGATCGCACACGCGCGCTTTGCGTTCTCCGGTCCAAGCGATGAGACTGCGTTTCCGTAGATTGCGCCGCAGTCGGCATGGTCCGGATTCCCTCCCTCGAAGCCATCGAGGGAGGCTAGCCCTGCGTCGCTGGGCTCACCTAGGGTTAGTCCGAGGATCGGCCTTAGGGCCCTCATGCGGGTCGCCTTGTTGCTTGCGCCAATCCTGCCGAGCCAGGTCGCCGCAAGGGCCAGCATGCGCGTATTGCCGCGGGAAAGGCTGACCCCCTTTTCGCTGAGACGTTTCATCTCCCGCCAGGCCGCATTCACCACCTTTCGTCGACCGTAAATCGCCACAATTCCCGAGTAGGAATTCTGCTCCGGAAAGCATAGGCTCACCTCCTCGGGAGTCGGGCTGCGCTGCCACAAGGTCCGGAGGAGACCGTAGCCGAGACGATGCGCCCTGCCGGGTTCGGCGACATGGGTGGGGTTTGTGATCAGCTGCTGCTCGTAGGCCCGCTTCAGTGTCAGGATCACCGAATCCAGCGGTCCTTGGATGACGATGGCGTCCTCGGCCTGCTGCCGGATCCTAAGCCTGATGCGCGCCCCCACCACTACCCCGAAATTGCTCTGGAAAAAGAGAAAGTCGGTGGCCAGCCCCGCGGGACTGGGCCTCGCCTTGTGATTAAGGCCCGCCACTGGAGCGAACGAGGTGCCGTCTGGAAGGAGCACCTCCAACGCGTACAGGTCCCTGTCCTTCTCTCCGTTGTAGCCAATGCCGCGCTCCAGCGCGTTGCCGAGCACGCTGGTCTCAAGGCCCGCCCCCGTCACGTTAAAGGCGAGGTCGGGCGCATTCTTCGACAGGTATTGGTAAAGGGAGGCCTGGGTAACGCCCGGCTCTATCCTCACGCTTAGCGAGGCGCGGTCGAGGTCGCCAATCGCGTCGAGTTTGCTTAGGTCGAGGATCACCGAGCCGTTTCGCACCGGCAGGTGGGAGCCGTAACCCCAGTTGCAGCCCCTGCTGACTGGCCACAGGGATGTGCGGTTGGCGTACGCCTCCTTGATCACGCTCCCCACATCTTGGACCGTCGGCGGCCTGAGCCTCCATGGCACCTCCCGAACCGTCCTGCAGAGGGCCTTGGCATCAGGTGCACGCTCAGCCCACGTTCCGAATCGGGCGGGCCAAGAGCACTCTGTTCCCTCAGTCACTTTGGCGTCACCCATGCCTGATCGGGGTTCGATGGATCAGTCATGTACTTATTGCCTCGGGAAACGAGAAGCGCACCGTCGTGCCGACGCCGGCCTTGGATTCGATCCCAAACTCGCCGCCGTGCGCGCCCGTGAGGTGCCGGCAGATGCTCAGCCCGAGGCCCGTCCCGTTCTCCTTGCTCGTGAACCCGCCGTGCATGACGCGGTGGATGCGGTCCTCGTCCATGCCGGGACCGTTGTCGGAGACCGAGACGTTCACCCGGTCGCCCTTGAGCGCGAACTCCGTCACGACCCGGGTCGCACCGGCCTCGATCGCGTTCTTCAGGACGTTCTGAAAGATCCTCATCAGCGCGTACTTCGAGCCCTTGATCCACGCCTCCGCGGGGCCCACGATCTGGACCGTGGGGCTGCCGAAGAAGATCACCTGCTTCACCTCGTAGGCGATCCCGACAAGGTCAATCAGCGCGAACTCGGCGGTCTTCTTGGCCGCCGTGCGCCAGTTCTCGGAGAGATGGTGGCAGTACTCGGCCGCCTTTCCGACGATGACGGCATAGTCGGCCATGCGCTTGCCCATATCGGCGTTCTGCTGCGCGAGCTTCTGGGCCTCCTCGACCATGAGCGCCGAGTAGCCGATCACCACCGTCAGTGGATTGTTGAGGTCGTGGACCAGCTCGACGGATGCCCTCGCCTGCCAGATCTGCGGCTGGTTGCTCTCGATCTCATGCTTCAGGGCCCCGCTAAGCGCGATCGCGTCGCTCGCCATCTTCGCCTGGGAGCGCCGCAGCTGGGCCGCCTCCGCCTGGAAGCGGACCGCGTCGATCAGCTCGGCCACGTCCGGCGGCTTGCGCATGTACTGGTTGGCCCCGCCGACTATCGCCTGCTGCGCCGTCGAGAGCATCCCGTAGCCCGTCAGGATGATGACCGAGACGTGCGGGTCTATCTTTCGCAGCTCCTCGAGCGCCTTGATCCCGTCCATCTCCGGCATCCGGATGTCGAGCACCACGACGTGGTATTTCTGGTCCTTGATCTTCTTCAGCGCCTCGGCGGCCCGCTCCGCGGTCTCGACCGAGAACGACGTCGCCAGCGTGTAGGCGATGGACTCGCGGGGGCCGTACTCGTCGTCGACGACGAGGACTCGGCGGGGCTGGGTGGCCCCTTCTTGACCGGATTGCGGGTCGGTGAGCATCAAGCCGGAAGCGCCCCTTTCAGGCGCGGCAGGAACATGATGTGTGTTTGCAGGCGGACCCTTCGACTGTCAAACATCCTCGCGTGACCCTCACCTACGCATTTCTTGTTTTCGCCGCCGGCACCGCGGTCTCATGGCTTTTCCTCCGGAGCCGAGGGGCCGCGATCGCCGAGCGCCTGAAAGCCGGCGAGGCCGAGAACGCAAGGCTCGCCGCCGAGCTCGCGGCGGAGCGCGCCGCCAAGGCCGAGCTTGCTGAGGCGGGGGCCCGGCTCAGGGCCGAGCTTGCGGCCGAGCGGGCCGGGGCCGAGGCTCGCGTGGCCGAGCTCCGGTCGGCGCACGAGAGGCTAAAGGGGGAGTTCGCCGAGCTCTCGGCGACGGCGCTGCGCGCGAACCGCGACGACTTCCTCAAGCTCGCCGAGCAGTCCTTCTCGCAGCTGCGCGACAAGTCGGCAGGCGACCTGGCGAGCCGCCAGCAGGCGATCGACGCGCTCGTGAAGCCGCTGCGGGACTCCCTGGAGAAGGTCGACGCGAAGATCAACGAGCTCGAGCAGCGCCGCGAGCGGGCGTACGGCGAGCTCGGCCGCCAGCTCGAGTCCCTGAGCTCGGCCCAGCTGCGCATGCACGCGGAGACGACGAAGCTCTCAACGGCGCTCAGCACGACCCGCACCGCGGGCACCTGGGGTGAGGTCCAGCTGCGGCGCGTGGTGGAGCTGGCCGGGATGACCGAGCACTGCGACTTTGCGGAGCAGAAGGTCTACAGCGACGACGAGGGCCGCAGCCGGCCGGACCTGGTGGTGTCGCTTCCCGGGGGCCAGCAGATCGTCGTGGACGCGAAGGCGCCGACCGACGCGTACCGCGAGGCCGCCGCCGAGGCGGACCCCGAGCGCAGGCTGGAGAAGCTCAAGGAGCACGCGGCGAAGGTGCGCGGGCACGTCGAGGCGCTCGCGAGCCGCGAGTACTGGGCGAAGATCCAGCCCTCCCCCGAGTACGTCGTCCTCTTCCTGCCGGGCGACTCGTTCCTTTCGGCGGCGATCGAGTCCGATCCCTCGATCATGGACCGCGCGATCTCCCGGCGCGTGCTGCTGGCCACGCCCATGACACTCGTCGCGCTTCTGAAGGCGGCGGCCTACGGATGGCGCCAAGAGGCCGTCTCCAAGAGCGCCGCCGAGCTGAGCGAGCTTGGCCGCACGCTCTACGACCGGATCGCGGGCTTTTCGGACCACCTGGGAAGTGCGGCGAAGGGGCTCTCGGCCGCGGTCAAGCATTTCAACGCCGCGATCGGATCCTTCGAGCAGACGCTGCTGCCGGTGACGCGCCGGTTCGCCGAGCTCGGCGCCAAGGGGGCCAAGGAGCTGGAGGGCCCGGAGCGGGTGGAGCTTGAGGTGCGCGACGTCACGAAGAGGGCCTGACGCGGCCCACGGATGCACCTCGCCGCGCTGCACATCTACCCGGTGAAGTCGCTCCGCGGCCTGGCCGTCCCGTCGGTCGGGATGGACGCCCTGGGCGCCGTCGGCGACCGGCGCTTCCTGGTCGTTGACCCGCAGGGCGTCTTCATCACCCAGCGCTCCGTCGCCCGGATGGCGCAGGTCGGGGCCGCAATCGACGCCTCGGCGCTTGCGCTCTTCGCGGACGGGCATGGGAGCCTTAGGGTGCGCCGGGAACCCGACCCTGGCGCCCGGCTCGTCGCCGTACGCGTCTGGAAGAGCGACGGGCTCCGGGCCGAGGACTGCGGCGACGAGGCGGCTTCCTGGCTCTCCGGGGCGCTCGGCACACCCTGCAGGCTCGTGCGCATCGGGCCCGCGTTCAGCCGGCCGGTAAAGCCCGCGGCCGCGCGCCCCGGCGACCTTGTCGGGTTCGCGGACGCCTTTCCCTTCCTCGCCACGAGCGAGGCGTCCCTCGGCGAGCTCAACCGGCGGATCGGGCAGGCGGGCGCCGCGGCCGTCCCCATGGACCGGTTCCGGCCCAACCTGGTCATCGCTGGCTGCAAGCCGTTCGAGGAGGACTCCTGGAGGCGGATCCGCGTCGGGCCGATCGTGTTCCGCGCCGGTGGCCCGTGCATCCGGTGCCTCATCACCACGACCGACCAGCTGACGGGCGCCCGCGGCGCCGAGCCCCTGCGCACGCTCGCCACCTTCCGGCGCGACCCCGACGACCCGACGAGCGTTTGGTTCGGCCAGAACCTGGTGCACGAGTCCAAGGCCGGAGCCCTGAGCGTCGGCGACCCGGTCGTCGTGATAGAATAGCGGAACACTTTCCTCGCCGCAAGGGTCCCGTCCCCCCAACCTTCCCCGCACCTCAAGGTCCCGCCCAACGTCCAACCCTTCAACGCCAACATGTCCTCAGGTCCCGCTTGGTCCAAGAAACTCCGAGATGAAATTGGAAAGGCCGTCATCGGCCAGGACGCCGCCGTCGAGCGGCTCCTCGTCGCCCTCATGGCGGGGGGCCACGTCCTGCTGGAGGGCATGCCCGGCCTTGCCAAGACCTTGCTGGTCAGGTCCTTGGGTTCGGCGCTTGGGGTCCAGTTTGAGCGGATCCAGTTCACCCCGGACCTGCTGCCAAGCGACGTGGTGGGCACGATGGTCTTCCAGCCGAAGAGCGGTGAATTCAGCCCGCACCGGGGCCCGATCTTCGCGAACCTGGTGCTGGCCGACGAGATCAACCGGGCGCCGGCAAAGGTCCAAAGCGCCCTCCTGGAGGCCATGCAGGAGCGGCAGGTGACGATCGGTGGCGAGACCCACCCGCTGCCGAGCCCCTTCTTCGTGATGGCCACCCAGAACCCGATCGAGCAGGAGGGCACCTACAAGCTTCCGGAGGCCCAGACCGACCGGTTCCTCTTCAAGCTGCTCGTGGACTACCCGAACGCCGGCGAGGAGGCCTCGATGATGCAGCGCTGGGGCCAGATCACGCAGCAGCCCGCCCTGCAGGCGGTCTCGAGCGGGGCCGAGCTCCTCTCCCTGCGCTCCGAGGTCGACCGCATCCACGTCTCGCCGGTCGTTCAGAACTACATCCTGACCCTGGTGCGTGCGACACGCATCCTGGCCGAGAACCCGGACACGTCCGCGCGGCGGCTCAACTTCGGCGCGTCGCCGCGCGCCTCGCTCGCGCTCTATCAGGCGGGCCGCGCCCTCGCGTGGCTGCGGGGGCAGGACTACGTCTCCCCCACCCTCGTCCAGGAGCTCGCGCCGGATGTCTTAAGGCACCGCATGGGGCTCACCTACGAGGCCGAGGCGCAGGAGATCACGCCCGACGCGGTCATCTCAGAGGTCGTCTCGGCGACGCCCGTTCCGCCCGCGTGATGCCTTCCGCGACGACCCAGCCCGCTAACCCGCTGGCGGTCCTGCGCCAGCTCGAGTGGCGCGTGCGGCACGCGGTCGAGAACATCCTGAGCGGCCAGTACCGCTCGACGTTCAGGGGCCGCGGCATGGAGTTCGACCAGGTCGTCCGCTACGAGTACGGCGACGACGTGCGCGACATCGACTGGAACGTCACCGCCCGGCTCGGGGAGCCCTACCGCAAGAAGTTCGTCGAGGAGCGCGAGGTCACCCTCCTGCTCGTGCTGGAGGATTCACCGACGCTCAACTTCGGCTCGGCAAGCCAGTCCAAGCGGGAGGCCCTTCTCGAGCTTGCCGGCCTGGTGATGCTGCTAGGCGCCGTGAACGGGGACCGGGTCGGGTTCGTCCACGCCGCGCCGACCGGGCCCCTTTTCAGGGAGCCGGTGCGCGGCCGCGGGCCCATCCTCCACGCCGCGGCCTCGCTGATGGGCAGGCCCGCGCCGTCGCCCGCCGACGGCCCCCCCGAGATCCCGTGGAGGTTCATCGCGCGGGCCGCGCCGAAGCATAGCGTGCTGCTCTGGCTCGGCGACTTCCCGCCACGCACCGAGCCCGAGGGATGGGGGGTGCTCAGGCGGCGCTACCAGACCATGGGGTTCCGCGTGGACGACCCCTGGGAGCGCGAGCTGCCGAGGGAGGGTCGCATCACCGCGTACGACCCCGCCTCGGGGCGCCTGGTTGGCCTCGACGGCGGAGGCGCCGACCGGGCCGCCCACTCCGCGTGGCGCACCCGCCGCGATGCGTCGTGGGAGGCGCTCTTTCCCGATCCGCTCAGCCGCCTCGTCGTCTCGACCTGCGACGACCGGTTTGACGCGCTGGTGCGGTTTTTTCACGCCAGGATGCGGGCCGGCGGCCGCCGGAGCCACTGGTAGCTCGCGAGATGAGCCCCCTCGACCCTCCCGCCCTCACGCTCGCCGCCTCAAACCTGAGGCTGGCCGACCCCCTCTGGCTCCTGGCGATCGCCGTCCTTCCGCTCGCCGTCTGGCTGCGGGGCCGCTCCCGGGTTCCGGTTCTCCTCGTCCCGTTTGCCGCAGCGTGGCACCGACCGAGCGTCGCGGCGGCCTCCAGCTGGACGGCCGGTTTGGCTGTCGCGGGCCTTGTGCTCATTGTCGGGGCCCTCGCCCGGCCGCAGCGGGTCGAGGACAAGCGCGAGGTCCGATCGCAGGGCTACGACATTGTTCTGGCGATCGACCTGTCGGGCTCGATGCTGAGCGAGGACTACGAGAAGGGCGGCGAGAGCATCAACCGGCTCCAGGCGATCAAGCCCGTGATCCAGGCGTTCATCGAGCGGCGCGCGAATGACAGGATAGGGGTCGTTCTCTTCTCCGCCAAGGCCTACACGCTCGCGCCCCTGACGACGGACCACGCGTGGCTGGCGCGCCAGCTCGAGCGCGTGAAGATCGGGCTGATCGAGGACGGCACCGCGATCGGGGACGCGCTCGGAGTCGCCCTCTCGAGGCTCGACCAGTCCGCGCGGGAGAGCGGCGGAAAGCGCAAGGGCGGGTTCATCGTGCTCCTGACCGACGGGGCCAACAACATGGGCGCGATCACGCCGATGCAGTCGGCGCAGCTCGCGAGGGCCCGCGGGATCCCGATCTACACGATCGGGGCGGGAAAGGACGGGCGCGTCCCCTTCCCCGTTTTTGAGAACGGCAAGAAGATCGGCTACCGCTACATCATGGCGGACCTGGACGAGGGCGCGCTCAAGGACATCGCGCAGACGACCGGGGGCCGCTTCTTCCGCGCCGCGGACACCGGCACCATCGAGTCCGCGTTTGCCGCCATCGACTCGAGCCAGAAGATCGAGTTCCAGGCCAAGAGCTACCTGGTGACGACCGAGCTCTTCAGCTGGCTCGCCGTGCCGGGCCTCGCGCTGTTCGGCGCGGGCGCCTGGCTTTCCCGCCCCCGATGACCTTCGCCCTGCCCCACCTCCTCTGGCTTCTCGCCCTGCCGGCCGCCCTCCTAGTGTGGGAGATCGCGCGCACACGCAGGCTCGGGCAGTTCCATCATCCGAAGATCCTGCGCGCCGAGGCCGGACTGAGGTCGGTGAGCCTCTCCGAGGACGGGCCCGCCAAGGGGCCCGCGACCCGGCGCCGCTACCTGCTGTGCGCGGGAATCGCCCTGTCCATCGTCGCCCTGGCCCGGCCGCAGTGGGGCCGCCTCGACGAGCCCGTGTTCGACCAGTCCCGGGACATCGTGATCGCGCTCGACCTCTCGCGCTCGATGCTGTCGCCCGACGTGAAGCCCTCGCGCCTCGAGCGCTCGAAGCTCCTGATCGAGGCCCTGCTCGACCGGCTAAAGGGCGAACGCGTGGGGCTGATCGTGTTCTCAGGGACCGCGTTCCTACAGGCCCCGGCCAGCGCCGACTACGAGATCCTCAGGGAGTTCCTTCCGGTGCTCGGCCCGGACTACCTTCCGCAGGGCGGGACGAACTACCGGCAGCTGATCGACGCATCCGTCGAGGCCTTCGGAAGCGCCTCGGCGGCCGACCGCTTCCTCATCATCCTTAGCGACGGCGAGGCCACCGACGACGACTGGAGGGACCAGGTCCCCGAGCTTTCCAAGCGCGGCATCCGGGTGATCGGCCTCGGGGTCGGCACGGCCGCCGGGGCGATGATCCCGGACGGCGCCGGGGGATTCATGAAGGACGAGCGGGGCGCCGTCGTCATGTCCAAGCTGGAGAGCGGCACGCTGCGCGAGCTCGCGGAGGCCACCCACGGCGTCTACCGCGACGCGAGCGAGTGGGTGGACCTGTCGAAGGTCATCGCCTCGACGGTGGACGAGGGCCGAAAGGGCCGCTTCGTCGAGCGCAACAGCGTCCGGTACGCCGAGCGCTTCCAGTGGGCGCTCGCCCAGGCGCTCGCCTGCCTGGTCGCGAGCTTCTGGCTCGAATTCCCCGTGCGCCCGAAGTCGCGGGCGATCCGCCTCTCCGTCCCGGCGCGACCGAGGGCGCCCGCCGCGGCCGCGACGGCCGTCTGCGCGGCCCTGGCCCTGCTCTTCGCCGCCCGCGCCTGGGCCGCGGACGCCACCGCTCCGGACCCGGTCGCCTTGCTCTCGAAGATCGTGGCCCGCCTCTCGGCGCAGGATCGCTGCAGCCCGCAGGACTGGGCCGAGCTCGGGCAGGAGTCGGTCACCTGGGGCCAGCACGTCAAGTCGTCGGGCAAGCCCGTGCCCGAAGGCCCCGTCCGCGATGCGCTTCGAGCCGTCGAGCTCGGCTCGGCCTCCGACCCGAAGGCCACCGACTGGCCCCGCCTGAAGTCGGAGCTCGAGGACCTCCTGAAGAAGGAGGACGAACAGCAGCAGCAACAGCAGCAGAAACAGGACAACCCGCAGAACCAGGACAAACAACAGAACCAGGATCAGAAGCAGGACCAGCAACAAGGCCAGAGCAAGGACCAGAAGGAGAACCCGCAGCAGTCGGGCAAACAGGATCCGTCCCGCAGCTCCTCCAGCCAACAGCAGCAGCAAAAGCCCGAGGAGCGCAAGGGCGAGGAGCAGCCGAGCGCGTTCGGGGACATGGCGGGGCCGACCCCGACCCCAACGCCCCCCGGCGCGCGTGAGCCCCAGCAGGCCATGCAGAAGGTCGGCGGCGTGCGCAAGGACCAGCCCCACGACCCCGCCACGGACAACCCCGAGCTGGCCGTGCCGCTCGAGAAGCTCGAGCAGGTGAAGAACCAGGATTCTCCGGCTGAGCTGTTCGACCTGCTCCGCAAGGGCGAGCCGATGCCCACGCCGACAAACAACGGCAAGAATTGGTGAACGTCATGCCCCGGATATCCGCAACCCCATTCCTCCTGGCCGCAGCGCTCGCGGCGGCGCCGGGCGCGCGCGGCCAGTCGGCCCGCTGGGATCCGCCCGGCGGATCCCTTCCCGTGGGCGAGGTGTCCACCCTGCAGCTGGTCTTTGAGGACTGCACGCCCGACGACACCCCCGTCCCGCCCAAGGTGGACGGCCTGCGGCTAGACTACCAGGGCCAGTCGAGCAACCTCTCGATCATCAACGGCACGTTCACGCGCAGCGTGTCGGTGACCTACGCTGTCCTCCTCTCCAAGCCGCAGCAGGTCAACCTCCCGGAGTTCTTGGTCGGCACGAACAAGGGCAAGGTCCGGGTGCCGGCCGCCCATTACAATGCCTCCGGCGCAACGGTCGGCTCGGCGGGCATCTCGCTGAGCGAGGCAGCCTCCGCCAAGCTCTGGCCCAACCCCGACAGCGTGTGGGCGGGGGAGGTCTTCGACCTGCGCTACACCATCGACGTCGCGACCGGCTACTACCCGAGCTGGGGCCGCGGGACGTTCGAGTGGGAACCAAGCCCGCTGGTCGCCGAGGACTGGTCGCAGCCCGAGCCGTTCGATTCCCACGGCGCCGAGGGGCGCACCGGCCTGGCCTACCACACGCGGGCGATGGCGCCGACGGCCGGCCGCCTGAGACTCAACCCCACGAGCCAGCTGATCAACCTGAGCGTCGGGGTGTCGGGCTTCGGGTTCTTCCAGCAGCGCCAGTACCAGCAGTTCGCCGTGCCCGACTCCCCCGTGTCGATCGACGTGCGGCCCCTGCCGCCCGCCCCCTCGGGATTCACGGGCGCCGTCGGCCAATTCAGGATCTCCTCGAGGGTCGTGCCGCTCCAGGTGAAGACCGGAGAGCCGGTCACGTGGACGATCGAGCTCACTGGGTCCGGCAACTGGCCGGAGATCCGCGGCCTTCCCTCGCGGGAGGCTCCCGCGGATTTCCAGGTCATCCAGCCCAAGCCCAAGCGCACGCAGCCGCCCGGGAAGCTCTTCGACGGGACGCTCGCCGAGGACGTGGTCCTCATGCCGACGCGGGCGGGAAGCTACGACCTGCCCGCCCTCGCCTTCACCTACTTCGATCCACAGAGCGGCGCCTACCGGACCCTCTCGGCGCCGGGCGCCACCGTGAGCGTGGAGGCGGCGCCCTTGGCGGCCCCGCCCGCCCAGGACCAGACGGCGGCCTCCCCGGGCGTGCCGAGGATCTCCGCGGAGGCCCCGAAGTCGGAGACCCGGGCGCCGGAGGCGCCGACAGGCGCGCTCGGCGACCCCGTCCCCGGCGCGCGGTCCGCGAACCTGCCGCTTCGCCTGCGCACGGTCGCCGCGGCGTGCGCGGCACCGTTCGCGCTCCTTGCCGTCCTCTGGGCCGCGCTCGCCTACCGCAGCGCCCGCGCGACGGACCCCCTGAGGCCCCGGCGCGAGGCCCGACGGCGCCTCGGTGCGACACTCGCGGCCCTAAGGTCCGCGCCGGCCGCCGGCAAGGTGCCCCTCCTGCTGGCCTGGCAGCGCGACTGCGCCGTCCTCTGGGGGATCGAGCACGCTGCGCCGCCTGCCTCGGCGCTCGCCGACCCGGCGTGGGCCGAGCTGTGGACCGAGGCCGACCGGTTCCTGTACAGCTTGGACTGCGTCCTGCCGGCGGACTGGATCGCGCGGGCGCAGGCGGCGTTCGCGGCGAAGACGCTGCCCGGCTTCAACGGGGCCCGCCTCCTTCTGCCGCGCAACCTGGTGCCCGCGCTTGCGCTCGCGGTCGCGCTCGGGGCGTCCCGGCTCTGCGCCGCGGACCCCGCGGCCGCCTACCGGAGCGGGGACTTCGCCGCCGCCGAGAAGGCGTGGGCGGAGGCCGTCGCGGCCAGCCCGGCCGACTGGGCGGCCCGTCACAACCTCTCCCTCGCGCTGGCGCAGCAGGACCGCTGGGGCGAGGCTGCCGCCCAGGCGTCGGCCGCGTTCATCCAGAACCCCTCGAGCCCCGAGGCCCGCCGCCAGGTGGCGCTTGCCTGCGACAAGGCCGGGTTCGTGCCGGAGCCCTTGGACACGCTCCTGCAGCGGGGCCCCGTGGAGTCCCTGGCGAGGCTTCTTTCCCCCGGAGACTGGCAGCGGGCCGGGGTGGCCTCGGCCGCCCTCGCCGCAGCGGCCCTCGCGCTCCTGCTCTGCGCGCTCCACGGGCTCCTGCCCAGGGCGTGGGCCGTGCCGGCGTCGGTCTGCCTGCTCGCGGCGGCCCTCCTGGCCGCCGGGGCGTCGCTCGTGGCCTACCGCGCTTACGGAATCACGGCCGACACCCGCGTGGTGGTCGTCTGGCGGCCGGGGATCCTCCGGTCGATACCCACCGAGGCCGACGTCTCGCAGAAGACCACGACGCTCGCCGCAGGCTCCTCGGCCATCGCGGACAAGACGTTCCTCGGCTGGGTCCGCCTGTCGTTCCCGAACGGGCAGACCGGATGGATACCGAAGGCCGAGGCGATCTACCTCTGGCGGCCTCCGGCGAAGTGAGCGCGCGGCTCCGCTTCCTAGAAGCTCTGAAGAACACGACCCCGATCCCCCTCGAGCTGGCATAGGGGGTCCAGGTGAGCCTTTTCGGATCGGGCGGCCCGTCATTACGGTGCACCACGCCCCGGGCCACCGACCAACCGACCAGGGATCCCGCCACCACGTCGCTCGCGAAATGCGCGTTCTGCTCGATCCGCGCATACCCGACCAGGCACGCGGTTCCGTAGGCCAGTCCCTGGACCCACCAGGCCGGGTAGTTCTCGGCAATGGCCGTCGCGACGGCGAACGCCTCGGTCGCATGACCGGAGGGAAATGAGGAGTTCGTACTGAACGGCTTGAACCGGAACGTCGCCGAGGTGGTGCTCGGCCGCTCGCGGCCGACGATGACCTTGAGCGCCGGCGTGATCAGGCTCCCAGCGATGATGCTCGCCGCAATCCCGTCCATCGCCGTGTTTTTCGCCCGGACGTTGCCGCCTAGCTCGCCCCAGGCGTCAAACGCCGCCAGAGCGCCAAACGCGTAATAGCTCCCAAACTCCTGCCACTGCCTCATGAACCGGTCCTCGCCGGCCGTTCGATCTGCCTGCACATGGGTGCGTATCGTGCGGTCGAACGCGGCGGTGGCCCCCACGGCGGCGACCGCCTCCGCGGCGTCCAGCCACTCACCCTCGCCCCAATGGACCAGGGAGGAAAGGATCGCCTCGGTGTCTCCCAGGACAAGGACCGGGTAGTCGGTGCTCCAGACTTGCGCGGGCCGGATTCCGTCCGGAGCCTGCGCCGCGGGCGCGTCGGCGGGCGCCTGGGCCCACGCCCGAGCAAGCGCGAACGCGCCTATCAGGACCGCAGCGCTCGCCCGGCCAGTGGTGTGGGGTAGAATGGGCACGGAAGCGCAGGAGTCTTGACAACGCGCGGGTCCGCGTGTTCCGCGAGAATTGGCGTGCGACAGCGTCGGCGCGGCGCCGCATCGATCCGCCGAACCGATGACCACCAAGCAAAGCATCCTCCTCTCCCTGGCTCGCCTCCTTGAGGCTGCACGGCCCTTCCTGGACACAACCTTTGGCCCTTCAGGCAGCCGGTGAAGGAGCGCCGCGAAATCCCGCGCCGCGAGGCGACTGGGCGCTCAAGGCGGGATACCTGTCCACGGCCTCGGAGGTATGGGGACGCCGAGGGTCTTGCGCACCATCCGCGCCATCGACTCCTCGGGGTTGAGCGCCGGGACCGCCGCCACGTCGACCCAGGCCAGCTCCCTCGACTCGTGGGACAGCGTCAGCGGCTCCGACGGGTCGGCCTCGAGCATGAACCGCAGGTCGTGGTGCCAGTGCCCGGGCTCGGCCCCGCGGGCCGGGATCCAGTGGCGGTCGACGTCGAAGAGCCGCTCGTCGACGACCCTGAACCGGGAAAGCCCGCTCTCCTCCCGCGCCTCCCGCAACGCCACCGCGAGGAGGTCGGGGTCGCCGTCCGCGTGCCCGCCGAGCTGGAGCCACTTGCCGAGCTTGCCGTGGTGCGTGAGGAGCGTCCTGCGGCGGTCCGGGCTCAGGATCCAGGCCGACCCCGTGAGGTGGCCGGGCAGGCACGTGCGCAGGAGGCAGTCCGGGTGCTCCTTGATGAAGGCGATCGTCTTGTCGACGCAGACCGCCTCCTCGCTCGGGAGCGCGAGTGCCCTGTGGGCCGCCAGCAGTTTCAGCGCTCCCGACCGATGCATCGCCTCAGCGGGACTCCCTCCAGAGCGCATCCGACTCGAACGCGTCCGGCGCTTCGAGCAGCGGCCAGATCTCGGGGACCCGGACGGCGACGCGGAACAGCGCCTGCAGCCCCGGGGACTTGAACCGCTCCCGGGCCATGCGGTCGAAGAACCGCAGCAGGTCGTCGTAGTAGCCCTCCTGGTTGAAGATGATGACCGGCTTGTCGGTCCGGTTGATGTAGCGCAGGGTCATGATCTCGGCGAGCTCCTCGAGCGTGCCGATCCCGCCCGGCAGGGCCAGGAACGCGCTCGCCCGCTCCTCCATGACGCGCTTGCGCTCGCGCATCGTTGCGACGGTGATGAGCTCGTCGGCCCCCTCGTAGGCGAGCTCGCGGACCTTCATGAAGTCCGGGATCACCCCGACCACGTAGCCTCCGGCTTTTTTGACGGACAGCGCGACCGAGTGCATCATCCCGACGTTGCCGCCCCCGTAGACCAGGCCCCAGCCCCTCTCGACCAGCGCCCGGCCGACCTCCTCGGCCGCGGAATAGTACTTGGGGTCGAGCTTCTTTGACGAGCCGCAGTAGACGCACAGGAGCTTTGCCATGACGGGTAGGACTGCCACGATGCGGTTCCTTGACCGGAAATGAACACAATTCCTTGACGACGGCTCCCGCCTACCGCGGGCGCCTGGCGCCCTCCCCGACCGGCTACCTGCACCTGGGCCACGCGCGGACGTTCTGGATCGCCGCCCGAAGGGCGCGGGCGGCGGGGGGCGCCCTCGTCCTTCGCAACGACGACCTCGACGCGCAGCGCTACCGGCTGGACTACGCGCAGGCGATGCTCGAGGACCTGCGGTGGCTCGGGCTGGCGTGGGACGAGGGCCCGGACATCGGAGGCCCCTTCGCCCCCTACAACCAGAGCGAGCGGCTCGCGGCCTACCGCGCCGCCCTCGAGCGCCTCCACGGCGCGCGCCTCATCTACCCCTGCACGCGGTCGCGCCGGGACTTGATCGAGGCCGCCAGCGCCCCCCACGAGGGGGGCGGCGACGACGAGCCGGTCTATCCGGCGGCGTTCCGGCCCGACCCGGGTGCGCCCCTTCCGCCCCTCGGTGACGCGCTCGGGGTCAACTGGCGCCTGCGTGTGCGCGACGGCGAGGTGCTCGAGTTCGTCGACACGCGCCTCGGCCCGCAGCGGGCGGTGGCCGGCCGCGACCTCGGCGACTTTCCCGTCTGGCGCAAGGACGGATGCCCGAGCTACCAGCTGGCCTGCGCCGTGGACGACGCGGCCATGGGGATCACCGAGGTCGTCCGGGGGGAGGACCTCGTGCGGTCGACCTTCCGCCAGCTCCTGATCCTGCGGGCCCTGGGGGAGCGGGCACCGGCCTACCATCACTGCCCGCTCATGGCGGACGCGGCCGGCCGGCGCCTGGCCAAGCGCCACGACGCGCTCAGCCTGCGGGTCCTGCGGGCCCGCGGCGAATCACCCGAATCGATCCGGGCCGCATGGGAGGCGCTCTAAGCCCGCGCAGCGCTAAGCGCCGCGGCCCCGGGGCAAACGCCTCCTTGCCACGGGCTCCGCCAATTTGTTAGAGCAGGTACGGGGCGACTCACCGCCCCGCAAGAACCCACCCAACCATGAAGCGACTCACAGCCCTTGCGGTCCTCGCCCTGTGCCCCCTGGCGGCTTCGGCGGCCCCGCTGGACCTCGGCCCCTACGGCACCTTCCAAGTCACGCCCCCGGCAGGCTGGACGCTCTCCTCGCAGAAGGTGGCGGACAGCGGGTACACCCTGACCTTGTCGCCCCCGGGCGACCTGAACGCGAAATGCATCATCAATGTCACCTTCGTCCCGGACCCGCAGCCCGTCTCCAAGGAGAAGATCCAGGAGGAGGTGCTCGACGTCTCCGACCAGTTCGTCGAGCAGTCGGTCGAGAAGAAGAAGGTGATCCGCGAGCTGAGCGTGCCGGGCGGCGCCTACGGGTGCTACTGCGTGTTCAACGACGCATCGATGGTCGGCAAGCCCTCCAAGCACGACGAGTTCAAGGTCATCGCCGTCGGCATCGTGCAGTATGACGACAAGGTGATGGCGGCCTTCAGCGTCGCGGCGGACGACGAGAAGGGCCCGGACTTCGCCTCGATGCTGGCGGCGGTGTCCGGCTCGACGCTCCGGCCGAAGAAGTGACGGCGCCGGCGGCGCCCCCGATCGTGAGTGCAAGCCAAGCCCCGATCACGGTCGGAGCCGTGCTGTTTGATGGGTTCGAGCTCCTGGACATGTTCGGGCCCCTGGAGATGTTCGGCATGCTGGAGGGCCGCGCGAGGATCCTCATGCTCGCGCAGGCGCCAGGACCCGTGAGGAGCCACCAGGGCCCGGCGTGCGTGGCCGATGCGGCCCTTGCGGGCGCACCCGCCCTGGACGTGCTGCTCGTGCCCGGGGGCATGGGCACCCGGCGCGAGCTCTCGAACGCGCCCTTCCTCGCCGAACTCGTGCGGCAGGCCGGGACGGCCCGCTTCGTCGCCAGCGTCTGCACGGGCAGCATCCTCCTGGCTAGCGCGGGACTCCTCGACGGCAGAAGCGCCACCTCGAACAAGCGCGTGTTCAGGATGGTCGCGTCGAGGTGGCCCGCCGTCCACTGGGTCGCCGAGGCCCGCTGGGTGGAGGACGGCAGGTTCTTCACGTCGTCGGGCGTCTCGGCGGGAATGGACATGGCCCTCGGGCTCATCGCCCGGCTGACCGACTGGGACACGAGCCTCGAGGTCGCGAACCGCGCCGAGTATGAATGGCACCAGGACAAGGGATGGGATCCCTTCGCCCGGCTGAACGGACTCCTGTGAAGGATCCCGCACCAGCGCACGAGCCGCAGGCGGCCAAGGCGGTCCGGATCGGGGTCATCAACGTCTCCGACAGGGCGAGCGCCGGCGTCTACGAGGACACCCCCGGAAAGGCGTGCGTCGCCCTGCTCCTCGAATGGCTGTCCACGCCGTTTGACGTCGACTACAAGGTCGTGCCCGACGAGCGCTCGCAGATCGAGGCCGAGCTCAGGCGCATGGCCGACGAGGCGGGATGCTGCCTGATCGTGACGACGGGCGGGACCGGGCCCGCGCCGCGGGACGTCACCCCCGAGGCGACGGCCGCCGTCTGCGACAGGATGCTGCCCGGGTTCGGCGAGGCCATGCGGTCGGCGTCCCTTGCGTTCGTCCCGACGGCCATCCTTTCGCGCCAGAGCGCGGGGATCCGCTCAAAGACCCTCATCGTCAACCTGCCCGGCAGACCCAAGGCGATCCGCGAGAACCTGGAGGCCGTCTTCCCCGCGATCCCGTACTGCGTGGACCTGATCGGCGGCCCGCGCCTCGAGGCAAACGAGTCGGTCATCAAGGTCTTCCGGCCGAAGGGTTGAGGGGGTTGCAGGATACGAAAACCGTGCCAGACTAACAGTACCCATGATGAACCTCTCAAAGCCCGACCTCACCCAGCATCCCCCGCGCAGCCCGCGCGTCCAGCTCGGCGGATTCGTCCACCTGCCCCGCCTCCTTGACAAGGCCCGCGCCAAGGCCGCCCGCAAGAACGGCGAGTACAACTACGACTGCGGCCTCGACCAGCACTTCCTCCTCTTCACCGGCATCAGCGCCAAGGCCCTCCTGGCCGAGGTGAGGAAGGGCCGCTCCGACACGCAGATGCTCGCCTGGGTGCGCGCCCATACCAAGCGCACGCCCTCGGAAATCGCCGCGTGGTCGAACTGGCTGAGGATGCACACCCCCGGAAGGACCGCGGGCCACGAATGGTTCGGCGAGGAGATCGAGCGGCTCGCCAAGGGCCGGGACGACGTGCACGGGTTCTTCGAGCTCCTCGACCTGGACGACTACGTGAGCTTCGGCGGCAAGGGCTAAAGCCGCCAGATCGCGGCCGCCGCCGCCCGAATCCGGTTGAGTCCCAAAACGGCTCGGGCCTAATCGCCCCGATTCGAATGAGCCGAACGCGAGACAAACGGGTCGAGCGCACCGAGGCGCCGGCCCCGGAACCGGCCGCCGTGGCTCCGGGCACGCACGGGGTCTCCTCCGTGGCCGCGCGGGCTCCCCTTGGAGGTGACTGGCGGCCCGGCCTCCTCCTCTTCGTGGCGACGTTCGCCGCATACGCCTCGGTGCTGCACGCGGGCTTCATCTGGGACGATGACGGCCATGTCACCCGCGCGGGCCTGCGCCCGCTCCATGGCCTCTGGAGGATCTGGTTCGAGCCCGGGGCGACGCAGCAGTACTATCCCCTCCTGCACAGCGCGTTCTGGCTTGAGCACCGCCTCTGGGGCGAGGTGCCGGCGGGTTATCACGTGGCGAACGTCGTCCTTCATGCCACGGCCGCTTTCCTCCTCTACAGGGTGCTGCGCCGCCTGTCGCTTCCCGGCGCCCTCTTTGCGGCGGCGGTGTTCGCGCTGCACCCGATCTGCGTCGAGTCGGTGGCGTGGGTCTCGGAGCAGAAGAACACCCTGTCGGCCGCCTTCTACCTGGCGGCTGCCCTTGCCTACCTGCGCTTCGACGAGGGGCGCCGGGCGCGCACGTATGCCCTGGCGACGGCGCTCTTCGCCCTGGCGCTGGCGACGAAAACCGTCACGGCGACGCTCCCCGCAGCCCTCCTTGTCGTCCTCTGGTGGAAGCGGGGCCGCCTGCGCTGGACGGCGGACGCCCTCCCCCTCGCGCCGTGGCTGCTGATGGGCGCCGCGGCGGGCCTCACGACGGCCTGGGTGGAGCAAGCCTACATCGGCGCCAGGGGCGCGGCGTTCGGATGGGGCGCGGCGGACCGCATCCTCGTGGCCGGAAGGGCCCTCTGGTTCTACCTGGGGAAGATCTTCTGGCCCGCGGACCTGGCCTTCATCTATCCGCGCTGGGCCGTCGACTCTGGGGCGCCCTGGCAGTACCTGTTCCCGTGCGCGGCCGCCGCCCTTCTTGCGGCTCTCTTCCTCTCGCGCGGGCGCTCGCGCGGCCCGCTTGCCGCCGCCCTCCTTTTCTCAGGCACCCTCTTCCCGGCCCTCGGTTTCTTCAACGTCTATCCCTTCGTCTACTCCTTTGTCGCCGACCACTTCGCATACCTCGCGGCGGCGGTCGCCATAGCCGCCTCCTCTGCGGCGCTGGCGGGCGCGGCCGCCGCGCTTCCCCTGCCGGGCCGCCGAGGCGCGGCGGCCGCGGCGGCGTGCGTGGTGGCCCTCCTCGGCTGGATGACCTCGCGCCAGTGCTCGGCGTATGCCGACGCCAAGACGCTCTGGCTGGCGACGCTCGCACGCAACCCCGCCTGCTGGATGGCCTGCGAGAACCTCGGCGGCGTCTACCTGGCGGAAGGCAAGGTTGGGGCGGCGGTCGCGCAGTTCACCCGGGCCCTAGAGATCAAGCCCGACGACGACGGCGCCCTGAACGAGCTCGGGGTCGCCCTGCTCCAGCAGGGGCGTGCCGACGAGGCGGTCGCGCAGTTCCAGAAGGCCCTCAAGATCGCGCCCGACCGCGCCGAGACCCACCTGAACCTTGGCGTCGCGCTGCTCGGAAAGGGGCGCGCGGACGAGGCGGCCGCACAGTTTAAAAGAACCCTCAGCCTCGAGCCCGGTAACGAGAAGGCCCACTACAACCTCGCCACGGCGCTCGTGCAGAAGGGCCAGTGGGACGAGGCCGCCGCGCAGTACCAGAGGGCCGCCGAGACCGAGCCGGATAACGCCGAGATCCTGGGCAGCCTCGGAACCGCGCTCCTGCGGTCGGGCCGGCGCGACGCCGCCATCGCGGCGTTCGGGGCGGCCCTCGGCCTGGGCGAAGCCCGCGCGCCGGCGCACGTCAATCTGGCGAACGCGCTCACCGAGGCCGGCAGGGACGAGGAGGCGATGGCGCACTTCCGACGGGCGCTCGAGATCGATCCCGGCCTTGCCCGGGCGCACAACAACCTCGCGAACCTGCTGCTGAAGAAGGGCGACGCGGGCGAGGCGCTGGCCCATCTCCAGAGGGCCGTGGAGCTGGACGGGGAGTACGCCGAGGCCCGCTTCAACCTAGCCAACACGCTGCTGGAGATCGGGCGCACGGACGAGGCGATCGCGCAGCTCCGGCGGGCGATCGCGCTGCGCCCGGATTTCGCGCAGGCCCGCATCAATCTCGCAGGCGCCCTGCTGCAGGAGGGCCGCCTGGCCGACGCCTCCTCCCAGTTCAGGGCGGTCCTCGAGCTTGATCCGGGCGACGCGCAGGTCCTGAACGATTTCGGGGTCGCCCTGATGGAGCAGGGCCGCGCGGAGGAGGCCGTCGTAGAGTTCGGCAAGGCGCTCGAGGCCCGGCCCGGCTTCGCGAGCGCCCACATCAACCTCGGCAACCTGTACCTGCGGAGCGGCCGCACAGCCGAGGCCGTCGCCAGCTACGAAAGGGCGCTTGAGGCCGACCCCGGCAACGCCCGGGTCCGAAATAACTTGGGGATCGCGCTCGTGAAGCAGGGCCGCACGGCCGAGGCCGCGGCGCAGTTCAAGAAGGCGATCGAGATCGACCCCGGCTACGCGGAGGCGCGCAGGAACCTGGGAATCGTCACGGGCCGACCGGCGGGGCCGTGAGGCAAGGCCCCGCCCTTTCAGAGCTCGGTGTACTTCGCGGAGCGCCCCCGCGCCTTCTCGACGGGGTACTTCCGGGCGTTCGCAGCGATCTTCGACTCGATGCTCGCCGCCACGTCCAGGCCCGTGGCGTTCGCGAACTCCAGGGCGTAGATGACAATGTCCGCCAGCTCCTCGGCGATCCGCGAACGCCTCGCGGGATCCGAGGCGATCGCACTCGACTCCTCCGGAGTGGCCCAGAGGAAGTGCTCCATCAGCTCGCCCGTCTCGGCGGCCAGCGCCATGCTCAGGTTTTTCGGCGAATGAAATTGCTCCCAGTCGCGCTCGCGCACGAACGCGAGAATTCGCTCCCTGAGCTCTGCGACCGTCGTGGTGGAATCGGTTAGCGCGGGCATGGGGGCAAGCATGGCCAACTGGCGGCCGCTGCGCAATGCCTGCCGCGCGCTCTGTCGCCCCTTGGGATTGCCGCGCCAACCCCGGCCCACGCGCGCTCCCGCCGGCCGTAACCTAATTATGACATGGGTTAGGGGGGCCGAGCTTTGTTTTTACTTGGCACGCCGCCTGCACTAGGCAGTGTGTCACACCGTTCCAATGGCCCTGACCCTCAAACATCATCGCAGCCTCCGAGGCACTTCGTTTACGAAGGCCGACGGATGTGGCTGTGCCGTGATGCGTCAGGTCGCCATTTCCAATTGGAACAAAACGGCCGGCGCGGGCTTCGAGGTCTAGACCCTCCCAACCAAGGAAGACGTTTAGAATACCAGAAGCCCGGAGGCCCAAAGCCCCCAGGGGCGACTGCCTTTCCCACCATGAACACGAGAACCCAAACCATGAGCTCATCCAGCCGTCATCGCAGCGCGTACGAGGCGTCCCACGCCACGTTTCGCCAGCCGAGCTACGACTGCCGTGAACTTCCTGACGCCGTCAGCATCGTCGTCTACGTACCCGGTGTGGGCGCCTCGGGCGTGGAAATCGAGGCCTACGGTCCCGACCTAGTCATCACCGCGCGCAAGACCCGTTTTGTCCGCGTGAACTGGCAGGCCCTGAACCTCGAGGGATCGCAGCGCGACTATCGTCTGCGCCTGCGGCTCGGCCTGGGGTTTGAATTCTCCCAGATGCAGGCCGACATCGGCGACGGCGTGCTCACGCTGACGGTCCCGAAGCGCCAGGTCCTCCTGGAGCCAGCCGGCCGGCTGCGTGGCGTCGCCTGAGCCCGCACCCCTCGCACCCGCGGGCGGCCCCTCCGTTTCGACGGCGGTCGCGGCCCGCGGGCGCCGGGGGTGCGGGGCCCGGCGGCGTGCGCCGAACTTTTTTTGGCACCTATTTTGTTCGGGCGTGTCGAAACGCCTACCATGACACCGCACGCGCACAATTTACGAGCGCGGCCGCAGAATTCTGAACCCGCGGCTCGCGCAATCCCGAGAGAGGACGCGAGATGGATTCGGCCGATCTTCAGGCCGCCCCCGCTCGAGGTCCAACCGGCTACGCCCGACCTGCCCTACTTGGAAACGATCCAGCGCACCGAGCCCTGGGCCGCGCCGCATCGGTAAAGCACGCTTCCCAAATAGCTTAGGACCAGGCGTGCCTCGTCATCGAATTTCCACGGCGGATTGACGACGACCACGCCGCACCCCTTCATCCCGGGCGCCTGCGGGTCCATCGTCATCTCCACGGCCAGCGACGGCAGGGCCTCCGCCTCGAGCATGCAGGTGAAACCCTCCGCGCGCGCCCGGTCCGTCAGGGGGTACCAGACGGCGTAGGTGCCCCCGGGCAGGCGCGCGAGTCCGTCGCCCAGCGACGCGGTGATGTCCGACCACTCCCCCATGTCCTCGAACGGCGGGTCGATCAGGACAAGGGCGCGCCGCTCCGGGGGCGGCAGGCAGGCCAGGGTCGCACCGTACCCATCGGCCTCGTGGACCGAAACGCGGCGCTCGCCCTTGAACTGGTCCCTGAGCGCGGCGCATTCCGCGGGGTGCTTCTCCCAGAGCTCCAGGCGGTCCTGGGGCCTCGCGCACAGGCGCGCCAGGCGGGGCGACCCGGGATAGAACCGGGGCTGCGGGGACAGGTTTCCCTGGCCGCGGTCGTAGGCCCTCACAAGCTCGAGGTACTCCGCCACGACGTGGGGCGCGTCGCCTCGGCCCCAGAGGCGCCCGATCCCGTCCGGCCATTCCGGGGACCTCGCCCGGGAATCCCCCTCACAGGCCAGGGACAGGTCGTACCGGCCCCTCCCGGCATGGGTGTCGACGAAGACGAATCCCCGCTCCTTGCGCTGGAGCGCGCGGACCAGGCGGACGAGGAGGGCGTGCTTCAGCACGTCCGCGAAATTGCCCGCATGGTATGAGTGCCGGTAATTCACGCCATTGGGCTTCTTTCATTGCACCCGTCCCCTGCAACCCGATAATCCGTGCGCCATGAAACTAATTCCAGCGCTACTCCCCGTCTGCGCGCTCGTTCTGCCCTGCGCGCTCACCGCAGAAACCTTCGAAGGCAAGGTGTCCATGACGATGACCTCCCAGGGCTCGAGCAACGGAAGCCAGACCATGAACATGAGCATCAAGGAGGGCTTCATGAGGATCGACATGACCGCCTCAAAGGGCGCCGCGGCCATGATCATGGACCTGAAGAACCAGCAGATGATCGTCCTGATGCCGGCCCAGAGGATGTACATGATCCAGCCGATCCCGCAGCCGGGCGCCAACCCGCAGGCCGGCGGGCATGCGCAGCCCGGCGCGGCGTCCGCGGGCACCGCGCCCACTCTAGTGGACACGGGCGTGAAGGAAACCATCCTTGGCTACGTGTGCACGAAGTACGCGGCCACGGGCGCGCATGGCACCGCCCAGATATGGGTGACCGACCAGCTCGGCGCCTTCAACGGCCTCTTCCACGGGGGCGGCCCGGGCCAGAGGCCCCAGGCACCCCAGGCATGGGAGTCCGCCCTTAAGGGCAAGGGCTTCTTCCCCATGCGCGTCGTGTCGAATGATAACGGCAAGCAGTTCCGGATGGAGGTCACTTCGGTCGAGAAGACGAGCCTGCCGGATTCGCTTTTCGCGCCGCCCGAGGGCTGGCGCAAGTTCGACCTCGGGGCGATGATGGGCGGAGCGATGCCCGGGGGATTCCCCGGGGCGCGGCCCGACGGAAGCAACTGAGTGGCCCCCGAACTCATCCGCATCATCTCGGACGTGCACTTCGCGGACCGAGGGAGCCGCGTTCGCTCCCTCGGCCAGCTGCGCCCGCTCCTCGAGGGCGCCACCTTGCTTGTCCTCAACGGGGACACCCTGGACACGCGCCCTGACCGGCACGCGCAGCGCACCGGCGAGCTGCGGAGCGAGGTGCTCGCGTTCTTCGCCTCGTGCGGGACCCCCGTCACCTTCCTGACGGGCAACCACGACCCGGACCTCTCCGGGCAGCACGCGCTGGAATTCGCCGGGGGCCGCGTGCTGGTCACCCACGGCGACGTCCTGTTTGACACCATCGTCCCGTGGTCGAAGGACGCCGACGCGATCCGCAGCAAGATCGTCGTCGCCCTGGCCCCCCTCCCCGGGGACGGGGAGGACCGGCTTGGGGACCGGCTTTCCGCCTTCCGCAGCGTGGCCGCCACCATCCCCCAGCACCACCAATCGGAGCGGGACCCGCTTCGCTACGCGATCCGGCTGGCCGGGGACACGGTGTGGCCGCCCCACAGGGTCCTGTCGATCCTCAGGGCGTGGCGCGAGGCGCCGGGCCGCGCGGCGGCGCTCGCCCGCAGGCACCGGCCGAGGGCCCGCTTCATCGTGATCGGCCACACCCACAGGCCCGGCGTCTGGAGGACCGCGTCGGGCATCGGCGTCGTCAACACGGGCTCCTTCTACAGGCCGTTCGGCGCGATGGCGGCGGAGATCACCGCCGACCGGCTGCGCGTCCGGCGCGTTCAGTTCAGGCGGGGCGCCTTTCATCCCGGCTCCAAGGTGGCCGACTTCCCCCTCTCATGAGCATGGAATTCGGATGGTGGGTGCGCGATCCCGAGGCGGGGAAGTACCAGGTGAAGGCCATCGTGCACGGGGGCAACCTCACGTGGTTCCGAAAGCAGGGCCACTTCACGTCCTGGGAGGTCCACGGGCCGAGCGAGGAGGACTGGAGCCGGCTCATCTCCGAGGCCGAGCGCCGCGTGCCGAGGCGGCTCCTCTCGCCCAAGCAGTTCGACGAGATCAGGAGGCTGTGCGACGGCAGATAGCGCCACCCTTTCCACCCGAATCCAATCCATTCCATGCCCAAAATCGACGTTAACAAGGTCGCCGAAATCCTGAAACGGAACCACATCGAGCCCGCCCTCCTTCGCCGGGTGGTCGAAGAGATGAACCTCGCGGTCCAGCCCGATCCCGGCGAGGGCGAGACGCCGCCCCCGGTGAAAAAACAGTTCATCATCCTGGTGAGCGATCCCGAGGAGACGATGCCCAAGGGGGATCTTACCGGCTGGGTGCTCCAGATCCCCGAGGATGAGAGCCCGGCCTCGGTCCCGGAGCGCCTGTTCAAGGGCGCCTACGACTACAACGCCTCGAAGAAGGGGCGGCTCTACCCTGCCAAGACCGTCGGGGACGCGGTCGAGAACGTCCCGGCCAAGTTCTTCCGCGAGGCCGAGCTCTGGGTGAAGACCAAGACGCCGGTGCTCGTCCTGCGCACCGACAACGAGATCCCAAGAGCCTAGTCCGCGCTCAGCGGACCCCGAATTTCTCAGGCTCGAAGCCGCGGGCCTTCAGGGCCGCGGCCACCGCTTTCATGTCGATGCGCGAGCCCGCGCCGACGCCGTGCGCCGCAAACCAGCCCGTCGGCATCTCGAGCGCGAACTGGATCCGGCTGCCGTGCGAGTTGACCGGCCTCTCGTCGAGGGGCAAGAGGCCGTAGACCTCGGCAACGACGCCCTCCGGGGTCAGGTAGCCCAGGTCGAGGGCCTCCGGGGTGTTCCTCATCCAGATGCTGAGCTGCTGCGGCCGTTCGTAGACGAAGATCATCCCCTCGTCCCTGCCCAGGTCGGGGCGCTGCATCAGCCCCCGGATCTGCTCCGGCTCGAGGACCGCGAACTGAAGGCTCGCGGTGCTTCCGCCCACGTCCACGGGGAAGTGGTCAAAGACCGTCTTGGGTTCGGCAGCCGGGTCCCGGGATTTCCCCGACCCGCACCCGGCCATGAAAAGCGCCAGGGCCGCCGCCACCGCGACCACCCCAAGAGAAACCGGATTTGCATTTTTCACGCAATAACAGGTTAATTGCCCGCGAGCGGGCGACACAACCAAAGTCTGTCACATGACCACCAGAAAAAAACCCGATATCCTGCTTTACTCGGACACCGCGCGCAGCGCGGACGTCCTCTACCTCGGCGCGGTCGAGGCCCCCGATCCCTTCATTGCCCTGGGCGTTCGGGGAAGGAAGTACGCGGTCGTGAACGCCCTTGAGTTCGGCCGCTTCAAGCGCACGTCGGCCTTCGACAAGGTGCTGCCGCTCGAGGCCTGCCAGGAGCGGGCGCGCCGGCTGTGGCCCCGCCAGAAGGTCGGGCCGGCCCGCGTGGTCGCGCTCCTGTGCCGGGAGCTCGGGGCCGGGACCCTCACCGTGCCCGAGGACTTCCCCGTGGGCCTCTACCGCGAGCTTCGGGACCTGGGGGTGAGGCTCGCCGTCTCCAAGGGCCCGCTCTTCCCGGAGCGCGAGATCAAGACGGCGGCCGAGGCCGAGGCCCTGCGCGAGGGCAACCGCGCCAGCGCGGCCGGGATCGCGGCCGCCGAGAGGCTCCTCAGGGCGTGCAAGATCCGCTCGGGGCGCCTCCTGTTCAACGGCCGCGTCCTCACGAGCGAGCGCCTTAAGGTCGCAATCGAGACCGCCTGCATCGAGGCGGGCGCCGTTTCCAATTCGACCATCGCCGCAGGCGGAGACCAGGCCTGCGACCCCCACAACCCGGGCTCGGGCCCGCTCCGGGCGAACGAGCTGATCATCGTCGACGTCTTCCCGCGGGTGTCGGCCACGGGCTTCCACGGCGACATGACGCGGACCTTCCTGCGCGGTCGCGCAAACGACGCGCAGCGGGCCATTGTCGGGGCCGTCAGGGCCGCCCAGCTCGCCGCGCTCAGGACGATCCGGGCGGGGGTCTGGGGAAGCGAGGTGCACCGCAAGGTCACGGAGGCGCTCGTCTCCAGGGGATTCGAGACGCGCAAGACCCCCCTCGGCTCGGTCGGGTTCTTTCACGGCACCGGCCACGGCCTCGGCCTCGAGGTCCACGAGCCCCCGCGGATGAATGCGACGGCGGACACTCCGCTCAAGAAGGGCACCGTCGTCACCGTCGAGCCGGGCCTCTACTACCCCGGGATCGGCGCCTGCCGGATAGAGGACGTCGTGCAGGTGACCGCCGGCGCCCCGCGCATGCTCTCCCGGTACCCGTACGCCTGGGAGCTCAGGTAAGAGGCGCCGCACCCTCCGGGACCCCGACCCCATGTCTATTCCCCTCGCCAAGGCAAAGGCGCTCCTCAGAAGGATTTCCGGACTGCGGATCCTCGTCATCGGCGACGTGATGCTCGACCACTACATCTGGGGGGACGCCACGCGGATCTCCCCGGAGGCTCCCGTCCCCGTGATCGACATCGCCCGCGACACGTGGACGGCGGGCGGCGCCGCGAACGTGGCGATCAACGCAGCCAGCCTCGGCGCCCACTGCACCGTCATCGGCTTCTTCGGCAGTGACGCCAACGGCGCCCGGCTCCGCGGCATCCTGAGCGACAGGGGCGTCGACGCCCTGGCCACGCCGGGCGACGGGATGACGATCGTCAAGACCCGGGTGATGGTCCAGCACCAGCAGCTGTGCCGGCTGGACCGCGAGTCGGCGCCCTACGCCTACGCCATAGACCCGGCCCGCTGCGCCCGGCTTCTGGCCAGGGCGATAAAGGCGTGCGACGCGGTCGTGCTCTCGGACTATGCGAAGGGGACCCTTTCCGAAAGGCTCGTCTCGCAGGTCACCAAGCTCGCGCGATCCGGCAAGAAGTTCATCGCCCTCGACCCGAAGCCGAAGCACCAGATGGCCTTCAGCGGGCTCGACCTGATCACGCCGAACAAGCGCGAAGCCCTCCAGCTCGCCGGCATCGAGCCGGCTGCGGGCGCGCCGTTCCCGGCCGCGGCCGTGTGCGCCCGGCTCGACGAGCGCTTCAAGACCCGGAACGTCGTGGTCACCCTCGGCGAGGACGGGATGCTCCTGAGCTCCGCCGGGAGGCTCCTCAAGACGATCCCCACCGCGGCCCGTGAGATCTACGACGTCTCGGGCGCCGGGGACACCGCCCTGGCGGGCCTCGTGCTGGCGCTGACCTCGGGCTCCGGCCTCGAGGAGGCCGCCCACTTTGCCAACGCGGCCGCGGGTGTCGTCGTCGCCAAGCTCGGGACGGCGACCGTCTCGCCGGCCGAGCTGCTCGACCATGTCTCGCGCGCGCCGTGAACCGCGCCCTCTTCCTCGACCGGGACGGGACGCTGATCGTGGACAAGGTCTATCTGGCCGACCCGGGCGGCGTGGAGGTGATCCCCGGTGCCTCCGAGGGCCTTCGCCGGGCCCGTGCCCTCGGCTTCAAGCTCTTCCTCTTCACGAACCAGTCGGGGATCGGCCGGGGCCTGCACACGATCGAGGACACCTGCCGGGTGAACGCACGCATGGAGGAGCTGCTGGGCCTGCCGCCGCCCGTCTTCGACGGGACATGCATCGCCCCGGAGGCCCCCGGCCAGCCGTCGGCCTACCGCAAGCCGTCCCCGAGGTTCATCCAGGAAACGCTCGCCGAGCACGGGCTCGACCCCGCCGGATGCTGGATGGTCGGCGATTCGCCCGCCGATGTGCAGGCGGCGCTCGCCGCGGGAATCCATGCGGCCGCCGTCCGCACAGGCAGGCGCCCGCCCGAGTCCATCCCCCAGGTGGCCGAGGGGAAGGTGCCCGTGTTCGAGGACTTCGGGGCCTTCGCGGCCTCGCTCGCATAAGGCGGGAGCGCGATGGACAAGGACGCGAGCCTGGATCCGCCCGACTCGCGCCTTGCATCCCGTGCGCCGACCCCCGGGCCGAGGCGCCTGGCGGGCGCACTCGCGCGCCGCCTTTCGCCGCTTCTGCTCCTCATGGCTTCGGCGGCGAGTGCCCTCCAGGTCGGGGACAGCTACGAGAGCGTGCTCAAGGAGAAGGGCCCTCCGGCGAGCCAGATGCAGGCGGGCGCCAGGAGGCTGCTCAACTATCCGGAGGTGACGGTCCGGCTGGAGAACGACGTGGTGGTCTCCGTGGGCGCGGCCGCGAAGCCGGGCGTCCCGGGCCCGACGCCCATCCCCGCGCCGGCGCGCCCGTTGACGGCGGCCGAGCAGATTGCCGCGGTCAAGAGGGCGCTTCAGGCGGCGACCGAACGGGTCAAGGAGATCGTGAACCAGCCCCCGCCCTCGGTGCCGATCACCCCGGCGATGAAGGTGGCCTGGTACGGCGACGCGTGGTTTCACCCGGGCGCCGCGACGCCCGACTTTGACAATGTCGACGTCAGGAAGACCCAGGACCTCTCAAACTACTCGCGCTACGAGTACGTTTCCTCGAACATGACCCGCACCGTCGCGTATCCCGGCGGGGAGCTGGAGTTCAACTCGATGACCAAGTTCTTCTACACGGACCGCTCCGTCCCGAAGAAGAAGCTGAGCGAGGCCGAAATGCTGGAGATCAACCGGCTCTACCGCGTCATCGGCCGGTGCCAGGCGGACCTGGGCCGCCTGGGCGCGCAATGAAGCGGCGCCTCGACGAGATCCTCGTCGCGCGCGGGCTCGCCGAATCCAGGGCGCAGGCGAACGCCCTCATCATGTCGGGCCGCGTCTTCCGGGGGACGGAGCGCCTGGACAAGCCGGGCCGGGAGCTCGCCGACGACGCCGAGGTCTCCGTCACGACCCCGCCCCGCTTCGTGAGCCGCGGCGGCGAGAAGCTCGCGGCGGCCCTGGAGCGCTTCGCGGTCGACCTGAGGCAGGCGCATGTCCTCGACGTGGGCGCATCGACCGGGGGCTTCACCGACTGTGCGCTCCAGGCCGGCGCGGCGTCGGTCGCCTGCGTGGACGTCGGCCGCGCCCAGCTCCACGCCAGGCTCCGGGCGGACCCCAGGGTCACCAACATCGAGAAGGTCAACGCGAGGCGCCTGGCCGCCTGCGACCTCCCCCGCCCCGAGTTCGACGCCGTCGTCATGGACCTCTCCTTCATCTCCCTCACGACCGTGCTTCCCGCGGTATGGCCCTTCCTCAGGAGCGGCGGAACGCTTGTGGCGCTCGTGAAGCCGCAGTTCGAGGCCGGCAAGGCGGAGGCCGACAGGGGCCGCGGCGTGATCCGCGACCCGGCGGTCCGCGCGGCCGCTCTGGCGCGTGTCCGCGACTTCGCGGTCGCCGGCTTGCCGGGCGTGAAGCTCGTCGGCTCGATGGACTCGCCGATTGCGGGCGCCGACGGAAACCGGGAATTCCTGTTGTGCCTCCGCCGATCCTAGGCAATTTTGGGGCTCGCTCCCCAGCCGGGGCGCCGCCGCCATGAAACCCATCCGCACCCTCGCCTTCGTCGTCAACGCCGACAAGCCCGGCGCCGTCGAGCTCGCCGCGGAGCTCGTGCGCATCGCGCGCGCCCGGGGCGTCCGGATCCGGCGGACCTCGCATTTCCCGCTTCCCCGCGGCTACCTGCGCGGCTGCGATGCGTGCTGCGTCATCGGCGGGGACGGCACGCTCCTAAGCGCGGTGCGTGAGGCTGCGCGCGAAAGGGTCCCCATCATCGGCGTCAACCGCGGCAGCCTCGGCTTCCTAACGACCTTCTCGGAGGAGGAGGCGCGTCTCGGGTTTGACGGCCTCCTGAACGGCGGGTTCCGCATCGACCGCCGCGCCATGCTCGAGTGCTCGGTCGCCGGCGGCGCCCCGAGCCTCGCCCTGAACGACGTGCTCATCAAGAACGCGCTCCAGACGAGCCTCGTCCACCTCGAGGTGTTCGCCGATGGGGAGCTCGTCACCGACTACGTCTGCGACGGGCTCATCTTCTCGACCGCCACGGGCTCCACGGCGTACAACCTCTCGGCGGGCGGCCCCATCGTCCACCCCCAGGCGGACGTGATCGCGCTGACCCCGATCTGCCCGCATACGCTGACCAACCGCTCGATCATCTTCCGCGACAGCGTGAAGCTGCGCGTGCTCAACCGCACGGCGGGCGCCCGGGTCCTAGTCTGCCTCGACGGCATGGGGGAGCTCCGGGCATCGGCCGACGAGGCGATCGACATCTCGATCTCCCGGCAGCGCCTGGCGCTCGCGCAGCAGCGCAGCTACTCCCACTTCGCCGTGATGCGCACGAAGCTCAAGTGGAGCGGCGGCGCCGCCGAGCGGCGGTAGCCTACGGCCGGACGACGAGTTGGGTGCGCCTCGCCTGCTCTAGGTGCAGGCGGGCGAATGCCGCAAGGTCGGCGACCGTGACCGCGTCAATCAGCGCGTCGTAACGCTTCCAGTGGTTGGCGGGGCGCCCCTGGAGCACGTCGACGGCAGCCTGCATGGCCCGCGACGAGTTCGTCTGCAGGGCCTTCCGCTGGCCCGCCTTCAGGCGCTCCTGACAGCGGCGCAGCTCCTCCGGCGCGACGTCGCCCGACTGGACCCGCTCGATCTCGAGAGCGATCTCGCCGAGCACGTCGGCCTCCTTGCCCGGCTGCGTGCCCGCCATGAAGTAGAACATCGCCGCGCTCCGGCAGGACACGCGGCCCGAGCGGATGAAATAGGCCAGGCCCTTCTGGTCGCGCACGCGCTCGAAGAGCCTGGAGGCCATGCCGCTGAAGAGCTCGTCGGCGACGTCCCCGACGTAGAAGTCGGGGGCGCCGAGCACGGACCCCGGAAAGCCCTGAAGGACGACCGCCTGCTCGCGCGCCTGGCGCTCGACAAAGTCGCCGGGCTCCGCGGGCCCCTCGAATACCGGCCCGGCGCCCATCGGCCGGCCCCGGGGGACCCGCACGAGGAAGGCCTCCAGCTTGGGCACCAGCCGGTCGGGATTGAAATCGCCGGCCACCGACAGGACCACCCCGGGGCCCACCAGCAGGCGCTTCCAGAGGGCCGAGAGGTCCCCGGCCCCGGTGGCCGACACGCCCGCCCCGTCCCCCTGGGCGCCGAGCGCGAACGCATGGGCGCCGAAGAACCTCCTGCGCAGCATCCGCCTGGCGCACGAGACCACGTCATCCTGCTCCTCCTTGAGGGCCGCAAGCTGGGCGTCGCGCTCGGTCCCGAGGGTCCCGGGGCTGAAGGCCGGCTCGAGCGCGCCGTCCGAAAGGAGCCCGAGCGCAAGGTCCGCGTCGGGCGGAAGCACCTCGGCCGCCAGCCCGATCGTGTTGTCCCCCGAAAACGAGCTGAACGACCCGCCCACCTCCTCGATCCTGCGGGCCACCTCGGCGGCGCTCCGCCTGCGGGTGTCCTTGGTGAGGAGCGTCGCCAGGAGCGCGGAGCTGCCCCTCCTCTTTGGGGACTCGCTGAGCGGCCCCCCGTGGGTGAGGAGCCTCATGTGGAGGTTCGGAAGGCGCCTGTCCGGCTGCACGAGGATCCGTGCGCCGTTGGGGAGGCGGATCTCCTCGAAGTCCGGCCGCCCCCCCAGGGACGCGGCAACGGGCTCGGCCGAGGCCGGGTCATCCGCCTGCGGCTCGAGCGAGACCGACGTCAGGCGCCCGACAGCCAAGTGCGTCCGGAGCGCGGTCCCGAGGTCGCGCGGCCCCACCCGCGCCAGGCGCTCAAAATACGAACGGCTGAACTCCAGGTCGCCCACGACCACCTCGGCCATCCCCAGTCGCGAGGCCTGGCCGCTCATGGTCTTGCACGTGTTGATCTCGCCGACGACCGACTGGCGGTAGGCCTTGCGCACCTGCGCCGCGTTGAACCCGCCCGGCGCCCCGTGCTCCGAGAGCACGCGCAGGATCGCCGCCTGCGCCTGCTCGCGCCCGCCCGCGTCGCAGGTGAAGCCGATGCAGAAGAGCCCGCTCGAGCCCGGGTTCCAGCTCGACGCGTCGATCGTGTGGACGAGCTTCGCCTTCTCGCGGACCTCCTGCCAGAGGACGGAGCTGTCGCCGCCCCCAAGCACCAGGGCCAGGAGGTCGAGCACCGGGGCACAAGGATCCGCAAGCCCCGGAATCGGCCAGGCGAGCGCGGCCCTCACGACCTCCACCTTCTCGTAGCGGTGGAGGCTGCGCGGCCCGTGCTGGGCCGGCTCCGCGGGAACGAGCACGGGGGCCAGGCGCGACCTGGGGGCGGCGCCGAAATGGCGCTCGACCGCGGCCCTCGCCTGCGCGAGCCCGACGTCGCCCGCGACGACCACGACGATGTTGTTCGGGACGTAGCGCTCTCGGTAGTAGCCGAGCAGGGCCTCCCGGTCCGTCGCCGCAAACACGTCCCTGTGGCCGATCACGGGCTCGCGGTACGGGTGCTCCCGGAAGGCGGTCCCGAAGAGCGCCTCCCACAGCCGGCTGTCCGGATCGTCGCGGGTCATGGCGATCTCGCGCAGGATGACCTCCTTCTCCCTCGCGACCTCGTCCGCGGGAAGCGTCGAATGCAGCACCGCGTCCGCGAGCACGTCCACCGCGACGTCGAGGTGCTCGCTCGGTAGGTCGATGTAATAGACCGTCCGATCAAAGGTCGTGTACGCGTTGATGTACCCGCCGTTTGCCTGCACCGTGGCGGAGATCTCGCGGCCGCTCCTTCGCTGCGTGCCCTTGAAAAGCATGTGCTCGAGGAAGTGCGACAGGCCCGCGCCGAGGTACGCCCCCTCGTGGATGCTGCCGGTGCGGACCCACACCTGCACCGAGACGAGCGCCGCCGACCGGTCGGACTTCACCACAAGCGTCAATCCGTTCGGCAGGACCGTCCGCTCGACGGGTTCGCGCCAGAACGCGTCCAGCAGGGCGCGTTCCGCCTTCGGGGCTTTGGGGTTGGGCATCAGGTGGCTTCCGGTCAGGCGGACCCCACCGCCTCGGCCGCGGACGCGCCCCGGGATCGCCGCGCCGGCAGGAAGGGCTTCACAAAAACGTCGTCGAATTCGTAGATGTTCGCAAAATCCTCGCGCCGGTCATTCTCGGTCTTACTGAACGCGTTATAATCGATCAGGTTGAACACGATGTCGCCGAAATCCTGGCAGCTGCGCACGCCCCAGGAATTGAGGACCGTCTTGCTGAGCGGGCCAAACTGCTCCAGGGCGTATATCCGCAGCCCGTCAAGAAGCTCGGGACCGGTGACATGCCGCGACTTTCCGCTCCGGGTGCTGTCCTTCTTGCGTATCTCCTTCACCGTGTGGTCAAGGCCCAGCCTCACGAAATCATAGGCCTTTCGGTCGAACCGGGTGTCCTCCTTGCAAATCAATGCCACAATCCGTGGGAATTCGGAATCTTGCATGTTTGGAAGTGAAGTTGGCATGCGCGCATCGGGTGCGCAACACCGCCCTTCAAATGCACCCTATCTGCGGCATCGGGTGCAAGTTGCAAAAGAATCGCTTCTAGGCTCGCAAAAGGTGGCAACAGCTCTCACTGTCAGGCCCTAACAATGATCGCTTCAACCCAAACGAACCACCCGATTGTCGGGGTCAGGAACGGGAAGGACCAGACTCCGGTCGAGGTCGCCTGTTACAAACTTAAGGAGGCCGGCCTGAGGATCACGCAGCCGCGGGTCGCCATCCTTGCGGCCCTTATTAGGACGGGGCGGCCGACGAGCATCGACGCGCTCCACAGCGATCTTGGGCCGAATTCCTGCGACATCGTGACCGTCTACCGCTGCATGGCCGCGTTCGAGTCCATCGGCCTCGTGCGGCGCGCGTTCCTCATTAATGGGACAAGCCTTTACGAGATAAACCTCGGCGACCCGAATCGCTATCACGTGGTCTGCAAGCAGACGAACCGGGTCGATGAGCTCGACGCCGCTTCTGCTAACGAGTTGCGCCGCGCGGTCCAGACAGTCGAGGACACGCTGCGCTCGCAGGGCTACTCGGAAGTCGGGCACATCGTCGAGTTCTTCGGCAAATCGCCCGCGGGAGCCCGCACGAGTGTCGAGGCGACCGTTCCGACCGTCCCCGCAACCTGAAGCCCCCCTTGGGGGTCAGTGACCGAAGGCGGCCCTGGCGGCCGTCCAGTTTTTCGAGGCCTGCGCCCAGTTCACGACCGACCAGAAGTCGTTCAGGTACTCCGCGCGCAGGTTCTGGTGCTTCAGGTAGTACGCGTGCTCCCACACGTCGACCCCGAGGATCGGCATGTGGCCCTCGCTCATCACCGAGTCCTGGTTCGCCGTCGAATGGATGATCAGCCGGCCGTCGTTCATCATCGCCAGCCATTCCCAGCCGCTTCCGAAGCGCTTCATCGCGGCCTCCGTGAACCGCTTCTTGAAGGTGTCGAGCGAGCCGTACACATGCTCAAGGTCGGCGGCAAAGTCGCCGGTGGGCGCACCGCCCCCGGAGGGGGACAGGATCGACCAGAAGAAGCAGTGGTTCACGTGCCCGCCGACGTTGTTGCGCAGTGTCGTCTGCAGCGGCTCCTCGATCGAGGAAAGGTTCATCAGGATCTCCTCGGCCGTCTTGCCCGACAGCGAGGCCTGCCCCTCCAAGGCCTTGTTCGCGTTCTTGATGTAGGCGGCGTGGTGCTTCGTGTAGTGGATCTCCATCGTTCTTGCGTCGATGTGCGGCTCAAGGGCGTCGTAGGCGTAGCCGAGCTCCGGAAGCACGAACGGCTGCCGGGTCGAACCGATTCCGGCAGGCACGGCCATACCGGCCGCCCAGGATCGCGTGATGGCGCCCATCCCCACCAGGGCCGCGCCACCTCCCATCACCCTAATCGCGTCGCGTCGCGTCATTGACCGGAAGGTACGCGAATCAGGCCCGGTTGCAAGTCTGGGCGGGCGGCAACGGCCGCGCCCAAGCCGCCCCATTATCAGCGGGCCAGCAGCCTGCGGAGCATCTCGTCGACCCGCTTGGGGTCGGCCTTGCCCTTCGCGGCCCTCATGACGGGCCCCTTGAAGGCGTTCAGGGCGCTTTCTTTGCCCCCCTTGTAATCCGCGACGGACTTCGGGTTGGACGCAATCGCCTCGGCGCACCAGCGCTCAAGCTCATCCAGGTTCGTCTCCGCCTTAAGCCCCTTCCTCTCGACCACGGCCTCGGGCGCCTCGCCCGTCCGGAACATGTCGACGAAAACCTCCTTCGCCGCGTTGCTCAGGATGACGCCGCCGTCGACCAGCCTCACCAGGCCCGCGACGTGCGCGGGCCCCACCTTCGACTGCGAGAGCTCGATCTTCGCCGCTCCCAGCTCGCGCAGCAGGTCGTTCGCGATCCAGTTGCCGGCAGCCTGCGGCTTGCCGCACAGGCGCGCGGTCTCCTCGAAGAAGTCGCTCAGCCCGCGGTCGGGCACCAGCACGGAGGTGATCGTGTAGGGAACGCCGTACTGCTCCATGAACCGGCGCTGCTTGTCGAACGGAAGCTCCGGGCACGTGGCCCGTATCGCGGACTTCCAGGCCTCGTCCACCTCGACCGGCATCAGGTCCGGGTCGGGGAAGTAGCGGTAGTCGTGGGCCATCTCCTTCGAGCGGAGCGACTGCGACAGGCCGGTCTGCCCGTCGTAGTCGCGCGTCTCCTGCTCTATCGTCCCGCCGGACAGGGCCACGGCGGTCTGCCGGCGGATCTCCTGCGCGATCCCGTCCCGCACGAACGAGATCGAGTTCAGGTTCTTCAGCTCGACCTTCGTCCCGAGCCCCGCGGTCCCGGCGGGGCGTATCGAGATGTTGGCGTCGCAGCGAAGCTGGCCCTTCTCCATGTCGCAGTCCGAGATGCCGCCGTAGATCATCACGGTTTTCAGCGCGGTGAGGTAGGCGAAGGCCTCGTCGGCGCTGCGGATCACCGGCTCCGACACGATCTCCATCAGCGGCGTGCCGGCGCGGTTGAAGTCGACGAGCGAGGCCCCCTCGACGTGGTTCAGCTTGCCCACGTCCTCCTCCAGGTGGATCCGGGTGAGCGCGATCCGCTTGTGCTCGCCCATGACGTTGCGCGCCGGCCCCGGCAGTTCGATCTCCACGCATCCGCCCCGGCACAGCGGCTGGTCGTACTGGGAGATCTGGTAGTTCTTTGGCGAGTCCGGGTAGAAGTAGTTCTTCCGGTCCCACTTGCAGACGGCCGCGATCTCGCAGCCGAGCAGCAGGCCCGCCTTGATGATCTTGTCGAGCGCCCCCTTGTTCATCACCGGGAGCGTTCCCGGCAGCGCGAGCACGACTGGGTCGGTGAGCGTGTTCTCGGGCAGGCCGAAGCCCGCCGCCACGCGCGTGAACATCTTGGAGCGGGTCTTGAGCTGCACGTGCACCTCAAGGCCTATGACGGCCTCGTAGTTCATAGCCGGGGGCGCCTCAGGTGCCATTCGGTGCGCTGCTCATAGGCGCTGGCCACCGCCAGGAGCTCCGTCTCCTTGAACGGCTGGCCGATCAGCTGCAGGCCGATCGGCAGCCCGCCGGCCGTGAAGCCGCACGGGAGGCTCATCCCGGGGAGCCCCGCCAGGTTGACGCCGATCGTGTAGATGTCGTTCAGGTACATCGCCAGAGGGTCCGCCGCCTTCTCGCCCTTCCTGAAGGCCGGCGTCGGCGACGTCGGTGTGACGATCACGTCGACGTCCCGGTAGGCGTCCAGGAAGTCGCGGCGGATCAGCGTGCGGACCTTCTGCGCGCGCAGGTAGTAGGCGTCGTAGTACCCGCTCGAGAGCACGTAGGTCCCGAGGATGATCCTGCGCTTGACCTCGGGGCCGAACCCCTCGGCGCGCGTCTTGAAATAGAGGTCGATGGCGTCCTTCGCGTCCTTCGAGCGGTGCCCGTAGCGCACGCCGTCGAAACGGGCGAGGTTCGAGGAGCACTCCGCGGTCGCAATGATGTAGTAGGCCCCGATCGCGTACTTGGTGTGCGGCAGCGAGACCTCCCGGACCTCGCAGCCCATCCTGCGGTACTCGCCGATCGCAGCCTGGACGGCGGCGCCGACCTCCGGGTCGAGGCCCTCACCGAAGTATTCCCTGGGGATGCCGAGCTTCCAGCGGCGGCCGGATTTCGCCAGGTCGGACACGCCGCGGTTGTAGTCGGGCACCTCCTGCCTGAGCGAGGTGGAGTCCCTCGGGTCGTGGCCCGCGATGGCGCCCAGCACGGTGGCCGCGTCCTCCACGCTCCGGGCGAAGGGCCCGATCTGGTCGAGCGAGGAGGCGAAGGCGATGAGCCCGTAGCGGGAGACCCGGCCGTAGGACGGCTTCAGGCCCACGACGCTGCACAGCGCAGCCGGCTGGCGGATCGAACCGCCGGTGTCCGAGCCGAGTGTCGCCACGGCCTCGCCGGCGGCGAGCGCCGCCGCGCTTCCCCCGGAGGAGCCCCCGGGCACCCGCTCGAGGTCCCAGGGATTGGAGGTCGTCGCGAAGGCCGAGTTCTCAGTGGACGAGCCCATGGCGAACTCGTCGAGGTTGAGCCGGCCCCAGCAGATCGCGCCGGCGGCCTTGAGCTTTCGGGTCACGGTCGCGTCGTACGGCGACACGAAGCCCTCGAGGATCCGGCTCGACGCCGTCAGCGGCTGGCCCGCGACGGAGATCACGTCCTTGATCCCGACCGGGATCCCCTCGAGGCGGCTGGCCGCGCCGCTGCCGGAGCCCTTGGCCTTGGCGCGGCGCGCGTCCGACGCGCGCGCTTGGGCCATGGCGTCCTCCTCGTCGTAGGAGTTGAAGGCGCGCACCCGGCCGTCGACCGCCTTCGTCCGCGCGATGACGGCCTTCATGAGCTCGACCGACGAGAGGGCGCCCCGGTCAAGGAGCCCGGAAAGCTCGGCAATTGTGGAGTTGAAGAGTTCCTCGGGCACGGCGTCGCTTGGGCTATTCGACCACCTTGGGCACGACGAACATGTTGTCGCGCCTCTCCGGGGCATTGCGCAGCGCGTCCTCGACCGACAGGCCCGGCTCCGGGACGTCCTGCGCCCACACGTTGACGACCGGGAAGGCGTGCGCCGTGGGCTCGACACCCTCGACGTCGACCTCGTTGAGGAGCGCGACGTAGTCGAGCATGTCGCCCAGCTGCCTGCCGAAGCGCTCCTTCTCCTCGGCGGTGAGGCTCAGGCGCGCGAGGTTCGCGATGTGGTCGAGCTTGAGGTCGTTGGGTTGGGGCACGGCGGGGCTCACTTTCTGACTTGGTAGGCGCTCGTCTTGCCGAGTTCGTCCTGGATGCGCTGGAAGACGATGTTGACCTCCTCGTCGGTCAGCGTCCGCGAAGGGGACCGGAAGACGAGGGAGAAGGCCACGCTCTTCTTGCCCTCAGGAAGCCCCTTGCCCTCGTAGACGTCGAACACGCCGACATCCTCGACAGCGAACGACTCCCCGGCCGCCGCCGCCGCCGCCCGCGCCACCTCGCTCCTCACGTCCCCGGCCCGGGCCGACCGGTCCACGACGAGCGCGATGTCCCTGAGCGCGGCGGGGAAGAGGCTGAAGTCGCGGAACCTCAGGCGCGGCGCCGCGTCCGAAAGCCTCTCCGGAAGGATCGTGAAGGTTCCCGCGAGGACATTGCCCTCGATTCCCAGGGAGCGCAGGAGCGCGAGGTTCACGAGGCCGAAGCGCGCGACCCAGCCCTGGTCGATCGCGCCGGCGCCCGCCGAGTGCCCCTCCTGCCACGCGTTGCCCGGACCGGTCACGGGGGTGATCGGCGCGCTCCCGAGGTCCACGGCCGCCGCCGCCGCGACTGCCGCCAGGTGGTGCCTCGCCGTGTAGAAGTCCGCGGGCTCGCGCCGTCTCCAGTGGCGGGCCGCGTCCTCCGGGATGACGAACGCCGCCGACGCGCCCTCGAGGTTGTGGCCGTTGTGCTCGACGAAGATCCTGCCCACCTCGAAGAGCGGCGCGCCGGCCGTCCCCCGCGACTGGTTGAGCAGGATCGAGTCGAGCAGGCCCATGATCAGCGTCGGCCTCAGGTGTGACTGGTCCTCGACGAACGGGTTGGCGAGGGCGAGTTCGGCCGCCGCCGTCTGCGACACCCAGGTCGTCAGCTCCCGCGCCGGCCGAAGCGTGAGGTTCACGCATTCGTGGAAGTCGTGGCCCACGAGGTACGCCGAGGCGCGCCGGTTGAACACGACCACCGGGTCGTCCTCGGCCACGAGGCCTATCGAGGTCACGCGCGCGCCCGGGATCCGCTCCGTGCCGTGGATGCGCAGGATCTCCTCGACCAAGTCGATCGGGCGGTCGAGGTCGTCGCGCCAGCTTGGGATCGACACGGTCCACCGCGCGCCATCCGCCGTCTGCACCTCGTGGGCCACGTTGAGCTCGAGCGACTCGAGCGCCGCCTTCATCTCGGGCTCCGGGATGTCGAACCCGAGCCTCTCGCGGACGAAGCCGGACGTCAGCTCGACCTCGCGCTTCCAGGGCACGTCGCCCCCGGCGATGCAGATTGGCGCGACCACCGAGCCGCCGGCAGTCTCAATAATGAGATCGATCGCGCGCCGCGCCGCCTCCACGGCCGTGTGGGGATCCACCCCGCGTTCGTAGCGGTAGGACGAGTCCGAGGACAGCCCGAGCGACCTGGAGGTCCACCGGACCGAGGCGGGCCTGAAGATCGCGCACTCGAGGACGATCGAGGTGGTCGATGGGTCGATCCCCGAGTTCTCGCCCCCCATGACACCCGCGACGACGAGCGCCTTCGCCGCATCGGCGATCACGAGCGTGCGCGCCGAAAGCGTCCGCTCCTTGCCGTCGAGGGTCGTGATCTTCTCGCCCTCGAACGCCCTGCGGACCACGAGGCGCCCGCCCGCGATCTTGCGCGCGTCGAACGCGTGCAGCGGCTGCCCGTACTCGAGCATCACGTAATTGCCGGCGTCCACGATGTTGTTGATGGGGCGAAGCCCGACGGCCCTCAGGCGCTCCTGCATCCAGGCCGGGCTCGGCCCGACCTTCACGCCGGCCAACACGTGCGCCGTGTAGAGCGGGCAGTCCTCCGGTGTGTCCACCTGTACGGCCTCGAAGAGGTCGCTCTTCGCTGCGGCGTCCACCTCGCCGCGGAACTTCTCCTGGGGATAGGTGAGGCCCTTCCTGAACCCCGCCGCCAGCTCGCGCGCAAGGCCGATGTGCGACAGGCAGTCGGGCCGGTTGGGCGTGATTTCGATGTCGAAGACCGTGTCCCCCGGGGGCAGCACATCGTTGATCGGCGCGCCGAGCGCCGGGCGGCCCTCGAGGATGAGAAGGCCTCCCTGGTCCTCGCCGATGCCGAGCTCCCGGGCCGAGCAGAGCATGCCGTCGGAGAGCTCGCCCCGGATCTTCGACTGCTTGATCCTGAAGTCGCCGGGCAGCACCGCCCCGGGCAGGGCCACGGGGACCCGGTCCCCCACCCTGTAGTTCTGCGCGCCGCAGACGATGGTGCGGACGCCGCCAGCGGGCCCGATGTCCACCCTGCAGACGGAGAGCTTGTCGGCGTTCGGATGGCGGTCGCACGCGAGCACTTCGCCGACCACGACATGCTCGAGCGCCGGCGCCCCCGTCGTGGCCACGTGCTCCACCTCGAAGCCGAGGAAGGTGATGGCGCGCGTGATTTCGGGCACCGCGGCGTCCAGTGCGACGTAGTCCCGGATCCAATTGAGCGAGATCTTCATGCGGGCGCGCCTTGTCAGACCCCCCCGGCGAACTGCCTCAGGAGCCTGAGGTCGTTCTGGTAGAACAACCGGATGTCGTCGATACCGTAGAGCGTCATCGCGAGCCGCTCGATGCCCATCCCGAACGCGTAGCCCGTCCACACGTCGGGGTCGTACCCGACCGCCTTGAACACCTCCGGGTCCACGATCCCGCACCCCCCGATCTCGATCCACTCCTTGTTGACCTTCGGCAGGTGCCTGGCCGAGAGGTCGACCTCGAAGCTCGGCTCCGTGTAGCCGAAGTAGTGCGGCCGGAAGCGCGTCTTCGTGCCGGGCCCGAGCAGCGCCTCGAAAAGGTAGTCGAGGAGCGCCTTCAGGTCGCGCACCGTCACGCCGCGGTCCACGTAGAGGCACTCGATCTGGTGGAAGTTTGCGCTGTGCGAGGCGTCGGTCGTGTCGCGGCGGTACACGCGCCCGGGGGAGACGATCCGGATCGGCGGCGGCCCCTTGAGCATCGTGCGCACCTGCACGGACGACGTGTGGGTGCGCAGGAGGTAGCGCTCGCCCGGCCGGTGCACCGTGACGTTGTCGAAGCTCGTGGTGGGCGGGAAATAGAACGTGTCCTGGGCGTCGCGGGCCGGGTGGTCGGGCGGCGTGTTGAGCGCGTCGAAGCAGTAGAACTCCGTCTCCACCTCCGGTCCGTCGGCGACCGTGAACCCGACCTTGCGCAGGATCCGGCACACCTCCTCCCGGACAAGCGTCAGCGGGTGGTAGGTTCCCGGTCCCGGGTCGGGCGACGGGAGGGTCGGGTCGATCGGGGGCCCGAGGCGGGCGGAGAGCTCGGAATCCTCGATCGCGCGCAGCCTCGAGTCGAGGAGCGCCTGGAGGCGCGCCTTCGACTCGTTCACGAGCTTGCCCATCGCGGGGCGCAGCTCCTTCGCGACCGACCCCATCTGCTTCATGATGGCCGTGAACTCCCCGTTGGGGCCCACGTAGCGCGCCTTGGCCGCCTCGAGCTCCGGACGGGTCCGGGTCGCCTGCAGTTCCTCGGCGGCTTTGGTTAGAAGCGTGGAGAGTTGCTCGTGCATCTCCATCCGGCTTCGGGAGGTCAGGCCTTCTTCGCGGAGGCCTTGGCCTTGAGCGCTTCCTTGGCCTGCTGGACCAGGGCGCCGAAGGCGGCCTCGTCGTGGACGGCGATGTCCGCCAGGACCTTGCGGTCGAGTTCGATCCCGGCGGCCTTCAGGCCCTCGACAAACCGGCTGTAGCTCATGTCCGCGGCGCGGCACGCGGCGTTCAGGCGGATGATCCAGAGCGAGCGCCATTCGCCCTTCTTCTTCTTGCGGTCGCGGTAGGCGTACTGCCAGGCGTGCTGGACGGCCTCCTTCGCGTAGCGGTAGAGCTTGGACTTGTTGCCGAAATAGCCCTTGGCGTATTTCAGCACCTTCTTGCGGCGCTTTCGCGACGCGGGGGAGTTTGTTGCACGAGCCATGTTTTGTTTTTCCTTTAGGTTGTGCGCCGGCGGGTCGGCTTAGGTTGGATTCACCCGCCTGGCGGAGTTTGAATTGAAACGGCGGCGACGGACCTATCTGAGGCCGAACGGCAGGCAGCGGATCAAGGGCTTGGCGTGGCCCTCGGCCACGAGCTTGTCCCTGGACGCGCGCCGCTTCGACTTCGTCGACTTTGCCGCCAGCAGGTGGCGGAAGCCGGGGGTGCGGCGGATGAGCTTGCCGCGGGCGGTCAGCTTGAAGCGCTTGGCGACGGACTTCTTGGTCTTTTGCATGAGAGGAGTGGTCGAAACCATAGAGTGAAGGATGCCTTGGCAAGGGGAAAAATCCCGGGCGCGACGGTTGGCCGGATGGTCCACGCGGCCCCCTTTTCCCGCTTTGCCCAGATTTCATGCAACCGTCACAAAGGTCCCTCGTTTTTGCATTGCCGATTTTTGCGGAAACACCGTCGCTTTAATGACACCAAAGAGCTTCGAAACTGAACAATGGACGGGTTTTGTGTTTGACGACTCAAAATAACGTTTTTTACCTCCCATAATCATGGGTAATCAAGCTCGCCATAGACGCCGGAATCCCCCCGGAATCGGCGGATGGCGTGCGTTCCAGCTCTCGGGGATCCCGGTGCGGACTTTGTTCCTAGCCGCGCTCGCCCTGCCATTGGCGGCCCAGCAGCCCCCGGTGGTTCCGTCGCCGGACCCGACGTGGTCGCTCCACGCCCAGTCGACGTTCATTGACCAGATGCACCCGGGCTTCAACGCGCCCTACTCGGGATTGAACAGCATGGATCCCGAGCAGGAGTCGAGGCACACGGTTTCGCTCACGCTCTTCCTAGGCCGAATGATCTGGCCCGGGGCGGCCCTCTACTACGACCCCGAGGTCACGCAGGGCGAGGGGCTGAGCGACACGATGGGAATCGCCGGGTTTCCGAATGGCGAGGGGTCACGGGCCTCCTCGAGGACGCCCCAATATGCCACCGCCCGTCTCTTCATCCGACAGGTGATTAACCTTGGCGGGGCGTCGGCGAAGGTCGACGATGACCAGAACCAGGTAGCGCTGAACCAGGACGAGAATCGCCTCACCCTCACCCTGGGGAAGATGAGCGCAACGGACGTCTTCGACGACAACGCCTACAGCCACGACGCCCGCACCCAGTTCCTGAACTGGGCGCTGGTGGACGACGGGGCATGGGACTATCCCGCCGACGGAAAGGGCTACACGGGCGGCTTCGCGGCAGAATGGACGTTCTCAAGCCAGACCCTGCGCTACGGGATCTTCATGGAGCCGAAGGTCGCCAACGAGCTCCCGCTCGACGACCATATCGACAAGGCCTTTGGCCAGGCGCTCGAGTGGGAGAAGCGCTATTCGGCCGAAGGGCGCGCCGGGGTGCTGCGGGCGCTCGCGTTCTGGAACCGGGCCCACATGGGTCTCTACGAGGCGGCGCTTGAGGGGCCCCAGCCGCCCGACATCACGCTCAGCCGCGAATACCGCTCCAAAGCGGGAGCCGGGCTCGACTGGGAGCAGGAGGTCCTTGATTGCGTCGGGGCGTTTGCGCGGGTCGGCTTTGACGATGGGCGGACGGAGACCTGGGCCTACACCGAGATCGACCGCTCCGCATCTGCGGGCCTGAGCATCTCCGGAAGGCGCTGGGGCCGCGCGGATGACACTGTTGGCATCGCCGGCGTCGCAAACGGGCTCTCGGGCGATCACCGCCGATATCTCGAGGAGGGCGGATATGGGTTCATCATCGGGGATGGACGGCTCAACTATGATCCCGAGGAGATTCTCGAGATGTACTACGCCTGGAAGGCCGCGAAATGGCTCACGATCACGGCGGACTACCAGTTCGTTCAGAACCCCGGTTATAATCATGATCGCGGCCCGGTGAACGTCTTCGCCGTGCGGGTGCACGCCGAATATTGAGGTTATTGGGGGCTGCGGGTCTAAATCGAGTTGACTTGCCCCAGCATATTTTGAGCTTTTGATTCCTTAGTTGGATGGCTTCCTAGCTCAATGGTAGAGCAGCTGACTCTTAATCAGTAGGTTCGGGGTTCGAGTCCCCGGGGAGCCACCAACCTCCCTCCGTTGTTTCCCAGTCGCGTGCCGGCGTCGCACGTGAGCTCGAAGTCCAAGCCCGCAGATTGACCTGTCGCGGCTTTAGGTTCGGGCACGGGCACGTTGTCGCACGAAAAGGTGATCCAGAAGTCACCGAGCGCGTCGCGCTTTACGGTGACAGTCTTGATGTCGTCCTGCGTGGGGCGGCTCTGGTGGAAGCGGTATTTCTGGCCTTGGATAGCGAGGCGGTCTCCCTCGCCGAGCTTACAGCCCGTCTGCTTGAACGCGAAAGAGCGGAATTTCGAGCGCTTGCGGAAAGTCGGCGGGCGCACACCCTTGCGTCCGGCTTAATGGGCAGCAAAGAGGAGTTGGTACCCCGCCTCGATCGGGTCAGCCACCTGCTGGACGGCCTGCGGGTTGAGATTGGCCCAATGGGAGAACCTGCGGTGCTCGAGCGCGGCAAGGTGCGCCTGGAGGAGGGCTTTCGGCAGATGCTTTCCGTAGAGCCGGTAGCACGTCCTGTGGACGGCAACCGAGTGGTTCCAGATGAGCGCCGCCACCTCCGCGAGATGGGGCAGGTGGTTCTGCCGCCTGGCCCGCATGACGTTGATTTAATCGATGACAGGGAAAGGCCCTCCTGCTAGTGCAGACTCCGACTTTGCCGGGTTAGCTCAGTGGTAGAGCTCCCGATTTGTAATCGGGCGGTCGTCGGTTCGAGCCCGACACCCGGCTTTCCTTCCTTCAGTGAAGAAATTCGTTGCCGATCGCATCGGCAGTGTGCATGAGCTTGCGGTTTAGATGTCCAAGATCACGATCCGTAGTGACCAGAATGACTGCTGATTTTAGGCATTTCTTTTTTGCTCTTTCATAAATTCTTGTCGGTGATCGGACTTCCACTCTCTCACAGCTTGTTTAGTAAACACGCGGTTGAAGGTTCTTATCCCATTGCCGGCTCCATTTCTTGCCGATCGATTCCACTGCCTGGTGGTGTAATGGTAGCACAAACGACTCTGACTCGTTTTGTCTAGGTTCGACTCCTAGCCGGGCAGCCAATTTCAAACGCGGATTCCTCGGGACCCGGAAGGGATCGGCCTCTTCGCAGGTTTGCGTAAGCCGCAGGCATTTAGCTGCGGCTCCTAGGTGCCTCAGCAGAATCTCTAATTCATTGCCGTCCGGCAAATGGTATTGTTGCGATTGACCCCAAAGAAGGATTTGTTTTTGCGCGCGTTAAATGTAGGTTGACACGCCTGTTTTGATAAACCCTGATCCGCATTTCCCCTCTATTCTCGCCCTTTTGAGTTTGCACCATCTGAATTCAAGCTCTGATCAAGCCCCGGTTCACCAAGGCATGGTTCCTGCGGAAAAAACGCCGACGGCCGGATCAAAGTTTTGTCCGTAAAAGCTGACTTTTTTGTACTTTAGGTTATTTCACGAACTGATTCGAATCCATATCAGAGCTCTCACCCAACCATGATCACCCATAGTCTTGCCTTCGTTGTTCTTCTCAACAAAACGCCGATGGAGTTGTTCGTTGCTGGCCGCATTATGATGTGGCCGATTCTGCTCCTCTTTACCGTCGGGCTGACGGTGATCATCGAACGCATTCTCTTCATCATCCGGGAAAACGCCGCGCGCGAGCCCGAGGTGGTGGCGAAGATGCTGGAGCTCCTGGAGAAGGGTGAGATCGAAGAGGCCCTCGCGATCGGCAAGAAGAGCAACGACACGGTTGCCCGCATCGTCACCTACAGCCTCTCCCACCGGGAAGCTCTCTCGAACGCCTTCTTCCGGGCGTCAGGCCAGGAACTCGCGCGCTACCAGCAGGGCATGGCGACGCTTGACACCTGCATCACGGCGGCCCCGCTCCTCGGGCTTCTCGGAACGGTGACGGGCATGATGGCGACGTTCGGCGCCCTGGGCTCCGCGGGCAGCGACATCGGCGCCGCAGCCAGCACGATCACCGGTGGCGTGGCCGAGGCCCTTATCGCCACGATGTGCGGCCTGGGTATCGCCGTCAGCTGCCTTCTGCCGTTTAACATCCTCAACGCCCGTGCCGAGCAGATCAAACAGGAGATCGCCGATGCGTCACACGCTCTCGAGATCCTCATAAAGAAGGTCGAGACTCGGTCACACTAGACCGGCCTCGCAAGCCCTACCATGGCCGGCTCAAGTTCACACGACAGCGGCGGCGGAAGGAAAAAGGCGCGAATAGAGATCATCCCCCTGATCGACGTCATTTTCTTCCTGCTGGCCACCTTCGTTCTCTTTACTCTGTCTCTCAACAGGTCCCAGGGACTCCACGTCAGCCTGCCGGAGGCGGAGTCCGGCATCCCCAGGGACCCCTCGGGAACGGCCACGATCACCGTGACCGAGGAGGGCACGATGGCCTGGGACAAGGATCCCGTGACGCTTGACGAGTTCCTCCAGAGGCTGAAGACCTTCCATTTCGAGCATCCTGATGACGCCAGGATTCTCATCAACGGCGACGCCGAGGCCTCCTTCTCCTCCGTGATTTACGCCTTCGACGAGGTGCGCAAGGCGGGGATCCAGAAGGTGCTGATTGAGACCAGGGTCAAGAAGCCCGATTAGCCAGACGCCCCTAGCCCACAACTCTTAACCCACACACCCTTTATGGCAGGCGGAAGTTCCAGAATGGCGGACAGCGGAAAAAAGAAGGCGCGCATTGAGATCATCCCTCTCATTGACGTCATCTTTTTCCTGCTCGCGACCTTCGTGCTGTTCACGCTGTCGCTCAGCAGGATCCAGTCGCTGCCAATCCAGCTGCCGGTGGCAAGCCAACCTCAAAAGGCGGACCCGAACGACGATATGGTCACGCTCCAAGTATCCGATGCGGGGACCTACTACTGGAACCGCGAGCCGATCATGGCCAGCGAGATCGCGCCCCGGCTGGTCTCGTACAAGGCTCAGTCCCAGAACCCGCGCGTTCTCCTCGCGGGCGACAACAAGGCCCGCTTCGGCGCCACCGTCTTCGCCCTGGACCAGGTCCGCAAGGCCGGCATCGAGCAGGTCTCGATTGAAACGACGGTGCACACCACCGGCAAGTAGCGACTGCCGAGCGAATCCAACCCCTGACCCATGCGCCGCGACCTTCTAGTCGGATTCATCTTCACGATCGCCATCGAGTTCCTCTTCGCCTGGGGCGGGAACTTCACCCACTACAAGGCACCGCCGAAGGTGAAGGAGGAGGAGACGAAGATCGAGATCGCGCTGCCCAAGATCGAGCCCGACGAACCCGATGTCGTGGAGGACCAGCCGCCGGTTCCCCAGGACATCGCGCCCCCGATGCAGAACGACGTTCCGCAGGTCGTGACCCCAGACTCTTTCGTCCAGCAGATCGAACCCCCGCCGCCCGACCTCTCCGCGATCTCGAAGAATATCGTCAAGATTCCGGAGACGCGCACGGGTCTGGCGGGAATCGAGGTGTTCGACATCTCCAAGCTCGACCAGCAGCCGGTGGCGAAATTCCAGGCGCGCCCGCAGTTCCCGTTTGAGATGCGGCGGGCCGGAATATCGGGCGAGGTGCTCGTGGACTTCATCGTCGACACGAACGGGGACGTCCGCAACGCGTTCGCAGCCCATTCCTCGCAGCGCGAGTTCGAGGCGTCGGCCGTCCAGGCCGTCAGCAAGTGGAAGTTCAGGCCCGGCCGCAAGAACGGCCATGCGGTCTTCACCCATATGCAGGTGCCGATCGTCTTTACCCTCAACGAGGACCAATAGACCGTGCGTTCGAATTTACATCGCCCCGCCACCGTAGGAATCGCAGTCGCGGTCATCGCCATGACCCTGGGGCTGACCGCCGGGCTCCGAGCCGACGAGCCTGCCAAGGAGGAGGCCCCCGTCCTCTCCGAGGAGATCGGCGACGGACTCGCCAAGGTCGAGCCGATGGTCACCGCCAAGGACTGGGTCGGCGCGATGGCGCTCGTCAACGGCCTCCTCGAGAAGGCCGCAGCCGGCAGCTACGACCAGGCCTTTCTGAACGAGATGAAGGCCCAGATCCTGACGCAGAAGGGCGACTACCCCTCCGCCATCGATCCCCTGGAGACCGCGCTCACGATCGCGGACCAGCACCACTACTTCTCGAACAAGCAGGAAACGGACATGCTCTATTTCCTGTCGCAGCTCTACTATCAGAAGGCCGACACGCTCAAGGCCGACCACGACGCCGAGCTGGCGGCGTACGGCAAGGCCATCCAGTTCGTGCAGCGCTGGTTCCAGCTCACGCCGAAGCCGAATGAGGACGTGGCGCTCTACTACGCCCAGGTGCTCTACGCAGCGTCCCTCGCGAAGGATCCCAACCATCCCGACCCCGCACTCCTTAAGCAGACCCGGGAGCAGATCGAAAAGACCCTGACCCTGACCATCCACCCCAAGGACAGCATCTACACGTTCCTCCTCGCCACCCTTCAGCAGGAACTCGACTACGTCCGGGCGGCCGAGTACTTCGAGCTGATCCTCGCCCGCAACCCGAACAACAAGAGCTACTGGGTCGACCTGAGCACGCTTTACATGGCCCTCGCGCAGGATCCCAAGGACAAGGACGAGGCCAAGGTACGCCGCTACAACATCCGCGCAATCGACACGTTCGAGCGGGCCCAGGCCCTGGGCTTCATGAAGACCCCAAGGGACAATTTCACGCTCTTCACGCTCTACTACAACATCGGACAGTACGGGATCGCGTCCGACCTGCTCTACAACGGCCTGGAGACCGGCGCCATCGAGCCCGTGCTCAACAACTGGCTTCTGCTGGCCGCCTCGTACCAGCAAATCAACAAGGATTTCACGGCGATCGAGGTCCTCAAGAAGGCCGCGGAGCGATTCCCGAAGAACGGGGAGTTGGAGTTCAAGGTCGCGCAGGCCTACCAGCAGCTCGACAACAACCAGGAGGCGTTCAACCACTGCAAGATCGCGGTTGAGAAGGGCGGCCTTTCCAAGGCGCAGCAGACCTACATGTTCCTCGCCTACACGGGCTACGAGGTTGGCCAGTATGACGAGGCCAAGGTCGCGATCGACCAGGCCATTCACCTCATGAGCAAGCCCGACCACCAGGCGCTCGGCCTGCAGTCCGCGATCGAGGAGGCCATCAAGGAGCGCGACGCGAAGAAGGCCCCCGCCCCCGCTCCTGCCCCCGACAAGCCCTAACCCATTTCGGAAACAACATGAAGAAATCCAAGATCTACTTTATAGCCCCGATCATCGTCCTAGCCGTATTCTTCGCGTACTATTGGAACTTCAGGTCCGATTACGACGCCAAGCAGGCGATCGTCCTCCAGGCCGAGAAGCAGAGGAAGATCGACAAGCTCAATGCCGAGGCCCTGATGCGCCAGCGAGCGATGCAGGATGCGATCGATGCGCAGAAGCAGCGCAAAGCCGAGCGGATCGCCCGCGACGAAAAGGAGCGCAAGCAGAAGGAGGACAAGGAGAACGCCCGCCTCGAGGCCGAGAAAGCCGACCAGGAGGCCCAGAAGCTCCAGCGCCAGGCCGACAAGCTGGAAAAGGATGTCGTGACGGCGAAGGAGGAGATCGCAAAGATCCAGGCGGAGAAGAAATACTCCGAGGAGGAGCTCGTGTTCCTCAAGGACTATACCGCAGCCGCCGTCGCCAACCAGTCGAAGCTTTCCGACGTGCTCACGAAGATCCGGGCCGCAGACATTGCCAACGAGAAGGCGGCCGCCGCCGCCGCCGCCGCGGCCAAGAACAAGTAACGCAAGGCACTCTTACCCACACAAGGCGCTCTCATGAAAAAATGGTTTTACGTCCTTTTTCCAGCAATTCTGCTGAGTGTATTCCTCTTCTACTACACGGCGAGCAAGGCCGAGACCGAGGCGCGCGATAAGGCCGCCAAGGCAGAGCTGGCCAAGGAGAAGGCTGAGGCGGACCAGAAGAAAGCCACCGCCGAGGCAAAAGCCCGCGAGGACGCCGAACGCCGCAGTGCCGACCGCGCGGCCGAGGAGGCCAAGGCCGCCAAGGAGAAGGAGGACAAATACAACACCGACATGGCGCGCATCAAGGAGGACACCGACCGTTCGAACGCGACAGCCGCGACGTACGCGAAGCAGGTGTCCGACCTGACGATCGAACTCGACAGCCTTCACAAGCAGAAGGACACCGAGACCCGCGAGGCCTTTGAGCTCGCGAAGAAGGTCGAACTGGCGCAAGTCGCGCGGCGCAACGCCGAGCTCGAGATTCAGCGGTACACCGCGATGCTATCCGACAGGGCGGAACAGAGCACCTTGACCAAGATGCCCCCGCCCCCACCCGCGGCCAAGGAATAGCCGGTAACCTCGCCAAGGGGGGTTGTGCTCCGTTCACGGGCGCAACCCGACCGGATCGTGTCGCGCGTTGCGCACGCGCTGATCCGCAACACGCTTTCCACCAAATTGTTACGCCATGGGCGATGTTGTGACATCGCCCCCGGTGTCACCCCTCGGGGCCCCGAACCGGTCTCGTCCTGTGCAATCCTGCCCCACTCCGGGCCCAGATTGAGACGGCTTTGCCTTCATAAGGCCCGATTCGGGCCGATAAAGATACCGGTACATTATCCACAGCATGACGATTGGTGAGCTTGAACTCTTTCCTCGGCGCGCACGCAACTGCGACCGCAATGGCGCCCCCATCCCCGCTCGCCGTACCCGCGGCGTTTTCCCGGGCTCCCGCGCAAGCGGCCGGCCATGAACAACGCCCCGGCGGCCCCCACGATCCTCGTTGTCGACGAGGACCGACTTGGCGCCACACGTCCCCAGAAAGCCCGCAAGCTCGCCCGAGTAGTCCCTCCACAGCTCCTCCTTGGCGGCGCCCGGGGTCGCGAGGGTTGCCCCGATCCTTTGCTCGAGCGCCCCCGACAGGACCGAACGCCCCCCTTTCAGGAAGCGGGGGAAGGGAAACCCGTAGAGGAGCGTCAGGTTCCTCGTAAGGAAGTTCACGTGGTCCTCAAGGAATGTCTCCGAGTAGTTGTGCTCGTGCGATCGCACGAGCACGATGGGCAGTTCGCCTGCGACGGGCGCCCATACTCGGGGGCTTTCCGCGCCGGATGCGACGATTCCCTCGGCGCCTGTCCCTGGCGGCGAAGCGACATCATCCGACACTTCGGGAGCTGGCCTCGGGGCCGATGCCGCGGAGTGCAGGGTCATTGGAAATTGTGGAACGGGTGTACAGGCGATCAGGGAGGTTCTTAATGCTCATCCCATGCCCAATCGGCGCATGATGACGTTTCATGTTTTAGCACCGCTTGTTACGGATTTTTCTTGTATGACAGAAATCCCGGCCCCGCCCGTTGCCGGCGGATCGAAAGCGGGCGGCAGAAATTTCCCCATGGCCATCCACTCTATGGAGAGTGGGCGGACGGTGCTGATGCCGATGCCCCCTTGTCTCCCACGCGGCCGAGTCGGGACGTACCTTAGCCTGATAGAACGCTACGTTCGGGACGTTGAGGATGGTTATTAACCATAAACGTCTAACAATAGTGACTGTGAAATCGGGCGGTTCTTTGTGTGAAATCTCCGCCCAAAAACGAAATCGTTGAATTTCGGCGAGGGTTCTCTGCGAGAATAGTTGTAGGACCCGTTTCCCGTTGCCTTGACATTCAAGATGGGAGTTATAACTTGGATCATAATCATCTATGACCCACGCCCTTAAACTTCGCCCCTTTGGGAGCTCCGTAGGAGTCATCATACCTAAGGATGTTCTCGGAAGCCTGAATGTCGCGGAAGGAGACACAGTTTACCTCACCGAGAGCCAGGATGGCTACAGGGTTGTAGCGCACGATCCAAACTTCGCCAAAGCGATGGAGATCTATAAGGACGTGGCAAAGAAATACCGCAACACGCTGAGGGAACTTGCAAAGTGAAGGAGCCCGTTTGGCTGAGCCGGACAGAGGTCCTGGCATTCCACGAGGAGCAACTGCGCGAGCACGGAGGCCTGGCGGGGGTCCGCGATGAGAATGCGCTCGAGGGGGCGCTTGCTCGTCCTTCAAATCTTTTCCATTACGAGAAGCCAGACCTCTCTGCGTTGGCAGCCGTCTACGCCCATGGGATCGCAAAGAACCATCCCTTCAGCGATGGCAACAAGCGTACGGCCTTTGTTTGCGCTGCCGTCTTCCTCGGATTGAACGGCGTCAAGCTCACGCTTTCTGAGCCAAAGGCGGTTGAAATGATGCTGGCTCTGGCAGCTGGAAAGATGAGCCAAGAGGACGTGGCGAAGCTCATCCGCCAGAACTCGGGCGTCAGTCGCTAAGGCGAAGACTAGGTGCAATGCCGAGCCCGAAACCGCCATTCACGCCCTTTTCTGCTTGCGACCTTGACCCGCTCGGAGCCTACTGATCGCTCACGCGACAAAGTCGGGGCGTAGCTTAGCCTGGTAGAGCGCTACGTTCGGGACGTAGAGGTCGTCAGTTCGAATCTGACCGCCCCGACCATTTTAGGCTCTCCACCATGAAGTGGGGAC
>PLTZ01000024.1 GCA_003164715.1 Opitutaceae bacterium | reverse complement strand
GCTGGTTTTGAGGTGACCCCTGACATATATGCGCCGTTCGTTAACGTAGTGCTCATAACTGGGATACTTGTGCCTGACGTTGTCTATGCAGAACCGGATTTACATTCGGACTCGGTAACACGCTTGAGGCATCTCACTTACCGGGGATTACATAGCCCAAAAAATTGAGCTTGGCGCGTTTTCCCACATATCGAGACACCTTTCTGCAAATCCAATCGCTCTAGGCATTGCAGCTATTAAATACCGTAAATTCCGATATTTTCCCTCAAGTTCCGTTGATGAAGGTCAATCTGGATCGTCCATTGAGGGACCCGTTACGAGACATGGCGTTGTTCTCTTCGCTGTCGCATGATGCTTGTTTGACAGGCTTCAGCAACGGTACGCGGGGGGCGACTATTGACTTCCTGCCGATGTTGCGGACCTACGGTGGATTTGTTCGTGTTCTCGCGCGGTGAAAGAATCCCCTTTCGAGATTTCTGGCGCCCGATGGAGGCGATTCAACCCACTGATTCCAGTCGCAGCTATTCTTGTCGCAACGGTTCTGGCTTATTGGCCTTCCCTAGCCGGTAGATTCATCTGGAACGACAGCGACTATGTGACCGCCCCGGCATTGCGCTCGCTTGGTGGGTTGGCTCGCATTTGGACGGATGTGGGAGCGACCCAGCAATACTACCCTCTCCTCCATACGGCTTTCTGGATTCAGCACAGGTTGTGGGGAGACAACCCGCTCGGCTATCACCTCGTCACTCTGCTATTTCATGCCGGTTCAGCAGTGCTCTTCGGCCTGATTCTTCGCCGGTTGTTGAACAGCAACCAGAGTCAGTCGCCCTATGCCGGGGCCGAATGGCTGGCAGCGCTGCTGTTCGCATTGCACCCGGTGCATGTCGAGTCGGTTGCTTGGATCTCCGAAGAGAAAAACACCCTTTCGCTAACGTTCTACCTCGCCGCCGCCCTGATCTATGTCCGTTTCGACGAAACACGACGGCCTCGAACTTATGTCCTGGCGCTCACGCTGTTCGTGCTTTCCCTTCTGTGCAAGACGGTCACAGCGACACTGCCTGCTGCCCTCCTAGTACTATTCTGGTGGAAACGTGGCCGACTGGGATGGCGACGCGATATTCTACCGCTAATCCCGTGGTTTGCGCTGGGGGCCGCAGCGGGGACGTTCAGCAGTTGGGTGGAGCGGACCTACGGCGGGGCAACGGGCGTTGATTTCGACGTACCCGTGATCGCGCGACCATTGGTCGCAGGGCATGCCGTCTGGTTCTATCTTGGTAATCTCGCGTGGCCGTCGAACCTCGACTTCATTTATCCACGCTGGTCTGTAGACGCCACAGTCTGGTGGCAGTGGCTTTTCCCGTTGGGCGTCGTTGGTGCCGCAGTGGTGCTTTGGCTCTTCAGGGGTCTGACACGCGGCCCTTTAGCGGCATTCCTGCTTTTTGTCGGGTCTCTCTTTCCGGTGCTCGGCTTTGTCAACCTATACGGGGCGCGCTATTCGTCGGTTTGGGATCATTGGCAATACTTGCCAGACCTCGGTCCCATCGCGCTGGCCGCCGTTGGGCTGGCCGCAATGTGGCAGCGTGCAGGGCCTCACTTCCTGGAGTTGGTTTGGATCGCGGGCATAGCCACCCTATCGCTTCTTTTCGGTTCGATGACGTGGCGCCACTGCGGGATGTTTCACGATGATCACACCTTGTACGTGGAGAATCTCGCTCTCAATCCCGACTCGTGGTTGGCGCATGACAACCTGGGTTGTGAGTTGGAGGCCACACCGGGGCGGCTGAACGATGCGATCGCCCAATACGACGTGGCGCTGCGTCTGAAGCCCGATTTTGCCGAAGCCCACAATAACCTGGGTACAGCCTACGCCCGTATGTCTGGACGCATGCCCGATGCTGTCGCGCAGTTCGAGGCCGCATTGATCATCAAGCCCGATTTTGTGGATGCGCACTACAATCTCGGGAACGCGCTTAACTCCTTGGGACGAACACAGGAGGCCATGGCGCAATTCCAGGAGGCATTACGCATCAGACCCGACTATGTGGGGGCGCATTACAGCCTCGGCAATACCCTCAACGCTCTGGGACGAACACAAGAGGCGATTGCCCAATTTGAGGACGTGCTGCGCCTCAATCCTGACTCTGCCGAAGCACATAACAATCTCGGCCTCGCATTGTCTAAACTCGACGGTCGGACAAATGACGCCATCGAGCAGTACCGCGAGGCGATACGCCTTAAGCCCGAAATTGCCGAGACCCACGTAAATCTTGGCGTGGCTCTTTCCATGACCGCCGTGCACCTGAACGATGCGATTGCGCAATACCAGGAAGCCCTTCGCCTAGAGCCCGAATATGCGGATGGGCATTTCTATCTTGCAAACGCGCTGGTCCAGACAGCACGGCCTTCCGAGGCAATTCAACATTACAAGGACGCCTTGCAGAGTAAGCCCGATTTTGCGGAAGCCAGCAATAATCTCGGGATGATTCTCTGCCAAGCCGGGCACTTAGCCGAAGGCATTGAGCGCATTGAGGCCGCGATTCGCATGGATCCAAATTTTGTTCAGGCACATTTTGCGCGCGGGGCAGCCCTTCTTCAGACAGGACGTCGGGCTGAAGCAATTGCAGAGTATGAGAAGGTGCTTCAATTACGCCCCGGCGACGCTTCCGCACTTCGAATACTGGCGCTGCTCCGCGCCACTCCATAGGCTCGCAGCAGCGACGACAGGCGCAGGCGCCGGATCACACCGTTCCGATTCTCGAAGCGGCAGATGGCGAACCCATTCTTGCGATTTCAGCATCGGATGCCACGTCAACCGGCAACCCGACTTGGCATGCAACCTTGGTCCTTCATTGAGAAGTGCTAAAATGGTGGACGCCGAGGGACTCGAACCCCCGACCCCCTCGGTGTAAACGAGGTGCTCTAACCAACTGAGCTAGGCGTCCCCTCCAATCAGACGGCCGCGAAAGCAGCCCTTGGCCGCAGCAGCCCGTCGCGGACCATGAGCTCCGCGATCTGCACTGCGTTAAGCGCGGCACCCTTCCAGAGGTTGTCGCCGCTTACCCAGAATGCCAGGCCGTTCGGGAGCGCCGTGTCGAGGCGGACGCGGCCCACGCCGCACTTAACCTTCCCGCTGAAATCGAGCGGCGTCGGATACTCTCCGCGCGACGGCTCGTCCACAAGTTGCGCGCCCGGGGACGAGGATATGGCCTCGCGCGCCTCGGCCACGCTCACCGGCCGCTCGAACTCCGCGTTGATCGCAATCGAATGGGCGCGCACGACGGGCACGCGCACGCACGTCGCGGACACTGCAAGCTGGGGGAGCCCGAGGATCTTGCGGCTCTCGAGCATCATCTTCGTCTCCTCGCCAGTGTATCCGTTCGTCCCGAAGGTGTCGACCTGGGGGATCAGGTTGAACGCGATCTGGTGCGGGAAGACCTTGCGCACCAGCTCGGCCCCCTTCGCGTGCGCCACGACCTGCGCCTCGAGCTCGCGCACCCCTCCGGCGCCCGCCCCAGAGACGGACTGGTAGGTCGCCGCAAAATAGCGCTTCAGCCCGAACCGGCGGTGCAGCGGCCAGAGTCCCATCAGCGCGACCGCGGTCGAGCAGTTGGGGTTCGCGATGATCCCCTTGTGGTTCCGTAGCGCCTCCGGGTTGATCTCAGGGATCACGAGTGGGACGTCCGGCTCCATCCTCAGGGCGGAGCTCTTGTCGATGACAAGGCAGCCCGCCTTGACGGCGTCCGGCGCGAGCGCCCGGGTCACCTTTCCGCCCGCTGCGAAGAACGCGACGTCAACATTCGCGAAGACCCCTGGCTTCGCCTCCTCGACCGCGATCCTAGCCCCCTTGAATTCGATGGATTTGCCGGCGGACCGCGCCGACGCGAAGAGCCTGAGCGACGTCATGGGAAAGCCGCGCTCGTCCAGCAGGCGCAGCAATTCTTGACCGACGGCGCCCGTGGCGCCGACGATACCGACCGTGAAGGATGCCGTCTTTTCCATAGAATCGTCTTGGGAACCGTTCAACAAAACCCGATCTGCGCTGGGCATCAAGCACGCAGACCGGGTCCTTTTCATCCGGATCGGGTCTGCGACCCTGCAGTTTCACCGCGGAGGATATCTTGTAAGATCCTATGCCGTATCCACTTCCAAGCGCCCTCCGTCGAATGTCGCGAATTCCCTAGGGACGCCGAGGGGTCTGCACGAGATCGCCGAGCGCATCGGAGCGGGCCAGCCCCCAGGGATGGTGTTCAAGTCCCGGGTTCCGACCGGCCGACACTTTTCGGAATTCCCCGATGCCGAGGCGGCTTCCCACAATCTCATCACAAGCCGGATCCTCTGGCTGCGGGGCCTGGAGCCGGGCGTGAATGCCGGGGGCGACGTCGACACCTACGGGCGGTACATCTACATCCACGGCACGCAGCTCGAGGAGCGGATCGGCGAGCCCCTGAGCTCCGGGTGCGTCCTCATGCGAAACGCCGACATCATCGAACTCTACGACGAGATTCGCGCGGGGGACCTCGTGTGGATTTGCGATTAGGCCCTCGGGCGAAGCTTCCGCTCGCCGCGGGCCGGATCCGGATGTTTGCTGGCACGAGCCCATGATCGGAATCCGAGACAACGAAGCCCAGGCCCCTCCGCCCAAGAGCCGTGCGCCAGAGTTGGCGGCGCGGATCTTTCCGGAGGGCGGCTGGCTTCAGACGAACCTTGATCTCGAGCACAGGCCGGGGCAGGAGCGGATGGCCCACTCCGTGGCGGCTGCGTTCCGCGACGACCTGCCGCTGCTGGTGGAGGCGGGCACGGGGATAGGGAAGTCGCTCGCCTACCTGGTGCCGGGCATCATCCACGCGACCGACTGCGGGAGGCAGCTGATCGTGTCGACCCACACGATCTCGCTTCAGGAGCAGATCGAGAAGAAGGACCTGCCGCTCTGCCGGAGGCTTTTCGGCTCGGCGCCCGAGCTCGCGAGGTACGCGGGATTCCTTTCCACGGTCCTCGTCGGGAAGTCGAACTACCTCTGCACCTCGAGGCTGTCCCACGCCCTCGCGGAACGGGCCAGCCTCTTCGACGACGCTGGGTACGCGGAGCTTCTGCGGATCGCGGACTGGGCCGAGACGACGCACACCGGCCTTCGCCACGAGCTCCAGCCGCCCCCGAACCCGGACGTCTGGGACAGCGTAAACGCGGACTCGTCGTCCTGCTCGAGGCGCAACTGCGACTGCGCCCGCTGTTTCTACCAGCGGGCGCGCGCCCGCGTGCGGTCCGCCCAGGTGATCGTCGTGAACCACTCGCTCCTCTTCTCGCTGATCAACGCGGGCGGGGCTCGAGCCGAGGGCGCAGGCGCGGAGGCCGCAGGCGTCCTCTTCCCAGGGGACTTCGTCGTGCTGGACGAGGCGCACACCGTGCCCGAGGTCGCCGAGGAGAGCTTTGGGCTGAGCCTGAGCAGCCTCGGGGTCGAGCGGACCCTGAAGCACCTTTACAATCCGAGGACGCGCCGGGGGATCCTTAAGAAGCGCGGCGACGCAGAGTTCCGGCAGCGGGTCGCGGACGTGCTCGACGCTTCGGGCCAGTTCTTCGGCTTCCTCGCCGGCACGCTCCTTTCCGAGCGGCCGATCGTGCGGGTCCGGGAGACCGGGACGGCGGAGCCCCTCCTCGGCGAGCCGCTCGCGGCGCTGGAGCGGTCCGTCGCGAAGATCGCGGACGCGCTCGAGGACGGGCGCGAGCGCGACGAGCTGCTCGAGCAGCGGGCGAGACTCCGCGCCATCCGCGGCGGCGTGGACGAGTGGCTCGGCCTCGCGAACCCGGCGCACGTGTACTGGGCGGAGAAGGGCGGGCGCAGACAGACGATCGTTACGCTCAGGAGCGCCCCGGTCGACGTCGCCCCCGAGCTCGAGCGCTGCCTGTTCGGCGCCGGCGTCGCCGTCGTCTGCACAAGCGCGACCTTGGCCCTGGCCGGGGAGATGGGCCCCTTCGCGGCGGCGATCGGCGCGCCGTCCGCCCGGGCGCAGGTCGACGAGTCTCCGTTCGACTTCGAGCGGAATATGCGCGTCTTCGTGGCCGCGGACGTCCCGCCGCCGTCGGCGCAGGATTCCCGGTCGGCGATCGACGCGCTGGCGGACTATGTCGGGTTCTGCTGCGAGCGGGTGGCTGGGGGCTCGCTCGTCCTGTTCACGAGCTACCGGGACATGCAGGCCGTCGCCGCCGCCGTAGGGCCCCGGATCGTATCGCTGGGGCGCCCCTTCCTCATGCAGGGCGGCGACCTCTCGAGGACGGAGCTCGCGCAGCGGATGCGCGACGCGGGCAACGCCGTCCTCTTCGGAACCGACAGCTTCTGGACCGGGGTCGACGTGCCGGGCAACGCGCTCGCGCAGGTCGTGATCGCGAGGCTGCCCTTCAGCCCCCCCACCCACCCCATCGCCGAGGCGAAGTCGGAGCTCATCCGGGACCGGGGCGGCGACCCGTTCAATGAGCTGACGCTTCCCGAGGCGGTCATCAAGTTCCGCCAGGGCGTCGGCCGCCTCATCCGGACCCAGACCGACCGCGGGACCATCACGGTCCTCGACAGCCGCGTCCTGGCGAAGGCGTACGGACGGCTGTTCATCGAGGGCCTCCCGCAGCGCTCGTTTACGCGGCTCACCGTGGGCAACCGCACCGAGCAATTTCGTCCTTTCACCTGAAGGCCCCCGAGGTATCGTGGCATCCAGCCGATGACTACCCTCCGCGCCGCCTGCTTCTCCGACCTCGGCAAGGTTCGGAAGGAAAACGAGGACCGCGTGCTCTTCGACGAGGCGGCAGGGCTCTTCGGCGTCGCCGACGGCGTAGGCGGGCTTCCCGGCGGCGGCGAGGCCGCCCAGGAGACGGTCAACATGGTGACCGCCGCGGTGCTGGCCACGCCGCCGGACGCCGAGCTCGACCTGCGGGCCATCGTCACACTGGCGAACAACTCCGTCGCGGCGCTCGGCGTGCGGATGAGCCCGGGCCTCGGCATCGGCTCCACGCTGACGATGGGGTGCGTCCGCGGCCGGCGCCTCAAGCTCGCGCACGTCGGGGACTCCAGGGCGTTCTCGTGGCGGCGGGGCGACTTCATCTGCCTGACGGAGGACCACTCGGTCGAGAACGAGGCCCGCCGCCGCCGGGCGCGCGGCGAGGTCGTCTATTACAGCGAGTCGCAGCGCGGCGCGCTGACCCGCTGCATCGGGCAGATCACGGCGCCCGAGGTCGACCTCGTCGACCTGCCGCTCCTGCCGGGCGACCGCATCCTCTTCTGCACGGACGGGGTCACCCGCCTCATGTCCGAGACCGAGATGAGGGAACTGGTAGGAAAAGCCGCCGATCCCGACGAGATCGCGCACAGCCTTGTGGACCTGGCGATCGAGCGGGGCGGCCCCGACAACGCCACCGTGGTGGCGTTCATTGTCGACTCGGTCTGACCTGCGCCTGGGGCCGCTAGACCACGAAGGGGTTGAAGCGCAGCTCGTTGCCCGCCGTCGTCATCGGCCCGTGGCCGGGCGCGACGATCGTGTCGGCCGGCACGGCCGCGAGCACGCGCCTCAGGTGCGCCCGGAGCTGCTTGTGGCAGTGGTAGGGCCCTCCCGCCGACCCCGCGAAGATGAGGTCGCCCGATATTAGGAGCGTCCGCGCCGCAGGCACGGCGGCCGAGCGCACGTGGTAGCAGTTGTGCATCGCGCAGTGCCCCGGCGTCCGGAACGCGGTCACCTGGAGGCCGCCCGCGCAGAAGGTCTCCCCCTCCCCCATCGGCTGCGCCGGAGGCGCCTCGGCGCCGGCCGGCACGAAGGCGTGGGACGCGCCGAAGCGCTCCACTGCGTCGCGAAGTCCGCCGACGTGCTCCGCCTCGACGTGGGTGACGAAGATCCCGTCGACCGCCCCGACCGAGGGTGGCCAGACGGACTCAAGGGCGCCCGAGCCGGGGCCGGTGTCAAAGAGCAGCCCCCGGCCGCCCTGCGCCCCGACAATGTAGGCGTTCACGACGCCGATCCCGTGCGCCATCCGCAGCGGCCACACCTGGAACGGCAGCCCGTTCGGCTCCGGAAGGGGGTACTTCCCGGAGGCCAGCGCGCACAGGCCGACCTCGTTCAAGCCGAGAACGGACGCCAGGCGGGCGCATTCCTCGGGACTGAGCTCGGGCCGGTAGTCGATCGCGTCGCAGATCGATCCGACCGGCACGCCGGACCTCCCCGAAAGGGCCTCGGCGGTGAGGCCCGCGCAGGTCATCGCCTTCTCGAGCACGTCCCCGAGCTCGTCTTCAAGCGGAATCTGTAGAGTCGGCGCCAATGGGTTCGTCTCGCGACGCAACGGACTCTATCCCGCGCGACCGAATATTCAACGCTGCAGCGCTCGGTGAAGCGTTGATCTCAGATGGGGAACCGTCTGGACTTGCGGACGCATGGACACCCACCAACAGGAGATACTCGACATCTTCACCCGCACGCGCGCGCTCCTGACCGGCCACTTCGTCCTGCGCTCGGGGCTGCACAGCGGCCACTACTTCCAGTGCGCCCAGGTCTGCCAGCACATGGACGCCGTCGAGCGGCTGTCCGAACTCCTGCTCGCGAAGCTGCGCGCGAAGGGCCTCAGGTTCGCGACCGTGCTGGCGCCGGCGATGGGCGGGCTGGTGATCGGCCAGGAGGTCGCGCGCCAGGCGAAGGCGCGGTACATCTTCGCCGAGAAGGAGAATAATGTGCTCGTGCTGCGCCGCGGCTTCACGCTGGCGGCGGGGGAGCCGGTCCTCGTGGTCGAGGACGTCGTGACGCGGGGCGGCCGCGTGGTCGAGTGCATCGAGATCGTGCGCAGGGCCGGCGGCGCAGTCGCCGGTGTCGCCATGCTCGTGGACCGGAGCGCCGGGTCCGCCCATTTCGACGTGCCGTCCGTGTCGCTCTTGGAGCTCAGCTTTCCGACCTACCCGGCCGACCGCGTGCCGCAGGCGCTCTCCCTGATCCCCGTCGAGAAGCCGGGCAGCTGAGGCGCCTGACGGCCCGGAACGTCAGCCCTTCGTCACGACGACATACTTCTGGTAGCCCTGATAGGAGATGAAGAGGAGGTTGCGGCCCGGATGCAGGAGCGCCTTGGCCGTCGCGACGTCGTCCACGGGGGTGCGGTTGATTTCGACGATCACCGAGCCCTGCGGAAGGCTTTCTGCGTAGTCCGACTTCTCGGCCACGCCCGTCACCACGAGGCCCGTGATGCGGGAGTCGATCCCGAGGTGCCGCCTCACGTCGTCGGTGAGCCTGCCGACCTCGATCCCGGGAAGGAGCTCGTTCGGCTTCTCGGCAAACTGCCCGAGCGTCACGCTGATCACCATCGGCCTGCCGTCGCGCTCGATGTCCAGCGTGACCTTGCTGCCCGGCGCCATCTGCGCGATCGTCAGGCGGAGCTCGTCGTGGCTGAGGATCGCCTTGCCGTTCACCGACATGAGAACGTCGCCGCGCTTGACCCCCGCCTTGCCCGCCGGCCCGTCCTCGGGCGCGTCGGTCACGATGAGGCCCTTCGCGTCCTTCGAAAGGTGGACCTGCTCGGCGATCTCGGGGGTCAGGGGATCGGCGATCACGCCCAGGAACCCGCGCGTGACCGTGCCCGTCTCGATCAGGCTCCTCATTACGCTCACGGCCATGTTGACCGGCACGGCGAAGCCGATCCCGATGTTCCCTCGGGAGGGCGAGACGATCGCGCTGTTGATGCCGACAAACCGGCCCTTCGCGTCGATGAGGGCGCCGCCCGAATTGCCCATGTTGATCGCCGCGTCGGTCTGAATGAAGTCCTCGTAGCCCGCGACGTCGTCAAGGATGCCGACGTTGCGGCTCTTGGCGGAGACGATGCCCATCGTGACGGTCTCGCCGACGCCCAGCGGGTTGCCGACCGCAAACACCACGTCCCCGACCCGGAGCTTGTCGCTGTCCGCAAACGTGGCGGCGGGCAGCATCGTCGCGTCGATCTTCACGACGGCGATGTCCGTCTTGGGGTCGGCCCCGACGACCTTGGCGGTGAATTTGCGGCCGTCGGAGAGGACGACCGTGAGCTCGTCCGCGTCGGCAACGACGTGGTTGTTGGTGAGGATGTAGCCGTCGGGGGAGACGATGACCCCGGATCCGAGCCCCATCTCCTTGCTCTCGCGGTCCTGGTCGGGGATGTCGCCAAAAAACTGCCGCAGGAGCGGGTTCGCCTGGACGCGCTCATGGACGGTCCTGCTCGAGTTGATCGAGACGACCTCCTTCTCGACGGGCTCGACGATGTCCGCGTAGCTCGAGATGGCCGCCAGCCGCCCCTCGCTGACCGGCGAGTCGTCCCGCTTGAGCTCGGGCATCTTCGCCGGCGCAGCCGCGGCGGAGGCGGACAGGCCGATGGCCGATGAAAGCGCCGCGGCGAGCAGGATCCCTGGTGCTGATCTGTATCTCATGGGTGGTGGGGAATGCGAGTGACCCGCGGTGCGCGGGCCGTGTTCCACAAACCCGGGCACGAATGTGTGTCTTAGAATCCTTTGATCCGGAAAAGGCTTGTGATGCTCTCGTTGGTGTTGATGCGCTCGATGGCCTGGCCGAGGAGGCGCGCCACGCTGAGGACGGTCACCGGCAGGCCCTTGGTGTCTATCGGCACTGAATTCGTGGTGATCAGTTCGTCAATGATCCCGCCGCGAATCCGCTCGTAGGCGATCTCGTTGAGGATGCAGTGGCTCACGGCCGCACGAATCCGCCGGCCGCCGCGCTCGCGCAACATGGTCGCGGCGGCCACCAGCGTCCCCGCCGTCTCAGTGATGTCGTCGACGAGCAGGATGTCGCACCCATCGACCTCTCCGACCACGCTGATCGCCTCGACTGTCGTCGCGCTCTTGCGCCTCTTGGCGACCATCCCGAGGCTTCCGCCGAGGAGGTCCGCGTACGCAGCCGCCATCTTCATCCCGCCGATATCGGGCGAGCAGACGACGAGATTCTCGGTCCTCGTCTTCGAGAGGTAGTCGAAGAAGACGGGCGAGGCGTAAAGGTGGTCCACGGGGATGTCGAAGAAGCCCTGTATCTGCTGGCTGTGCAGATCCATCGTCAGGATGCGGTTCGCGCCCGCCGACACGAGCAGGTTGGCCACCAGCTTCGCCGTGATCGGGACCCTCGGCTGGTCCTTGCGGTCCTGCCGTGCGTATCCGTAGAACGGCATCACGGCGGTGATCCGGTTCGCCGAGGCGCGCCTCGCCGCGTCAATCATGATCAGCAGCTCCATCAGGTGCTGGTTGGTCGGCGGGCAGGTCGATTGGATGATGAAGACGTCGTGGCCGCGTATGTTCTCGTCTATCTTGACGAAGGTCTCGCCGTCCGGAAAGCTGGTCACGGTCGCCTGGCCGAGCGGGACGCCGATGCTGCGGCAGATGTCCTCGGCCAGCGCCTTGTTGGAATTGCCGGAAAAGATCTTGAGTCGGGACTCTCTCATGAGCGGGCCATCTTGGGGCGTGCCCTGCGGGTGGCTACCCCAAAATTCACGGTCGGCTTCCAAATGCTCCGACTTGCCTCAGCGCCTCATAGGCCGCGACACCGGCCGCCGTGCTGAGGTTGAGCGACCTGAGCTGGGGGTTGGCGTGCGGGATGGTCACCCGTCGCTCGCCGAACTCCTCGTGGAGCCAGTCGGGGGCCCCGCTTCCCTCGTTGCCGAAGACCAGCCCGTCGCCATCCTCGAATCGGGCGTCCCAAAAGACGAGCCTGGCCCGGGTTGTGAACAGCCACAGGCGCCCCGGGGCGGCCGGGCTGGAGCGGAAGGCGGCCCAGTCGGCATGCTCATGCACGTCCAGCGAGAACCAGTAGTCCATCCCCGCGCGCCGCAGGTTGCGGTCCGTGATCTTGAACCCCAAGGGATGGACCAGGTGCAGGCGCGACTTCGTGAGCGCGCACATCCGGCCGACGTTGCCCGTGTTCTGGGGAATCTCCGGCTGGAACAGGACAATGTGGATCATCGGCTGAAGGGGGGGGCGCCCGTCCACCCCCACCCTTTTTCGCGCGACCTGAAACCAACGCAAGCACCTTGCGCGTTGCAATTTGGCTCGGCTCGGGCACCCTCTGGGGAATTCACACGCCAGTCGTGAACGCCGCCAGGAAGAGGTCCCCGGAACCCAGCAGGTCGGTCGTCATCGTCGATGACGAAAAATCCTACGTGGAACTCATGGCACAGATGATCGCGGACAATCTCGACTGCCCGGTACACCCGTTCACCCGGCCCGATGAGGCGCTTTCGAGGCTGGAGAAGCTCTCGGCAGGGGTGATCGTGACCGACTACTTCATGCCGCAGATGGACGGGGTGGAGTTCATCCGGCGCGCCTCCAAGATAGCCCCCAAGGCTGCGTTTATCATGATATCCGGCCACAACCTCGAGCCGATCGAGCACGAGCTGTCCCGGTTGAGGCGCCTCAAGATGCGCCTGCAGAAGCCCTTCGGCTGGCGCCCGCTGACGGCCGCAGTCCTCAAGGTCTGGCCCGGCAAGGACGCCCCTTCCCTACGGCCCTAGGCAGCCGCGCTGCGGCGTGGACGGTCAGGCGCCGACCCGCAGCCCCTCGTTGTCGGCGGCAAGGATGCGGGCCTCGCTCGTCATCGAATGCCCCGCAAATGCCGCAGCCATGGCCCTGGAGACTGCTTCGGCCCTCGGCCTCTCGCAGACGCAGAGCACGCTCGAGCCGCTCCCGCTCAGCCACCCCGTCCAGGCCCCGGCGCTGACGCCTTCGCTGATCGCATCGCCCGCGCCGGGAATTCTGGGGAGGCGGTAGGGCTCATGAATGAGGTCCCCGGCCGAATGTTTCAGGCTCGCAAAATTCCCGGAGGCGAACGCCGCGACGACGTAGGCCGCGCTGTTGATGCTCTTGACCGCGTCAAAGAACGGGAGCGTCGCCGGCAGCGCGCCGCGCGATTCCTTCGTGACGGACTCGAATGGGGGCGAGACGACGACAAACGCGATCTCGACAGGCACCTCGAACCTCTGCGAATCCACATAGGCGCCCGTCGCCGGGTCGGACCGCGAGACGCAAAAGCCGCCCAGGATGCTCGCGCCCGCATTGTCCGGATGCCCCTCAATCGCCGACACAAGCGAGACGAGGCGACGGCGGCCGAGCGACGTGCCATGGAGGGCGTCCAGCCCGGCGAGTACGCCGGCAACGACGGTGACACTCGAGCCGAGGCCGCGCGCCGGCGGAACGTCGCCGTCGATCCGGTAGCGGAAGCCGGCGACCGGCCACCCGGCAACCTTCGCAAATGCAGCTGCAGCCTCCACGACCATTCCCTGGGCGCGGCCGTCAGTCGGCCGCTCGGGAACCGGCGCGGCCCCCCCGGCGCGCGTGACCGTCACCCGGTTGTAGAGGCCTAGCGCGAGGCCGAGCGTGTCGAAGCCGGCACCGCAATTGGACGTGCTCGCGGGCACCCGGACCACCACCGAATCGGCAGCGGAGCTCATGGGCGGCGCGACCTGAGGGCCCTGTTCACCTCTCGCATCTCAGCCTTCTTCTTCAGGTCCTCTCGTTTGTCGAAGAGTTTCTTTCCGGTGCACAGCGCGACCTCGACCTTCACGAGGGCCTCCTTGAAATACATGCGCACCGGGATGAGCGCCTTGCCGCCCGCGTTCATGGCGAGCGCGATCTTGCGGATGTCGCTGCGGTGAAGGAGGAGCTTGCGCACGCGCTTGGAGTCGTGGTTTTCGAGGTTGCCGAAGGCGTACGGCTCGATGTGGGCGCTGTACATCCACACCTCGTCGTTCTCGACGCGGCAGAACGAGTCGCTGATCTGGGCCCTTCCGTTGCGGATCGACTTGACCTCCGTGCCCTTCAGCTGGACCCCCGCCTCATAGCGCTCCCCTAAGGTGTAGTCCCTGAATACCTTGGAGTTCCTGACCTCCGTCAGGCGCGGGGCTCCTTTGTCTTTCGCGGCCATGGACGGCGTCGTTGGCGAAGCCCGCGATTGACCCCCTCAGGGCGCGCCCGACGGCGCAGCCCGCGGTCAGTTCCCGCCGACTTCGAAGCTGATCTTTTCCTCGATGATCTCGCGCAGCGCGATGTCCTCAGGCGAGAGCTTTTCCAGGGACTCCACCAGGGGTCGATTGCCTCGCTTGAGCTGTTTGACGCGGCGCGAGACCACATTGATCAGGATGTTGGGGTCCAAGATCTTGCCAAGCGCCTGTTTGATGTAGTCGTCCCTCATGTCGGTGATGATTCCAATGCGGAATGTGTGAAGCTGACGGGGCGACCTAGCGGGTCAAGTTTGATTTTTCCTTGTGTTGGCTGGAACCCAACATTAACTGACCAACCCTTTAACTCCCAACTTTCGTCCCTTTCATCGCCATGTCTCAGCACAAGAGTCTCCAAGGTACCGGCGGCATCATCGTCAAGCGCAATGTTCTTAAGCGCTTTGAGCGCATTGACTTGCTGAGAAAGAGGGGCCAGTGGAAGCAGGGCGATCGCGTGCAGGGCCTTCGCAAGACGAAGCCCGACGTCTGAGCGGGCCTTGCATGACCTGATTCAGCGTCTCCTCGCCTCCTACCAGCATTCGCTGCAGTCGGGAGGGTACCTGTACATCGTGTTCCTGATGGCGCTCGAGAGCTCGGTCATTCCGCTGCCGAGCGAGTTGGTGATCCCCCCGGCCGTCCTCCTTGTCGACGCAGGACGAAGCTCGATGAGTCTTCCCGGCATCGTCCTGGCGGCGGCCATCGGCAGCCTGCTGGGGGCCAGCATCATGTACTGGGGCTCGAGGGTCGCCGGCCGCCCCCTGGTGGTCCGGTACGGGAGCCTGATGCTCGTTCCGATGGAGCGCGTCGAGAGGGCCGAGCGCTGGGCGGAGAAGTCCGGGGCATTCGGCACGGCCCTGGCTCGGGCGCTCTCGGTGTTCCGACATGCGATTGGGCTGCTGCTCATCACGCCCGACAAGATCGAGCGGGCCGAGCGCTGGGCGGCCCGTTTCGGAAGCTTCGGCATCTTCCTTTCGCGCATGCTCCCGGTGGTCCGCCACCTGATCGGAATCCCGGCCGGGATCGTGCGCATGAAATACTGGAAGTTCTCCCTCTACACCTTCCTCGGCTCGGCCTTCTGGTGCTTCGTCCTGGCGCAGGTGTCGCACCTCGCGGGCAAGGACGAGCGCCTCATGCGCGGGGAGATCCGCGAGATCACGCTCTGGGCCGCGGGGGCCGCGATCGTCCTCGGCTCGGCCTACTATTTTCTGGTCCACAGGCTCTCGCGCAAGGAGGCCTGAGGCGGCCGGGCCTCATCTGAGGATCCACTGGCCCGCCGCGGCCATGAGCGCGACGATCACCCAGGGGGGCACCCTGAGCCGGCCGAGGAGGACCGCCGCGGCCGCCGCGGCCGCGACGTCGCGCGCATCCCTGATCCCCTCGGTGCAGACCGGCCTGTAAAGCGCGGCGAGCAGGATCCCGACGACCGCCGCATTGGCGCCCCGCAGCGCGCCGTGGGCCCAGCCCTTGGTGCGCAGCAGGTGCCAGAACGGATACGCCCCGCCGACAAGCAGCCATCCGGGCAGGAAGATCGCGAAGAGCGCGAGGAGACCGCCCGCCCACGCGCGGGCTCCCGATCCGATGACCGTGCCCAGGTAGGCGGCAAAGGTGAATAGGGGCCCCGGGACCGCCTGGGCGGCGCCATAGCCGGCCAGAAACGCGTCGTCGCTGATCCATCCCGGCGGGACGACCTCGGAGCGAAGCAGCGGAAGGACGACATGGCCGCCGCCGAAGACGAGGGCGCCGGCCCTGTAGAAGCTGTCGAACACGGCCAGCGGCTTGGAGCCGACCGTCGCCGCCAGCACCGGCAGGGCCGCGAGGAGCACCCCGTACGCTAGCAGCGATGCCGCGGCCCAGGCATGGGCCCGGCCGAGGCGGCCGGCCGGCTCGGCCGCGGCCACCGGCACCCCGCGCGAAACCCACCATCCCGCGAGCGCGCACGTCGCGATCACGCCGATCTGGCTCACGATCCCGGGCACAACGAGGACGACGGCGGCCGCCAGGAGCCCGAGGGCCCTCCGCGGCCAATCCGGGCAGAGCTTGAGGCTCATCGCCCAGACCGCCTGAGCAACGACGGCGACCGCGGCGAGCTTGAGCCCGTGGAGCCAGCCCGCGCCCCGGATCCCCGACAGCGACTCCACCCCGTAGGCAAACGCGATCATCGCCGCGGCGGACGGAAGCATGAAGCAGGCGGAGGCGAGCAGCGCACCGGGAAGGCCCGCGCGCCTCATGCCGATCGTGAAGACGACCTGGCTGCTCGCGGGCCCCGGCAGGAACTGGCAGAGCGCAACCACGTCGGCGTAGGCGGCGTCGTCCAGCCAGCGCCGCCTCTCGACAAACTCCCTGCGGAAGTACCCAAGGTGCGCGACCGGGCCACCGAACGAGGTCAGACCGAGCCGCAGGAACGCGGCGCCGACATCGGGAAGCCCTTTGAGGTTCGGCAAGGGTCTACTTCTCCAGGTACGCCTTCAGCGGTTTCCAGTAGTGCGTCCGCCAGCCCTTGCTCTTGTCCCTGAAGTCGGAGACCGGGACTCCCACCTGGGTGAAGGAGAGGCGCGTGCGGCCCCCCTTCTTCCTTGCGAGGGCGAAGGTGACGATGGAATAGGCCCCCTCGGGCCACGTCTGCGAGCGCCAGGCCTGGACAATCCGCCTCGGCGCCTCGATCTCGAGGTTGATGCCTGAGATGTAGCCTCCGTAGCAGGTGAACGTCCCGCCCACCTTCCGGGAAATCGCAGCCGCTTCGCCGGTGAACTTTGCGTGGCGTTTCTCGTTCATGAGGGCGCCAAAGACCAGCTTTGGGGCCGCGTCGATGGTCACCGTTTGCCGGATGGTCTTTGTCATGGTGGGCTGTCGCCTACAGTTCTCGTGTTTGCGGGGATTCTGGCGTGGCCCTAACGCGGGCTCACTCGTCGTCCTCGGGGCGCCCCTCGAGGTTGGCGGGAAGATTGTCGGGAAGGAAGAAATAGTAGAGCATGAGCCACCAGCCCCAGGAGAGGCGGTAGAGCAGCAGCGGCCCCAAGAGCGCGGCCGCGAAGCAGAGCGACAGCGTGGCGGCCGCGCCCAGTTTGCCTAGGGCATAAAGGACGATCACCGGGATGATGACCCCGAAGGCGGTCACCCCGTAGTTGATGACGAACGGACCGAGGAACGTGCCCTCGCCCTTCTCTATCCTGAGGCCGCAGGTGGGACAGGTGGGGTTCACGCTGAAGAGGCTCCCCGTGCGGAAAAGGGTCCGCTGCCCGCAGTTCGGGCAGCGGCACGCGAATCCGTTCGCAAGAATCTGGGCGCGAGTCACCTTCACGGTCTTGAGGCGCCTCCCCGCGTCAGGCGTGGGGCGGGGCGCCCTTGTAGAAGAGCGTCCGCACCTTCTCCAGGGTCACCAACCCCGCCTGCATCATGGATTCGAGAACCGGCAGGAAGGCGTTTATCTTCTCCTCCGTGTCGACGATCTCCACGATGACGGGAAGGTCGTCGGACAGGCGCAGGATCTTCGTGGTGTGCAGCCGGCTGGATTTGCCGTAGCCCATGGAGCAGCGGATCACGGTGGCGCCGCTCAGGTGCATCTCGCGCGCCTTCAGCACGATCGCCTCGTAGAGCGGCTGGTGCTTGTGGCGGTCGGTCTCGCCGAGGAAAATTCGAAGCAGGAGCGTCTCTTGGGGCAGTTCCATGGGTCACGGGCCTTTCAATTGGTTGAGCGCCGTCGCCGCGACGTGGCCGAGCCACACCGCGAGGAGGCAGAACACCACCGAGCCGGTGATGTTTCCGGCGACGCGCAGCCATTCGCCGTCGCGCGCGAGGTTCAGGGTCTGCAGGCTGAAGGACGAGAAGGTCGTGTACCCGCCGCAGATTCCGATCATGAAGAACTGGCGTCCTTCCGAGCTCACGACCAGCCGCCCCCCGCCCGGCTCGGTCAGGGTGTAGAAGAGCCCGATCACGAACGAGCCGGTCACGTTGATGACGAGCGTTCCCCAGGGAAACGTCTCCCCGATGCGCTCGGCGACGAAGCGCGAGAGGGCGAAGCGCCCCATTCCCCCCAGCGCGCTGCCAATCGCTATCCACAGGTATAGGATCATGATGGCTAGGGGTGCGTCAGTTCACGTTAGGCATCATCGGCCGGAGGATTCCAGCGGTTTACCCGCAAAGCGAGAGGGCAGATTCCATTGCCGGGCCCGACTCTGCCATCGGAGTATCCCTCCGCAATCCAAAATCTCCCCTTGGCAACCGTCAGGGCCCGGTCGCGAGCGAGACGAGGCAGAGGTCGTCGTCGAACGCCCCTCCCGCCGCGAAGGACCCGGCGGCCGACACGACCGCCGCCAGGAGCTCCTCGCCCTTGAGAAGCGCGTGGCCCGACACCTCGGCGCGCAGCCGCTCCTGGCCCCATTCCTCGCCCTCCGCATTCCTGACCTCGAACACGCCGTCGGTGAAGAGCATCGCCGCGTCGCCCGGGGCCATGCGGGCGCGGCCCGAGGTGTAGGCGTGATCGTCAATCAGACCGAGGGCGGGACCCGCGACGTCGTCGTCCACCGGCAGCAGTTCCACCGTGCCCGACGCGCGCCGGATGAAGCCCGTGGGGTGCCCCGCCTGACCGTAGCACACCGTTCCGGTATCCCCGTCCACGACCGCGTAGGCGGCCGTGACAAAGAGGAGCTTCCCGGCCTGGCGCAGGACGCCCATGAGCCCCTGGTTGAGCCGCGTGAGGAGCGCCCCCGGGTCGCCCGCCAGGGAACGAAGGTCCTCGGAAAACGCCCGGATCATCGCCGTCACCAGCGCCGAGCGGACGCCGTGCCCCATCACGTCGCACACGAGGACGCCCGCGGCCGAGTCCGAGATCGGCAGCAGCTGGAAGAAGTCCCCGCTGACGCCGCCCGCCGGTGCATAGCGGGAGTGAAACCGCCATCGGACCCGCGGCCCGAGGTCGGCGCCCCCGGAGGGAAGCATCGCCAGCTGCACTTCGCGGGCCATGAGAAGGTCATCCTCCATGGCCCTGTTCTTCTCGGCCACCTCTTGGCGCGAGCGTTCGAGGGCCGCGATGTTCCCGAGGAGGAGGTCCGTCTGCAGGCGAACAAGCGCGTGCACGAGGATAAACCCGATGAAGCCGCCCGCGGCGTCGACCAGGAGGACGTCGTCGTAGAAGCTCTTGTCCGAACGCGCGGACACCGACGCGAGCGCCTCGGGCAGGGGCGAGTCCTCGGAGAGCCTGAGCGCGGCGGCCATCAGGTGCTCCCGCACGGGGCTTCGCGCAAAGAGGGCGAAGCCGAAACGCGCCCCGAGCTGCATGGCGATCTCGCGCCGGGCGCAGACTCCGAGGAGCTTGCCGCCTTCGAGCACGGCGAGAAAATCGCGGCCCGTCTCCGCGAACCGCTTGTGAACGTCCTCCAGGGGAGCGTTGGCTGCCACCGATTCGCGGTGGCCGACATGGGAGCGCAGCTCCACGGAACGTTGGCTATCGGGATTCACGGCCGCGAGATTGCGCCCGCGGCGGCACCCATGCAATCCGGCGCCGCCGCGTTTCCCAAATTTAACGCGCAGCGAGGCTAAGGAACGTCGTAGACCTCCACGAGCGCGACCCCAACATCCCCGTCTGCCCCGGAAACGATGGCTGTGTAGGCGCCGGGCGGAAGCGTCACTAGGATCGCCGAGTCGTTGCTTGAGGGATTGCTCCAGGTGAAAGCGCCCACGTTCCTCGCCGCGGCGGCTACGGCAGCATTGCCGCCCCACCCGACGTTGCTGTAAATGACCGCGCCGCCGCTATAAAGCTGGAGCTGCGGATCGGGAAGCGCGCCCGTAACGCCCAGGGAGGTTAGGGCCGGCCCGGAGGCACGGATAAGGACCGTCTTCGCCGTGGAGCCGCCAATCACAAAACCGGCAATCAAGACATTGCCACCCGTGCCCACGGAGGCCCGCGCAGAGATGTCCCCAAGCCGAGAAAGGGACGAATTCCATGTGCCGGAAGGAGTGGCGTCATAGACTTCGGCTAGGGCGACCCCAGAATCTCCGCTCACCCCAGAAGTGATCGCGGTATAGGCACCAGGGTTCTGGGTCTCCAGCAAGGCCGAATCCTTGCTGCTGGGGTTGGTCCACGCAAAGGCCCCCACGGCATTCGCAGTCGAAGCAATCTGAGCATTGCCGCCCCAGCCAGCGTTGCTGCCGATGACCGTGCTACCGATGTAGAGCTGAAGCAGCGGGTCGGGAAGGACCCCCGTAACGCCCAGGGGGACGAGAGCCGGGCCGGAAGAGCGAAGAAGCACCGGCAACGGATCGGAGCCTTGAATGACATAGCCGGCAATGAGGACATTGACCCCAGTGCCCACGGAGGCTCGGGAGGAAATGTCGATGAGCCGCCCGGGCGTCGAGGTGTTCACGACCGTCAGGGTCGCGCCATTGGTGCTCACGCTGCCCGCAGCATTTGACGCGGTGCAGGTGTAGGTTCCCGCACTCGCCGAAGCCCCCCTGAGATAAAGCGCGGATGTTGAGGAACCAGAGACGCCGCCCCCGTCCGCGAGCGCTGCACCGTTGAAGAACCACTGGTAGGTCGGTGCCGGGGTGCCCGTCGTCGCAACGGAAAACGCCACACTCTGGCCGGAATTGACCGTCTGGCTCGCAGGCTGCGATGTGAAACTCGGGGAGCCGGCCGCTTGCGGCGTCACGAGGAATCCGTACGCCGTGATGGCACTCACAAGGGGCGAGTCGGCTTGAACCGAAGTTGCGTCCTGCCCGTCACCAGCATAGGCGTACAAGAAATGAAATCCGGGCAGTAGGGGTGCTGTCGTACCGGTAAACGACGAGCCGCTGCCCGTGGCCCGGGTCCACGGACCCTGCCAGGTGTCCACTTGGAAAAAGACCTCTTGGGGTGGTGGCGCGGTTGGTTTGAAAGAACTCTGGGCAGTGAACCTAAAGGTGGGAGTTGCGCTGGAGGCCTGGTTTCCAGCTAGAGGAGTAATGCTGACACTCAACGGCACCGTTTGCACCTGTGCCTCTGTTATCGCCGTCACTGTGGTGCCGTCGTAGCTCGGATTGGTTCCGTAATTTGCGGCGAAGACTTGGTTCGTCACCGGGTTCACTGCGACGGCAATGGTTTCACTTCCTGCCGAGATGGTCGCGATCTTCACTCCTGTTGTACCGTCGAACACCTCTACGTTGTTGGCGTTGCCTTCCGGGACGTAGATCTTATTCGTCGCAGGATCAACCGCAACGCTCGCAGCAGCCCAACTCTCGATTAATGTAGCTGCGTTAGTCGCCCCGTCGATAACAGTTAAATCACCGAATTCGCTCGTGATATAGACCTTGTTTGTAACCGGATTTACGACCGCAATGATGTAGCCGCCTCCTACGACGACATTGGTCGGCACATTCGTGGCCCCGTCGATCACCGTCGCAAAGTTACTGTTGTAGTTAACGATGTAGATCTTGTTTGTCACCGGGTTCACCGTCAGGCCCTCGGGACTGGTTCCCACCGGGACGGTGGCGATGACTGCATTCGTGGCCCCGTCGATCACCGCCACGGTGTTGTCGTTGACATTCGACACGTAGATTCTGTTTGTCACTGGGTTGACGCCGAGCCCCCCTTGAACTGGGCTGTTTCCCGGGTTGACGGTCGCTATTATCGCATTCGTGGGTCCGTCGATCACAGCCACGAAATCTCCACTCGTGCTGCCGTCCCCATGGGTGACGTAGATTCTGTTCGTCACCGGGTTTACAACGATGCCGTTGGGGTCCGCTCCAGCGAGGGCGATCGTGCTCGTCGCATTCGTCGCGCCGTCGATCACCGTCACATTGGCGCTGTCGTCTATTTCGTAGATCTTGTTCGTCACCGGATTTACGACAATTTCATGGCACGTTTTCCCCACCGCGACGGAGGTGGTCGCATTTGTCGCCCCGTCGATCACGGTCACGTTGTTGCTGCTCTGGTTCCCCACATAGACCTTGTTCGTCACCGGGTTCACCGCAATGGCATAGGGCGTGGTCCCCACGGTCACGGTGGCGCTCCTATACGTTGCACCGTCGATCACTGCGACGTAGGCACCGGCCCGATCTACAGCGTAGATCCTGTTCGTCACGGGGTTGACGGCGATAGCCTGTCCAGGGCCGGCCGCGACAGGTGTGGTCCCGTTCGTCGCGCCGTCGATCACCGTCAGGTTGCCGTTGCCTGAATTCGCAACATAGATCTGGTTGGTCACGGGGTTTACCGTGATCGCATCGGGACCGTTCTCCGCTGCGATGGTGGTCGTCGAATTTGTGCTCCCGTCGATTTCGGTCACGTTATTGCTGCCGCTGTTCGCTACGTAGACCTGGTTCGTCACGGCGTTCACCCCAACGGCAGAGGGATTGGCACCCACCGCGACGGAAGTCGTCGCATTTGTCGCCCCGTCAATCACGGTGACGCTGGCGCTGCCGCCGTTCGCGACATAAATCTTGTTCGTCACCGGATTCACCGCAATGGCTTGGGGACCCGTTCCTGCGGTAACGTTGGTGACGGCACTCGTGGCCCCGTCGATCACCGTCACACTGGCACTGCCATTGTTGGCGACGTAGATCCTGTTCGTCATCGGGTCTACCGCGATCGCATCGGGCCCCGTTCCGACAGCCACAGAGGTGGTCGCATTTGTGGCTCCGTCAATCACGGTCACGCTATTGCTGCCGAAGTTTCCGATATAGATTTTATTCGTTACCGGGTTCACTGCGACTGCCTGGGGATTGGTTCCGGCCGCCACAGTGCTGGTCGCATTTGTCGCGCCGTCGATCACGGTCACGTTATTGCTGCCGCTGTTCGCGACGTAGACCTTGTTCGTCACCGGGTTCACTGCGACAGCCTGTGGATTGGCTCCCGCGGTCACGGTAATTGCAGCATACGTGGCCCCGTCGATCACCGTCACGTTGGCGCTACCGCCGTTCGTAACATAGGTCTTGTTCGTCGCCGGATTCACCACAATGCCCGTTGGACCCACTCCAGTCGCTATGGTAGTGGTCGCCCCTGTCGCCCCATTGAAAACGAGCACGCTATCGTCGGCTATAGCGTAAATCGCGTTCGTTACCGGGTTAACGGCAATCAGGGAAATTGGGGTGGTCATGGCGACGGTGGCGACCCGGTTCGTAGCACCGTCGATAGCTGCTAGGTTGCCAACGTTGTTGGCGAAATAGATCTGGTCCGTCGCCGAGTTCACGATCAAGGCCTGAGGGGCAAATCCCGTATTGAGGGTGGTTGTGCCGTTTGTTGCCCCATCGATCACCGTCACGTTGGAGCTGTCCCGATTGCTTGTGTAGATCTTGTTCGTCACCGGGTTCACTGCGAATGCCAATGGAGTGCTCCCCACCGCGATGGTCGCCGTCGAATTCGTCGCCCCGTCTATGTCCGTGACGCTGGCGCTACCCATGTTCGCGACGTAGACTTGGTTCGTCGTGGAATTCACCGCGATCGGACCAGGGTTGGTTCCCACGGCGACCGTGATGGTCGAATTCGTCGCCCCGTCGATCACCGTCACGTCGTCTCCGCCTCCGCTCGCGACGTAGATCTTGTTCGCCGTTGGGTTCACGGCAACGTTTGAGGGAATGATCCCCACGGCGACGGCCGTGGTCGCATTTGTCGCACCGTCGATCACCATCACGTTGTTGCCGTTGGAGCTTCCGATGTAGACCTTGTTTGTCACCGGGTTCACCACGATCGGATACGGTGCGATTGCCAAAGGGATGTTCGTGGTCGCATTTGTCGCGCCGTCGATCACCGTCACGCTGTTGCTGCCCAGGTTTCCAACGTAGATCTGGTTCGTCACCTGGTTTATGGCAATGGCGTTGGGATTGGTTCCCACCGCGACGGTGGTCGTCGCGTTCGTCGTGCCGTCGATCACCGTCACGTTGGCGCTGTTCTGGTTTGCAACGTAGACCTTGTTCGTCAGCGGGTTTACCCCGATGTTAACAGGCAAGGTTCCTACAGGGACAGTGGCAGATAAATTCTGCGCCTTTGCCGGCAATCCGGCGAATGCTGCGACAACCAGGAAGGCAACCGCAGATCCTATTCTCCCATGGAAGGACTTCATGACGTGTATCCGGCAAGCGCCATTTAAACTGCCGCCCATCAAAATGACAACACATGACAGTGATCGCGCAGTCCAACGATCCTAGCAAAAACCAACCGGAGACCGGCGGGTTTAGTTGTCGTCGGGGAGGCAGGCGCCTCCTTCGCCCGCTCCGCAATCTACTCGACCCAGCAATTCCCATGGAACCTCATCTAACGGCTTCTGCTGTCCGTCCGTTAGGTGTCAGGTCTCACGGCGCATAGTGTTTCTAAATGGGTTCCATTCAAATCACCATCGACCCCTTGGAACCCACAAGATGTCGCCAATAACGCAAGGTTGGACATCTCGGCGAAGCGCAAAATAAGGCACGAATTAAAAGCATTCAGTAAAATGCGACAACTTGTGCGTTTCAATCGACCTCAATAGAGCCATAAAGGCTGCAGGAAACGACACCTCGTGGTGTCAACGAGCTGGCAATGGCACTGCACATTACCAGGAATGTATTCAGTCGTCGATCCGGCGCCTTAGAATAACCAGCTACGGTCGCTCCTTAGCCGCTCTTTGGCCCGCATATTTGGCATGAACATACCGGCCTCGTTTGCCGGCATCAGTTTTCGATGGGGCAATTCCTAATTTGCATTAGATGTTGCTCCGGTGTGCAACGACTTATGTCGTCGTGTATAGTTGCCCATCAGGCGGCTTGAGGCCTTTCGTTGCTCAAGCTTCGATCCTCTTAAACCGCATCCCGTGCCACTGCATCGAAAAAAGATTTTCCGCCCTCCACCTCCCGCACCCACAACAATCTACGTGCGGCCGGGCTATAACCGCGTGTTAGCCGAGGAGTTCGAGGTGCTTAAGCTCAAGCGGGCCGACCTGGTGAAAGATAAGGTCGAGGCGCATAGCCAAGGCGACCTGCGCGAGAACTTCGGGTTCAAGGCGGCCAAGGACGCCATCCGCGCCGTCGATCGGAAGATGACCGCGCTTGATCGCTTTGTCGCCCGCAACGCCTTCATCGAAGTTGATCCAGCCACGTGGCTCACTAAACCGACAGACACGCTGCTGCTCGGGCACGTGGCCACGATCGAGAAGCAGGACGCGCTGACAAAGAAAGAAGACCGTTTCACGTTTCTGGTGACCACGCACGGCGAGACAGCGAGCGATCCCGAGTCAGGGATTGAATGCCTGCCGCACAATTCCCCCCTCGCCACCGCGGTGCTGGGCCTCTCGGTCGACACTCCGATTACGGTCATGCTCCCCGCCGGCGAAGCGACCGTGACCATTCGCTCCATCCGCAACCCGACCCAAGCCGAACTCGATCGCCTGCTCACCGCCATCAAGCCGCCTGAAATCGAAGACGATTGATAGAAGAGGCGGAGGCCTCGGCAATTCGGGGAAGGCAGATTAGCCTTCGAACGTTGATCGCGCGAAATCCAGAGATCAGAAAACTGGCAATTCGCCCATTGGCTAGCCCTTGATTTTCCGCACAAGGAGAGCCCAAACTAGCAGGAGGCGGGAGTTTGGCTCGAAAGCCATGCATTCATCGGAGTCATGGTATCGGAAAGCGCGGCAGAAAATGGGCTGCTAGCAGCACCGGCGGCGAAGTATAGCCGGCTGCCACCCATCGCTTGACTAAGCAATCTGCAGTTTCCGGACTACCGGTACCTTGACAGCATCCAGCAAGAAAGTGAACAGGGCTGCGGCGATCGCGAGGTAACCAATGGCGCTAATTGGCAGCGCGGTCATCCAAATCCCCCGCGTGGCCAGCGTGCTGATTAAGAGCACATCCAGCGCGGAAGAAACCATGAGCCAGGTGCTCGGCCGGGATTTCCAAAAATGATGCCGTTCGCGCACAACGTAGAGGATCGCCTGGCCGCTAAATACCAGGGTCGCGATGGCTAGGGTCCTAATGTGCAGGATGTCGAATCCCAGGCCGTAGTGTCCCACCGCGAGGACGGATATGCAAAAGGCCAGTGTCACTAGGCCGAGGACTGCGCCGGTCAGCGTGACGCCGCCTATCCGCCATATGCTGGGTCCCTCGGAAATGGTGACGTTGTCGGTGGTCGTAAACATCGCGATGAAGTCTCCGGGTATCATTGAGATCACCAGCAGCAGCGGCGTGAGGATGGCCTGCCCGGTCATGAGAAGTCCGGAGGCAAGGAACAAAGCGCCCACGAATTTGTGGGTAACCGATCTCAGCGTGTAGGTAAGGATCCGCTCATAACATATTCGGCCCTCCCGCACCGAGGCGACGACTCCGCCCAGACCGGGGGTGGTGAGAACAATTCCGGCCGCCGACTTGGCGACATCTGTCGCGGTGGAGACGGCTATCCCCATCTGTGCCTGACGTAATGCCGGGGCATCGTTGGCCCCGTCGCCGCACATCCCCACGGTGTGGCCCGCTTCCTGCAGGATTTTTACCAGCTGGAACTTTCCCTCGGGCAGGATCCCGGAGAAGACGGCAAACTTTTCGGCTGCCGCTCCGGTGGGGAGGTCACCGGGTGGGCAGATAGGACCCTCCAGACCGACCAGATGAGCCACGCTCGCCGCAGTGGCCGCGGAGTCCCCCGTGATCATGATCACCCGGATTCCCAATTGATGGAGCTGGGTTACCAATCCGGCTGAATCAGTCCTCGGCGGATCGCTAAGAGCGATGATTCCAGCGAGGCGCTTTGCACCAGCGCTCCCTACGATGACCCCAAGGACGCGATGGCCGTCAGCCTCCAGATTGGTTCCCGCTACCCGTGCGGCGGCGTCTGGCACCGCCATCGCGGCCACGACCTCCAAGGCTCCCTTGACGATCTGGATGGGTTTGCCCATCGGATCGGTCGCGTCGGCGGACGACATCTTAGTCGCCGGGTCGAAGGGGCGGAAGGCCACGAGCTGGTAGCGAGCCGGCGTGTTGTTTCCCTGCGCGCTCGTTCGAATTGCTTGATCGACCGGATCCTGCCCTCCGTCCGAACTCGCCAAGGCGGCCAACGTGAGTACGAGGGCCTTATCAAAGCCTTCACAAGGGTACACCTCGGAGACGGTTAGGCTATTTTGGGTGAGTGTTCCTGTCTTGTCCGCGCACAACACATCCATCGTTGACGCCTCGTCCACCGCCGAGAGCCGGGTGGGAAGGACACCGTCCTTTGCCAGCGACTCAGCTCCGACGGCTGCTGCTAGAGTAAAAGTGGCGGGCAAGGCCACCGGAATCGACATCAGGATGGCGGTTAGCACCATGGGGACCAGCTGCGCCGCGTCTTCGCCATGGGCCAACCCGTAGACGACGAGGAAGACAATAATGGCGAGGTTGTAGAACGCCAGGTTGCGCACGACGCGAAAGACGACCTTTTGCTGGGTGCTCTCCACCTTTGCAGTCCGCACAAGCTCGGCGGTGCGGCCGAATTTTGTGCGTTCGCCGGTTGCGGTGACGACCGCCGAGGCCTCCCCGCGGCGAATGAGGCCCCCAGCATAGGCCACCGCACGTTCACCCGCCTCCACGGGAATCGATTCACCTGTTAGCATCGATTGGTCCAATAGGACGGAGCCGGAGACAATTGTGGCATCTGCCGGTACAATTCCACCTAGAGAGAGCTTCACCAAGTCGCCAGGCACCAAGTCGGCTGCGGCAACCTGGATCCACTTGTCGTCGCGGTGCACGGAGGCGACCAGAGCTAGGCGCGAACGCAGCGCCTTGAGTGTGGCCTTGGAGCGGTTCTCCCGAAAGAAACCCAAGGCAGCGTTGAAGACGAGCAGAACGGTGATCACAGCAGCCTCGATCCGGTTGTGAAGGAAGAGCTCAACCGCGATGACCATTTCCAACATGCACGGCACCGGCGCCCAAAACTTGCCCAAGGCGTCCAAGACCGGGTTGCTGGACACATCCGCAGTCAGGTTTGGCCCCAACTGGGCCAGCCGCGTGCGCGCCACTTCACTTGAAAGGCCTCCGGGACTTGCGCTAGTTTCGGTGGGGTTGGTCGCGATCATTGAGTGCCGGCGATGCCCCTGACGGATGGGCTTTGCGGAGAGTTAAACGAGAGTAGGAGAATCTGCGACAGCGGCGAGATCGCGTGGGTACATTGTCATGATCGCCACGAATGAATCGTACACAATCTGCTCTTCGGCCGGCTATGGGGTTGTTACCCCCGCGGCTCGATGCTTCTGCGATGCAAAAACGAATGTAGGGTAACTGAAATAAATGCGTTTTTTGCCCTGGATTCTGAGTTGGGGTACCCAACTCAGGATTACATACAAAAGTCGGCTAGGATTGACATCTCGATCCGCGTAAATACCTCGACATCAACCGCCCGGAATATCGACCGAGCTTGTGCACCAGATACCGACATGGGTATTAAAATGGCTGCCCGGCCTGGATTCGAACCAGGACTAGGTGAGTCAAAGTCACCTGTGCTACCTTTACACCACCAGGCAATGAAACGAGTTGAAGAACCTGCTCGCCGGACAATACCCCCGTCAACGGTGTAATCGAGTCCCTTTGCACTGGGGAGTTGACGCCCTATTTGCTCAATTGTTTCATTCGTGCCCATGCACGCATCCCTGCCCGTGGACCCCCGGGTGAAATACAAACGCATCATCCTCAAGCTCTCGGGTGAGCTCCTGCGAAGCGAAAAGACGGGCGACCCGATCGACGCGGACGCCCTCGAGCGCACCTGCAAGCAGGTGAAGGAGATCCACGATCTGGGCGTCGAAATCTGTGTGGTCATCGGCGGGGGGAACATCTTCCGGGGCCTGATCGGCGAGAAGCGCGGAGTCGACCGGACGACCGGCGACTACATGGGCATGCTGGCGACCGTGATCAACGGCATGGCGATCATGGACCGCCTGGAGAAGATGGGCGTCATGACCCGGGTCCAGAGCGCGATCCCCATGAACCAGATCGCCGAGCCCTTCATCCTGCGCCGGGCGATCCGCCACCTTGAGAAGGGCCGCGTCGTCATCTTCGTGGCGGGGACTGGCAACCCCTACTTCTCGACCGACACGACGGCGGCGCTGCGCGCCTCCGAGATGAGGGCCGACATCATCGTCAAGGCGACCAAGGTCGACGGGATCTACGACAAGGACCCGAAGAAGAACGCGGACGCCGTGAAGTACGACGAGATCACGTTCATCGACGCCCTGAAGCAGCGCCTGAAGGTCATGGATTCCACGGCCTTCTCGCTGTGCCTCGACAACCACGTCCCGATCCTGGTGCTCGACCTCCAGGAGGAGCACGCGATCCTCCGCGGCGTGACCGGCAAGAAGGTCGGCACGCTCGTCCACGCCTGATACGCACCCACAACCCCCCGCTCCCATGTCACACCCCATCCTGATGGAAATGAGCGCAAAGATGAAGAAGGCGCTCGACCACACGCTCCACGAATTCGCGGCGATCCACACCGGAAAGGCGACCCCCGCGATGGTCGAGGGCGTCATGGTAGAGGCCTACGGCTCCCAGATGCGGCTCAAGGAGTGCGCCGCGATCACGACGCCCGATGCCCGCCTGATCCAGATCCAGCCCTGGGACGCAAGCCTTACGAAGGCGATCGAGAAGGCGATCCAGGTCGCTAACCTTGGCTTCAACCCGATCGTCGACGGCAAGGTGCTGCGCATTCCGCTCCCGGACATGAGCCGGGAGCGGCGCCTGGAGTTCGTGAAGACCGCCAACCGGCTCGCCGAGGAGGGGCGCGTCCACATCAGGAATGTCCGCCACGAAACGCTCGACATCGTGAAGAAGACCAAGTTCCCCGAGGACGAGACGAAGCGCGTCGAGAAGGACATCCAGGTGGCGACTGACAAGGCCATCAAGGACATCGGCAACCACCTCGCGGCAAAGGAGAAGGAGCTTCTCGCTGTTTGAGCGGCGGCGGCATGCTGACGCCCTCCCGAAAAGGCCCGGCTCGGGTCGTGGTGAAGCTGGGCACCGGCGTACTGACGTCGGGGGTCGGCCGTCTCGACACCGGGCGCATCGCGGCCGTCTGCGCGCAGCTGGCCGCGCTCAGGACCTCTGGGACCGAGGTCTACGTGGTCTCGTCGGGCGCCATCGGCCTCGGCATGGGCCGCCTCGCGCTCAGCCGCCGCCCGGTGGAGACCGCGCGCAAGCAGGCGTGCGCGGCTGTCGGCCAGAGCCTGCTGATGGAGACCTGGCAGGCCGGATTCGCCCCGCACGGCGTCACGGTCGCCCAGGTGCTCCTGACCCACGAGGACCTGAGGGCCCGCGCGCGCTACCTCGCGGTGAGGGAGACCCTCGCGCAGGTGATCGCCTACGGGGCCGTGCCCATCATCAACGAGAACGACGCCGTCAGCGCGGCTGAGATCAAGGAGGTCGGCCGGGGTTTCGGCGACAACGACACGCTCTCGGCGATGGTCGCGAGCCTGGTGGGCGCCCAGTTTCTGCTCATCCTCTCGACGGCCCCGGGCCTCGTCGACCTGGGGGGCTCCGGCCGCGTCGTCCCGGTCGTCGAGCGGATCACGCCCGAGATCGAGGCCATGGCCGGGGGGACCTCGAGCGAGACCGCCGTCGGCGGTATGGTGAGCAAGCTCTCGGCGGCAAAGCTCGCGATCAAGTCCGGCTGCGGCGTCTTCATCGCGAGCGGGGCCGAGCGCGACATCGTGCCGCGGCTCCTCGCGGGCACGGGCCCCGGGACGTTCTTCGTCCCGAGCGGGCTGCCGCTCGAGTCGAGGAAGCGCTGGCTCGCTTTCTTCCAGAGGCCCTCGGGCGCGATCCTGGTGAACGCCTGCGCGGTTCCGGTCCTGCGGGACCATGGCCGGAGCCTCCTCGCGGTCGGGGTCACCGGGTCCCGCGGCGAGTTCGCGGCGGGCGACGTGGTCGACATCGCGGGGCCTGACGGCGCGGTCGTCGCGCGCGGCAAGTCCTCCTTCTCCTCCGACGAGATTGCGGCCATCGCCGGCAAGAAGGGCGAGGAGGTCCGCGCGCTCCACCCCTCGAGGAAGCGGATCGAGGTCGTCCACCGAAGCGACCTGGCGCTCCTTTGAACCCACTTTCCCAGCTTAGGGAGATGACGGGCTCCCAGTGGAGGGCGTTCATCGCGGCCTACCTCGGCTGGACCCTGGATGCCTTCGACTTCTTCCTGCTGGTCATGGTCGTGCGCCATGTCGCCGCGACCTTCGACACCGGCATCAAGGCGGTCACCTACGCGATCTTCCTGACGCTCGCGATGCGGCCCGTGGGGGCCCTCCTCTTCGGAATGATCGCGGACCGGTTCGGCCGGCGCCCTGCGCTCATGGGCAGCATCCTGCTCTACGCCGTGGTGGAACTCCTCTCCGCGTTCTCCCCGTCGCTCGGCGTGTTCCTCTTCCTGCGCGCGGTCTTCGGCGTCGGCATGGGCGGGGTGTGGGGGGTGGGCGCGTCGCTCGCGATGGAGTCGGCCCCCGTAGGGTGCCGCGGGCTCCTCTCGGGCATCCTCCAGGAGGGCTATCCCTTGGGGAACCTCCTGGCGGCGCTCACCTACTCCCTCGTCTTCCCCCATTTTGGCTGGAGGGGGATGTTCGTCGTGGGCTCCCTGCCGGCGTTCCTCGTTGTCTTCATCCGGACGGGCGTCAAGGAGTCGCCCGCCTGGATCGAGGCCCGGGCGAGGGTCCGCTCCGGAAGCCGCACGGACACGGCCGGGTTCTGGAGCACCCTGCGCTCCCGCTGGCCGCTCTTCCTGTATATGATCGCGCTCATGGCGGCGTTCAACTTCTTCAGCCACGGGACGCAGGACCTCTACCCCAGCGCCTTCCTGGAGAGGCAGCGGGGCCTTCCGCTCGCCACCGTGTCCCGGATCACGATGATCTACAATGTCGGGGCGATCGCTGGCGGGATTCTCTTCGGCACGCTCTCCCAGTGGATGGGGAGGCGCAGGGCCATCGCCATGAGCGCGCTCCTCGCCCTCCCGATGATCCCGCTCTGGATCGGCCCGACCTCGGCGGCGGGCCTGGCGGTCGGCGCCTTCCTCATGCAGTTCGCGGTCCAGGGGGCCTGGGGCATCGTGCCGGCCCACCTGAACGAGCTTTCCCCCACGGCCGTCCGCGGGACCTTCCCCGGCTTCGCCTACCAGCTCGGCAATTTCGCGGCCGCCGCCACGGGACCCCTCCAGGCCATCCTGGCGGAGCGCCACGGCGGGGACTACGCGTTCTCCTTGGGCTGGGTGGTGGGAATCGGGGCCGTGGTCCTGGCCGCGCTCGCGCTCCTGGGCCCCGAGGCGCGCACCGCCGAGCTCGCGCAGGGCGGCGCGGCCATGCAAGCGTAGCCATTCATGGACCACGCACCCGAGGCCGCCCCGCCCCCCGACTCCGTCCCGCAGATCGATTTCCGGGCGCAGCTGAACGGGGACCAGTACGCGGCCGTCACCGCCGATCCGGGCCCGCTCCTCGTCCTTGCGGGCGCGGGCTCGGGCAAGACCCGGACGCTCACGTACCGGGTCGCGTGGCTCCTCTCGCAGGGCGTCCGCCCGGGCGAGATCCTGCTCCTCACCTTCACGAACAAGGCCGCCCGCGAGATGCTCCACCGCGTGCAGGAGCTGACGGGGATCGAGCCGAAGCGCTTCTGGGGCGGGACGTTCCATTCGATCGGGAACCGCGCGCTGCGGATGTTCGGCGAGCCGATCGGCATCCCGCCGTCGTTCACGATCCTCGACGCCGACGAGTCCGAGCGCCTCCTCAAGCAGGTCGTCGAGTCACAGGACAAGGCCTTCTTCAAGGACAAGACCCGCCCTAGGCCGGGCCCGCTCTTCGGCATCATCTCGCTCGCGCGCAACACGCAGCTCACCGTCGAGGCTACGGTCGACCGGTACTTCCCGCACTACGCCGACATCGCGGAGCGCCTCCCCGCGTTCGCCAGGGCCTACGACCTGCGCAAGCGCGAGCAGAAGGTCTGCGACTATGACGACCTCCTCGAGCACTGGCTCACGCTCCTGCGGCAGGCGCCCGACGTCGCCGCGTATTTCTCCCAGCGATTCCGCCACGTCCTCGTCGACGAGTACCAGGACACGAACACGATCCAGGCCCAGATCGTCGACACGATCGGCTCCCACCACCGGGTGATGGCGGTCGGCGACGACGCGCAGTGCATCTACTCGTGGAGGGGCGCAAACTTTGAGAACATCATGACGTTCCCTGAGCGCCACCCGGGGACGGCGATCCACCGGATCGAGACCAACTACCGGTCGACGCCGGAGATCCTTAACCTCGCAAACGGCGTCCTCATGGCGCAGCCGAAGGGACGGCACTTCGACAAGGAGCTGCGCGCCGCGCGCGGCCACATGGAGAAGCCCTACATCGTCCAGGCTATGGACGACCGCGAGCAGGCGGAGTTCGTCGTGAAGCGCACCCGCTCGCTCCACGAGGACGAGGGCGTCGCCCTAAGCAGCATCGCGGTCCTCTACCGCTCGCACTTCATCGCGGTGGAGACCCAGATCGCCCTGGCGCGCGCCGGGATCCCCTACCACATCACGAGCGGCGTGAAGTTCTTCGAGCGCCAGCACATCCGGGACCTGGTCGCCCTCCTGCGCTTCGTCTACAACCCGTCGGACGAGCAGGCGTGGGAGCGGATCGCGGTCCTGTTGCCGAAGGTGGGCGAGAAGGGCGCGCAGAAGCTCCACAGCGCGGCCGCCGGCCACGCGCGCGAGGCTCAGGCCGACTTCATCGACGCCCTGGGCGCCGAGGCGGTGCGCTCCAGGGTGCCCAAGAACGCGCGCGGGGAATGGGAGGCCCTCGCCGTGTCGCTTAAGCAGGTGTCGGACTCCATGCGCGAGGGACGGCCCGCGGACGCGGTCGAGACGGCGATCGACGGCTGGTACGGCGACTACCTGAAGGGCGCGTACGCCGACTATTCCGACCGGCTGGAGGAGCTGACCGCGCTCGTCGGGTTCGCGCAGCGCTTCGAGGAGATGCAGGACTTCCTCGCGCAGATCCTTCTCCTCAACAGCGAGACCAGCGACCGCCACGTCGACGCCGAGGCCGACGCCGTCAAGCTGACCACGGTCCACCAGGCCAAGGGCCTGGAGTACGACGTGGTGTTCGTGATCGGGCTGGCGGACGGCCAGTTCCCCGGGCGCCGCTCGATCGAGGCCGGGGACGTCGAGGAGGAAAGGCGCCTCTTCTACGTCGCCGTCACCCGGGCCAGAAACGAGCTCTACCTGAGTTTCCCCAAAATCGCGTCGCGCCCCGGGCCCGGCGGGATGATGCTCACCCCGAGCCGCTTCCTGCAGGAGCTCTCCCCGGACCTCTACCAGGAGCTCAAGATCAAGCGCCTCCACGGCTGGTGAGCCCGCAGGTCGCGCCGCCCGCAGTCTTAAGGGCCTGACCCAAAAATCCTTAAATGCCGCCGAATATCCGGAGTTGCACTGTGCGGACTCCGAAGCTCTGTGTTGGTTAACCCTCTATCATGTCCAATCCAACCGTGGAGAACGTCGTCATCATCGGCACCGGCTGCGCCGGGTTGACCGCCGCCGTGTACACCGCGCGCGCCAACCTGAACCCCCTGGTCCTGGAGGGCCCCCTGCCGGGCGGCCAGCTGACCACGACGAGCGAGGTCGAGAACTTCCCGGGGTTCCCCGAGGGCGTCGACGGCTTCCAGCTGATGGACGGCCTGCGCAAGCAGGCCGCCAAGTTCGGCACCCGCTTCGAGCAGGCGCAGGTGCAGGCGGTCGATTTCTCGGCCCTGCCGCGCAAGCTCATGTGCGGCGACCGGACGGTCCTCGCCCGGACGGTGATCATCGCGACCGGCGCCTCGCCGAGGATGACGGGAATCCCCGGGGAGAGGGAGCTCTACGGCGGGAAGGGCGTCACGACCTGCGCCACATGCGACGGGGCGTTCTACCGCAAGATGGAGGTGGCCGTGATCGGCGGCGGCGACAGCGCGGCCGAGGAGGCCCTCTTCCTCACCCGGTTCGCGAGCAAGGTGTACCTCGTCCACCGGCGCGATTCGCTGCGCGCGTCAAAGATCATGGCGGAGCGGGCCACCTCGCACCCCAAGGTCCAGATGGTGTGGGACAGCGTGCCCGTTGAGGTCGAGGGGGTCCCCCAGGGCGCGGTCAGCGGCCTCAGGGTCAGGAACGTGAAGTCGGGCGCCGAGACGGTGCTACCGGTGAAGGGTGTCTTTGTCGCGATCGGGCATGTGCCGAATTCGGCGCCGTTTGCCTCCGCGCTTGACGTCGACGAGAACGGCTACTTCGTGCCCGCCAAGGGTTCGCAGGTGAGGACGAAGGTCCCCGGCGTTTATGTCGCGGGCGACTGCGCGGACCACGTCTACAGACAGGCAATAACGGCGGCCGGGATGGGCTGCCAGGCGGCGATTGACGCCGAGCGCTGGCTTGCCGAACACGGCGGGTGAACACGCTCGGCATACCCTTGGACTACGGGACGGCGCGCGGCCTTCCGCCCCAGGCCGAGGCGACCCTGCTGGTCTCGATCGCGTCCAATCCCGACGGGCGCGAAATCAGCCTTGAGCCCGCCGCGGCGGCGGCCTGGGCGCGGATGCGGGACGCCGCCGCGGCGGACGGGCTTTCGCTCGTCGCGATATCCGGCTTCCGGAGCGTCAAGCGCCAGGATGAGATCATCCGGGGCAGGCTTTCAAAGGGGGAGAAGATCAACACGATCCTGCGGACCATGGCCGCGCCGGGCTACAGCGAGCATCACACGGGGCGGGCCATCGACCTGGGTGCCCCGGGCGAGCCGCTCTTGAGCGAAAGTTTTGCGCTGACCGGGGAGTACTCATGGCTTGTCGACCACGCGCACGAGTATGGATTCCGCCTCTCCTACCCAAGGGACAACCCCCATGGGATCGCATTCGAGCCCTGGCATTGGTGCTTTGAGGGAGTTTGATAGAATTATAAATATTTGTTAATAAATTTATTATACAATTTCTTTGGAATGATTCTAATTCCCAGTTGAAACTTGGACCCATTCCAATTAACTGCTATCAACCACCCTTCACCTATGGTCTCAACCACCGACCGCTCAGAGACCCTGGCCCAGCGCCTCTCCGACAGTGGACTGCGCTCCACGCCCCAGCGCGAGGTGATCTACAGCGTGCTCCTGAGGAGACGCGACCACCCCACCGCGGAGGAGGTTTTCGCCCGCGCCAGGCCCGAGATACCGGTGATCTCTCTGGCGACCGTGTACAACTGCCTTGAGACGCTCGTGCAGTGCAACCTGGTGCGCGCCGTTAACTTTGAGCGCGGACCGACACGGTACTGCCCGAACCTCGATCCCCACGCCCATTTTCACGACGAGGTGACCGGCGCGACGCACGACATCGACCTTCCCGCGGGCCTAACGGAGCAGGTGAAGTCCGTCCTGCCCCCGGGGTTTGAAGCCTCGTCCGTCGACATCATATTCCGCGGCAAGGCGCCGTCCAAGGCCTGAAGCCCGCCCAAACCCTCCCTACGCGCATGTCCTCACTCGAAATCAAGAACCTTCACGTCTCCACCGGGGACAAGGAAATCGTCAAGGGCGTCACCCTGACGATCAATACCGGCGAGATCCACGCCGTCATGGGCCCGAACGGCACCGGCAAGTCGACGATGGCGAAGGCGATCGCCGGCCACCCTGACTACATCATCACCGAGGGTGACGTCCTCATCGACGGCAAGTCCATCCTCGAGAAGGAGTCCGACGAGCGCGCCCGCGAGGGGATCTTCCTCGCGTTCCAGTACCCGAGCGAGATCCCGGGGGTGAGCATTGCGAACTTCCTGCGCGCGGCCATCCAGGCGCGCATGGCGGAGGGCGAGGAGATCGACGCGTCCGCGTACTACAAGCGCCTCTACCAGAAGATGGACCTCCTGAAGATCGACCGGAAGTTCACGGCCCGGGCCGTCAACGAGGGCTTCTCGGGCGGCGAGAAGAAGCGCAGCGAGATCCTGCAAATGGCGATGCTCGAGCCCCGGTTCGCGCTCATGGACGAGACCGATTCCGGCCTCGACATCGACGCCCTGAGGATCGTCTCCGACGGCGTCAACAGCCTGCGCGGGCCGAACCTCGGCATTCTCCTGATCACCCACTACCAGCGCCTGCTCAGCTACATCGTCCCAGACCACGTGCACGTGATGATCGACGGCCGCATCGTAAAGAGCGGCGACAAGTCCCTCGCCCTCGAGCTCGAGGCCCGGGGCTACGACTGGGTGAAGCACGAGTTCGCCAACGCCTGAAGCCGGAGGACCGCACCATGTCCGAGATCACCGACACCCTCCAAACCTCCGTCGACAACCCGGTCTCCGGCATCGACCAGTCCAACGGGAACTTCAAGTACGACATGACGTACGACTTCGACGCGGGCACGGGGCTCAACGAGCGCACCGTGGACTACATCTCCGCGGTCAAGAAGGAGGCGCCGTGGATCCACGAGTTCCGGCAGAAAGCGCTGAAGACGTTTCTCGCAAAGCCGCTTCCGACCCACTGGGCGTCCAAGGACCTGGAGACCCTCAATTTCGACAAGATTCGTTACTACCTCTCGCAGGGCCAGAAACCCAAGCGGACCTGGGACGAGGTCCCGGCGGACATCAAGCGCACCTTCGAGCGCCTCGGCGTCCCCGAGCAGGAGCGCAAGTTCCTCGCCGGGGTAGAGGCCCAGTTCGACTCCGAGGCGGCCTACTCGAACATCAAGGAGGCGGTCTCCAAGCAGGGCGTCATCTTCATGAACTCGACCGAGGCGCTGCGCGAGCACCCGGAGATCTTCCGGAAGTTCTTCGGCAAGGTGATCCCTACGAGCGACAACAAGTTCTCGGCGCTCAACAGCGCGGTCTTCTCGGGCGGCTCGTTCATCTACGTGCCCCCCGGGGTCAAGGTCTCCCACCCCCTCCAGGCGTACTTCCGCATCAACGCCGAGAACTTCGGCCAGTTCGAGCGGACGCTCATCATCTGCGACGAGGGCAGCGAGCTCACCTACATGGAGGGCTGCACCGCGCCCAAGTTCTCGACGGCGACCCTCCACAGCGCCGTGGTGGAGCTCGTGGCGCTCAAGGGCGCCAAGATTCAGTACATCACTGTTCAGAACTGGTCGTCCAACGTGTTCAACCTGGTGACCAAGCGCGGGCTGGCCCACGAGGAGGCCGAGATCAAGTGGATCGACTGCAACATCGGCAGCCGCTTGACGATGAAGTACCCCGGGGTCGTGCTCAAGGGGCGGAAGGCCCGCGGCGAGGTGATCTCGATCGCCCTTGCCAATGACGGCCAGCACCAGGACACGGGGGCCAAGATGATCCACGCCGCGGACGAGACCACCTCGACCGTCGTGTCGAAGTCGATCTCCGTCGGCCAGGGGCGCGCCACCTACCGGGGTGTGGTGCACATCCCGAGGCACCTGAAGGGCTGCAAGAACAACACGGAGTGCGACGCGCTCCTGATCAATACGAACAGCCGCACCGACACCTACCCGGCGATCACCGTCCGGGGCGACCGCCACGCCGTCCAGCACGAGGCAAGCGTCTCCAAGGTGAGCGCCGAGCAGATCTTCTACATGCAGCAGCGGGGCCTCACCGAAGGGCAGGCGATGAGCCTCTCCGTGAACGGCTTCATCAACGACCTGGCCCGGCAGTTCCCGATGGAGTACTCGGTCGAGCTCAAGCGGCTGATCGACCTCGAGATGGAAGGGAGCGTGGGCTAGAGCCATGGCGTCAAGCGGACCCGTCTCAGCCCCCGTCGCGGACCTCGTGGGCGCCTTCACGCCCGCAGTCTTCGCGAGACACATCAACGCCAACTCCACCGCGCATGCGTGGTGGCTCGAGCGCAAGCGCGCCGCCTACGCCCGTTTCGAGTCGCTCCCGATGCCGAGCCGCACGGACGAGGCCTGGCGGTTCAGCACCCTCGCGGGGGTCGCCCTCGGCGGGTACGCCCCCTCCCCCGAGGGCGCCGCGGCGGCCACCCCGCCGGCCCTCGCCGTTGAATCCGCCGCGACGCTCTCCTTCGTCAACGGCAGGCTTTCCGGGAGCTCCCCCGTGTCCGCGGACCTCGCCAAGCGGGGCGTGGTCGTCTCGACGCTCTCGGACGCACTCGCGCGGCATCCGGGCCTGCTGCGCGAGCACTTCATGGCGCAGCCGCAGAAGCTCGGCTCGGCCAAGTTTGCGGCCCTGCACGAGGCCTTCATCCAGGACGGCGCCTTCATCCACGTCCCGCGGGGCGTCGAGGTCGACAAGCCGATCGTGGTCGTCCACGGCGCCTCGGGCGCCGGCGCCGCGGTCTTCCCGCACACGCTCGTGATCGCGGAGGACAACTCGCGGGTGACCGTCGTCGACCACTTCGTCTCGGAGGGCGAGTCCCGGCAGTTCGCCTGCGGGGCGAACGACCTCTATGCGGGCCACGGGGCCAGGATCACATACGCCGCCGCCCAGTGCTGGTCCTTCGAGACGCTGTCGCTCCAGTTCAACTCGACGGTCGTGCGGCGCGACGCGCGCGTGCAGTCGCTCAACCTCCACCTCGGCGGGCGCCAGGCGCGCCACGAGTCCCTGAGCCAGCTCCAGGCTCCCGGCGGGTTCTCGGAGATGCTCGCCCTCACCATCGCGGCGGGATCCAGGGAATACGACCAGCGAACCCTCCAGATCCACCAGGCCCCGAACACGAAGTCCGACCTCCTCTACAAGAACGCTCTCCTCGACAAGTCGCGGACGATCTTCTCAGGCCTCATCGTCGTGGATCCCGACGCCCAGAAGACCGACGCCTACCAGAGCAACCGCAACCTCATGCTGAGCGACGACGCGGAGTCGAACTCGCTCCCGGGCCTCGAGATCCAGGCGAACGACGTCCGCTGCACCCACGGTGCCACCAGCTCTCGGATAGACCCCGAGCAGGAGTTCTACCTCAAGTCCCGGGGCATCCCCCCCAAGGCCGCCGACGAGCTGCTGATCTTCGGTTTCTTCGAGGAGGTGCTTAGCCGCTTGGAAAGCGAGGCGCTTCATGATGCACTAAGGACCCTGATCCGGACGCGCATCCAAAGCTAACGCCCCTTGCCCATGAACCGCGAACGCACGCTGTCACGTGAGATCTCCGTGACGCAGATCCCGTCCGGCTTTAAGCAGCCGCTTCCGGCCGGCACCAAGGTGCTGATCCACCAGACCCTCGGCGGGAGCTACACCGTCCAGGCGGACTTCGGCCTCTTCCGTATCGACGGGAAGGACGGCGACGCGCTGGGCGAGGTGGCGGCGGACCACAAGGTCGAGACCCCGACCCTCGCGGACGGCGCCCCGGACCCCGAGGCGGTCTGGGACCAGCTGCGCAAGGTGTACGACCCCGAGATCCCGGTGAACATCGTCGACCTCGGCCTCGTCTACTCGATGGACGTCGAGAACGAGCCCGGCAAAGGCTACCGGGTCAACGTGGCGATGACGCTCACGGCCCCCGGATGCGGGATGGGCCCGGCGATCGCCGAGGACGCCAAGAGTAAGATTCTCCTCGTGCCCGGAGTGGGCGACGCCGACGTCAGGATCACGTGGGATCCGCCGTGGAACCAGTCGATGATCAGCGAGGAGGGGAAGATGAAGCTCGGCCTGGTGTGACGATCTACGAGCAGCTCGTGGCCCTCGAGAACGAGGGGGTGCCCTTCGTGCTCGTAACGCTGGTCGACGCTCTCGGCAGCACGCCCCAGGACGCGGCCGCCAAGATGCTCGTGACGGCGAAGGGCCTTCACAGCGGCACGGTCGGCGGGGGGAAGGTGGAGGCCGCGGCCCTTAAGCTCTCTGCGGAGATGCTCGCCAAGGGCGACGCCAAACCCCGCTTGGTCTCGTGGACGCTCAAGGGTGACGTCGGGATGACCTGCGGGGGATCGGTCAAGTTCTACTTCGAGCCGCACTTCGGTCCGGGGACGTGGGCGATCGCGATCTTCGGGGCGGGCCACGTCGCCCAGGCGCTCCTTCCGGTCCTCGTGCCCCTGCCGTGCCGGATCACGGTCGTCGACTCGCGGCCCGAGTGGCTCGACAAGCTCCCGCGCGCGCCGAATGTGAGCATCATCCACTCCGCCTCGCCCGAGAGCATCGTACCCACCCTCCCGGACAAGACGTTCCTCCTCGCGATGACGATGGGCCACGCGACCGACCGACCCGTGCTCCGGCGCGCCCTCACGGAAAGGAACTTCCCGTTCATTGGGGTCATCGGAAGCGCGGCGAAGGCCGAGATCCTGCGCAATGAGCTGATCGCTGACGGCGTCGCCCCGGAAAGGGCGTCGGGGTTCCACTGCCCGGTGGGACTGGACTTCGGCACCAACCATCCCCACGAGATCGCGATCAGCATCGCGGCCCAGTTGATTTCGGAGCGCGACAGGGTCCAGGCCGCTGGTTGACTTCGCGCAAAGGGACGCCTGCGACCGCTAAATCTCCATCTCCGGCTCGCGCCGCCCTTTGGTCTTCTCCGCCTCTCCGGCTTCCCAAGTCATGCCGATCGAATCGGAATCGGGCAACAATGAGGCGCTCAGCCTGTTGATTCGCGGGATTTCGCGCACACGGGATGCAGCCACCGTCAGATCCCGCTGCATCTTCTCTGGCAGCCGTGAAACATCACCAAAATAGCTCAACGCCTTCAGCGACACAGACGGATTGAACTCCGGATACAGCGCTGTAGCGGCGCCCAAAGCTTCGTCGAGGCTGACTCCAAGTGAGAACAAGAGGTGGAGATCCGCATAGTCCTTCATCTCAGCACGCTGCTGGATCACCTTGATCTTCTGCGCAGCCAGATCGAGCAGCCCGGCGGCGAAAAGTCCGTTGTCAGAGAAACGGACAGGCTCGCCCACCCTACCAAAGCCCAGATTTCCGAAAAAGGAGACAGCGACGGCGCTGCTCCCGTCATTCACCAAGAACGTCGCGGTATCGGCCGCACGGGATTGTAACACTGCGTCCTTGAGAACCGGGTATCGCTTGGATAGCCCGCCAATCTCAAGGGGGTTCGGGGAGAAAAAATCAAAGTCCACCGATGTTCGGCCTCCCGCCTGCAGTGAAAGCGCAGTGCCGCCGTACAGGACAAAATCCCTGACAAACTCCGAAAGGCGTGGCCAAAGGGCGCGCTGCGCCGGCGGCAGGGCATCGAGCCGTGGGATCACCGACTTCACTCGAATGTCCTCTTAGGCATCTCCGGAACGGGCTCGATTCCAAGTCTGTGATGCCAGTAGTGCCAGGAGGCGATGTCGATCACGCCGGGCCGGGCATGCCGCAATGCAACTCGGAATGCCTCTTCGCCGTACACTTTTTCCACGTGCTTTATGTCATCCCAAAGCCCCCGGGCCATGACTCGGCAGAGAAAGTCGTTTGGGTCCGACAAGGTGACGTCCGGGGGTTCCCACCAGACAACTCCGCGTGCGATCGCTTCGAGCTGCGGGTCACGCAATGCCATGTCGACTATAGTGATCGGCACACAAGAAAACTCAACGCTGCGATCCGTCCGAAAGCCGGACTGAATACGAAGTACGCCGGTTCACAGCATACATAACACGTTATTCGCAAATATCTTAAGTAGAACGACTCCTGATCGCCGTAAAGATGGCCTCGCTCGTGGCCGGCGACGCCAGCGGAACCTCGCCGCCGCCGGACCCGAACGCCGCGACCGCGTCGCGGATCGCCTCCCTGACTGAGAACGCCAGCATGAACGGGGGCTCTCCCGAGGCCTTGCTTCCGTGGATGGTCCCCTCCTGAGCCGCCATGGGCAGCGTCGTCACGTGGATCTCCTTCGGCGCGTCGCTGATCGCGGGGATCTGGTAGGTGCTCGCGCTGTGGGTCAGGAGGCGCCCCTGCCTGTCCCACAGGAGTTCCTCGCGGGTGAGCCAGCCGATCCCCTGCATCAGGCCGCCCTCGATCTGGCCCAGGTCGACGCCGGGATTGAGCGAGTCACCCACGTCGTGGACGGCGTCGACCCGGAGGATCCGGTGCATGCCGTTGTGGCCGTCGACCTCGATCTCGGCGACCGCCGCCCCGCAGACAAAATACTGGAACGGCCGTCCGGAGGCCGTGGACCAGTCCCAGTGGATGCCCGGCGTGGCGTAGAATCCCGACACGGACAGGCTGATCCTGAGCGCATGGGCCCTGTGGCAGACCTTCTTCAGGTCGATCGCCAGCGTGGATCCGCGTACCTTCGCCTTTCCATCCACGAATCGTATCTTTGCCGCGGGAATCCTCCTGCCCGCCTTCTCCGACAGGAGCTCCGAAGCCACCGGCAGGAGCCGCTCGCGGAGCGTCACGCAGGCGTTCCTGACCGCGGCGCCGTTCAGGTCCGCGCCTGACGACGCCGCAGTGGCCGACGTGTTCGGCACCTTGTCGGTCGCCGTCTGCATCATCCGGATCCGGCTTGCCGGCAGGCCGAGCTCGCGCATGGCCACGCCGAGGATCTTCGTGTGGAGCCCCTGGCCCATCTCCGTTCCGCCGTGGTTCACTTGCGCCGTCCCGTCCAGGTGGAGCAGGACCAGCGCCCCGGCCTGGTTGTAGTGCGTCAGCGTGAATGATATCCCGAACTTGAGGGGGGTGACCGCGAGCCCGCGCTTCACCCGTGGGTGCGCCCTGTTCCAGGCGTCCACCGCCCGGCGCCTCGCGGCAAAGCCGGCCTCCTTCTGCACCCGCTTCCAGACCGTCTGCAGGCGGTTGTCGCCTATCTCCTGGAGGAAATGGGTCGTGTTCGTCCTGCCGCGCCCGCGGTAGAGGTTGCGGCCCCTGACGACCTCCGGCGCGAGCCCAAGGCGGCGCGAGATCCGGTCGACGATCTCCTCCATGACCAGCATTCCCTGGGGGCCACCGAACCCCCTGAAGGCCGTGTTCGAGGCGACGTTCGTCTTGGCGATCTTCCCCGTGAACCGGACGGCCGGGATGTAGTACGCGTTGTCCAGGTGGAAGAGCGCCCGGTCGAGAACGGGCTGCGACAGGTCGAGCGACCATCCCCCGTCCGAGCAGAGGTCGACCTCCGCGGCGAGGATCATCCCCTTGCCGTCATAGCCCACGGAGAAGCGGGCATGGAAGGGGTGGCGTTTGCCGGTGATCATCATGTCCAGGTCCCGGTCGAGCTGGATGCGGACGGGATGGCGGGTCTTCAGGGCGGCAAGCGCCACCATCGCGGCGAACGCGGCGCCCTGGGTCTCCTTGCCTCCGAAGGCGCCGCCCATCCGGGGCGACTGCACGACCACATTGCTCCTCGGCTCGCCGGTCAGCTCGGCGACGATGGCCTGGATCTCACTCGGGTGCTGGGTCGACGAACTCACGAAGACCGACCCGCCCTCCCCCGCCTCGGCCCATGCCGCCTGCGTTTCCAGGTAGAAATGCTCCTGGCCGCCGAAGGAGAACTCGCCATCGAGCCTGAGCGGCGCCTTCGCGAGCGCAGCGCCGGCGTCTCCCCTCGCCAAAGTGTGGGGCGGCGTGTGGAAGGAGCCCCGGGCGATCGCGTCCCCGATTCCGACGAGGGCGGGAAGCGGCTCGTACTCGACCACCACGGCCGCGGCGGCGGCGCGGCACGCCTTGGGCGAATGGCCGACGACAACCGCGACGACCTGCCCATGGTACCGCACCTCCTTGTCCGCGAAGAGCGGCTCATCCTGGCCCGTCCCGACATTGTTGTGCCCGGGGATGTCCTCGGCCATCAGCACCGCGACGACTCCCGGCATGGCGCGGGCGGCCGCCGCGTCCCGGCGCTTCACGCGTGCGTGCGCATGGGGGGAGCATACGGGCCACAGGTCGAGCATGGGCCGCCGCTGGGCCGTGTCGTCCGCGTAGAGCGCCCGGCCCGTCACGTGGCCGACGGCGCTCTCGTGGCGGAGCGCCTTCGAGGGGTCCGGGGCGACCGCGTCCTGCCCCTTGGCAAAGTCGAGCGCGCCGTCCTGGGCGGCGCTCGTCGCGCCGGACGCGAACTTCTCCCAGAGGCCGACGACGAGCCCGCGGCGGTACTCCGCGCTCCCGCGCACGTCGTCGATCGGCTTGAACTCGCCAGCGAGGAGCCTCGCGACCTCCCCGGCGGCCTCGGGCAACCTCCGCCCCTCGAGGGCGGCCTCGGCGCCTCGCGCGCGGACGGGGGTGGCCGCGATACCCCCGTAGGCCATCCGGGCCCGGCGAACCACGCCTGCGGAGTCGGTGTCGATCGAGAACGCGGCGGCGGCGATGCTGATGTCGAGCTCGCGCCGCTTGGACACCTTGAAGAAGTCCGACCGGCGCACGAGGCCCCGGCCGGGCTCGAAGCGCGGAAGGGCGACCTCCAGGATGATCTCCCCGGGCCCAAGCAGGGTCTTTCGGTACGCCGTGAAGAAGTCCGCAAGGGCGACCGTCCGGCTCCCGCCTGCCGAGGCCAGGACCAGCTCCGCGTCCAGCGACAGGAGGACGGGGGCGGCGTCGCCAATCGGGGACGCCGTGGCGAGATTTCCGCCCAGGGTCGCCCGATTCCTTATCTGCCTTGCCGCAAATACCTTGAGCATCTTGGCAAGGGACGGGAACTCACCGGCAAGGGCCTCCTCCACCGCCGTAAGGGTGGCGCCGGCGCCGATCCTCCAGTGGGAGTCCGTACCCACGATGCGGGTCAACTCCGGCACGCCCTCGGTCGACACAAGGAACGGGAAGGGCCTGAACTTCTTGGTCACGTCGATGCCGATCTCCGTCGCACCCGCGACCAGGATCGCGCGGGGATGCTCCCTAAGCGCCCCAAACAGCCCGGAGAGCGTCGTCGGCCGCACGAACCGGTCCGTGCCCGCCCGGTAGTCGAGGCCGCCCGGAGGAGAAAACGGCGCCTTGAGCCGCTCCCTGAACGGGTCGCCTGCGCCCGCCGCCTTCCCGCGCCCGCCGAACGCGTCCAGCGCCGCGTCCCGGATCGGGCGGTAGCCGGTGCACCGGCAGAGGTTCCCGCACAGCTGGTCGCTGATGTCGGCGGCCTTCCTGCAGTCTCCCCGGTAATAGCCCTCGAAGAGCGACATGATGAACCCCGGCGTGCAGTAGCCGCACTGCGACCCGTAGTGGTCGACCATCGCAGACTGCACCGGATGGAGCGGCGCCCCTTCGCACGAGAGCCCCTCGACGGTCACCACCTCCCGGCCCGCGAACATCGGCAGGAGCGCAATGCAGCTGTTCACCCCGCGGTAGGTCGCCTTTCCGGACGCGTCCCTGTCGACGATCGCCACCGTGCAGGCCCCGCAGTCGCCCTCGGCGCAGCCCTGCTTGCTCCCGGTCAGGCCGCTCGACCTGAGGAATTCGAGCAGCGTCGTGGTGGGCGCAAGGTCGTCGACCCGCACCACCCGGCCGTTCAGCGTGAATTCGAATCCCATGGTCTTTAGACCGCGAGGCGCGCCATCGTGTGGGCGAGGACCTCCACCCCCGATGCGATGTGCTCGGGCGAGGCGTATTCCTCGGGCCGGTGGCTCCAGCCGTTGCGGCAGGGAATGAAGATCATGGTCGTCGGGCTCACCCGGGCCATGAAGAGCGAGTCGTGGTAGGCGCGGCTCACCATGCGCAGCGACCGCAGGCCGAGCTCGGCGCACACCTCCTGCGCGATCGCCACCGTCCTCGGATCGCCCGCCGCGGGCGGGTCCGCGTTGATCTCCTCGAACTCCATGCTGACGCCGCGCCGGGCGCACGCCTCTTCCGCAGTCCGGCGGATCTCGGCAAGCGCCCTTTCGCGCGTGCCGAGCCGGGCGTCCCTCAGGTCGATCTCCAGGTAGGCGCCGAAGGGGACGCTGTTCACGGCCCCGGGCTCGATCCGGAACACCCCCACGGTGCCCACGGTGTCGGGGCTCCCGCTCCCCTTCGCCGCCCGCTCCACGGCCAGCGCGATCTCGGCGCCCGCCAGCAGCGCGTCGTGGCGGACCGGCATCAGCACGGCGCCGGCGTGCCCGCCCTCCCCACGAAGCGTCGCCCGGTAGCTGCTCGGCCCGGCGATGTGCTCGACGATCCCGATCGGGACCTTCTGCGCCTCGAGGAGGGGCCCCTGCTCGATGTGAAGCTCCACGAACGCGTGGTAGTAGCCCGGCGGCAGCGTCACCGACTCGAGCGGGCCCTTGCAGCCCGCGGCGCACCTCAGCTCCTCGAGGGTGCGGCCCTCGCGGTCCTTGAGCCCCCGCGCCTTCTCCACGGAAATCGAGCCCGCCATGAGCCGGCTGCCGAGGCAGCCGAGACCGAAGCGGGTCGGCTCCTCGGCCGTGAACATGACGACCTCAAGCGAGCGCGTGGGCCTGAAGCCCGCCCGCTTGAGAGCCGCCAGCGCCTCAAAGGCGCCCAGCACGCCGACGACGCCGTCATACTTGCCCGCGTTGGGAATGGCGTCGGTGTGCGAGCCCGAGCCGACCGCCGCAAGCCCGGGCTCCGATCCCTCCCACCGAGCAAAGAGGTTGCCCACGGCGTCCTCCCTTAGCGTGAGGGCCGCCTCTCGCGCCGCGCGACGCACGTACTCGCGGCCCCGCAGGTCGGCCTCCGAGAAGAGGACCCGCGTCACCACGGGCGCGGGCGCCTCGGAGATCAGGGCGAGCTCGTCGATCCGGCGCTGGAGCCCGGCGCTGTCGACGGCGATCCTGATGTCCGGCCCGGGGCTTGTCATAGCGGGGCCCGGTTGACGTCCTTGTAGTACAGGTAGCGGGCCGGGACCTTGCCCATCGCGACGAACCACTGGGCGCAATAGGGGGCCATCCAGACCGCGTCTCCCGCCCGCACCGGATACCAGGAGTCCTCGAGGCGGTAGACGCCCTCCCCGGACAGCATCACGAGCCCGTGCTCCATGATGTGCACCTCCACGAACGGGAGGTGTCCGCCGGGCTGGTATGCGAAGATGTTGACGGCCATGTCGAACGCGGGCTCATCGGGCAGCAGCACCTGAAGGTTCGCGACGGGGTCCCCGAGAAACGGCGTCCCCTTGACCCGGGACTGGTCACCGAGGATCGCGCGCGGGGCGCGCACTCCCGGGAGCGGGGCGTACGCCTTCTGAAAGAGGGTGACGCGGGTCCCCTTGCGCGGGGACAAGAGGCTCCACTCCAGCCCCGCGGGGCAATAGAAGAAACCGCCCGCCTTCAGGCGGCGCCTCTTCGAGCCGACCGCCACCAGGGCGGCGCCCTCCATGACGTAGCCGAAGGTCTGCGCGTCGCCCGCAGCCACCCGCGCCGAGCCGCCGGACTGGAACGTGACGAGGGTCTGCGCGACCCTGGCCCCCATGGCCGGGCTCACCAGGACGACCGCGGTGGCCCCGGAGAACCCCGGCAGCGAGCTGCTCACGTGGTTGTCAGGCGTGATCAGCGCGTGGCGCGCGCCAACGTGGGCTCGGGTGTGGCCAAAGAGTTCGGGCATGGGGATGCGCGGGTTGCGGTTAGGTTTGGGTGCGGATTGGTCAGCCTGGCCTCACAAGATGACCGGACGGCGGGCCCGGTGCAATCCGGCCCTGAGAAAAGACGGTCCTCGCCCGGACGATCGTCCGCACGATCCTGACACGTGACCTGCGCCCGCCGTAGGGTCCCTGGCGGTGCCGGTAGAGCAGGTCGGCGTTCGAGAGCTCGTGGTCGCCCCGCAGATCGATGATCGTCATGTCGGCGTCGAGCCCCTCGGCCAGCGTCCCCTTCGAGCCGCCGACGCGGAACCGGCGGGCGACGTTCGACGAGAGGAGCCTGGAAAGCTGCGGCAGGGCCGTTTCGGGCGGGCTTCGGGCGAGCGCCTCCGACAAGAGCAGCTCGAACCCGTGCTGGCACCCGGAGATGCCGCCCCAGATTTCGAAGAAGTCCTCGGACCGCTTCATGTCGGGGGGTGCCGGCGAATGGTCCGAGCTCACGGTGTCGATCCCGCCCGACTCGAGCTCGCGCCATAGGCCGAGCCGCAGCGCGTCGGGCCTGAGCGGCGGAAAGCACTTGGCCGGGGCCCCGAGCCGGACGACGTCCTCCTCCGTGAGGAGCAGGTAGTGGGGGCAGGTCTCGATCGTGACGTCGACCCCGCGCGCTCTCGCCTCCCGGGCCAGCGCGACCCCGTCCGGGCTGCTCACGTGGACGATGTGCAGCGCGCACCCGGTCTCGCCGGCCAGGTCCGTCGCCGTCCGTATCGCCGAGAGCTCGAGCTCGACCGGGCGGGACCTGAGCCAGGTCCGCACGTCGGCGCCGCGCGCGCGCTGCTCCGCCGTCCGGCGGCGGGCGAGCGCCTCGTCCTCGGCGTGGACCGCCACCAGCATGCCGAGCGAGGCGGCGCGCTTCATACCGGCCCGCAGCGTCGCCGGGTCCGAGAGCGGGAACTCCTGGACCCCGCTGTCGCACATGAAGGCCTTGAACCCGACGGCCCCGGCGTCGCGCATCGGCTCCATCTCCTCGACATTGCCGGGAACAAGGCCGCCCCAGATCCCGAAGTCGGTCCTCGACGATCGCTCGGCCGCGGCCCGCTTCACCCCGAAGCTCGCCGCGTCCGTGACGGGCGGAAGGGAATTGAGCGGCATGTCAAAGAACGCCGTCCCGCCACCGGCCGCGACGGCATTCGAGCCGGTCCCGAGCCCCTCCCAGTCGGCCCGGCCGGGCTCGTTGAAGTGGACGTGCGAGTCGATGATCCCCGCGAGAACATGCATCCCCCTGGCCTCGATGACGTCCCCGGCCGATGCGCCAAGATCGGGCCCGATCTTCACGATCCGCCCGCCCGAGGCGGCGATGTCGGCCCGGACCACGCGCCCGGGCAGCACGACGGAGGCCCCGCGCACGAGAAGCTCGTAGGTGCCGCTCATCGTGGGTGCTCGGAGGCGAGGCGCGCCAGGAAGTCGACGACGACCTCAAGCGCGACGGCGATGTCGCCGGTGCTCACGAATTCGTCGGGATGGTGGCTCAGGCCCCCCCTGCAGCGCACGAAGAGCATCGCGACCGGCGCGAGCGACGCGAGGACAACCGCGTCGTGCCCGGCCCCGCTGGGGATCCGCAGCGAGCGGCCCTGGCGGGCCCGCACGCTCCTCTCGAGAAGCGCCGTCAATTCCCGCGAGCACAAGACGGCTCCGTCGTCCTGGGTCACGGTGGCCGCGAACACGAGGCCCCGTCTCCCGGCGATCGTGCGGCCCGCGCGTCGAAGCCCCGCGAACGCGGCCCGCCTCGCCTTGTCCGACGGGTGCCTCACGTCGAGCGTGAGCTCCGCCGCCCCCGCGATCACATTCGCCGCCCCGGGATGCGCCGACACCCGGCCCACGGTCGCGACGAGCGGCGGGCGCCGCCCCGCGAAGGCCTCGACCTCGAGGATGAACTCGGCCGCGCCCGCAAGCGCGTCCCTCCGGAGTGACATGGGGGTCGTCCCGGCGTGGCCCGCCCGCCCCGTGAAGCTCACCCTTGCGCGGGTCTGCCCCGCGATCGCCGGCACGACGCCGGCGGCCAGCCCGCGCGACTCAAGGACGGGCCCCTGCTCGATGTGGACCTCGAGGTAGCCCAGGAGCTCGCCGCGCGCATGGGCGGGTTTCGGAAGCGGGCGGCTGCGCCCGTTATGCTCCGAAAGCGCCTGCGCCACGCAGACGCCGTCCGGGTCCCGCAGCCCGAGGTCGGACTTCCGGAGCCGGCCCGCGTAGGCCCTGCTCCCCAGATAGGCGCTCGAGAACCGCACGCCCTCCTCCTCCGAGAATCCCAGCACCTCGACCGCGAAGGGAAGTCGGAGCCCGCGGTCCCGGGCGGCCCCGAGCGCCGCGATGGGAAGGAGGACACCGAGGGCGCCGTCGAAGCGGCCCGCGTCGCGCACCGTGTCGAGGTGGGATCCCATGAGGAGCGTCTTCGAGCCGCGCGAAGGCCCCGGCAACCTGCCGATCAGGTTGCCCGCCGCGTCCTCCCGCACCGAGAGGCCCGCGCCCCTCATCCAGCCGCCCACCAGCGCGTTCGCCCTGCGCATCGCGGGCGAAAGGAAGGTCCGGGTCGTCGCCCCGCGTTCGTCCGAGACCCGCGCAAGCTGCTCGAGCCTGCGGGCGACGTCCTTTGCGGCCTGTGCCAAGGTGCTCCTGGGCATTCGCTCCGTCAGCTCCCCCTGTAGGTGTTGTAGGCCCAAGGCGTCACCAGAAGCGGAACGTGGTACGATTCCGAGGGATCCGCGATTCCGAAGCGCACCGGCACGACGTCGAGGAACGGGATCCTCGCGGAGGGAGGCGACTTCGACGCGAAGTATTCGCCTACATGGAACTCGAGCTGGTACGTGCCCGCCACCATTTCGGAGGCGCCCAGGAGCGGGGCGTCCGTCCGCCCGTCCGCGTTCGTGGCCACGGTCTTGTGGAGGGCCGGGCCGGGCGTGATACGGCGAAGCTCTATGCGCAGCCCGGACGCGGGCCTTCCCGCCGCGAGGTCGAGGACGTGTGTGCTGAGTTTTCCGGGCATTTCAGTTCTCCTTTTTTACGGCCTCGTTGAGTCGAAGCCGGGCTATCTTGGCGATTTCACCGAGCGCCGTCGAGAGCTCTGCTTCGCGGGTGTTGGCCGCCCGCGCGCGCATGGCCGCAAGGATCGCCTCCTTCGCGTTCAGACGGGCGCAGATGACAAACGGGAAGCCGAACCGGGCCTTGTAGTCCTCGTTGAGGCGCTCGATCTCCCGGGACTCGGCCTCGCTCAGCCGGTCGAGACCCGCCGCGGACTGCTCCCTTTCGGAGGCCGGGGTCAGCTCGCCGGCCCGGGCAACGCGGCCCGCCAGGTCCGGGTGGGCCTGGACCAGGGCTATCTGGCGTTCGGGCGCCGCCCCGCGCATGGTCTCGCAGAGCGCGGCGTAAAGCCCGTCAAGGTCGCGGAACGGACGCTTGGGAAACGTCTCCTCGGCCACCCAGGGCGAGTGCTCGAAAAGGGCGCCCAGGGCGGCGACGAACGCGCGGCAGTCGCATGCATTCAGCGAGGCCAGTGTGGGCCGCATGGGGGCGCTCACTTGAGCAGCTCGTAGGCCGGCAGCGTCAGGAACTCGTCAAGCCGCGGGTTCCTGATCATCTCCATGAAGAGATGGGCGGCCACCCTGAAATGCCCGTTTGAGTAGCGCTCCTCGCCCACCTCCGACTTGATCTTGGCGATGACCTCTCCGAGGAGCATCTCGTAGTGAGCGGTGGTGATCGCCCTGCCCTCCGCCAGCCTTCCGCCGCAGTGGAGCCACTGCCAGAGCTGCGCGCGAGAGATCTCCGCGGTCGCCGCGTCCTCCATGAGGTTGTAGAGGGGGACGCACCCCAGGCCGCCGAACCAGGCCTCGAGGTACTGGATGCCGACGCTCAAGTTCGTCCTTATGCCCGCGTCGGTGATGGTTCCGGACGGGGCCGCGAGCAGGTCGGCGGCGGTCACGTTCACGTCCTCCCTCTGGCGCGCGACCTGGTTGGGTCCGGGCATGTGCTTGTCGAACGCCTGGAGCGCTACCGGGACAAGGCCCGGATGGGCGACCCACGTGCCGTCGTGCCCGTCGGTGGCCTCCCGCTCCTTGTCGGCGAGGACCTTGGAGAGCGCCTCCTCGTTGGCGGCCGGGTTGTTCTTGATCGGGATCTGGGCCGCCATTCCGCCCATGGCGTGCGCCCCCCTGCGGTGGCACACCTTGATGACGTGAAGGCAGTAGGCCCGCATGAAGGGCGCCGTCATGGTCACCTGGCTGCGGTCGGGGAACAGGTAGTCCGGCCGGGCGCGAAACTTCTTGATGCAGCTGAAGATGTAGTCCCACCGCCCGCAGTTGAGCCCCGACGCGTGCTCGCGCATCTCGTAGAGCATCTCCTCGGCCTCGAAGGTGGCGAGGATGGTCTCGATCAGCGCCGTCGCGCGGATGGAGCCCCTCGGGATCCCGAGCGCCGCCTGCGCGTGGATGAACACGTCGTTCCACAGGCGCGCCTCCAGGTGGCTCTCCATCTTCGGAAGGTAGAAATACGGCCCGGATCCCCGAGCGAGGAGCTCGCGGGCGTTGTGGCAGAAGTAGAGCCCGAAGTCGAACAGGCTCCCGGAGACCGGCCTGCCGCCCATGAGAACGTGCTTCTCGGGCAGGTGCCAGCCGCGCGGCCTTACCAGGAGCGTGGCCGTCCTCTCGTTCAGCCTGTAGCTCTTGCCCTCGGGGCTGGTGAAGGAGATCGTGCGGCGGACGGCGTCCCGCAGGTTGACATGCCCGTCGAGCAGGTTCTCCCAGGTCGGAGACGTCGCGTCCTCGAAGTCCGCCATGAAGACCTTCGCCCCCGAGTTGAGCGCGTTGATGACCATCTTGCGGTCCACGGGGCCGGTGATCTCCGTGCGCCGGTCGAGGAGGTCGGCCGGCGCGGGGGCCACCTTCCACAGACCCTCGCGGACCGACAGCGTCGACGGCAGGAAGTCCGGCAGCACGCCCGCATCGAGCTCCGCCTGGCGGGCCGCCCGAGCCTGCAGCAGCGCCCGGCGCCTCGGCTCGAATTCCCGAAAGAGCCCGGCGATGAACGCGCACGCCCCCGGCGTCAGGATCTCGGCGTATTCGGGCGGGATCGGCGCGCGGATTTCGAGGCCGGATGGGGTCGTGTCGGTCATGAATTGGAAAACTGAGCAGGCACAGTAAAGTTCCTCGTTGAATCATGTCACCTTCAATGTACCGTGCCGCGCTTGTGCCCGCGCGCCACACAATCCAGAGACACAATTCATGAGCAATGAAAACTTTATGAGGGAGGCGATACGCCTTTCCGTGGACGGGGTCCGCTCGGGCTGCGGCGGGCCCTTCGGCTGCGTCGTGGTCCGCGACGGCGCGGTCGTCGGCCGCGGGAGCAACCAGGTGACGTCGACGTGCGACCCGACGGCCCACGCCGAGATTGTCGCGATCCGGGAGGCCTGCCGCAAGCTCGGCAAGTTCCAGCTGCCGGACTGCACGCTCTTTGCAAGCTGCGAACCCTGCCCTATGTGCCTGTCGGCAATCTACTGGGCGCACATTCCGACGGTCTACTACGGCAACACGCGCCAGGACGCGGCGGCGGTTGGCTTCGACGACGATTTCATCTACAGCCAGATCCCGCTCCCCGCGAGGGAGCGCCGCGTCTCGATGAGCGCACTGCTGGGGGACGAGGCAAAGGGGGCGTTTTCCGAGTGGGCCAGGATGAAGGATAAGGTCGCGTATTAGGCCCGACGCGCTTGCCAAACCCGCGCTTTGGCTCAGACTTGGCTTCCATGAATTTCGACAACCTTCAGCCCAACCTGAACGCCCCCCTTCCCCGCCTGGACGACGACGACGACGAGGATGAGCCGGCCGAGGAGACCGCGGTGGTCAGGAAGGAATCCTCTGTATCCATGTTGATTCAGAAGAGGTTCCTGAAACAGCGTAAGCTCTTTCTCTGGGGGCCCGTAACCGACGAGACCGCAAAGGACCTAAGCGAGAAGCTCCTCTACCTCGAATCCACGGAGCCGGGCAAGGAGATCACGTTCTATATGAACACACCGGGCGGATCGATCACCGCGGGAATGGCGGTGTTTGACGCAATGAAGCTCATTTCGTCGCCGGTCACGGTCGTCGTGACCGGGATGGCCGCGTCCATGGGCTCGATCCTTCTCTGCGCCGCGGCGAAGGGTCGGCGGTTCATCTATCCCCACGGCCGGGTCCTCATCCACCAGCCCCTGATTTCCGGCCGATTCATCGGGCCGGCGACGGACATCAACATCCAGGCGCAGGAGATGGAGAAGCTCCGCGGGGAGCTCAATCAGATCCTGGCCGACGCCTCGGGCCAGCCAATCGAGAAGATCTCGAAGGACAGCGACCGCGACTTCTACCTGAACGCGAAGGAAGCCGTTGCGTACGGCCTGGCCGACAAGATCGTCGAGAAGATCTGAGGCGCCCGGCGGCGCCGCGGGAAAGTCTTCAGGGCCCCTTTGAGGCCAGCCCCTTTTCGACGCCCTGGTCTATCTCCATCTTCCACTGCGCGGCGAGCGCCGTGTCTCCCGCCTGGAGCGCGACCTCCCGGGCCTCGGCCAGCCAGGGGGACCTGGCCTCTTCGGGAATCTGGTCCGCCTCAAACAATTTGCGGTACAGGTCGATCGCCTCGGCGGCCTTCTGGTGGTTCGCGAGAAACACGGCGGCCTCGCGCAGGAGCTCCCAGTTCCAGGGCGTCATGTCGGCGCTCTCCGCGGCGCCCCGGACAATCCAGGACGCCTGCTCGCTGTTGCCCGCCGCGCTCAGCCGCCGCGCGAGGCCGAGCGCGAGCGCGAGGCTTGGAGCCGACTTCATGCCGGCCCTTCCCGCCTCGATCGCCTCGCCCTGCTTTCCCGACGCCTCCAGCAGGTTCATCCTGCGCAGGACCGCGTAGCCTGCCAGCGCCTCGGGCAGCGCGGAAAGGTCCTTCGTCTGCTCCGGGACGGAGACGGCGAACGGGCGGTACAGGGGATCGCCGATGACGATCGACTGCCAGCTGAGGAGGGGAAGCGCGTAGTAGGCCGCGTCAACCAGGTTGTCCCCGCGGGACAGGGCCTCCATGAGAAGGTCGGGGCGGTGGACGTACTCGAGGTAGGGCTCGAAGACGTTGCCCACGGTCGCGGTCACGCCGCGCGCGACGAGGGGCCCGCACCAGCCCTCGGTCGCCGACCGCAGCGTATGGGCCGAGAAGCTGTGGATATGGACCGCGATCGCCCCTGGGGGGAACTGGAACCCGGGCAGCCTGAAGGGCCCGTTCAGGTCCGGGGTGTACCATCCGAAATAGAGGGCGGGAGCGTCTATCCGCGCCGACGCGGAAACGGTTGCGGACCCCCGGCTCACGGAGAGGTCGAAGCCCAGGGCGGCGATCCTGGACGCGGTAGCCTCGAGCCACCGGTCCGCGTTCTCGTGGGGTCCGGCTATGTCCACGTAGGCGCGCCCCAGGAGGCCGTGCCGCTCCGCCTGAACGGCCAGGTCGACCAGGTGCATCGCCTCCTGCGCGGCCGGCCCGTCGAGGCGGGACACCTTCACCACCTGGGAGAGCGCGTAGTCGCTCGGGTGCTCGACCCCGTACAGGGGATTCGGCAGGCCGGCGTTGATCGGGTAGTCCGTTCGCGCAAGGAGGCTCAGCTCCGAGTCCACGGCCCCCTGGTTCGTGCGGAACTCCGGATGGCTGGTGAGCGGCCCAAGCTCACGGTACAGGGCGGGCTCGTGCGCGATCCTGAGGGGCACGCCCCGGCAGACGACGAGCGCGGCGATCCTGTGGCCCGAGACCGCGTACTTCCTGCGGCCCACCTCGTCAAACAGGTCCATCGCGATCGCGTCGATCCAGCCCCGCTTGACGAGCTCGTCCTCCAGGGGCTGCCACACCGTTGCCACGAACTCCCTCCATGTGATCGTCTCGGCGACCGGCATTGCGAGGGCGATGATGTTCGAGGCGGGCACCCCGCGGACCTGGGCGTAGTGCCTTGCGATGGCGACGGAATCCGGCGCGTCGCTGTTGGCGAGCAGCACGACCCGGTCCGGCAGTCCCGACCCGGGAGCCGCGTGCGAAAAGGCGAGCAACGAGCCCGCGGCCACGACCGCGCGCACCGCCGCGGCCGCGCCCGTCGCCCGAAGGAATCCCGTTTTGTTTGCAGCGCCGATTCCCGAATCTGAACGGCCTTCATCACCCAAGGCAACTACCCGCAATCGCGGACCCTGAAAGGGCGGCGGGGCCCCGCACTGCGGGTTAGCGCGCCTCCCTGCGATCCACAACGGGGATGGACGCGCCGCCCGAGTTGCGGCACAATAGTCCCCCGGTTTTCAAGCGGGAACCGGCACACCCATCTTTGAACCTGCTCATCCGAAACGCACGCATCCTCACGCTGGCCTGCGGCTCAACGCCGCGCCGGGGCAAGGAGATGCACGACCTGGCCGTGATCCCCCAGGGTGACGTGCTCGTCACCGACGGGCTTATCGCGGCCGTCGGGCCCAAGGTGGAGGCTCCGGAAGGGTCGGAGGTCATCGACGCCAACGGGCGCGTGCTGATGCCGGGCTTCGTCGACTGCCACACGCACGCCTGCTGGGCCGGCAGCAGGCTGGACGAGTGGGAGGAGCGCCTGCGGGGCCTGCCTTACGCGGAGATCCTGAAAAAGGGCGGCGGCACCCGCGCCACGGTGCTCGCGGTGCGCGAGGCGACCAAGAAGCAGCTGGCCGCGGGCCTGAGGGAGAGGCTCAACCGGATGCTGCGGGAGGGGACGACGACCGTGGAGGTGAAGAGTGGCTACGGGCTCACGACGGAGGCCGAGCTCAAGATGCTCAGGGCCATCGTGCGCGCGGGCCAGGACTGGCCCGGCACCGTGGTGCCCACGGCGCTGCTGGGCTACGCCCTCGAGGGCCCTCTCGATGACCACGTCCGCCTGGTGGTGAAGGAGATGCTTCCCGAGGTGTCCCGCGAATTCCCCGGGATCACCGTGGACGCGTGCGTCGAGGAGGGCGGGTGGTCGCAGGAGGCCTGCGTCCGGCTGTTCGAGAAGGCCTCGAAGCACCATCCCCTGCGGGTCCACGCCGACCGGTTCATCTCTCTCGGGATGATCCCCGAGGCGATCCGCCTGCATGCGCGGAGCGTCGACCACCTGGTGGCCTCCACCAAGGCGGACCTAGTGGCGCTCGCCGGCTCGCAGACGATCGGCGTCATCCTGCCCGGCTCGGGGTTCCACACGGACGGGCGCTTCGCCAGGGCCGGGTTCTTCGTGGACCAGGGAGGCGCCGTGGCCCTGGCGACCGACTGCAACCCGGGCACGGCGCCCGGCCATTCGATGCCCTTCGCGATCGCGCTCGCGGTCCGGCGCTGCGGGCTCACCCCCCAGGAGGCGATCGCCGCCTGCACGGTCAATGCGGCGGCGGTGCTGGGGCTTAAGGACCGGGGAACGGTCGAGGCCGGCAGACGGGCCGACCTGCTCCTCCTGGAGCACACCGACGAGCGAATGCTCGCCTACGAATTCGGGGGCAACCCGGTCGCCCTGGTCATCTGCGCAGGGAGGGTTTGCCGCGAGTCGCGCTAGACGGCCGGCGGATTGCCCGTACCTTCACAGAGAAGCCCCACCCCAACTCCCATGAACCGCCGCGAATTCCTCTCCTCCACGGCCGCCACTGTGGCCGCCGGAACCCTGATGCCCCGCGCGCTTGCCGACGTCGCTCCCCAGAAGTCCGACGGCATGAACTACGCGCCGCGGGGCAAGCCAAACCCGGTCGTCAAGCCGGGCGAATTCATGGTCGCGGCCGTCCGCCTCGACCACGGGCACATCTACGGGATGTGCAACGGCCTGACGGAGGCGGGTGCGACGCTGAAGTGGGTCTACGACCCTGACCCCAAGAAGACCGAGGTGTTCAGGGCCAGGTACCCCGAGGCCAGGGCGGCAAGGTCGCTCGACGAGGTCCTCGCCGATCCCGAGGTGCGGCTGGTCGCCGCGGCAGCCGTCACCTCGGAGCGGGGCCCCCTCGGGTGCCAGGTGATGGAGGCCGGCAAGGACTACTTCACCGACAAGGCCCCGTTCACGACGATGGCGCAGCTTGAGCAGGCGCGGGCGGTCGTCGCAAGGACCGGCCGCAAGTACATGGTCTATTACAGCGAGCGCCTGCACAACGAGTCGGCGATGTTCGCGACCGATCTCGTGGAGCAGGGCGCGATAGGCCGGGTCATCCACGTGATCAACATCGCCCCCCACCGGCTCAGCAAGGCCACGCGGCCCGACTGGTTCTTTCAGCGGGAGAAGTTCGGCGGGATCCTCTGCGACTTGGGGAGCCACCAGTTCGAGCAGTTCCTCGCCTACAGCGGGTCGAGCGACGCCACGGTGAGCCACGCGGCCATCGGCAACTTCAACAATCCCGACCATCCGGGGTTCGAGGACTTCGGGGAGGCCTGCCTCACCGGGAGCTCCGGGGCGCTCGACTACGTCCGCGTCGACTGGTTCACGCCGGACGGGCTGAGCACCTGGGGCGACGGCCGGACCTTCATCCTGGGAACCCGGGGCACAATAGAGCTCCGAAAGTACGTCGACATCGCCCGCGACCCCGTCGGTGACCACCTCTATATCGCCGACGAGAAGGGCGAGAGGCACCTCTCCGTGGCGGGCCAGGTTGGGTACCGGTTCTTCGGCGAATTCATCCTGGACTGCCTCAACCGCACCGAAAAGGCCATGACCCAGGCCCACGCGTTCAAGGCCGGGGAGCTCTGCCTGCGGGCGCAGGCCGCGGCGATCCGCGTGACTTAACCCGGCCCCTGGACACTAGGGCACCTCGTAGACTTCAATCAACCCGACGCCTGTGTCTCCGCTCGCGCCCGACAGCTCGGCCGTGTAGGCCCCGGGCGGCAGCGTGACGAGCAGCGCGGAGTCCGGGGTGCCGACCACGCTCCAGGCGAACGCCCCAACGGACGCGGCGGTCGACGCAATCTGGGCGTCACCACCCCAGCCCGCGTTGCTTGCCACCAAGGTGGAGGATCCGTTGCTGTTGCCCTGGAAGAGTTGCAGGAGCGGGTCCGGCAGCGCTCCCGAGATGCCAAAGGCCCCCAAGGCGGGTCCGGAGCCGCGGACGAGCACCGTCTTCGCCGTCGTCCCGCCGATCACGAACCCGGCGATCAGCACGTTGCCCCCCGTGCCCACCTGGGCCCTCGCCGAAAGGTTGACCAGGCGCGGTGAGGTCGGCGTCGCGCTGGACTCCGCGGTGGCGTCATAGAGCTCAGCCAGCGCAACGCCCGTGTCTCCGCTGCTTCCCGTGACCTGCACCGTGTACGGGCCGCCCGACAGCGTCTCCAGGAGGGCCGAATCGTGGCTCGTGGCGACGGCCCAGGGAAACGCCCCGACCGACGCGGCGGCGGCGGCTATGGCCGGGGACCCGCCCCAGGCGCTGTTCGAGGCGACGATGCCTGCCGAGGAGCCGAGCTGCAGCTGCGGGTCGGCGAGGACGCCCGGCACCCCGAACGGGGCCAGCGCCGGACCCGAAGCACGCATCAGCAGGGACTCGGAGCCCGAGGTCCCCTGCCCCCCGACGACGAACCCGGCGATCAGCTGGTTGGCGCCCGTGCCCACGTTCACGCGGCAGGAGAGGTTGATCAGGCGGCCCGGGCTTGCGCCCGCCAGGACATTGAGCGTCGCGGCGTCGCTCATCACCGAACCCGCGGAACTGATGGCCACGCACGTGAACAGGCCGTCGTAGCCCGGGACCGCGTCGCCGAGGACCAGGATGGGGTCGGTCGCCCCGTTGATGGCCACGCCGTTGCGGAACCACTGGTAGGTCACGACCATGCCGCCCTGCACCAGGTTCGCCGCGCGCGCCGTCATGGCCCCGGACTTCAGCCCGGTCGACGCGGAGAAGGCGACCGTGCTGCCGCCGGCGACCGTCTGCGAAACGGGCTGCGTGACAAAGGCGATCGGGTTGCCCGAGTTGTTCGTGTTGACGGTCAGCGTGGCGGCGGCGCTCGTGACCGATCCGTTCAGGTTCGTGATCGTGACGGTGTACGCGCCCGCGCTTGCGGCCACGGCGCTCACGTCCTGCAGGATCGGGCTCGTCGCCCCAGGGATGGGCGTCCCGTTGAAATTCCACTGGTATTGGAGCTGGGTTCCCGAAGCCAGCACCCAGAACACGGCGTTGGCGCCCAGGTTGGCCGACATGGACACGGGGGCCACCCCGATGCTCGGCGCCGCCGTCTTGTTGACGGTGACCGGGCCCGTCGTCCCCGTGATCGACGGGGCCTGGGTGTCTGTCGCCGTGATCGACTGGACTCCCACGGTGCCCAGGCTCACGCTGAAGGTCTTCGTCCCGTTCGTCAGCGCGCTTTCAGGCGGCAGCACTGCGGCCGCGTCGCTGCTGGTGAAGCGGACGGTCCCGGAATAGCTTGTCACCGTGTTGTTGTTGGAATCGACCATCGTGACGGTCATGCTCGCCGGGTAGCCCGCGTCCACGGCGGGCGCGAAGGTGACGAGCAGGTGGTAGGAGAGCGGCGTCAGCAGATAGGCCCTGTTGTCCGAGCCATTCGCGACGATCTGGCCCAGGTCGTTCACTCCCCACGCGCTGGTGAGGGTGACCCCGGGCAGGCTGACCAGCGTGTTGAGGTCCGTCATCGTTCCGTTGGCGTACAGGAAAGCCACGCCTCCGACGCCTCCCACCGACCCGGAATTGCCTACAATCTCCCCGAGATTGTTGATCCCGTAGGCATAGCTGTTGCTCGTGGCGGGCCCCACCGTGCCCAGGTCGGTCATCACGCCGCCGCCGTCGATGAAGGCGTGGAACCAGCCGCCCGTAGCGATCATCGCGTACCCGACGATGTAACCCTCTGTGTTGATGGCCAGCGCTGCGCTCCTCGTCCCTCCAAGGGCCCCCAGGTCGGTCATCACGCCGTTGTAGTAGCTGAAGGCGTGGTGGGCGCTGGCCGAATAGTCCGCGGTCCCCACGATCGTGCCGGAGTCGTTGATCCCGTAGGCCGTGCTGTTGGGGCCGCCCAGCGTGCCGAGGTCGGTCATCACGCCGCCGGTGTTGCTGAAGGCGTGGTGGGTGGCGTCTCCGGTCAGCGTCGCTAAACCGACCACGGTCTCGGAGCTGTTCACGGCCTCGGCATAGCTCAGGGTGCCGCTCAGCGCGCCGAGACTGGCCATGACGCCGTTCGAATCGATGAAGGCGAGATCCGCGGCCGCGCCGGACGTATACGCGTTCCCGACGACCACCCCGGCGTTGTTGATGCCGTTGGCATAGCTGTTGTTGCCTCCCAGCGTGCCAAGGTCCGTGGCCACCCCGTTGGAGTAGATGAAGGCGTGGGTCTCGGTATCTCCGGAAAGGTTGGAGTTCCCGGTGACCCACGCGGCATTGTTGATGGCGAGGGCGGTATTGATACTACCGCCGAGCGTCGGGATCTGCATCACGCCGTAGGTCTGCCCGCGGGCCGAAGGAGACACGACCCCCAGAGCGGCGGCCGCGGACAGCCCGAACGATACGTTCCTGAGCCAATTCGACGGGGTGTTCACAGGATGACGGTGCTGAATCGACAATGTTCGGGACGTATAATGCCAGCCCAATGTGGCCCGGCAACACCCGGATGTCGACCGCCATTAGCTCCATGAGGGACACGGGGATCCACATTTCTGAACTTTTTTACCAACAGGCCGGCGGCCGCTTGCCCGGCGACGCGGCGCACCCCCGGGTCCGTCGCCCGATTTCCGACTTAACTTGAACCGCTGTTCTGCCAGCGTGGCGCGCATGAGCTGGATCGCCTGGGCACTCCTCTCGGCCGTCTTCGCGGGAATCACCGCCATCCTGGCCAAGGTCGGCGTCACCAACGTGAACTCCCACCTCGCGACTGCGATCCGCACAACCGTGGTGCTGCTCATCACCTGGTCGATCGCGTTCGCCGCGACCCCCACGGCCCAGTTCGTCATGCCGGGACGCAGGACCCTGCTGTTCCTGGGGCTGTCGGGCGCGGCCACCGGGCTGTCCTGGCTCTGCTATTTTCGCGCGCTGCAGCTCGGCGAGGCCTCGCGCGTCGCGCCGATCGACAAGCTGAGCGTGGTCGTCGTGATCGTCCTGGCGGGCGTCTTTCTCGGGGAGCGGCTGACCTGGCAGCAGGCCGTCGGCGGGGCCCTGATCGTGGCGGGCTCGCTCGTGATCGCGTGGCCCCACACCTGACGCCCCGCTACTCGGCGAACCGCCACTCGGGCTTGAAGTCGCGCGGGGGCTTCTCGCCCTTCAAGCGGACCCTCACCAGCTCGATCGGCATCGGGCCGCCGGCCATGATGGCGTCGTGGAACTGGCGGTCGGTCATCCCCCCGGGGGCGACCAGCTCGTGGTGGAGCTCGCGAAGCTGAAGGGCCCCCAGCATGTAGCCGGCCTGGTACAGCGGCGGGAACGTCCCGTTGAAGGACCGCCTCACCTCGCCCGTGGCGCTTGCGCGCTCGTGCCCCACCCGGTCGACCAGGTAGTCGATGCACTGCTCGGGCGTCCAGTTGCCCAGGTGGAAATTGATCGAGAAGATGATCCGGGCGCACCGGTGGGTTCTCCAGAAGAGCATCCCCATCCTGTCCTCGGGCGACTTGGGAAACCCGAGGTCCCAGAACTGGAACTCCCACCACACGGCCCAGCCCTCCACCCAGAACGGCGTGGTGAAGAGCTCGCGGTGGGGGTTGGACCGGCTCTCGTAGTAGTACTGCAGGTGGTGGCCCGGGAGCAGCTCATGAAAGACCGTCGCGCGGGCGAAGTGGACGTTGTTGGCCTTCAGGCTCTGAAGCTTCGCGTCGTAATCCATCGAGTCCGCGGGGTAGGCGACGAGGATGTCCGGGCCCCCGAGGAAAAAGGGGGCCACCTTCTGGCGCTCGGGGCTCATCATCTCCACCCTCCAGAAGTCCGCGGCAAGCGGGGGGATGGTGACGAGGTTCCTGTCCTCCACAAAGCGGATGGCCTCGAGCGCCAGGTCCCTCACCAGACCCGGCTGTCCACCGGGCGGCACGTGGTCCTGCTTCACCTTCTCCATTGCGGCCTTCCAGTCATCGCCGCACCCTATCTCCCTTGAGGCCTTCCTGAGTTCGGTGTCGCACCAGGCGAACTCCCGGTTCGCGATCGCAAGGAGCTTCTCCGGCGAGTAGCCGATCATCTCGTGGGCGAGCTCGGCGTCCAGACCCTCGCGCCCGATCGGATCGCCCACGATCGGCTCGTCCTTGCCCGGCTCGATGCCGATGATCTTCTCCCTGAGAAACTTTACGTAGGCGTCGAGGGCCTCGTTGAGCTTCCCGTGCGAGGTCCGCACCCACCACCCGAACGAGGGGTCGTAGCCGTCGTAGAACTTGTACCAGTCCTCGAGCGATTCCCTGAGCTGGCCGAGGGCTGCGACCGACCGGTAGGCGACAATCCGCGAGGCCGTCAGGGGCGCTGCGCCCTTCGGGTCCTTGGCCGCGTCGGTCTTCAGGCCGGTCTGGAGGCTGTCCTGGAGCTTCAGGACCTGCTTCGTCACCCGGTCGAGCACGGCCGCCGCGCCCTGCGGGTCGACGGGCTCCATGAGCCTTCGGGCCTCCTGCAGCGCCGCAAGGTCGCCGGCAAACGGGATGAGGGGAGCCATCTCGCGCGCCCGGGACTCCCGGCGGTCGAGGAGCTCTTGTTCGTAATCGAGCCGCCGCGACATCAGGAGCCAGTCCACCCTGCCCTCCGTGCCGAGGCTCTCGTAGGCAATCGCGTCGAGGCGCTTGCGCCACTCGCCGTAGAACTCCCTCATGCGCCGGGTCTGAAGCGCCGAGCCGTCGACGCTGTAGAAGCGCAGCAGCTCATCCCTGTCCGCGACGAAGCGGTCGACCAGTTCGCGCAGCTCGCTCGCCTGAGGCCGTGTCATGAGCGAGAGCTCCGGCGGGACGTAGGCTCCCGTCGGCCTGTCCGCCGCCGGCGACGGGGGCGGCCCGCCGAAGCCCCGAACAGAAACAAGAAACGCGGCGATGGCCAGGGCGGGGCGGACGTTGGGCATCGCCAGAGCCAAGACCCGGCGCCCGCCCCGGTCAAACCCTCGGAGACTAGAGCTTCCAGTCGAGTTCGCCGTAGGCGCCTGCGCCAAGGGCCGGGTACCCGTTCACCGGCTGGTATTTCTTGTCCAGGAGGTTCTCGACACGAGCCTTCAGGGACAGGCGCCTGCTTGCGCGCCACTCCGCGTAAATCCTTGCGACGGCGTAGTCGGGGTCGTTCACGGTGAGGTACGTCTGGGCGTCAATGTCCTCGCGCCCGGCCACCACCTGGACGCCGGCGCCCGCGCTCCACCCTCCCCCGAAGTCGCGCCAGAGGTCGGCGCTCCCGCTGTTGCGCGGGCGCCGCAGCAGCCGAACCCCGTCCGTCAGGTCGTTCGCGTTCAGGTACGTGTACGAGGCGTGGAGCTCGATCCCCGAGAGGAGCCTCACTTTCGCCTCAAGCTCGACCCCGCTCGTGCGCGCCCTGTTCACGTTCTCGGTCGTCCCGGGATAGACGCTGAAGTCGTACACGATCAGGTCGCGGTATTCGTTCGCAAACCACGTGGCGCTCAGCGTGCCGGCATTGCCCGGAAGGTACCAGTCAAGGCCCGCGTCGCCGCCGCGGGAGCGCTCGGGCCTCAGGTCGGGGTTGCCGGCGTAGCCGGTCGCGACCCCGTACAGTTCGAGGAAGCTGGGCGAGTTGAAGCCGGTGCCGTAGCTGGCGCGCAGCTTGAGCGAGCGGTCGTCCGTGAGCCAGGCACCGGTGGCCCGCCCCGTGACGGAGGAGCCGAACGTGTCAAAGTCGTCGTAGCGGACGCCGCCCGTCAGGTAGACGGACTTCAGCGGATTCCATTCATCCTCGGCAAAGGCCGCCACGAACGTCTGCCGCCTGTCGATGCTGCCGTAGCCGTCGTCGCTTGTCGTCTCCGACTCCGCAGTGACACCCGTGGTGATCCTTTGCGCCGTGGCGCCGCAATAGGTGGCCTGCGCGTCAAGCACGCCCCTGTGGTTCCGGACGGTCGTCGTGCTCGTGTACACCCCGGGCAGCTCGTCGAACGCGACATAGCGGCGGTCCTGGCCGCCCACGGTGATGTGCGCCGTCCAGTCCGGGTCCGGCCGCAGGTCCGCAAACACCGTGCCGAGCCAGTTGCCCTCGGTCTCGTGCGCATAGAGGTCGTTCGTGAAGATGTCCCCGGGATCGCCGAACCGGCCCTCGAAGCCCCGCAGCGTGGCTCCGAAAGCGGCCGTCGACGAGAGGTCGCGGTCGACGCGCAGCACGATATTTCCGCCGTCGAAGTCATTGTTCTGACGCTCGTTCGCCGTGTGCACTCCGGAGGCCGTGAACGACCATGCCCACTTGTCGCGCGATCCCTGCGTGTCCAGGGTGCCTGCGACGGTGCCGAAGCTTCCCGCCTCGACATCGACCTCGGCCGACGGGGCCCCGGAACCCTTCTGGGCCTCTATCGAGACCACGCCGCCGACCGCGTCGCTCCCGTACAGCGTGCTCTGGGGACCGCGGGCGATCTCGATCGTGTCGGTGGCGCCGAGGCGCGCGCCTCCAAGGAAGACGGCGTAGTCGGTGTTGGCGTCGTTCAGCCGAATTCCGTCGACCAGGAAGAGGGTCTGGTCCGAGTCCGAGCCCCGCGTGAAGATGGAGATGTCGGAGCCGAGGGAGCCGTTCGCTGCCAGCGGCGCGCCCGCAACCGCGCCCAGGGCTCCAGCCGGGGTCGTGATCTGCTGGCGCGAGAGGTCGGACGGGGTGATCAGGTCCGCGGCGGTACCGAGGGTCCGGATGTCGGCGGGCGTCCGCGTCGCGACCACCACGACGGCGTCGAGCGAGCTGTCCGGATCGGACTGGGAGCGGGCCGGCGCGGCCGCGAGCGCCGCCGCCAAGGCGAGGAGGGACCGTGCGGCAGGGCCGCGCGGCGATAGGGGGTTCATGCGGGTACTTTCTTCACTGTTGCGATGAAGTTTTCGGAGCCGGCGCGCGCAATCGCGCCGGTCGAATGTGGGTCCCGGGACTCGTATTCGGACTCCGCATGTGTCTCCGCCCGGCGGGATTCCCGCCGGACAGGCCTTTCCTCGCCCCTCGCCTTCACCGGGTGTCGATTCCGATTGGCTTTGCCCGCGCCTGCTGAAGGCGCGGTGGGGGTCTGTGATGCGATACCGCAGCGCAACTGTGGCCGGTTCTCACGGCCTTCCAATGGCTCCCGGAAGATGTGATAAAGAACGGTGGACGCTGAGGTCGTCCAGAAAGGAGTGGCCACTGGCAAGCGCAATCATATCAAGAAATTCGGATTTATTGATATGAGCCTTGCCAACGCCGCCGCAATGGGTTCTACTTGCACCCTTTCGGACTACCGCGACTCCGCACAACCATGGCTGCTCCACGTGAATCCAGTTCCTTTGCCGCACTCCGCCGGCTTTTCGAATCGCGCATCGCGGTCATCGACGGGCCGAAGGGAACAATGATCCAGGCTTATGGGCTCAATGAGGCTGATTTTCGAGGCGCGCGCTTTGCAGGCCATCCGCGCGATCTGAAGGGGAACAACGACCTGCTGTCGCTCACGCGGCCCGACCTCATCGAGCGCATCCATTCCGAGTACCTGGCGGCGGGCGCCGACATCGTGGGGACCAACACGTTCAATTCGACGGCGATCTCCCAGGCCGACTACGGCACGGAGTCCCTGGTGCCCGAACTCAACGCGGCGGCGGTGGCCGCCGCGCGCAAGGCGGCGACAAGGGCCGCGCAAGCCGACCCATCCCGGCCCCGCTTCGTCGCGGGGGCGATCGGCCCCCTGAACCGGACGCTGTCGATGTCGCCGGACGTGAACCGCCCGGACTACCGCGCAGTCACCTGGGACCAGGTCGTCGGCGCCTACCTCGAACAGATGCGCGCGCTCGCGGCGGCGGGCGCTGACGCGCTCCTTATCGAGACGATCTTCGACACCCTGAACGCAAAGGCGGCCCTCTTCGCGACCGAGCTCCTGTTCGACGAGACGGGCGTGCGCCTGCCGGTGATGCTCTCCGTGACGATCACCGACAACTCGGGCAGGACGCTCTCGGGCCAGACGGTCGGCGCCTTCTACGCGAGCATCGCCCACGCAAGGCCCTTTTCCGTGGGCATCAACTGCGCGCTCGGCGGCAGGCAGATGAGGCCCTACGTGGAGGAGCTCTCCTCCATCGCCACGTGCTTTGTCACGTGCTACCCAAACGCGGGGCTCCCGAACGCGTTCGGCGGGTACGACGAGTCGCCCGCGGACATGGCCGCGGTCCTCGGCGAATTCGCCGCGAACGGCTGGGTCAACATGGTCGGCGGATGCTGCGGATCGACACCCGCGCACATTGCCGCCATTGCTAAGGCCGTGCGCTCGCTGCCCCCCAGAAGGCCGCCGGAATTGCCGACCGCCCTGCGCCTGAGCGGCCTCGAGCCGCTTGTCGTCTCCTGAAGCGGGCGGCCGACCGATGCCAAACCCTCCCCGTCCCTCCGCCTCCCAGTTCATCGTCATAGGCGAGCGAACGAACATCACGGGGTCGCCCCGTTTCGCCAAGGCCCTGAAGGCCGGCGACTGGGACGGGTGCCTTGCAATCGCGCGCCAGCAGATCGAGAGCGGGGCGAACATCATCGACATCAACGTCGACGAGGCCCTGATCGAGGGCGAGCCGACGATGGTCAAGTTCCTGAGCCTGATCGCGGCCGAGCCGGAGATCTCGCGCGTGCCGGTGATGATCGACTCCTCGAAATGGACCGTGATCGAGGCGGGCCTGCGGTGCGTGCAGGGCAAGTGCATCGTCAACTCGATCTCGCTCAAGGACGGCGAGGCCGAGTTCCTGAGGCGGGCCCGGCTGGTCATGCGCTACGGGGCCGCCGCCGTGGTCATGGCCTTCGACGAGAAGGGGCAGGCGTCCACTCGCGACGAGAAGGTGCGGATCTGCACGCGCGCCTACAAGCTCCTGACCGAGGGCATCGGCTTCCCGGCCGAGGACATCATCTTCGACCCGAACATCCTGACGGTCGCCACGGGGATCGAGGAGCACAACGCCTATGCCGTCGATTTCTTCGAGGCGACGAGGATCATCAAGGAGACGCTGCCCCACGCGAAGGTCTCAGGGGGCGTCTCGAACGTGTCCTTCTCGTTCCGGGGCAACAATCCCGTGCGGGAGGCCATCCACGCGGTCTTCCTCTACCACGCGATCCAGGCCGGCATGGACATGGCCATCCTGAACGCGGGCATGCTCGGCGTGTACGAGGAGATACCCAAGGACCTGCTCGAGCGCGTTGAGGACGTGATCCTGAACCGGAGGCCCGAGGCGACCGAGCGCCTTGTCAGCTTTGCGGACGGTCTCAAGGCCTCGCAGGGGGGGGCCTCGAGGATCGAGCTCAAGGAGGACCTCGCCTGGCGCGGGGCCCCGGTTGAGGAGCGCCTCTCGCACGCCCTCGTCAAGGGCATCGACACCTACGTCGAGCAGGACACCGAGGAGGCGCGCGCCGACACGGCCAGGTACCCGCGGCCGCTCAACATCATCGAGGGGCCCCTCATGGACGGGATGCGCGTCGTCGGCGACCTCTTCGGCGCCGGAAAGATGTTCCTGCCCCAGGTGGTCAAGTCGGCCCGCGTGATGAAGAAGTCCGTCGCCTACCTGACCCCGTTCATGGAGGAGGAGAAGCGCCGGCTCGTCGCCGGCGGCGGCGTCGCGCGCACGCAGGGCCGGATCGTCATGGCGACCGTCAAGGGCGACGTGCACGACATCGGNNACATCGGCAAGAACATCGTGGGCGTTGTGCTCGCCTGCAACAACTACGACGTGGTCGACCTCGGCGTCATGGTGCCCTGCGAGAAGATCCTCGCGGCCGCGGCCGAAGGGAAGGCCGACGCGATCGGGCTGTCGGGTCTGATCACGCCGTCGCTGGACGAGATGGTCCATGTCGCGAAGGAGATGCGGCGCACCGGCTGCACCGTGCCGCTGCTGATCGGCGGCGCGACGACGAGCGCGGCGCACACCGCCGTGAAGATCGCGACGGAGTACGCGCCGGGCGTCGTCCATGTCCTCGACGCCTCGAGGGTCGTCAACGTCGTCAGTTCCCTGCTGTCGCCCGACAGCAAGAGCGCCTTCCTGGCCGACGTCGGCGCAAAGCAGGAGCGGCAGCGGGAGGAGTTCGCGGCGCGGCGCTCGCGCAAGCCGCTGCTGTCCCTCTCGGCCGCGCGCGAGCGCCGGCAGAGGTTCGACTGGGCCAACGCCGACATTGCGCGGCCGGAGTTCCTCGGAACACGGGTGTTCGCCGGCGTGCCGCTCGCCGAGATCGTCCCCTTCATCGACTGGGGCCCGCTCTTCAGCGCATGGGAGCTCCACGGCCGCTATCCCGACATCCTCGAGGACCCGGCGGTCGGCGCCGAGGCCGTGAAGCTCTTCGGGGACGCCCAAAGGCTTCTCGCCCGGATCGTCGCGGAGAGGCGCTTCACCGCGAACGCGGTCATCGGGTTCTGGCCCTGCAACGCCGTCGGCGACGACGTCCATGTCTACTCCGACGAGGGGCGCGGCGGGGTCGCGGCGACCTTCCACATGCTGCGCCAGCAGCAGGAGAAGCCGGCCGGCCAGTTCAACCACTGCCTGGCCGACTACCTCGCCCCCGCGGAAAGCGGGCGGACGGACTACATCGGCGGCTTCGCGGTCACGGCCGGCCACGGCGTGGAGGGCTTCGCTGCGCAGTTCAGGGCGGCGTCGGACGACTACAGCGCGATCATGAGCCAGGCGCTCGGGGACCGGCTCGCGGAGGCGATGGCCGAGATGTTTCACAAGAGGGCTCGCGAGGCGTGCGGATTCGGGAGGACCGAGAACCTCAGCCACGGCGACCTGATCCGGGAGCGGTACCGCGGCATCCGTCCCGCCCCGGGATACCCGGCGTGCCCCGACCACACGGAGAAGCCGACCCTCTTCCGGCTCCTCGGCGGCGAGTCGGCCACCGGCATCAGCCTCACGGAGAGCTGCGCCATGTCCCCCGCCAGCAGCGTGAGCGGCTGGTACCTCAACCATCCCGAGTCCAAGTACTTTGGCGTCGGAAAACTCGGCCGCGACCAGGTCGACGACTATGCCCGGCGCAAAGGATGGACCGTCGCCGAGGCCGAGAAGTGGCTGGGGCCATACCTGGACTACGACGCGGGCTAGAGGCAGACCGGAACTTTCGCGCCGCAAATGCGTCCTACTGGCCGGATGACCCTTAGGCCCACCTGCTGGCGAATCGCGCGCGCCGCGCTCGGTTGCGTTGCACTGGCGCTCGCGGCGCCGGCACGCGCAGCGGGGCCCGGATTCTGCGACGGCCTCTCCCCTGACGAGAGGGTCTCCTGCGGGATCGCGAAGCTCGCGACCGAGCAGGCCGCGGGCCTAGATGCCCTCGTATCGCGGGACGTGACGCTCGCCCATCAGGGGGGCGTGACGGGGTTCTCGTCCGCGTTCTCCGTGCGCCACTCTGAGAAGGAATTCAAGGCCGCGGGACTGGACCGCCTGTCCGCCAAGGAGCTCGCGGCCCTCGACGGGTCGGTCGCCCGCGCGATCGCCCTGGGGCCGCCGCCGACGCAGTCCTTCGCCTACTCCCCGCCGCCCAAGGCGGCGCCGGTGCCCGCGCCATCCGACACGGTGGTCTCGGACATCTCGCGCACGCAGGTACATGGCGACATCTCCTTCACCGTGGGAGGGGGATCCCACGGCCAGAACTTCTACGGGACGTCGGTGGACCTGTTCGTCACCGACCCCACGGCAAAATTCACCATTGGGGTGGGATTTGACGACTACCGGGGCCGCGGGCTGCTCGGCCCTTACGGCCCAAACGGCCCCTATGGTCCCGTCTACGGCGGCCCGCCCTATCTCTGGGACTGGACCCGCTGACGGCGCCTACTTTTCCGGAGCGAAGGCCGCGTAGCTGTGCGGCAGCATCGGAACATGGAAGTGCGCCTTGGGCGCCTGCGGCGCCTGGTGCCGGCGGAAGGGCCACTTGGGGGCCTCCGGAGTGTAGGACGCGACAACCTCGCCCGTGACCAGGTTGCGCAGCTTGGTGAACTCCCCGTTGACCGTGACATTGACCACGGCCTGGCCGGGCAGGAACGACTCGACGACAAACGCGCCATTGTCGTAGGCGAAGAGCGAGACCTGGCTCGGCCCGTCTATCCGGACGAAGAAGTCCCTCATCACGACGTCCTTGATGGCGCTCGTGACGCCGCTCGGCAGGGCGTACAGGTTGCGGAAGTTGTCCGGGATGGTCCAGACGTACAGGACGCCCTTGCTGTACCTGTCCATGAGGAGGACCGGGTAGCCGTTGCCGTTCTCGATGGCGCCCACGAGCGCCCAGGCGTCATTCGTGAGGAAGCGCACCTCGGGGAAGAGGATCCCCACCTTGTGCTCCTGCGCGCCCAGGTCCGTGTGGCTGCCGGGGCCCCATCCGAAAACGTAGTCGGTCGCGAGCACCTTGTTGTCCGTGACCTCGGTCTCGCAGATGCCCTCGATGCCCTTGCCCTTGAGCGCGCGCAGGAGGCCGGAGGTGATGACGACCGACTTGCCGTCCTCGAGCTGCCGCTTGATCTTCGCGACGATGTCCGGGTCGAACTTCGCAGACTCGGTAAGGAGCACGACCTTGGCGTCGGTCGGGAACTCGGGACGCATGTCGATCGGGATCCCGATCATCCCAATGTAGTTGTGGAGGAAGTCCTCGCCCATTGACTGGTAGGGCTTGTAGCAGGCGATGCCGATCGGGTTCCCGAGATTGCCGACGACCGCGTCGGCCTGGCGCAGTGCGACGCCGGCCACCGTCGCCCAGGACGGCGTGGCGGGAGCCCCCTCGCCCACCGGATGGTAGGCGGCGGCCACCGCGTTGAAATCCAGGCCCGTCTTCAGGCCGGCCCATTCCGCCCGGTCGCCCGCCTCCGCCTTCTCGGCAATCGTGGCCCACATGAAGAGCGTGATCTCGCGGGCCTTGGCAAACATCGTGTCCCAAAGCTGCTCCGCGTAGCGGTCCACGTACCGGGCGTTGTACGTGTCGACCCACCCTCCGCCGTTGCCGCCCGGCTTGATGTTCTCGAAGTAGCGGATGATCTGGTAGCTCTCGTACTGCTGGAGGTACTGGTCCGTGTAGACCGGGTCGCGGGTCTCGGTTCCGGTGTAGATTCCGTCGAAGATCCTCGGCTCCTTGTCGAGGTCGAAGCCGAGGCCCTGAAAGTGCTCGTACCAGTTCGGGAACTTGATCACCACCTTGATCTTGGGGTTCACATCCTTGGCCGCCTTGACGACGAGGGTCGACCCGGCCTCGTCCATGAGGCCCAGCCGGAAGTCGGTCCATGACCGGTCGCCCTTGGCCGCGATGTCGGAGTCGGTCTTCGAGTTGACGAAGAAGAAGTCGTCGAGGATGAACTCGTCGAAATGCCGCGCGGCCAGCTCCGAGGCCTTCTTGACGAAGGCGCGGTCCACCGGGTCCGTGTAGCAGAACGAGTGGAAGAGGTCCGACTCGGCCCCGGTGAACGCGCTGCCGCCCGCAACCTGGATCCCGCGGCTCACGAAGAACCGCTTCACCTCATCGAGGAGCTTGTCGTCGGCCAGGATCCCGTCGCGCTGCACCTCGATGTAGACCTTGTCGACCTTCACCTGGCTGCTGATGATGTCCCACTGGGACTGCAGGACCTTCGGATCGGCGAAGGTGGCCACGACCCGCTCGGGGATGTAGACGGCCACGGCGAAGTTTTGATAGTTGCCGGCGCGGGCGCCCGAGAGCGCCGCCGCGCATGCGAGGATGCAGAGGAGTTTCTTCATGGGAGGGGCGCGGAGAATCTGATTCTGCGGCCGCGCCTTCTCAAGCCGGTTTCCCAGAATTCGGGCAACGATCGTTTGCCTTCCCGCCACGGGTTCTGCCACGGTGTCGGCCGATGGCCCTGAGGTACCTCCTCCTTTTTCTCGGCGTGGGCGCCTGCTCCACCTCCGCGATTCTCATCAGGATGAGCGCGACCGACCCGCTGGTCCTGACGGCGCTGCGCCTTGTCTTCGCCTCCCTCATGCTGGCTCCCGTCTTCCTCGTGGAGCTGCGCCGCCACGGGGGCGCCTTCACGCGGGCCCACCTGCGCCGCACGCACGCCCCCGCACTCGTGCTCGCGCTCCACCTGGTCTTGTGGACCCTGGGGGTGAGGATGACCGCGGTCGCCCAGGCGACCCTCATCGTCAACCTAGTGCCGATCGCGCTTCCCTTCTTCCTCCTCTGGCTCGCCAGGGAGCGGATCAACGCGGCGGAGGTCGCCGGCACGGCACTCGCCATCGTCGGTCTCGCGACCCTGTCGGTGAGGGACGCCGTGGCGGCAGGCGGCAGCGCGGCGGGCGACGCGGTGTGCTTCGCCTCGATGCTCCTGTTCGCCCTCTACCTGGCCCTCGGCAGGCGCAACAGGGACTTCCCCTCGATCTGGCTGTACGTGATCCCGGTCTACGGCCAGGCCGCCCTGGTGTGCCTCCTCGTCGCCCTGCCCCGGATGGGGACCTTTGACGTGGGGTCGGCGCGTGAGTGGTCGCTCATGGCTGGCCTTGCCGCGATCCCGACCGTCTGCGGGCACTCGCTCCTGAACGCGGCGATGCGCGGGATCCGGGGCCAGATCGTCAGCCTGTGCAACGTGAGCCAGTTCGTTTTCGCGGGCGTCATGGGCTTCCTTCTCTTCGGCGAGGTGCCCCGCGCCCTGTTCTACGCGGCCAGCGCGATCGTCGTCGCGGGCGTGGCCATCGTCGTGTACGCGGCGCCGGCGGAGGCCGGCGCCTCGGGCTAGCCGGCCTGGGAGACCGCCCGCACAAAGGCGAGCACGAGCGGCGGGACTTCACCCCGGAGCGCTGCGCGCTCCGGCTGAAAGAGGACGCCGGCAAAGAACCGGTGCCTAGGAAGCTCGGCTCCCCGGACCTCTCCCGATTCGTCCCAGGCCGTGAACCTGAGGCCGGCCGCCTCAAGGGCCGGCCGGTACGCCGCGTTGAACCCGTAGTTGCAGCGATAGCCCTCGGTGGCGCTCGGGCCCCCGTACGCGGTGCCCAGGAGGCTCCCCTTGGCGAAATGCACCGCCCCCGTCGCCTCGACCAACGAGCAGCTGAGCCGCGTCACGACGAGCGAGGGCCCACCGGGACGGGTCTCCGCATGGTCGGCGTCGGCCACTGCCGCCGCGTTGCGGGCGAACTCGATGAGCGCGTGCTGGAACCCGCCGCACGTCCCCAGGAAGGGCCGGCCGGTCTCCCTCGCCCAGCGGATGGCGCCGAGCGCGCCCTCGGTGTTCTCGTAGGGGCTCGCGGGGACGGCCCAGACGGCGGCGTATGCCGCAAGGTCGCGCGAGGCGACCCCGATCGACCTCGTCGCGACCCACTCCCAGCCGAAGTCCGCGCCCGAGACGCTGCGCGCCAGCTCGAGCGCCCTCGGGATCGCGCGGTGGGCGGTGTGCTTCTCGGAGTAGTCCCCGACCAGGGCAACGGTCCTGCGCCTCACGAGCCCCCTTCCGGGCGCTCCTCGGCCGGGGCGCCCGTCGCGAGCAGCGCCGCGCTAAGGGCCGCGAGGCAGGCGCAGACGCCGACGAACCAGTCGCCGTGCTCAACGTAGAAGCTGTTCCGGCCGACCCACCGCTGGTCGCGCGTCACGTTCGCAAGCGATATCCCGCGGTAGTAGATGCTCCCGTTCTCGTCCTGCGCGACCCTGCGGATGCCGCCGAACTCGTCAATCCAGCCGCTCCAGCCGGCGTTCCCGCAGCGGAGCACGGGCCGGCGGGTCTCGATGGCGCGCAGCACGGAATGCGCCGCGTGCTGGTAGGCGGCCGCACCCTCGCCGTACCATGCATCGTTGGTCACGACCACGAGCGCGTCGGCCCCCGAAAGGACCTCCTCGCGAGCGAGCGCGGGGAAGAGGTCCTCATAGCAGATGAGGACGCCGAACGCGGCCGCCCCGCGGTCCATGGGGACGACCAGCGGAACCGAGTCGCTGCCCGGCGTGAAGTCGTCGCCGATCGGCACGATCTTGCCCAGCCAGCCGAGCAGGGGCCGCAGAGGGATGTACTCGCCGAACTGGACCAGTCGGCGCTTCGCGTAGTAGCTGGTCTGCACGCCGAGCTGGGGATCGATGACAAAGGCAGCGTTGAAGTACTCCTCGCGGCCGGCGCCCGCCGCCTCGATGGCGTCCGCCCCGATCAGCATGGGCGCCTTCGTGCGGGCCGATAGCTGCTCCACGAACCGGCGCATGGACGGATCGCCGCCCTTCAGGGGGTACGGGGTGGTCGATTCGGGCCAGAGGATGAGGTCGGGATGCAGCTTGCCGGCCTCGAGCGTCAGCGATTTGAGCGTGCCGATGATCTCGGGCTCCTTCGCCGGGTCCCACTTGACCATCGCCGGGACGTCCGGCTGCACGAACGCGACCCTGGCGAAGGGCACGGCGAACTTCGAGGCGTTCACACTCTCCGGGATGTGGATCGCGAGGCACACGAGGAGCAGGAACATCGCCAGCAGGAACTCCTGGCTCCTGCGGCGCAGGCCCGTCTCGCCCTCGCGCAGCAGGCGGTTCGCGTAGGCCGAGAACCCGATGTTCACCGCGACAAGGACGAACGACGCCCCGTAGGCGCCGGTGTAGGCGGCCACCTGGAGCACGCTCCTCATCCTCTCCCACTGGGTGGCGGCGAGCGGCATCCACGGGAAGCCCCCGAACAGGAAGGTGCGCGACCACTCGATCAGCACCCAGACTCCGGAGAGCCCGAGCATCGCCGTCAGCCGCACGAACGTCGACCGGCCGACCATCCTCGGAAGGGTCCACCACGCGGCGAGATACCACACTCCCGTCCACGCCCCGACCAGCGGGCCGATGATGAAGAGGCCGGCCCACGTGACCGGGTGCAGCCAGCTCAGGTTGACCGTCCACGTGACGGCCTGCGCCGCGAGGATCGTCCAGCAGTAGGTCTTAAGCGGGGGCCTCAGGTAGGCCCAGAAGATACCGGGCACGAGGCAGGCGTACGCCACCTCGGGCTCGTGAAACGGCGGGAAGGCCAGGATGAACAGGAGCGCCGTCAGGAAGCCCACCACCGCCGGCGCGGCCCAGCCGGAGTGCCGCTCCCAAAACGTCGGGACGGGTTCGTAGGGGTCCGGGCTCAAGGAGGTCTCCTCAGGCTCCGTGGCAGTGCTTGTACTTCTTTCCACTGCCGCAGGGGCACGGGTCGTTGCGCCCGACCTTCGGGGTGTCGCGCCGGATGGTCACCTTGGGCAGCTGGATCTCGCGCTCGGGCGGTCCGGCCTCCGGGGCGGGCTTTCCGTTTGTGGGCGCGGGCGGGGGCGCCTGGGGAGTCTCCGGGCCCTGCGTCCGCGCGCTGCGCGCGAGGATCGCCAGCATGTTCTCGAAGGCCGAGAGGTTCGAGGCGCTCCGGAACAGCCCCGTGCAGATCTGAAGGCGCACGTTCCTCATCAGCTCCTCGAAGAAATGGTAGGCCTCGCTCTTGTACTCGACCAGGGGGTCCTTCTGGCCGTAGCTGCGCAGGCCGATCGAGCGGCGAAGCTCCTCCATCTCCGTCAGGTGCTCCTGCCAGTGGTGGTCGATCGCGTTGATGACGACGTACCGCTCGAGGGATCCCAGGGCCTCGGGTACCTCCGCCGACTCCTTCAGGGTGTAGGCCTTCCTGATCCGCTCCAGGACGAGGGTCTTGTGGACATCGAGGTCGTCCCCCTTGAGCTCCTCCACCCTCAGCCCGATCGGGAAGTGCGTGTTGGCCCAGCCGACGAAGCTCTCGATCGCCTGGGAGTTGGAGCCGCCCTTCTCGCCGAATCCGGCGATCTGAAGCCGGCTGACGACCTCCTCCTCGACCTGCTCGAAGATGATGCCCTTCGAGCGCTCGGCGTGGATCGCCGCGTTGCGGATCCCGTAGACGACCTCGCGCTGCTGGTTGAGCACGTCGTCGTACTGGAGCAGGCGCTTGCGGATCGCGTAGTTCTGCTGCTCGACCTTCTTCTGCGCCGACTCGATCGAGCGGTTGAGCAGCGGGTGCTCCAGCTCCTCCCCCTCCTGCATCGTGCCCTCCATCAGGCGCGACGCCAGGTTGCCCTGGAGGAAGAGGCGCATGAGGTCGTCCTCGAGCGAGAGGAAGAACTTGGTAAGCCCGGGGTCCCCCTGGCGCGAGCACCGTCCGCGAAGCTGGCGATCGATCCTTCGGGACTCGTGGCGCTCGGTGCCGATCACGTAGAGGCCGCCCTGCTCGCGCACGCCCTCGCCCAGCTTGATGTCGGTGCCGCGGCCGGCCATGTTGGTAGCGATGGTGACGGCGGCGCGCAGGCCCGCCCGGCTCACGATCTCGGCCTCCTGCTGGTGGAACTTGGCGTTGAGGACGGTGTGGATGATGCCGGCGCGCTTGAGCATCCGGGAAAGGACCTCCGAGGCCTCGACGCTCGTCGTGCCGACGAGGACCGGCTGGCCCCGCTTGTTCGCCGCCTCGATCTCGCGCAGGACCGCGTTGTACTTGTCGCGGCGCGCCTTGAAGATCACGTCGTTTTTGTCGATGCGGATGCAGGGCTTGTTGGTGGGGATCACCTGGACCGTCAGCCGGTAGATGTCGTTGAACTCCGTGGCCTCGGTCTCGGCGGTGCCCGTCATCCCTGCGAGCTTCTCGTACATCCTGAAGTAGTTCTGGATCGTGATCGTCGCGTACGTGCGCGTCTCCCGCTCGATCGCGACCCCCTCCTTGGCCTCGACCGCCTGGTGCAGGCCGTCCGACCAGCGCCTGCCGGTCATGACGCGGCCCGTGTTCTCGTCGACGATCATGACCTTCCCGTCCTGGACGACGTACTCGACGTCGCGCTCGTAGAGGGAGTACGCCCGGAGCAGCTGCGAGATCGCGTGGATCTCCTCGGACACGGTCGCGTAGTGCTGGTGGGCGGCGAGCTTTAGCTCCTCGCGCTTCTCCGGCGGGATCGACGTGTCCCGCTCAAGGTCCGAGAACTCGGTCGCGAGGTCCGGCATCATGAACGCGTCCGGGTTGTCGGGGCGCAGGTGCTTCCTGCCGATCTCGGTAAGGTCGGCCTGGTGCTGGCGCTCGTCGATCACGTAGAGCAGGTGCTCCTTCAGGCGGTACATCTCGTCCTTGTTCAGGTCCGAGTTGAGTTCCGTCTCCACGCGGTCCAGCAGCTTGCGCCATTCCGCGTTCTCCATCAGGCGCAGCAAGAGCTTGTTCTTCGGGCTGCCCATCTTGACCTGGACCAGTTTGCGGATCGCCTGGTCGCGCGCCTCCCCCCGCGCGCGCTCGTCGCCGATGCCGCCAAGGCCATCGAGGGTCTCCTTGGCCTCTCCCACGAGGCGGTTGCAGAGCCGCGTCTGGTCGGCGACCAGCCGGTCGACGCCGGGCGTCAGGCGCGTGAAGGGCTGCTCGCGCTCGATCGGCGCGGGGCCCGAGATGATGAGCGGGGTCCGCGCTTCGTCCACGAGGATCGAGTCGATCTCGTCCACGATGCAGTACCAGTGGTCGCGCTGCACCTGGTCCTCCTTGCGCGTGGCCATGCCGTTGTCGCGCAGGTAGTCGAACCCGAACTCGCTGGCGGTCCCGTAGGTGATGTTGCGGCCGTACATCTCGCGGCGCAGGTCGGGGTCCATGCTCTGCTGGATGCACCCGACGCTCACCCCGAGAAAGCTGTACAGCTGGCCCATCCACTCGGAATCGCGGCGGGCGAGGTAGTCGTTGACGGTCACGAGCTGGGCGTTGCGCCCGTTGAGAGAGTTGAGGTAGAGCGGAAGCGTCGCGACGAGGGTCTTGCCCTCGCCCGTCGCCATCTCCGCGATCCGCCCCTGGTGGAGCGCGATCCCGCCGATCAGCTGGACGTCGAAATGCACCATGTCCCATGGGAGTTCGTGCTCGCAGACGAGCGCCGTGGTGCCGACCAGCCGCCGGGCAGCGTTCTTCACGACCGCGAACGCCTCGGGCAGGATCTGGTCGAGGGTCTCGCCCGCCTGCACCCTCGCCCTGAATTCGTCGGTCTTCGCGCGCAGCTGCTCGTCGGTCAGCGCCGTATAGGTGCTATCCAACTCGTTGATCCGCACGACGATGGGACGGACTTTCTCGAGAAACTTCTTGTAGTGCCTCCCTACAAAGGGTTTGAGCAAATACGACAGCATGAAGGGGAAGACAATAGACCGCCGGACACCTTAGGCAAATGACAAAATGCCCTGCCGGCGGGAGGCGCGGTCAGCGGCGCTTCTTAAAGTATGCAACCGTGCGCTTCAGTCCGTCCTCGAGCGCCACGGCGGGCTCCCACTTGAGCAGGCGCTTTGCCAGGGAGATGTCGGGCATGCGCTGCTTCGGGTCGTCCGCGGGAAGCCGCTTGTGGACGATCTTTGAGCGGCCCCCGACGATCTTCAGGACGCGCTCGGCGAGCTCAAGCATCGTGAACTCCCCGGGGTTGCCGAGGTTGATCGGCCCCGGCGTCTCGGTCTGGCGCATCACGCCGACAATCCCCTCGATCAAGTCGTCGACATAGCAGAACGAGCGCGTCTGGCTCCCGTCGCCATAGACCGTGATGTCCTCGCCCTTAAGCGCCTGCACGATGAAGTTCGAGATGACGCGGCCGTCCGACTCGTGCATGCGGGGCCCGTATGTGTTGAAGATCCGCACGACCCGTATGTCGACCTTGTTCTCCCGGTTGTAGTCGAAGAAGAGCGTCTCGGCGCAGCGCTTGCCCTCGTCGTAGCAGGACCGCCTGCCGATCGGGTTGACATTCCCCCAGTAACCCTCGGGCTGCGGGTGCACCTGGGGGTCGCCGTACACCTCGGACGTCGAGGCCTGGAAGACGCGCGCCTTCAGCCGCTTCGCGAGGCCCAGGCAGTTGATCGAGCCCATCACGGAGGTCTTGATGGTCTTGATCGGGTTGTACTGGTAGGCGGTGGGCGAGGCGGGGCACGCCAGGTTGTAGATCTGGTCCACCTCGAACTTGAACGGGTCGATCACGTCGTGGCGGACGAGCTCGAAGTTTGGGTTGGCGGAGAAGGACGCGACGTTTTGTTTGCTGCCCGTGAAGAAGTTGTCCAGGCAGATGACCTCGTTGCCGTCCGCCAGGAGCCGTTCGCAGAGGTGGGAGCCCAGGAACCCGGCGCCCCCCGTGACTAGAATGCGCATACTTCGGCAATAGCCTCAATTCCGGCGGGTTGGCGAGCGCTTTAGGCGCGCCCGCCGCCGCCAGGGGTCAATCGGACCCCTCGTAGCGCCGGATCCAGCCCTGGTGCCAGGGCCCGAAGTCGCCCGCCTCGACGTGGTTGCGGGCTTGCCCCATCAGGTCGAGGAAGAAGTGGAGGTTGTGGATCGTCAGGAGGGTGCCGCCCAGCATCTCCCCGGCCGCGAAGAGGTGCCGCAGGTAGGCCCGGGAGAAATTGCGGCACGTGTAGTTGCCCAGGCCCTCCACGAGCGGCCGGCCGTCGTCTCGGAACTTCTCGTTTCTCAAGTTGATCGGGCCCTGCGGCGTGAACGCCAGGCCGTTGCGCGCGACGCGGGTTGGCAGGACGCAGTCGAACATGTCGACGCCGAGCGCCACCATCCTGAGGATCTGCGGGGGGGTGCCGAGCCCCATGGTGTAGCGGGGCTTGTCCGCGGGCAGGAACGGAGTCGTCGCCCCCACCTGCTTGAGCATCTCGGCCTCGGGCTCGCCCACGCTGACCCCACCGACGGCGTAGCCCGAGAAATCAAGCGCCGAAAGCGCCTCGGCGGCCTCGCGCCTCAAGTCGTCGTAGGTGGACCCCTGCGCGATCGCGAACACGTGGTGGCCCGACGCCAGGAATCCGCTCCCCTCGGCGATCTCCCGGCAGCGGCGCGCCCAGCGCAGGCTGCGCGCGCACGCGAGCGCGCAGGCGTCCCTGTCGACCGGCCACGGTGGGCACTCGTCGAGGACCATGGCGATGTCGGAGCCGAGGTTGGCCTGGATGCCCATGACCTCCCCCGGGCCGAGGAACAGGGCGGCGCCGTCCAGGTGAGACTGGAAGGAAACGCCGTCGTCGCCGATCGTGCGCAGCTTCGCGAGGCTGAACACCTGGAAGCCGCCGCTGTCGGTGAGGATCGGCCCGTCCCAGCCCATGAAGCGGTGCAGGCCGCCCAGGTCGCGGATGAGTTCGCTTCCGGGCCTCAAGTTCAGGTGGTACGTGTTCCCGAGGATGATCTGCGCGCCGATCTCCCTCAGCTGGACCGGTGTGACGGCCTTCACCGTGCCCTGCGTGCCGACCGGCATGAAGACCGGCGTCTCGACATCGCCATGGAGCGTTGCGAGCCGCCCGCGTCGGGCGGCGGTTGTCGCGTCCTTCCCGAGCAATTGAAAGTGACTTGCCATAGGCGGGCATAGAGCCTACCCGCACCCTTGACCCCCCTGTCAATCGTAGGTCAACTCTCCGAGAGTGCTTCTCGTCATCGATAACTTCGATTCATTCACCTACAACCTCGTCCAGTACTTCGGTCAGCTGGGCGTGGAGCAGAGGGTATTCAGGAACAACGAGATCACGCCGAAGGAGGCCCTGGCCCTCAATCCCGACCGCGTGCTCCTGTCCCCCGGGCCGTGCTCGCCCCGCGAGGCGGGCGTGACGCTCGACATGATCGGAGCCTTCGCCGGCAGGAAACCGATCTTCGGCGTTTGCCTCGGCCACCAGGCGGTCGGGCATTTTTACGGCGGCCACGTCGTCCGGGCCGACAGGCTGATGCACGGCAAGACCTCGCCGATCACGCACCGGAACACCGATCTGTTCAAGGGCCTGCCTCAGGGATTCGCCGCGACCCGCTATCATTCCCTCCTGGTCGAGCGCTCGACCTTCCCAAGCGAGCTTGAGATCACCGCCGAGACCGCCGAGGGCGAGGTCATGGGCCTGCGCCACCGGACCCTTCCGATCTGGGGCGTCCAGTTTCATCCCGAGTCGATCGCGACGGAGGGCGGCATGAAGATCCTGCAAAACTTCCTCGAGTTCAACTGACCCCGCTTTACCCCATGCGCTGCCCCAAGTGCACTTCGATTGAGGACAAGGTGATCGACTCCCGCATCAGCAAGGAGGGCAATACGATCCGCAGGCGCCGCGAATGCCTCGAATGCGGCCACCGGTTCACGACGACCGAGACGCTCGTCCTCGACGGCATGGTGGTGATCAAGCGGGACGGCAGGCGCGAGGAGTTTGACCGCGAGAAGCTGGTCCACGCGGTGCGCGCGGCGTGCCACAAGCGCCCGGTCGACCTGGAGCAGATCACGATGCTTGTCGAGGACGTCATTGACGCGATTGAGGCGAGGTTCGAGAACGAGATTCCGTCGCAGGCCATCGGCGAGGCCGTCATGCAGCGCCTGCGGACGGTCGACCAGGTCGCCTACGTGCGCTACGCCAGCGTCTACAAGGAGTTCCGCGACGTCTCCGAGTTCATGAGCGAGATCAGCTCACTCGGTAAGACGAAGAAATGACGATGGACCGCGACGAACTTCGTCGCCTGCACTATATCAATGCGCTCTTCGCGCATGTGACCGGAAAGGACCTCTTCCTGGCCAACCAGATCAAGTCCGCGATCACCTTCACCCTCGCGGACCTCGAGGCCCAGACGGCGGCGGACCCCACCCTGGCGTCCACCTACTCGGAGGCCTTCAACGCCGCGGCCGCGCGGCTCCTCGAGAAGCTCCACTCGCGGCTGCCGCGCCACGGCTTCTTCCACTGGGACGCCTCGAAGACGCTCCAGTCGGGGACGCCCCTCTTCGCACGGGCCGAGGTCATGGCGGGCCTCCGGACGCTGGCCCCCTTCCGCGAGTCGACGCTGCTGATCACGAACCTGCGGCCCGCCGTGCTGCCCCCGGAGAGGCGCGAGACGAAGCGCCGGCGCAAGGAATACGACGATCTGCTCGCCTTCCTGCGCGAGCTGACGGCGGCGCGCTCCCCCTTGGGCTCGGACTTGACGCTCCTATTCTTGTGACCCGCCCAGAAACGGGCAATCTCCCGCCGCAAAGAACCCCCACATGACTAAGACGCTCTTCCAGAAGATCATCGACCGGGAGATTCCCGCGAGGATCGAGCACGAGGACGCGCGCTGCATCGTGATCCACGACATCCGGCCCCAGGCCCCGGTGCACCTGCTGATCATCCCAAAGAAGCCGATCCCTCGCCTGGCCGAGGCCGTCACGGCGGACGAGGCGGTCCTCGGCCACCTGCTGGTCGTCGCGGGCGAGATGGCCGCGAAGCTGAGGCTCGAGCGGGGCTTGCGCCTCGTCGTCAACAGCGGCCCCGACGCGGGCGAGAGCGTCCCCCACGTGCACGTGCACCTGCTCGCGGGGCGCCCGATGGCCTGGCCGCCGGGCTAAAGCCGCGCCGGCGCGGCCTAGGGCCTCTCCCCCGCCGGGCCGCCGCCCCCGACGGGCGCCGGCCGCAGGCCCCCAAGGTACTGGAGCTCCTGCAAGACATCCTCCACCCGCGTCAGGAGCGTCGCTCCGTCCCGGATGAGCTGGTTGGGCCCGGTGCTCGTCGACAGGTCGATGCGCCCCGGCACGGCAAAGAGCAGCCGTCCCTGCTCGCCCGCGAACTTGGCGGTGGACATCGCCCCGCCCCACAGGTCGCTCTCGACCACCACCACGGCCTCGCAGATCCCGGCGATGACGCGGCTTCGCATCGCGAAGGAATCCTTGTCGACGGACCGCCCGAACGGGAACTCGGAGAGGACGGCCCCGGTCTCCGCAATCCGCCGGTACAGGCCGAGATTCTCCGGTGGGTGGATGACGTCTATCCCGGTCCCGAGGACCGCGGCCGTCCTGCCCCCGGCGGAGAGGGCGCCCTCGTGCGCCGACGTGTCGACCCCGCGCGCCAGTCCGCTCACGACGCAGAACCCCCGCTGCCCGAGCTCGGCGCCGAGGCGCCTCGCGACGCTCTGCCCGTACGCCGTGGCCCGGCGGCTCCCGACGATCGCGATGCAGGGGCCGTCCAAGGCATAATCACCCTTTCGATACAAGCCGACCGGGGGGTCGTGGATCTCGCAGAGGAGCCGCGGGTAGCCCGGGTCGCGCGGGATGACAAACGTGACGCCGCTGCGTTCCATCCTGTCCTCCTCCCTGGCGGGGTCGAAGTGCGCCCGCCAGTCGCGGATCGCGGCGACCGCGTCCGGGCGGGCCCCGGGAACGGCCTCGAGGCGCCTGCGCTCGGCCGACAGCGCCGCGCGCGGGTCGCCACCAAAGGCCCCGAGAAGCTGGTTGAGCCCGATCGGACCGATCCCCGGCAGCGCGTTGAGCGCCAGATACGCCTGCTTTTCGGTCAGCTCCCTTGGCATGCCGCGTACTCTCGCAGGGCCGGCGCCAGGAAGTCGAGCAGCTGAAGGGTCCGGACGGCCGTCTGCCCGTGGGCGCGGGCAAGCACGTCCGCCGCCGTCCCGTGCCAGGTCGCGGCCCGGCAGGCGGCCGCCAGGGGCTCGCCCGGAGCCTGGGCGAGGAGGCCGCCGGCTAGGCCCGCGAGAAGGTCCCCGCTTCCGCCCCGGGCAAGGACCGGCCCTCCGCACAGGCAGTGGTAGACAGAGTCGCCCGCGCACACCCGGGTGACCGGCCCCTTCGCGATCACGGCGCCCCGGACGGCCCTACAGAGCGCCCGCAACTCCGTCCCCTCGGCAATGCGCTCGAGCTCGCCCGCGTGGGGCGTCAGGATCCTCGGCGCGGTGCCCGCCCGCACGATGTCGGCCTGCAGGGCGTCGGCGTCGATCAGCAGCGGCACGGGGGAGCCCCGGACGACGCCCATCGCCAGCGCGAGGGTCTCCGGCTCCCGGCCGAGGCCGGGGCCGATCGCCAGCGCCGTCGCCCGCCCGGCGACGGCCATGATCTCCTCGAGCCCCACAAGCGCCAGCCCGCCTCCGGGCGTCTCGGGCAGGCCAACCCACATGGCCTCGGGGGCCTGCGCCGCAAATGCCGGCGCGAGCCGCTCGGGAACGAACGCGGTGACCAACCCGGCGCCGCTCCGCAGCGCGGACAGGGTCGCCATCATGACGGCGCCCGGGTAGCTCCGGGAGCCGCCGACGATCGCCAGGTGGCCCTGAGAGCGCTTGTCGGACGCGGCGGGCCTGAGGCCTCCAAGCACCCCGAGAACCGATGGCAGGATCACGCGGTCCCCGCCCGAGGCGGCGGCCTCGCCGTCGCCGAAGAAGCCGAGGTCGAGGTAACGCGGACGCCCGGCGTTCGCGCATCCAATGAGGGGAACCTTCACCGAGCCCGTGGCGTAGGTGAAGTCCGCCCGGAACGCCCCGGGCTCCGAGAGGCCGGTCGGAAGGTCGACGGACGCCCGGAGCCGGATCCTCGACCCGTCCGCCGCGGCGATCGCGGCAAGGGCCTCGGCGGGGAGCGGCGGCCGGTACTGGTAGCCAAAGATCCCGTCCAGGCACAAGTCGTACGCGGGCGCCAGGCCGTCTGCGTCCGTGGCGCGCACGCGCCCGCGGCACGCCTCGGAGAGGTCCCTCCACGCGCGCGCGGCGAGCGGCCTGAGCGCCCTCGTGCCGAACGCGAACACGACGTCCGCCGTGGATCCCAGGGACCGCTCGAGCACCTCCCTCGCCGCAATCATGGCGTCCCCGGCGTTGTTGCCCTTGCCCGCGAGGACCAGCAGGCGGCCGGCGGCCGGAAAGCCGCCAATCTCCTGGAAATCCCGGAGGGCGGCGTCCGCGGTTGCGCGGCCGGCGCGCTGCATCGCGCCCCATTCCTTGCGCTCCTGGCCCCCAAAGAGGTGGGCCTCGAGCGCGCGGGCCTCCTCGATGGAGACGACCGGGTGGCTGGGGATGGCGGCGCTCGGCATGGCAAACCTATTTCCCGCCGTCCGGCGGGGTCGCCGACGTCGGCGCCAGCGACTGGCGCATCCCCTCGCCGATCGCCTTCCATTTCTCCTTACCCACCTCGCCGAGCCACTCCTCGCGCTGGCGCGCGGTCTCGGTGAACTGGAGCGGGGAATCCTCGGGGACCCCATGCGTGAGGCCGAGCCGGGTCAGGCCCGTGACGGACCGGAAGTAGTAGGCGTCGCCGACGCGGGTCACCTCGTAGAACTCGGAGAAGCTCTTCGTGTCCGGGTTCCACAGCGCCACCTCCGTCGTCCCGTCGCTCCACACCGCGTACCGGTCCCACGCGGCGAAGACGGCCTCGATCGTGGTGAGCCGGGGCGCCTCGGGCGGCCGGGCCGGCTTCGGGGCCTCCTCGGGCGCCGCCGGTCGCGGGGCGCCCCCGACGTCCGTGCGCCTGGGCAGAGCAAGGACGAAGAGCGCGCCGAGCACGAAGCCGAGCGTCACCCACGAGGGGACCGCCGACGGCTTGCGCGGGGCCGGCTCCGATGGCGTGTCGTCTTCCATCTGGCGTTCCCCCTTCGGCTAGGCCCTTACGAGCGCGGCGATGGCGACCGCGACCAGGTCGGTGTGCGAGAGAGTGAGCATGACATGGGTCGCGCCAGCGTCCCTGAGGAGCCCCATGCCCTTCTCGTCAAGGCGCACCAGGGGCTGGTGGCGGGGACCGTGGTACACGGAGACGGAACGCCATCCCAGCTCCGAGCCGATTCCCGTGGTGAAGCACTTGGACACGGCCTCCTTCGCCGCGAACCTCGCGGCAAGGTGCTTGTGGGGGTACGCCATCCTGGAGCAGTACTCGCGCTCCTCCTCCGTGAACACGCGCGCGAGGAACCGCTCCCCCTGCCGCTCGAGGATGCCGCGGATCCGGTCCACCTCGATGACGTCCGCGCCGAGGCTGATCAGGACTCCTCCGGGGGGCATGTTCAGGTTCATGAGTTCATCCGCGCCTTCATCTCGCGCACGGCCTCCTCGATCCCGGTGAACAGCGCGCGGCAGAGGATGCTGTGCCCGATGTTCAATTCATTCAGGTGCGGGATCGTCCGGACCTCGGCGATGTTCACGTAGTTGATCCCGTGCCCCGCGTTCACCTTGAGCCCGAGCTGGTGGGCCTGCACCGCGCCGAGCCTGAGCCGCTGGAACTCGGCGCCCCGGCGCTGCGTCCCGTAGGCGTTAGCGTAGGCGCCGGTGTGGAGCTCGACCACGGGGGCGCCCACCCTGGCGGACAGCTCGATCTGGCGCTCGTCGGGGTCGATGAAGAGGCTGGCCTCGATCCCCGCCGCCTTCATCGCCGCCACGCAGGCCCTAATCTTCTCCGCGCCGCCGGCGACGTCGAGCCCCCCCTCCGTCGTGACCTCCGTCCTGTTCTCGGGGACGACGCACACGGCCTGCGGCCGCAGCTTGAGCGCAAGGACGATCATCGCCTGCGTGCACGCCATCTCGAGATTGAGCTTCGTGGACATCGTTTCCCGAAGGCGCCAGACGTCCCTGTCCTGGATGTGCCTGCGGTCCTCCCGCAGGTGGACCGTGATCCCGTCGGCGCCCGCCCGCTCGGCCCGCTCGGCGAGCAGGACGGGGTCGGGCTCGACGGCCCCGCCGGGGGCGCCGGCGGCGTCCCTGTAGCGGGCCTGCCGCAGGGTCGCGCCGTGGTCGATATTCACCCCGAGGAGAATCACGGCCCCATCTAAGCAAAGTTAGGCCCCCCGGCCAACCTTCAAAAAGACCCTAAACGTCGACCCGCTTCCGGTAGACGACCTGGGTCTTCAACGGGAGGTACCCGAGCGCAGGGTAGAAGGCGTGGCTTTCCACCCGCTTCGCATTGCTGCGCACAACAACCGTTTCCGCCGATATCTCGCGCGCCCAGGTCTCGGCGACCGCCACGAGGCACCGGCCAACCCCGCGCCGGCGCATGGCCTGCGAGACGACGAGGCCGACGATCTCGACCCGCGGGCCCGACTCGACGGCGACGCTGGTGTGGGCCTGAAGCCAGCCGCAAAGGGAGCCCCGCCGTTGCACGGCCACCACGACGCGCTGGTCGTCGCGCCCGAGGACCGCGCGGAGCCTCTCGCGCACCACCTTCACCTCGGCGGGATATCCGAGTTCCCTGGAGAGGCGGGCGACGGCGGACGCGTCCCCCAGCTTGGCCGCGCGCACCTTGAAGTTCATGGGGAACCTGGCCGCCGGGGGGTGTCGCATAGGCCGCTTGCGCGCGATTCGGCGGCCGCTCAGGCGCGCTGGTCCATCGGGACGTAGTCCCTCTTGACCGGGCCCATGTAGATCTGCCTCGGCCGGTAGATCCGGCCCTTGGGGTTCGAGGCGACCTCGCGCCAGTTCGCGATCCAGCCCGGGGTCCGCCCAATCGCAAACATCACCGTGAACAGGCTGGTCGGGATCCCGAGCGCCCTCATGATGATCCCGCTGTAGAAGTCGACGTTCGGGTAGAGCTTGCGGGACAGGAAGTAGTCGTCCTTGAGGGCCGCCTGCTCAAGGTTGCGCGCGATGTCGAGCAGCGGGTCGTTGATCCCGAGCTTCTTGAGCACGTCCTCGCAGGCCTTCCCGATGATCTTCGCGCGCGGGTCGAAGTTCTTGTACACGGCGTGCCCGAAGCCCATCAGGCGGTTGGCCTTGGTCCCCATCTTTGCGGCAGCGATGAACCGCGTCCCGTCGTCGCCCTCGTCGTAGATGGCCTGGAGCATCTGGACCACCCCCACGTTCGCGCCTCCGTGGAGCGGCCCGGACAGCGCGCAGATTCCGGCGGATAGCGACGTGAAGAGGTTCGCCGCGCTCGATCCGACCGTCCGGACGGTCGAGGTGGAGCAGTTCTGCTCGTGGTCCGTGTGCAGCAGGAGCACGAGGTTGAGCGCGCGCGCCACCTCGGGCTCCGCGATGTACTCGGTGTACGGATCCGAGAACATCATGTGCAGGAAGTTGTCGCAGAAGGGCAGCTCCTGCTTCGGGAACACATAGGGCAGGCCCTTCTGGTAGCGGTAGATCATCGCCCCGAACGTGCGGATCTTCGAAATCGCGATCGCCGCGGCCAGGTCGAAGTTGACCAGGTCCCTTTCGAAGTTGTTCGTCGCCAGCTGCGGGTAGTGGGCCGCGAGCGCGGCGACGATCGACGAGAGCATCGCCATCGGGGGGGCGCTCGTCGGGAACCCCTCGAAAATCCTCTGCATCTGCGTCTCGATCGCCGCGTTCTGGCGCAGCTTCATCCCGAATTCCTTGCGCTTTTCCCTGTTGGGAAGCTCGCCGTAGATCACCAGGTAGGCGGTCTCCACGAAGTCGCTGAAGTTCGCCAGCTGCTCGATCGGGATCCCGCGGTGGCGCAGGATCCCGTTCTCCCCGTCCAGGAACGTGACGGCGCTCTCGCAGGAGCCCGTGTTGCCGTAGCCCTGGTCGTAGCAGATGAATCCCGTGTCGGCCCTCAGCTTGCGGGTGTCGATCGCCCTTTCCCCCTCGGTGCCCACCATCACGGCGAGCGGATATTCCTTTTCGTCTATCTTCAGTGAGGCGATCTGGGGCATGGCAACAGGATCGAAGCTAGAAACGAGCCGCTTGCAAAGAAAAGTTGGGCCCAGCCCTATGAAATCGGCAACCTTATCGCGCGATTAGACCGGCTGCGCGGCCGTCGCCGCGAAATTCCTGTAGATTCGCAGCCCCTTTGCCTGGCTCTTCTCCGGGTGGAACTGCGTCGCGAACAGCTGCCCGCGGCCGATCGCCGCCACGAACGGGGCTCCGTAGTCGCACTCGGCGAGGACGAGGCCGCGGTCCGCGGGGACGCAGTGGTAGCTGTGGACGAAGTAGAACGATTCGCCCTCGTCGGTGAGCCCCTCGCGAAGCGGGTTTGCGAGCTGCCTGAACCGCACCGTGTTCCACCCCATGTGCGGCACCTTGAAAGGCGGGGGAAGCCTGAAGCGGACGACCCTGCCGGCGATCACGCCGAGCCCCTTGACATCCCCCTCCTCCGACTCGTCGAACAGCGCCTGCATCCCCAGGCAGACGCCCAGGAACGGCCTATCGAGCCTTATCCATTCCCGCACCGTGGCGTCCAGGCCGGAGGTTCGCAGCGAGAGCACGCAGTCGCGCAGCGCGCCGACCCCGGGAAGGACAAGCCCCTCCGCACCGGATCCGTCGAGCTCCGCGGGCGTGCGCACGACGGCGGGCCGCGCGCCAACGGCCTCCAGCGCCTTGGTGACACTGCGCAGGTTGCAGATGCCGGTGTCGATGACGGCGATGGGCGCGCTCATCGACGGAGCGTCAAAGGCTGCCCTTGGTGGAGGGAAGAAGGTTCGACGCCCTGGGCTCTATCTGGGTGGCGGCATCCAGGGCCTTCCCCAGGCCCTTGAAGACGGCTTCCGCGATGTGGTGGGGTTCCTCCCCGTATAGCAGCTCGACGTGCAGGTTGGCGCCGAGCGCATTGCTGAATGCGCGGCAGAACTCCTTCACAAGGACGAGATTGAAGTCCCTCACGAACATCGACTGCGCCTCGACCCGGTACTCGAGGTGCGGGCGGCCGCCCACGTCGACGACGACCCTGGCCAGCGACTCGTCCATGGGCAGGATGAAGAAGCCGTACCGCCGGATCCCGAGTTTCTCGCCCAGCGCCTTCTTGAAGGCCTGCCCGAGGACGAGCCCGACGTCCTCGACGGTGTGGTGGTAGTCGACGTCCACGTCGCCCTTCGCCCTTATCATGAGGTCAAAGAGGCCGTGCTTGGCGAACAGGGTCAGCATGTGGTCGAAGAACGCGACCCCGGTTCCGATCTTCGACTCGCCCGTTCCGTCGATCGCGAGCGTGATCGATATGTCCGTCTCGGCCGTCTTGCGGGAGACGGCCGCTATGCGTTTGGAGGTGCCTTTAGCCATGCGTCGAGGGTGTCATCGAGGACGAGCATCTCGTCCTCGGAGCCGACGGTGATCCGCAGACACGAGGCGGTCAAGGCGTCGCTCGGGAAGTGGCGCACCAACACCTTGCGCGAGAAGAGGAAATCGTACGCGGACCGGGCGACGCAGGGACCCGTGCGGCCCACAGAGTCCCGGGGCTCCGTGCAGATGAAGTTCGTCTCGGAGGGGAACGTGAACCATCCGCGTTTCTCGGCCCAACGTCCTGAGTAGCAATCCCTTGTGGCCCTAATTCTGTCCACGACTCCCCGGTAATAATCGGGATCGCCCAGGGCGGCGAGCGCGGCGGCCTGCGAGAGCCGGCTCACGTTGTAGCTGTCGCGCACCTTGTCGATCACCTCGATCACGTCGGCGCCGGCCAGCGCGTACCCGACCCGGATGCCGGCGAGGGCGTACGCCTTGGAGAGGGTCCTCACCACCACGAGGTTCGGATGCCCCGCGAGCAGCCCCACGGCGTTCTCGCGCGCAAAGGCGGCGTAGGCCTCATCCACGACGACGATGCCGCCGAAGCCTCCGAGGATCCGAGCAATGTCGGCGTTCGGGAACCCCACGCCGGTCGGCGCATTGGGCGAGGTGAGGAAGAACACGCGGGCCCCGGAGGCGGTGATCGCGTCGACCGGCAGGCGCATGGCCCGGTCCAGCGGCACCGCGCGGGTGGTCCCGTCCTGAATCCCGACCAGCACCGGGTACAGCGAGTACCCCGGAAGCGTCAGCGCCGCCGCCGCCTCGGGCCCGCAGAAGCAGCGGACGAGCAGGTTGAGGATGTCGTCCGAACCGTTGCCGATGCAGACATTCGCCGGCTCCAGGCCGTGCATGCGCGCGACCGCCGCCCTGAGGGGCGCGCTCCTCGGATCGGGATAGAGGCGCAGCGCGGCGCCGTCGGCGCCCAGCTCCCGCCGGACGGCCTCCACCACCCTCGGGCTCGGCGGATAGGGGCATTCGTTCGTGTTCAGCTTCACCCAGCCGGGTTCCGTGGGCTGGATGCCCGGCGTGTAGGCGCGAAGCTTCGAGACATGGGCGAGCGCAAGCCGCCCGGAGGCCGGCCCTGTCATCGGGAGCGTGCCCGCCCGAGGCGAATCGCGGCCGAGCGCCCGTGCGCGTCCAGCCTCTCCATCGCGGACAGCGCCGCGACGGTCGGCCCCGCCCTGCGCACGCTCGCAGGGCCGTAGCGCAGGACGCTCGTGCGCCGCAGAAAGTCGGCCACGCGCAGGCCGCTGGAGAAGCGGCCCGCCCCCCCGGTCGGAAGCACGTGGCTTGGGCCCGCTGCAAAATCGCCCAGGACCGTCGGCGTCGAGTTGCCGATCATGATCGCCCCAGCGGTCGTCACCGCCTTCACGAGCCGCGCGGCCGCACCGGCGCGCACCAGGAGCTCAAGGTGCTCGGGCGCCACCCGGTTCGCGACCTCGGCGGCCTCGTCGAGGCTCGCCACCAGGATGGCCATGAACCCGTCGTCGAGGACCCGGCGGGTCCTCTGCGATCGCGCGAGGCCGGGCAGCTGCCTGCCGATCTCGGCGGCCACGCCCGCGACGATTTCGCGCGAGGTCGCCACCAGGTAGATCTTCTCGCGGCCCGAGCCGTGCTCGGCCTGGGCAAGCAGGTCGGCCGCGGCGAAATCCAGCCTGGCGCTCGCGTCCGCGATGACCATCACCTCGCTCGGGCCGGGAAGCAGGTCGACGCCCACCTGCCCGAACACCTGGCGCTTCGCCTCGCACACGTACGCGTTCCCGGGCCCGAAGATCTTGTCCACCGGGGGGATGCTCGCCGTTCCGTAGGCCATCGCCCCGATGGCCTGGACGCCTCCAATGCGGTAGACCTCCCTTATCCCGGCCAGGTCAAGCGCGGCCAGCAGGTCCGGGGCGACCCGGCCGTCCGCACCCGAGGGCGTGAACACGGCGATCTCGGCGCAGCCCGCGATCCTCGCAAGGGTGGCCGTCATCAGGACCGTTGAGACGAGCGGAACCTGGCCCCCCGGCACGTAGATGCCGACGCGGCGTATTGGGTCGAACTTCTCCCCCACGAGGGCTCCGTGGCGGTTCCTGGCGGACCAGTCGGCGGGAACGGTCCTGCGGTTGAAGTCCCCGACCGCGGCGTGCACGGAACGCAGTGCCCGCCGGCACCCGGGGTCCACGCTCCTCGAGGCGGCCGCGATCTCGCGGGCGCCGACCCTGAACGCGCCCGGCTTCAGCCTCGCCCCGTCGAACCTGCGCGCGTAGCGCGCAACCGCGGCGTCGCCCTGCCTGCGGACGTCGGAGAGGATCGCGGCGACCGCGCCTGAGATTTCCGCGGAGACGGCGGCGCCGCGGCAGAACGCGGCCAGATCGGAGTCGAATCGCTTCGACGCAAAGGAGAGCGTGCGCACGGCCTACTTCTTCTGCGGAACCGCGCCCGCGGCCGGGACGGCCTTGGGCAACACCAGGCTCGGGGCCGCAAACAGGTCGGGGTTCAGCGCCTCGTTGAGCACGATGCTGTCGAACGTGACCGTCGTCACCGCGTCCTTGCCTGACGCGGTCTTCTGGGCGCTCACGATCTTCTTGGGAAACCGCACCCCGTCCACGCGGATCTCGCCGCTCTCCCGGAAGGTCTCGGTGCCCCGGACGGTCAGCACGAGGCGGCCGGTGTCGCGGTCGAAATAGCGCTCATAGACGGCGTTGGCGTCGTGGGTGAACGCCACGCGCTCGCAGTCGACGCCGTCGACGGTGGCTGGGCCCTTGTCCTCGACGGCGCCCCCGGGGGGGGCGCGGTAGTAAAAGAGGTTCTCCCAGGTGTCCGCCCGAAGCGCCTTGATCTCTCCCGGCGGCAGCCACGTCAAGCGGACCTTCCTCGGATCCGCGTTGTCCTGGAGCAGGTCCCACGCGTCATAGCCATCGAGAACCGTTGTCCTGTTCATCTTGGCCCCGCGGATGACCTGGTGCTGGCGCAGGGGTCTTGCGAAGGTCAGGTCGAGCGACAAGCGCCCAGCCCCCTTGTCGGCGTGGTCGGGATCCACGCGTTCGAGGGACCCCACGTAGTGAATCGATTGGATGGCGTCCAAGGTCGATTGCGGCCCGAGGTAGGCCCGGGCAAGCCCAATCACAGCGGGCTCGGCCCGCGCCGCCGCCGGCGCCAGGAGCGCCATCAGGACGGCAAGTAGGCTGGCGGACGCCTTGGACATACGGTCATTGACAGCCAATTCGGGCGCGAGGTCGAAGAAAATTCACTCCCACTCGATGGTGGCGGGGGGCTTCGAGCTCACGTCGAAAACCACCCGCGAGACCCCCCTCACCTCGTTGGTGATCCTTCCCGAGATCTTCTGCAGGAGGTCGTAGGGAAGCCGGGTCCAGTCGGCCGTCATCGCGTCCGTGCTCTCCACGATCCGCAGCGCGATGACGTAGGCGTAGTTGCGCTCGTCCCCCACCACGCCGACCGACTTGACCGGGAGAAAGACGCAGAACGACTGCCAGACCTTCCAGTACCACCCGCTCGACATCATCTCCTCCTGGAGGATCGCGTCTGCCGAGCGGAGGATCTCGAGGTTGCTCTCCGTGATCGGGCCGATCACCCGGACGCCTAGGCCGGGCCCGGGGAACGGCTGGCGCCAGACGACCTCCCGCGGCAGGCCGAGCGCGCTGCCCACCCGTCGGACCTCGTCCTTGAAGAGCTCCCTGAGCGGCTCGAGCAGCTTCAGCTTCATGCGGGCGGGCAGCCCGCCGACGTTGTGGTGGCTCTTGATGAGGGCGGCCGGATTGTCGCCTATCGCCACGCTTTCGATGATGTCGGGGTAAAGCGTGCCCTGAGCGAGAAAGTCGGCGCGCCCTATCTTCTTAAGGGACTTCTCGAACACCTCGATGAAGGTCTTGCCGATGATCTTGCGCTTCTTCTCGGGCTCCTCGACGCCCTTGAGCATGCGTAGGAACAGGGCCGAGGAGTCGACGACCCTCAGGTCTATCTTGAAGTGCCTTTTGTAGAGCGACTCGACGGTCGCCCGCTCGTCCTTCCTGAGGAGCCCGTTGTCGACGAACACGCACGTGAGCTGGCTGCCGATCGCCCTGTGGATGAGCGCCGCGGCCACCGAGGAGTCGACCCCCCCGGAAAGGCCGAGGATCACGCGGGAACTGCCCACGGCCTCGCGGATCTCCCCCACCGCGTGCTCGATGAAGTCCTTGGTCGTCCAGTCCTGCCTCGCGCGGCAGACCCCGGCCAGAAAGTTGAGGAGGACCTCGATGCCCCGCTCGGTGTGGAAGACCTCGGGGTGGAACTGGATCCCGTAGAACCCCTTCCGGTAGTTCTCGATGACCGCGAAGGGCGAGTTCTCCGTCCTGCCGATGGTGGTGAACCCGGGCGGCAGCTTCATCAGCTTGTCGCCGTGGGAATTCCAGACGCGAAGCTTCCTCGGCAGGCCCGCGAACAGCCGTCCGCGGCGGTGTACGGTCAGGGTCCCGTGTCCATATTCCCGCCGCTCCCCTCTTGAGACCTTGCCGCCCAGCATGTGGCCCATGAGCTGCAGGCCGTAGCAGATCCCGAGGACCGGCACCCCGATCTCGAAGATCTTCGGGTCCGGTATCGGAGCATTCGCCGAGAAGACCGAGCTCGGCCCGCCTGAAAGGACGATCCCGATCACGCCGTCCGCGCGCAGCCGCTCCGCGGGCGTCGAGAAATGGTAGATCTTCGAGTAGACTTGGCACTCGCGGATGCGCCGTGCGATCACCTGCGTGTATTGCGACCCGAAATCGAGGACTGCGATGGTCTGCGGCATTTGCGGTTTGAAAAGAGGAGAAGAAGAACCCGGACCAACGCCCAATCGCAAGTTAGAACCTCAGCCTTGCGTTCTCGTGGCCGCACCTCGGGCACTTGCACAGCTCGGTGCCTTGGGGGGCGGTGTAGAGCCTGTCGCACCGGATGCAGTGGAACGTCGTCCTGCGCCGCTCCCGGTCGAACCGCATCTGGTCCCTCCGGTCGTAGAAGAGCCACAGCCCGAGGAAGACCGCAGCGACAAGCACGCAGTAAAGGACGGCGGCGGCGGGGAGCTCGAACATCGGGGCGAAGCAAAACAAAAAACGCGCCGAAGGTAAACTTCGACGCGTTAACTGGGTCGGGGTTGGCGCGGGGAAGACTCAGCTCTTGGCCTCGCCCTCGGCAACGGCGGGCTTCTCGGCAGCCGGCAACGCGGCGGCGGGGGGAGCCTCGGTCGCCGGGGCCGCCTCCGCGGGTGCCGCGGCCTTTGACTTGCGCCGTCCCTTAGCGGAGGACCTTTTGCCCTTCGACTTCTTGTAGCCGGTGTCCTCCGCCTTGACGAACTCGATCAGCGCCATCTCGGCGGCGTCGCCCAGGCGCTGGGGGCCGAGCTTGTAGATGCGGGTGTAGCCCCCGGCGCGGTTGACGAATTCCTTGTACTTCTCGTTGAAGAGGAGCGTCACGGCGTCCTCGTCGCGGATGTCGCGCAGCACGAGGCGGCGCAGGTGGACGGCGTCCTTCTTCTCGGACTTTCCGGCCGCGTGCTTCGCCTTGGTGATCAGCTTCTCGATGAACGGACGCAGCACCCTGGCCTTCGTCAGCGTCGTCTGGATCCTGCCGTGCGTGATGAGCGCGGCGGCAAGGTTGGACAGCATCGACTCGCGGTGCTCGCGCGTGACGCCGAGTGAGGCGTGGTGTTTTTGATGGCGCATGGATCAGGCTTCCTTCTTCGCATCCAGGAGGCGTTCGTCGAACTTCATGCCAAGGGAGAGGCCGAGCGCCTCGAGCTTTTCCTTGATCTCGTTCAGCGACTTCTTGCCGAAGTTGCGGTACTTGAGCATCTCCTGCTCGGTCTTCATGGCGAGCTCGCCGACCGTGGTGATGTTCGCGTTGTTGAGGCAGTTCGCGGCGCGGACCGACAGCTCGATCTCGTTCACCGACATGTTGAGGAGCTTGCGGAGCTTGTTCTGCTCCTCGCTGACCTCGCTCTGCTGGCTCTCGAACTCGTAGGACTCCTCGCTGACCCGGTCGAAGACGTCGAGGTGGTGGTTGAGGATCGAGGCGGCCTGCTTGAGGGCGTCGTCCGGCGTGATGCGCCCGTCCGTCCAGACCTCGAGGATCAGCTTGTCATAGTCCGTGATCTGGCCGACGCGGGTGTTCTCCACCGCGTACTTGACGAGCCTCACGGGAGAGAAGAGGGAATCGATGGGGATGACCCCGATCGGCTGCTCCTCCTTCTTGTTCTGCTCGCCGGGGCAGTACCCGCGGCCGGTCTTGATCTCGATCTCGGCCTCAAACGTGCGCTTGGTGTCGAGGGTGCAGATGACCTGGTCGGGGTTGACGATCTGGATGTTCGCGTCGGCCTGGATGTCGGCCGCCGTCACGGCGCCGGCCTTCGTGACCTTGATCGCCAGCGAGATGGTCTCGCGCTTGTGCGAGACGATCAGGATCTTCTTCAGGTTGAGCACGATCTCGGTGACATCCTCGACGACGCCGTCGATGCTCTGGAATTCGTGGTTCACGCCCTCGATCTTGATCGAGGAGATGGCCGCCCCCTCAATCGAGCTGAGGAGGACGCGGCGCAGCGAGTTGCCCACGGTGTGGCCGTAGCCCGCTTCAAAGGGCTCGGCGATGAATTTTGCATAGGTCGGCGTGGCGCCGTCCTCGACCTTTGTCAGTTTGGAGGGGAGTTCGAATTTTCCGAGGCGTTTTGGCATGGCGTGAACTCTTTGTTGAGTTGGGAGTGGTGGTTGTTAAATGCGGCTTAGAAGCGCGAGTAGAACTCGACGATCAGCTGCTCGTTGATGTTCTGGTCCATCTCGTCGCGCTTCGGCAGGCGGACGACCCCGGCCTTGAACTGCTCGGCGTTGAGCGAGAGCCAGCCCGGCACGGTGCGGATCCGGTTCTCCTCGAGGTTGCGCGTCGCCATCTGCCGCGAGGCGGGCGCGTTGCGCACGTCGATCTCATCGCCCGCGCGGACGTTGTAGCTGGCGACGTCCACCTTGCGCCCGTTAACCCGGATGTGGCCGTGGTTCACGAACTGGCGGGCCGCCGCGCGGCTCTTCGCCAGGCCGAGCAGGTAGATGACGCTGTCGAGGCGCGTCTCAAGGAGCTGAAGGAAGCGCTCGCCCGTGACGCCGCGCTCGCGCTTGGCGATCTCGAACATGCGGCGGAACTGCCTCTCGAGGAGTCCGTAGGTGTAGCGCAGCTTCTGCTTCTCGTTCAAGCCGACCGAGTACTCGGACGACTTGCGGCGGGACTTCGGGCCGTGCTGGCCCGGCGGGTAGTTGCGGCGCTCGAGCGCCTTTCCGGAGCCGATCAGGAGGACGCCAAAGCGACGGCTGATGCGGGTAGAGGGACCTGTGTAACGAGCCATTGTCTTAAGGTGAAGAGGGTTGGGCTAAAGGATGGGTCTTAGACGCGGCGGCGCTTGCGCGGCCTGCATCCGTTGTGGGGAATGGGCGTCACGTCGACGATGGACGTGATCTCAAGGCCGATCGCCTGAAAAGCCCGGATGGCGCTGTCGCGGCCGAGCCCCGGTCCGGACACGCGGATGACGACGTCCTTCAGGCCGTGCGACATCGCGTTGCGCGCCGCGTCCTGGGCGACGATCTGGGCGGCGTAGGCCGTCGACTTGCGCGAACCGCGGAAGTTGCATTTGCCCGCGCTTGACCACGCGATCACCTGACCCTTGGGGTCCGTGATGGAGACGATCGTGTTGTTGAATGAGGCGAGCACGTTGGCGAAGCCCGACGTGACGTTCTTCGAGCCCTTGGCCTTGCGGACCTTGACCGCGCCGAGCTCCTCCTTGAGGAGATCCTCGGCCGTGGGCTGCTTCGCGACGCCGCCAATGAGCTCGACGGGCTTGGTGTCCGCGCCGGGCGCTGGGTGGGCGGCCGGAGCCGGGTGCGCGGCGGGGCCGGCGGCGGGCGCCGCGGCGGGGCCGGCGCCCTCTGGCGCGTCTGCGGGCTTACCGGCCTTGGGGGCCTTCGGCGCCTTTTCTTTCTTGGGAGCGGACTTTTCTTCGGCCATGGCGTGGAGTGGTTATTCTTTGACTTTGGTGACGCCGATCGTCTTGCGCGGGCCCTTGCGCGTGCGGGCGTTCGTGCTGGTGCGCTGGCCGCGGACCGGCAGGCCCTTGCGGTGACGCACGCCGCGGTAGCAGTTGATGGCCTGCAGCCGCTTCAGGTTGCCTGCGATGTCGCGGCGCAGGTCGCCCTCGACCACCCACTTGTGCTCGGTGATGATGTGGAGGATCTTGTTGAGCTGTTCCTCCGTCAGGTCCTGAGCGCGCATGTCGGCCTTGAGGCCGGCTTCCTTCACGACCTGGTCGGCGCGGGTGGGGCCCACGCCGTAAATGTAACGGAGCGAGTAGGCGACTTTCTTCTTCGCTGGGATTTCTACACCGAGGAGACGAGGCATTGTGTGTGGGTTGTGGAGAGTTGTGGTTTGGTAGATTCTGCTGGGGTTCAGGCCGACTTGGCCGGGACCAGTCCGGGAACCGTGAGGATTTCCGGACCTTTCTCTGACGTGAGCACCGTGTGTTCGAAATGCGCCGAGGGCGAACCGTCGGCCGAGACGACCGTCCAGCCATCGGGCAGGATTCGCGTCGCGTAGCCGCCCAGGTTGACCATCGGCTCGATCGCCAGGGTCATTCCCGGCTTGATCCGCTCGCCCGACTCGCGCCTCCCGAAGTTCGGGATCTCGGGAGGCTCGTGCATCGCGACGCCGACGCCGTGGCCGACCATGTCGCGGACAACGCTGAATCCGTTTCCCTCGACGTAGGCCTGGATCGTGTGCGAGATGTCCCCTATCCGGCTTCCGATCTGCGCGGCGCGTATGCCGAGGTCGAGCGCCTCGCGCGTGACGCGCAGGAGCTTCTGCACCTGCTCCGAGACGGGCAGTACGGGCAACGTGAACGCGTTGTCACCGATGTAGCCGTTGAATTCGAGGACGATGTCGAGCGATACGATGTCCCCCTCGCGCAGGATGCGCCTAAACGAGGGGATTCCGTGCACCACCTCGTCGTTGACCGAGATGCAGGTGTGCGCCGGGTAGCGGCGCGAACCGTGCTCGTACCCGTAACAGGCGCTTCGCGCCCCGAGGCGCGCGATTTCCGCGCGGCCCGCCTCCTCCAAGTCCATTGTTGTGATTCCCGGCCGGACCAGGGGCTTGAGCGACTCAAGCACCGTGGCGGCCATCGCGCACGCCTCGCGCATCCGGACGATGCCCTCCTTGTTCTTGATCGGGATCATCGGGTGGCGCCGGCCTCCTCAATGAGGAGGCCGAGCGTGCGGTAGTGCCCGACGACCGGCTCGCTGGCGCCGTAACCGGCGACCGCCGCGTCGATCTTTTCGCCGCGGGCCTCGAGCCATTCGTCGAACACTTTAGCTTGGAGCAGCGTAGCCGGGAAGTCCGTGAGGACAAATCCCGCATCAGGTTTGCGCGCGAAGAACCAGCGGCGCAGGAGCGCCAGGATGGAGGCTTCGTTCCCGGCGGCAGGGCCGCGGGACCGCGAAATCCCCCGCTGCATAAGGCCGGCGGGAGAGACGTGCTCTATCTGCAAAGAACGTGCCCGGTTCATCAATTCTTCCGTGCGAAAATCAATCGGACCGAGCAGAAGGAGTTTCGTTTGGGCGGGAGCGCCTAAATGGGAAAAGAGGTTGACTATCGCTGGTATTCGAACCGCTGTAAAGTCCAAAGGGAGATCATTTTCCGCCCCAGCGGCGTGCGGCCCAGATCACGAGTCCGAAGAGAAAAAGCGACCCCACCGCGAGGCAGAGCTTGCCAACCGCCTTCAGGTCGAGGGCATCGCCCAGGGCCCCGGGCCGGCCGTCCGAGGACCGGGCCCGAATCCGGCCCTTCTTCAGGAAGCCGTCGTAGTGGCGCTGGAGCAGGAAGGCCTCAATCTGACGCATCGTGTCGAGGATGACACCGACCGTGATCAGCATCCCCGTGCCGCCGAAGAAGTAGGCGATCCGCGAGGGGACGTTGAGCTCGAAGAGCAGGACATCCGGCATGACGGCGATGATCGTCAGGAAAATCGCGCCGGCCAGGGTCAACCGGGTCATGATGAAGTCCAGGAACTGGGCCGTCGGCTCGCCGGGCCGCACCCCGGGGATGTAGCCGCCGTACTTCTTCAGGTCGTCGGCGATCTGGATGGGCTTGAACATGACCGAGACCCAGAAGTAGCTGAAGAACAGGATGAGGAGCGCGTTCCCGGTGTAGTACGTCCAGTGTCCGCGCAGGAGGTTCTGCGAGAACTCGCTGAGGAAGCGCAGATTGAACGCGGCGCCGAGCTGTGACATGATCTGCTGCGGAAATAGGAGGATCGCCTGCGCGAAGATGACGGGCATGACGCCCGAGTAGTTCACCTTGAGGGGGAGGAAGGAGCTCTGGCCCCCCATGACCTTGTTGCCCACGACCCGCTTCGCGTACTGGACGGGGATCTTTCTCTGGCCCTGGACCACCATGATGATCCCCATGGTGACCGCGAAGAAAAGGAGGATCATGACCACCGCCAGGGGCGTGCCGTGGCCGGTGCTGGTGCCGACCGGGCCGAAGAAGAACTGCTTGGTCTGGGCGATCGCGCCCGGGAGGGTCGCGAGGATGCCGACCGTGATCAGCAGCGAGACGCCGTTGCCGATGCCGCGCTGGGTGATCTGCTCGCCGAGCCACATCATCAGCATCGTGCCCGCCGTCAGGTAGATCACGGACGTGACGAGGAACCCGATGCGCCCCACGACGACGATGTTGCCGTAGATGCTGACGTCGTACCCCGGGAAGAGCTTGGCCGGATTCTCAAGGGCGAGGATCGTGAGCGTTCCCTGGACGATGCAGATGAGGACCGTGGCGTAGCGCGTGTACTGGGTGATCTTCTGGCGGCCCACGTCGCCCTCCTGCTGGAGGCGGCTGAGCGCCGGGACAACCGCCGTCATCAGCTGGAAGATGATCGAGGCGCTGATGTACGGCATGATGCCCAGCGAGCACACGGCGCCCTTGAGGAGCGCCCCACCCGTGAACATGTTGTAGAGCCCGATCATGGAGCCGCTCGTACCGCCCGACTGCTGCTTGAAAAACGTCTCGAGCGGGTGCGGATCGATGCCCGGCAGCGGGATGGCGCACCCGACGCGCGCCACAAAGAGCAGCGCAAGCGTGTAGAATATCCGCGAGCGGAGCTCGGGGATCTTGAGGGAGTTTGTGAACGCGGAGATCATGCTTGGAGCACGTTATCCGACAATGGCTTTGCCCCCGGCCTTCTCGATCTTCTCCTTGGCCGACCCGGAGAACTTGGCGGCCGTGATCTTGAGGGCCCGCGTGATCTCGCCGTCGCCCAGCACCTTCACCACGGTCTCGCCCGAGCGGATGAGGCCGGCCTTCGCGAGCCCGGTGGCATCGACCTCGGTCACCGAGGCGTCGAGCCCGGCAAGGTCGCGCAGGTTGATGACGGCGATCTCGGTGCGGAAGTTGTAGTTGTTGAAGCCGCGGTGCGGCAGCTTGCGGTAGAGGGGCATCTGCCCTCCCTCGAACCCGGGGCGGAAGCTCGAGCCGGAGCGTGCGGACTGGCCCTTGCCGCCGCGCGTGCTGGTCTTGCCGTGGCCGCCGCCTTCGCCGCAGCCGACCCTCTTCTTGCGGTGCACCGCACCGTCAACGTTCTTTAGCTCGTGGAGTTTCATGGTGTTTTCCTCGGAGGCGCCCCACCCCGCGCGATTCGGCGGGGCGGAACTCGGATTATTTGATGAAGTTGGGGGCTCTAGGCCTGACGCATCTTTGCAAAGTCCTCGGCCAGACGAAGCTGCAGGAGCGCGTTCACCGTGGCGTTCACGACGGCGATGTGGTTCTTAGAGCCCATCGACTTCGTCAGCACGTTCTTCACCCCCGCGGCCTCGAGGACCGCGCGCACGCCGCCGCCGGCGATCAGCCCCGTTCCGGGCGAGGCCGGCTTCAGAAGCACCCGGCCTCCGTCGAATTCGCCGATGACGTCATGCGGGATCGTGTCGCCCTTGAGCTTCACGTGCATGAGCCGCTTCTTGGCGTGCTCGGTGCTCTTCTTTATGGCGTCCGGGACCTCGTTGGCCTTGCCGTAGCCCACGCCGATGTTGCCCTTCTGGTCGCCGACCACGGTGAGGGCCGCAAAGCTAAACCGGCGTCCGCCCTTCACCACCTTGGCGCAGCGGTTGATGAAGACGACCTTCTCTACCATCGAGGGTCCGTCGCCCGTGTTCTGGGGCTGGTCCCGGCGGTTGTCGCGGCGCGGGCCGCGCATGCCGCCGCCGTGTCCGTCGCGGCGCTGCGGGCGGTTGGAATAGGGAGTGGAAGCGGGTGCTGTCGCAGGGGCGGCGGCGGGTGCGGGGGCCGCAGCGACTGGTGCCGCCGGGTCTGCGATGGGTGCGTTTTCGTTGCTCATGTGCTTTGGATCAGAATACAAGGCCGCCCTCGCGGGCGGCGTCCGCAAAGACCTTGACCTTGCCGTGGTATCGGGCGCCGCCGCGGTCGAAGACGACCGCGGTCAGGCCCGCCGCCTTCGCCTTCGCGGCGAATGCCGCGCCGAGGATCTTGGCGCTGGGGATGTTCGCCTTCAGCTTCTGCTTGCGCAGCTCGGCGTCGAGGCTTGAGAGGAACACGATCGTCTTGCCGGCGTCGTCGTCGATCGCCTGGGCGTAGATGTTCTTCGCGCTGAACCGGACGCTCAGGCGCGGGCGGGTCGAGGTGCCGGCGACCTTCTTGCGGATCCTCCAGCGGCGCTTCTGCAGGAGCTTGGCTTTGTAAATGGTGTTCATGGGTGTTAGGCGACGGTTTTGCCTTCCTTGCGGCGGACGCGCTCGCCGACGATGCGCACTCCCTTGCCCTTGTAGGGCTCCGGAGGATAATAGCTGCGGATCTCCGCGGTCACGGCGCCCACGAGCTGCTTGTCGCAGCCCTCGACCTTGAGGCGCGTGCCCTCGGTCACGGTGATCTTGATGCCCTCCGGGATGTCCATGAGGATCGGGTGGGAGTACCCGAGGGCGAGGTCGAGTTGCTTGCCCTTCAGGTTGGCCTTGAAGCCGACGCCTTGGATCTCGAGCTCCTTGGAGAAGCCGGCCGTGACGCCCTTCACCATGCCCGCGATGATCGAGCGGGTCGTGCCGTACATCGCGTTGGCGAAGCGCGTGGCCCCGATGGGGGCGACGACGACCTTCTTGTCGGTGATGACGATCGTGACGACCGGCGCGAATGTCTTGTGGACCTTCCCCTTGGGGCCCTCGACGTTGACCGTCGTGTCCTTGATGTCGACCTTGACCTTGTCGGGAATGGGAACGGGTTGTTTACCGATGCGGCTCATGGTGGGTGGGTCCTTACCAAACGTTGCAGATGAGCTCGCCGCCGACCTTGTTTCGGCGGCAGTCGGCGTCCTTCATCAGGCCCTTGGGGGTCGAGACGATGCTCATCCCGAGGCCGTTGAGGACGCGCGGGATGTCCGAGTATCCGAAATAGAGGCGCCGGCCGGGCGTGGAGGCTCGGTTGAGGCCGCTGATGGCGGGCGCGCCGTCGACGTACTTCATCTTGATGATGAGTGTCTTGTGGCCGTTCGCGTCCTGGCCCTCATTGTAGCCGGAGATGAAGCCCTCGGCCTTGAGGATGGCGGCAATGCCGAACTTGATGGTGGAGTGCGGGGAATGGCACTCCTCCATGCGCGCCTTGCTGGCGTTGCGCAGGTGCGTGAGGAAATCGCTGATCGGGTCTGTCATTTGGGATGTTTCGGGACTGTGATGGCAGCGCGGGTCATATCCGACCCCCGTGTGCCGGGTGTTTTACCAGGATGATTTGATGACGCCGGGGATCTTGCCGGCCAGGGCGAGCTCTCGGAACTGGATGCGCGACACGCCGAACTTGCGCTTGTAGCCGCGCGCGCGGCCGCTCATCGAGCAGCGGTTGCGGATCCGCGCCCTCGAGGAATTCTTGGGGAGCTTCTGGAGCTTCGTCTGGGCCGCGAAGAACTGCACGTCGGTCGTCGCGGGATTCGCGAGGACCGCCTTCAGCTCGGCGCGAACCTTTGCGAACTTCTCAACAAGCCGCTTGCGCTTCTCGTTGCGTTGGATTGCGGAGGTCTTGGCCATGGCTTGGTGGTCAGGCGGCGGAGGCCGTCTTGGTTTCGGTGCGGCGGAAGGGCATTCCGAGGAGCCGCAGGAGTTCCCTGCCCTCGTCGTCGGTCTCGGCGGTGGTGACGATCGTGATGTCGAGCCCCATGCTCTTCTTCACGTTCTCGACCGTGATTTCCGGGAAGATCGTGAAGTCGGTGATGCCGAGGTTGTAGTTCCCCTGGCCGTCGAGCTTCGGGGACATCCCGCGGAAGTCGCGGATGGTCGGGAGAGCGACCGCCAGGAGGCGGTACATGAACTCCCACATCGACACGCCCCGCAGCGTGACGTGGCAGCCGGTGATCTGGCCTTCCTTCAGCTTAAAGTTCGAGATGGCCTTGCGGGTGCGGCTCAAGACCGGCTTCTGGCCGGCGATCAGGCCCATGTCGCGCTGCACGTCTGCGATCTGGTTCTTGTCCGCCTCGGCGTCGATACCCGAGTTCAGGTTGATCTTCACGAGCTTCGGGACCTCGTGCTTGTTCTTATAGCCGCGCAGCTTCACGAGCTCCGGGTACACGTGGTCGATGTAGTGCTTTTTGAGTGAGGGTACGTAGCTCATATCATTCCGCCTTCTTGCGCTTGCTCTGGTCGTAGACCGACTTGAGCATCAGGTTGGAGATGTGCACGGAGCCCTCGCGCTCCACGATCGCGCCCTGGGGGTGCTCCTGGGACTTCTTCGTATGGCGCTTCATCAGCGCGACGCCCTCGATGCGGGCCCGGCTCTTGGCGGGCAGGATCTCGAGGATCTTCCCCTCCTTGCCCCGGTGGGAGCCTGAGATGACGACGACCGGGTCGCCGCGTTTTACATGGAAACGTTGCATGATCAGAGAACCTCCGGCGCGAGCGAGATGATCTTCATGAAGTTCTTGGCCCGCAGCTCGCGTGCGACGGGGCCGAAGATGCGCGTGCCCTTGGGATTGCCGTCCGGCCCGAGGATCACGATGGCATTGCTGTCGAAGCGCAGGTAGCTGCCGTCGGAACGGCGGACCGGGGCCTTCGTGCGGATGACGACGGCCTTCGCGACCTCGCCCTTTTTAACCGTGGCGTCCGTCGAGCTCTCCTTGATGTGGACCGTGACGATGTCGCCAACGCCCGCGGTGTCGGTGTTCTGTCCCTTGCGGCTGATGAAGGCAGCGCGCCGGGCGCCGGTGTTGTCGGCGACTTCGAGTATGGATCGCAGTTGGATCATGGCGGGCCTGTGTTGAGTTTGGGTGGGTGTCTTCTCTTACGATGCGGGTGTGGACTCCGCGGCGGCCGCAACCGGGGTCGTGCGCGTGGTCTTTGTCGGGACCGTGGCGGCGACATCCGCCTCGGTGATCGCCTCGGCCGTGGCGCCGACGGCGCTCTGCACCACCGACACGACGCGCCAGCGCTTCAGGCGGCTGATCGGGCGGGTCTCCATGATCTCGACCTTGTCGCCGACCTTCGTCTCGTTCTTCTCGTCGTGCGCGTGCACGACCGTCTTGCGGTTGATGACCTTGTGATAGAGCGGGTGCGGAATCTTGTACGGGATCGTGACCTTGACGGACTTGTTGCCCGAGCGGCTCGTGACGAAGCCGAGAATGGTCTTTCGCGTGTTGCGGGAGTCGGAAGCGGAGGAGGACATGGCGTGGGATGCGGCGGGGCTCAGGCGGCGGCGGGCGCGGCCTTGTTCTTCTGGCGGAGGATGGTCTCGAGGCGGGCGACGTCCTTGCGGAGCGAGCGCAGCTCGTGGGTCTTCTCAACCTGGCCCGTCTGCCTGCGCAGGCGCGACTGCAGGAGCGATTCGCGTATCTCGCGGATCTTGGTGGTGATTTCGAGCGTCGAAAGTTCTCGGATTTCCTTGGCTTTCATGGTGCGGCGGCTTCTGGGTTACGCGTCAGACAACGGTGCCTTCGCGGACGATGAACCTGCAGTGGAACGGGAGCTTCGCGTCGGCGAGGCGGAACGCCTCTTTGGCGACGCGCACGGGAATGCCGGCGAGCTCGAAGAGCACGGCGCCGGGCTTGATCACGGCCACATAGTACTCGACGGGGCCCTTGCCTTGCCCCATGCGCACCTCCGCGGGCTTCTTCGTGATCGGCTTGTGCGGAAATACCCGGATCCACAGCTTGCCCTTGCGCTTGAGGTGGCGGGAGATCGTGACGCGTGCGGCCTCGATCTGCTGGCCGGTCATCGGGCCGCGGGTGAGCGACTGGAGCCCGAATTCTCCGAACGCGAGCGTGTTACCGCGCTTGGCGTTTCCTGCGCGGGAGCCCTTCTGGGACTTGCGGTACTTGGTGCGTGCGGGGGCGATGGCGGCCATGGGTCGGTTCTCCTAGGTGTGTGTTTCGGCGGAGGCAGCCTGGGTCAGGCGGCGTCGGCCTCCTTCTTGCAGATCCAGCACTTGACGCCGATCTTGCCGTAGACGGTGAGGGCCTCGGAAAAGCCGTAGTCGATGTTCTCGCGCAGCGTGTGGAGGGGGACGCGGCCCTTGCGCTGCCATTCGCGGCGGGCGATGTCGGCGCCGCCGAGGCGGCCCGAGCACTGGATCTTGATGCCCTCGGCGCCGAGCGCCATGGCCATCTCGACAGCCTTCTTCATGGCGCGGCGGAAGGTGATGCGGCGCTCGAGCTGGAGCGCGACGTTCTCGGCCACGAGCTGGGCCTCGATCTCGGGCTTCTTGACCTCCTGGATGTCGAGCAGGATCTCCTTGCCCGTGAGCTTCATCAGCTGGGCCTTGATGTTCTCGACCTCCTGGCCCTTGCGGCCGATGACGATGCCGGGGCGGGCGGTGTAGATCTTGACGCGGACTCGGCTCGACGCCCGCTCGATGAAGATGCGCGGCACGGACGCCTGCTTTAGCTTCTCCATCAGCGTGGAGCGGATCAGCTGGTCCTCGAGAAGCAGCTTTGGAAATTCCTTCTTGCTGGCGAACCAGCGGGACTGCCAGTCGCGGCGGACGGCGAGGCGGAAACCGATAGGATTGGTCTTTTGGCCCATGGATTAAGCTTGGTTGGGGTTTCCGTCCGACAGGACGATGCGGATGTGCGACATTTTCTTGCGCCGCGGCATCGCCGTGCCCTTGGCGCCGGCCTTGAACCGCTTGAGGACCGGGCCGTTCTCGACGACCGCGCTCTTCACCGTGAGGGAGTCCGACGCCACGTTCTCGTTGTGCTCCGCGTTCGCGATGGCGCTCTTGAGGGTCTTCACGATCAGGCGCGCTGACTTGCGTGGGATGAGCGTCAGGTATTCGACCGCGTCGTTGGCCATGCGGCCCTGGATCGTGCGGGCCACCTCGCGCACCTTCTTGGGCGACATGCGGGCGTTGCGTGTGAGTGCTTGAACTTCCATGGTGCGGGTTTCCTTAGATTTCCTTGCGGGTCATACCGCCGTGGGCCTTGAAGATCCGAGTGAGCGCGAACTCGCCGAGCTTGTGGCCGACCATGTTCTCGGTGACGTAGACGGCGACAAAGGCCTTCCCGTTGTGAACGTTGAAGGTGTGCCCGATGAAGTCGGGTGTGATCGTGGAGCGGCGCGACCAGGTCTGGATCGGTTTGCGCGCGCCCGATTTAACCGCCTTCTCGATCTTCTCGAGCAGGTGGTAATCGACGAAAAAGCCTTTCTTGATGGAACGTGCCATGGGTCGGTGCGGGTAAGGTTACTTCTTGTTGCGCGGCGGGCGCCCGTTCTTGCGGATCAGAATGAAGTTGCTCGAGATCAGGGTGCGCTTGCGCGTCGGGAAGCCCTTCGCCAGCTGGCCCCACGGGGAGACGATCTGCTGGCGGCCGCCGCCGCCCTTCGACTTGCCCTGGCCGCCGCCGTTCGGGTGGTCGACGGGGTTCATGGCCACGCCGCGAACGACGGGCCTGCGACCCATCCAGCGCTTGCGGCCGGCCTTGCCGAGCGAGCGGTTGACCTGGTCGCCGTTGCCGACGACGCCGATCGTCGCGCGGCACTTGGCGTTCACCAAGCGAAGCTCGCCGGAGGGCATCTTGAGCTGGGCGTTGCCGGCCTCGATGCCCACGAGCTCGATGCTGGTGCCGGCCGAGCGGCCCAGCTTTGCCCCGCGGCCCGGGACCATCTCCACGCAGTGGAGCTTTGTCGAGGGAGGGATGATGGAGAGCGGGAAGCAGTTGCCTACCGTGAAGTCATTGGTCGTCGCCGCGTTGGAGGAGACGATCGTGTCACCCACCTTCAGGCCCTCGGGGGCCGGGATGTAGCGCTTCTCGCCGTTCGTGTAGAACAGGAGGGCGAGGTGCGCGGTGCGGTTGGGATCGTACTCGATCGCCTCGACCTTCGCGGGAATGTCGAGGATGTCGCGCTTGAAGTCGATGATCCGGTAGAGCTGCTTATGGCCGCCGCCGATGCGGCGCGAGGTCACGCGGCCGTACACATTGCGGCCGCCCGACCTGAGCTTGCGCTCGGTGAGGGCGCGCACGGGGCGCTCCTTTGAGAGGCCCACCGGCTTGTTGAGCGAGGTGAAGCGCTGGGACGGCGTGAGCGGGCGGAAATGTTTGATGGGCATGGCGGGAGTTCCTTGTTCTGGCGCTTTCTCAGACGAGCTCGATCTTGTCGCCGTGCTTGAGCGTCACGATCGCCTTCTTGTAGTCGGACGTCGTGCTCGGCTGGCCCTGGCGGCTGCGCTTGTTCTTGCCGCGGTAGTTCTGGGTGTTCACGCGGCGGACGGTGACCTTGAAGGTCGCCTCGACGGCCTCGGCGATGGCGTGCTTGTTGGCGCCCTTGACCACCTCGAAGGTGTACTGGCCGAGTTCGGCGGACTGCTTGTTGGCCTTCTCCGTCAGGAGCATGCCCTTTAAAACCTTGTCGGCGTTCATCAGTTCTTTCCTCCGGCGGCGCGGGCGATGATCGCCTCGAGCGCCTTTGCGCTGACTATGATCTTGTTGTACTGGGAGAGATCGAGCGTGTTGAGCTTCGCGGCCTCCTGGAGCGAGACGCGCTCGAGGTTGCGTGCGGCCTGGCGGGTCTCGGCCGCGAACGGCGCGTCGACGAGCAGGATCTTCCCCTTCGGGGCGATCAGCCCGACCACCTTGCTGACGACCTTCGTCTTCGCGATGGTGAAGCCGAAATTCTCGATGACGGCGATCTCGCCTGCCGTGGCGCGGTCAAACAGGGCGCGGCTGAAGGCGAGCGCCTTCACCTTCCCGTTGATCTTCTTGTTGTAGTCGCGGGGCTTCGGGCCGAACACGACGCCGCCTCCCGACCAAAGCGGGGAGCGGGTCGAGCCCGAGCGGGCGCGGCCGGTTCCCTTCTGGCGCCAGGGCTTGCGACCTCCCCCGCGCACCTCCGCGCGGGTCTTTGTCGAGTGGGTACCGAGGCGGTTGTTGGCGTTGATGGCGACGATGACCTCCTTGACGGCCTGGAGGCCCTTGTCGCCCTCGAAGGTGGGGAGTCCCGCGAAGTCCTGTTCGCGGCTTGTCGTGCCATCGGGGCTGAAGACGGTGAATTTCATTGCGCTGGAGATTCTCCTTGGGAGGTTAGGCTTTCTTCTGCTGGCCCTTGATCGCGAGTCGCACGAGGACGTCGTCGCCGTTCGCGCCGGGGATGGCCCCCTTGACGAGGATCAGGTTCTTGTCGGCGATGATCTTGACGACCTTCAGGTTCTGGACCGTCCTGCGCTCGCTGCCCATGTGGCCGGGCATGCTCTGGTTCTTCCAGGTGCGGCCGGGGGTCTGGCGCATGCCGATCGAGCCGATGCGCCGGTGGAACATCGACCCGTGCGCGGCGGGGCCGCCGGCGACGCGGAAGCGCTTCACGACGCCCTGGAAGCCCTTGCCCTTGGTGATCCCGATCACGTCGACAAGCTGGCCCTCCTGGAAGGCCGATACCGTGACGACGTCGCCCACCTTGAGCGCCGGCGAGTCCGGCGTGCGGACCTCGGAAAGGACTCGCGGGGCGTGCTCGACTCCCGCCTTCTTCGCGTGCGCGATTTCGGCCTTGCTCGAGTTCTTGTCCTTCTTGCTCGAGAATCCGATCTGGACTGCGTTGTAGCCGTCGGACTCGACGGTCTTCACCTGCACCACGGCGCAGGGGCCGGCTTCAACCACGGTGACCGGGACCAGGACGTTTTGGGCGTCGTAGACCTGGGTCATTCCGATTTTTTTGCCGATAAGTGAGGAGATCATGGGCTAAGCGGTAGGTGGATGGGTTCCGTTTGGGACCTACATTAGAGGGACCCGGAGGTGCGCCAGCGGCGCACACGGGCAACTGCTAACTGTGGACTTTAGACGTTAATGGTGATGTCGACGCCGGAGGGCAGGTTGAGCTTCTTGAGTTCGTCCACCGTCTGCGCGGTGGGCTCGATGATGTCGATCAGGCGCTTGTGCGTGCGCGTCTCGAACTGCTCCATCGACTTCTTGTCGACGTGCGGCGAACGGTTGACGGAAAGCTTCTCGATGCGGGTCGGCAGCGGGATGGGCCCGGAGACGCGGGCGCCGGAGCGCTTTGCCGTCTCGACAATGTCCTGGGCCGACTGGTCGATGACCCGGTAGTCGAAGCCCTGGAGTTTGATGCGAATTCGTTGGCCTTTCATGGCGTAAAAAGAACGGGTGTTAGGTGCGTGCCGGGGCCTTCGTGGTGGTTTCCACGATCTTCTGGAGGAGCGAGTTCGGAACCTGCTCGAAGTGGGACGGCGTGACCGAGGCGCTCGCGCGCCCCTTTGAGAGCGACCGGATGTCCGTCACGTAGCCGAAGAGGGTCTCGAGCGGCACCTTCGAGGCGATGATGCAGGCGCCGGCCTTGTTCTCGATGCCGAGGATCGTCCCGCGGCGGCGGTTGATGTCGCCGATCAGGTCGCCCTGGTACTCCTCCGGGGTCGTCACCTCGACGCCCATGATCGGCTCGAGCAGGATCGGGTGGGCCTTCTTCATCGCGTCCTTGAACGCGAAGATCCCGGCCATCTTGAAGGCGAGCTCCGACGAGTCCACGTCGTGGAATGACCCGTCGACGATGCGCACGATCACGTCGACCACCGGGTGGCCGGCGACGACGCCGTTGTTGGCGCCCTCCATGATGCCGTCGATAGACGGCTTGATGAACTCCTTGGGAATGCTCCCGCCGACGGTCTCGTTGAACACCTCGATGCCCTTGCCCTTCTCGTTCGGCTCGAGCTTGATCATGACGTGGCCGTACTGGCCCTTGCCGCCCGACTGGCGGATGAACTTGCCCTCGCCGTCGGCGCGGCCCTTGACGGTCTCGCGGTACGCAATCTGGGGCTTGCCGCTCGTGGCCTCGACCTTGAACTCGCGCTTCATGCGGTCGAGGATGATCTCCAGGTGGAGCTCGCCCATGCCCGAGAGGATGATCTGGCCCGTGTCCGTGTCGGTCTTGACCTTGAGCGTCGGGTCCTCGGCCACCAGGCGCTGGAGCGCGACGCCCATCTTCTCCTGGTCGGACTTTGAGTTCGGCTCGATCGACATCGAGATGACCGGCTCCGGGAACGACGGCGGCTCGAGGCGGATGTCAAAGTCCTCGTCGCAGAGGGTGTCGCCGGTGATGACGTCCTTGATGCCCACCAGCGCGCAGATGTCGCCCGCGTACGCGATGTCGATCTCCTCGCGGTCGATGGCGCGCATGAGGACGAGACGCGAGACACGCTCGCTGCGGCGGGTCCGCGGGTTGTAGAGGGAGGTCCCCTTCTTCACCGTGCCGGTGTAGACGCGGTAGAAGACGAGCTTGCCCACGAACGGGTCGGTCCAGAGCTTGAACGCGAGTCCGGCGACCTTGCCCTTGTCGTCGACGACGGCGTCGACGTGGCTCCCGTCGCTGTCCTTGCCCGCCATCGCCGGCACGTCGATCGGGCTCGGCAGGTAGTTGACCACGCAGTCGAGCACCCGCTGGATGCCCTTCTTCTTGAAGGCCGAACCCGGGATGACGCCGAAGAACTTGAGCGCGATCGTCGCCTTGCGGATGGCGAGCATCAGGTGGTCGACCTCGATCTCGTGGTCGGCCAGGTACTTCTCGGCCAGGTGGTCGTCGAAGTCCGAGACGGCCTCGATCAGCTTGTCGCGGTACACCTTCGCCTCGGCCAGCATGTCTTCCGGGATCGGCGCGGTGACCGGCGTCAGGCCGAGCGGGTCCTTTTCGTCGTCGAAGAGGTACGCGATCATCTGCACCAGGTCGATGACGCCGGAGAAGTTCTCCTCGGCGCCGATCGGCAGGAACAGCGCGTGCGCGTTGCCCTTGAGCTTCGTGCGGATGTCGTCGATCGACCGGTGGAAGTCGGCGCCGACGCGGTCCATCTTATTGATGAAGGCGAGCCTGGGGACGTTGTACTTGTTCGCCTGGCGCCAGACGGTCTCCGACTGGGGCTGCACGCCCGCAACGGCGTCGAACACCGCGACCGCGCCGTCGAGGACGCGCAGGGAGCGCTCGACCTCGGCCGTGAAGTCCACGTGGCCGGGCGTGTCGATGATGTTGATGCGCTGCTTGATCCCCTTCCAGGGGCCGACGGACGCTTTCCAGGCACACGAGATGGCCGCCGCGGTGATCGTGATCCCGCGCTCGCGCTCCTGCTCCATCCAGTCCGTCACCGTGGTGCCGTCGTGGACCTCGCCCATCTTGTGGACGGCGCCCGAGTAAAAGAGGATGCGCTCGGTCGTGGTCGTCTTGCCCGCGTCGATGTGGGCCGCGATGCCGATGTTGCGCGTCCACTCAAGCGGGAACGGGCGCGACGGCGAGTTCTTCGGAGAGAGCTTGGCCTTGTCCGTGACGACGGTAATGGAAGGAGCTTCGACGGCGGACATGGAGACCTCTAAGGGCGGTTACCAGCGCAGATGGGCGAAGGCGCGGTTCGCCTGGGCCATCTTGTGCGTGTCTTCCTTCTTCTTCACCACCGTGCCCGTGTTGTTGTAGGCATCGATGATCTCGGCGGCCAGGGCGTCGCGCATGGTGACGCCCTTGCGGGAGCCCGCGGCGTCGACGATCCAGCGGATCGCGAGGCTCTCCTGGCGCTCGAACGAAATCTCAATCGGGACCTGGTAGGTCGCGCCGCCGACGCGGCGGCTCTTCACCTCGAGGCGGGGCCGCGCGTTCTCGAGCGCGCCAAGGAGCAGGTCGACCGGGTCGCCCTTCTCCAGCTTCTCGGAGACCTTCTCGAAGGCCCCGTAGACGATGCGCTGGGCAAGGTTCTTCTTCCCGCACTTCATGATCACGTTGACCAGGTGCGCGACAAGCGGGCTGTTGTACCGGATGTCGGGGGTGACGGTGCGTTTCTCGGCTCTGTGGCGGCGTGACATGGGCTAGGTTCGTTTCCGGATCACTTCTTGGCTTCCTTCGGGCGTTTGACGCCGTACTTGGAGCGGCTGCGGCGCCGTTTCTCGACGCCAGTCGCATCCAGCGTTCCGCGCACGATGTGGTAGCGGACGCCCGGGAGGTCCTTGACGCGCCCGCCGCGCACGAGGACGATCGAGTGCTCCTGAAGGTTGTGCCCCTCGTCCGGGATGTACGAGATGACCTCGTTGCCGTTCGTGAGCCTCACCTTCGCGACCTTGCGGATGGCCGAGTTCGGCTTTTTCGGCGTACGGGTCATGACCTGGACGCACACGCCGCGGCGGAACGGGTTCCCCTGCAGAGCCGGGGACTTCGACTTGATGCGCACCTTGCGGCGGCCATTGCGAACCAGCTGGTTGATTGTCGGCATACGAGGCGGTTAAGAGAGGGAAATTGGGAAAGGAAAAGAGGTTGAAACTACGCTGCGCCAAAACGTCGGCAAGAACTTTTTGGCGAAATGAACTCTGGTTCGCGAAATCCGCGATTCGGGCGCGGCTCGCGAGGAGAGGCACAGGCCGGCGGGTGCCGGTTGTGCGTGTGAACTGAAGAAAAGGGTGCTCAAAATCCCGCTTGGCACCCTCAAACACAAGAAAAAACGCCCGCCCATTTCGGGGCCGGCGCGCCCGGGCGGCCCCCCAGGGGGGGGCGCCCGCAACGGCAACGGGGCGTGCAGGGGGCCTAATGGGGCCCCCTGCCCGTCCTAAATTGTCCGTTTAAGGGTCAGCTCGCGCTGGCCTCGACCGGCTTCGTCTCGTCGATCAGCTCGGTGCCGAAGGGAAGGCTGATCTTCAGGTGCCTGTACTGGGGCAGGCCCGTGCCCGCCGGTATTAGGTGGCCCATGATCACGTTCTCCTTGAAGCCCTTGAGCATGTCGACCTTCCCGAGCGTAGAGGCGTCCGTGAGGACGCGCGTCGTCTCCTGGAAGGAAGCCGCCGAGATGAAGCTCTCCGTCTCGAGCGAGGCCTTGGTGATCCCGAGCAGGATCGGCTCGGCCTCGGCCGGCTTCCCGCCCGCCTCCTCGATCCGGCGGTTGTCGGACAGGAAGGCCGCACGGTCGACCTGCTCACCCCAGAAGTACTCGCTGTCGCCCGGGTCGGTGATCCGGATCTTGCGCAGCATCTGGCGGATGATGATCTCGATGTGCTTGTCGTTGATGGTCACGCCCTGGAGGCGGTAGACCTCCTGGACCTGGCCGATGAGGAACTCGTAGAGCGCCGCCGGCCCGAGGATCTCGAGGATCTCGTGCGGGTCCGCCGCGCCCTCGGTGAGGTGCTGGCCCTTGTGGACGACGTCGCCCGGCTGCACGATGACGTGCTTGCCGGCCGCGATCAGGTGCTCCTCCTCCTGCTGCGTCTCCTCGTTCTTGACGACGAGCTTGCGCTTGCCGCGGATCGTCCCCTCGAACGAGACGATGCCGTCGATGCGCGCCATCTCGGCGGCCTCCTTCGGGCGGCGGGCCTCGAAGAGCTCGGCGACGCGGGGAAGGCCACCGGTGATGTCCTTGGTCTTGGACGCCTGGCGGGGCGTCTTCGCAAGGAGGGCGCCGGGGGCGATCGTGTCACCCTCGTTGACGGCGATCTGGGCGCCGACGGGGATGGAGTAGGAGGCGAGCGGCTTGTTCTTGGCGTCGCGGACCTCGACCTGGGGATTCAGGTCCTCCTTGTGCTCGATCACGACGGTCGCGATGCGGCCCGACGACTCGTCGAGCTCGCGCTTCACGGTGACGCCGGGGATCATGTCCTTGAAGACGAGCGTGCCGCCCTTCTCCGAGAGGACCGGGACGTTGTACGGGTCCCAGACCGCGAGCACGGCGCCCTTGGCGATCTTCTCGCCGTCGCCGACGTGCAGGAAGGAGCCGACGACGATGTTGTACGTCTCGAGCTCCTTGCCCTCGTCGTCGAGGATCTGGATCGAGCCGGTCTTGTTGAGGACGATGTTTCCGCCCTCGGCCGCCTGTACGAGGCGCAGGCCGCGGTACTTGACGGTGCCCGCCGCCTTGATGCGGATCTCGGGGGTCTTGAAGCCGCCGGAGGCGACGCCGCCGATGTGGAAGGTCCGCATCGTCAGCTGGGTGCCGGGCTCACCGATCGACTGGGCGGCGATGATGCCGACCGAGTCGCCGATCTTCGCGATCCGGTTTGTCGCGGGGTTGATCCCGTACGAGCGGGCGTCGATGCCGTGCTTCGAGGACGAGGTCAGCGGCGACATGATCTTCACGCGCTCGATGCCCACGTCCTCGATCTTGGCGGCAATCTCCTCGGTGATGAGATCGCCCGAGCCGACGATCGTCTCGCTCGGCTTGAGCGGGTTCTTGACGTTGTCGCTCGAGCAGCGGCCGATGATGCGCTCCTTAAGGCCGACGATCTCGTCGTCGCCCTCGTAGATCGCCTTCTTCCAGACGCCGTCGCGCGCGCCGCAGTCCTCCTCGGCGATGATGACGTCCATGGCCACGTCGCAGAGTTTACGGGTCAGGTAGCCGGCGTCGGCCGTCTTGAGGGCGGTGTCGGCGAGGCCCTTGCGGGCGCCGTGCGTGGAGATGAAGTACTCGAGCACGGTCAGGCCCTCGCGGAACGAGGACAGGATGGGGCGCTCGATGATCTCGCCGGAGGGCTTGGCCATGAGTCCGCGCGCGCCGCAGAGCTGGCGCACCTGCTGCTTGTTGCCGCGGGCGCCCGAGTCCATCATGATGTAGACGGGGTTGACCTCGGTCTTCCCCTCGTTGGCCTCGAGCTTGGCGAATACCTCCTTGGCGATCCGGTCCGTGGCGTTGGTCCAGATGTCGACGACCTTGTTGTAGCGCTCGCCGTCGGTGATGATGCCCTTGTTGAACTGGCTCTCGACCTCGGCGATCTTGCGCCGGGAGTCGGAGACGATCTCCTTCTTGGACTCCGGGATGATCATGTCGTCGATACCGATCGAGATGCCGGCCTGGAAGGCGGTCGTGAAGCCGAGCTCCTTGAGCTTGTCGAGCACGTCGACCGTGACGACGTCGCCCGCGGTCTTGTAGGTATTGAGGATCAGGTCGCCTAGCTTCGACTTCGGAACCGGGAAGTTCACGAACCCGATCGGCGCGGGCCAGATCTGGTTGAAGATCACGCGGCCGACCGTGGTGCGAAGGATCTTCTTGTCCTTGTTGCCGTACACGGTGTCGCGGCCGTAGTCCGGGTTCGGGATGTCGACCCAGTCGTGCATCTTCGCGGCGCCGTCGGCCTTCACGAAGAGGACCTCCTGGAGGCCGGAGAGCAGCGGCACGTGCACGTCCTTCGCCGCCTTCTTGCGGGGCTCGATCGTCAGGTAGTACGCGCCGAGGACGATGTCCTGCGAGGGCGTGAGAATCGGCTTGCCCGAGGAGGGCGAGAAGATGTTCGAGGTGGCCATCATGAGGAGCTTGCACTCCATGATCGCCTCGAGGGACAGGGGGACGTGGACGGCCATCTGGTCGCCGTCGAAGTCGGCGTTGTAGGCCGTGCAGACGAGCGGGTGGATGCGGATCGCCTCGCCCTCGATCAGAACGGGCTCGAAGGCCTGGATCGAGAGACGGTGGAGCGTCGGCGCGCGGTTGAGCAGCACCGGGTGGCCCTTGGTCACCTCCTCAAGGATGTCCCAGACCTCGGGCGAGCGCTTCTCGATCATCTTGCGGGCCCCGCGCACGGTGTGCACGAACCCGAGTTCCTTCAGGCGCCGGATGATGAACGGCTCGAAGAGGACGAGGGCCATCTTCTTCGGGAGGCCGCACTGGTGGAGCTTCAACTCCGGGCCGATGACGATCACCGAGCGCCCCGAGTAGTCCACGCGCTTGCCGAGAAGGTTCTGCCGGAAGCGTCCCTGCTTGCCCTTCAGCATGTCGGAGAGGGACTTGAGCGGGCGGTTGCCGGCGCCCGTGACGGGGCGGCCGTGGCGGCCGTTGTCGAAGAGGGCGTCGACGGCCTCCTGGAGCATCCGCTTCTCGTTGTGGATGATGACGTCGGGCGTCTTCAGCTGCATCAGGTTCCGCAGGCGGTTGTTGCGGTTGATGACGCGGCGGTAGAGGTCGTTCAGGTCGCTGGTCGCGAAGCGGCCGCCCTCCAGCGGGACGAGCGGGCGCAGGTCGGGCGGGATGACGGGCAGCACCTCGAGGACCATCCACTCCGGGCGGGACCTCGAGTGGATGAAGCCCTGGATCACCTTCAGGCGCTTCGAGAGCTTCTTCTTGATCTGCTTGGAGCGGGTGGCGCGCATCTGCTCGTGGAGGTCCGCGACCGTGGCCTCAAGGTCCATCTTGCCGAGCGCGTCGCGCACGGCCTCGGCGCCCATCTTCGCGACGAACGAGTCGTCGCCATACTCGTCGAGCGCCTGGCGGTACTCGGTGTCGGTGAGCAGCTGCTTCATCTCGAGCGGCGTCTTGCCCGGGTCGACGACCATGTAGTTCTCGTAGTAGATCACGCGCTCGAGCGAGCGGGCGGTCATGTCGAGGAGGAGGCCGAGGCGGCTCGGCATGCTCTTCAGGAACCAGATGTGGGCCACGGGGACGGCCAGCTCGATGTGGCCCATCCGCTCGCGGCGCACCCGCGCGATCGTCACCTCGACGCCGCAGCGGTCGCACACGACGTCCTTGTACTTGATGCGCTTGTACTTCCCGCAGGCGCACTCGTAGTCGCGCACCGGGCCGAAGATCTTCTGGCAGAAGAGGCCGCCCGGCTCGGGCTTGAAGGTGCGGTAGTTGATCGTCTCGGGATTCTTGACCTCTCCCTTCGACCACTTGCGGATCGTCTCCGGCGAGGCGACGGTGATCGAAACGCAGTCAAACGGGCTCTCGTCGACTCCGAGGGCCGAGCGGGCCTCACGGGTGTTGCTGGCGGCTTCTGAGGGTTGGATCATGGCTTATGGGTCCCTGATTCTGATTCTTGTGAGTGGTTGCGTCCTGTGTGCGGCCCTTACGAGCCGAACGACAGCGCGTCGCGCTTCTGCAGCTTGATGTCGAGGCCCAGCGACTGGATCTCCTTAATGAGGACGTTGAACGACTCGGGCGTGCCGGCCGACAGCGTGTTGTCGCCCTTGACGAGCGACTCGTAGATCTTCGTGCGGCCCTGCACGTCGTCGGACTTGACGGTGAGGAGCTCCTGGAGGGTGTGCGCCGCGCCGTAGGCCTCGAGCGCCCAGACCTCCATCTCGCCGAACCGCTGGCCGCCGTACTGGGCCTTTCCGCCCAGGGGCTGCTGCGTCACCAGCGAGTAGGGGCCGACCGCGCGCGCGTGGATCTTGTGCGACACGAGGTGGTTCAGCTTCATCATGTAGATGTAGCCGACCACGACCTCCTGGTCGATTTTCTCGCCGGTGCGGCCGTCGAGCAGCGGGCTCTTGCCCGACATCGGCAGCTTGGCCTCCTTCAGGTACTCGCGCACCCGCTTCTCCGGGATTCCGTCGAACACCGGGGTGGCGACCTTCATGCCGAGCTTCTTGCACGCCCAGCCGAGGTGGGTCTCGAGGACCTGCCCTACGTTCATGCGCGAAGGGACGCCAAGGGGGTTCAGGCAGATCTCGACGGGTGTGCCGTCGGGAAGGAACGGCATGTCCTCCTCGGGGACGATCTTGGCGACCACGCCCTTGTTGCCGTGGCGGCCGGCCATCTTGTCGCCGACGTCGAGCTTCTGCTTGGTCGCGATGTAGACCTTGACCTGCTTGATCGCGCCGTCGCCGGAGCCCTCCCCGGCCTCGACCGCGCCGACCTTGCGCTCGCGCTCGCCCTCGAGCTCGTCGAACTTGGTCTGGTACGAGCCGATGATCTCCATGATCTTTATCCGCACGGGGGACGGGTCGATCTGGACGTGCTTGGAGACGGCCGCGAGCTTGCGCAGGAGCGTCTTCGTGATCTTGCGATTGGCGGGGATGATGATCTCGCTCGATTCGCCGTTGATGACGTCAAGCGGGATCTTCTCGCCAAGAAGGATGTTCGAGAGCGCCTCCGTGAGGCCCTCGCGCAGCTTGTCCATCTGGGTCTTGTACTCCTCCTGGATCTGCTTGACCTGGCGGCGGCGGTCCGAGGGGGAGAGCTTCTCCTGCTCGTTGTCGATGCGGGAGGAGACCTTGACGTCCATGATGATTCCCGTGACCCCGGACGGGACGACGAGCGACGTGTCCTTCACGTCGGCCGCCTTCTCGCCGAAGATCGCGCGCAGGAGCTTCTCCTCGGGCGCGAGCTCGGTCTCGGACTTGGGCGTGATCTTGCCGACCAAGATGTCGCCCGGCTTCACCTCGGCGCCCACGCGGATGACCCCGTTGTGGTCGAGGTTCTTCAGGGCCTCCTCGCCGACGTTCGGGATGTCGCGGGTGATCTCCTCGGGCCCGAGCTTGGTGTCGCGGGCGGTGACCTCGAACTCCTGGATGTGGATCGAGGTGAAGATGTCCTCCTTCAGCACCTTCTCCGAGATGAGGATCGCGTCCTCGAAGTTGTAGCCGTTCCACGGCATGAACGCCACGAGCACGTTGCGCCCGAGTGCCATCTCACCGCGGTCGGTCGACGGGCCGTCGGCGATGATCTCGCCAGCCTTGACCTTCTGGCCGCGCCGCACGATCGGCTTCTGGTTGAAGCACGTGTGGTTGTTCGAGCGCATGAACTTGCGCAGCTCGTACACGTAGACCTGGTTCTTCGGGTCGTGCTTAGCGGTGCGGGGCATCTCCCCGTCCTTCGTGATGACAATGCGCTTCGCGTCGACGGAGGCGACAATGCCGCCCTCGTCCGCCACGACCACGATCTTCGAGTCGCGGGCGACGCGCTCCTCGATGCCGGTCCCCACGAACGGAGCCTCGGACTGGAGGAGCGGCACGCCCTGGCGCTGCATGTTCGAGCCCATGAGGGCGCGGTTGGCGTCGTCGTGCTCGAGGAAGGGGATCATCCCGGCGGCGATCGAGATCACCTGCTTCGGGGACACGTCCATGTAGTCGACCTCGGAGGCGCTTACCTCGAGGAACTCCCCGTCCTTTCGGACGGTGACCTTGCCGATGAAGTGCCCCTTGTCGTCGATCTCGGAGTTGGCCTGAGCGATCACCTTGGCCTCCTCCTGGTCGGCCGTCAGGTAGTCGATCTTGTCGGTGGCGCGGCCGTCCTTGACCGTGCGGTACGGCGTCTCGATGAAGCCGAACTCGTTCACGCGGGCGTAGGTCGACAGCGAGTTGATGAGCCCGATGTTCGGGCCCTCGGGGGTCTCGATCGGGCAGATGCGCCCGTAGTGCGACGGGTGGACGTCGCGGACCTCGAAGCCCGCGCGCTCGCGGTTGAGGCCCCCCGGCCCGAGGGCGGAGAGGCGCCGCTTGTGCGTCACCTCGGCCAGCGGGTTGATCTGGTCCATGAACTGCGAGAGCTGGCTGCGCGCGAAGAAGTCGCGGATGACGGTCGTCAGCGCCTTCGGGTTGATCAGCTTCTGCGGCGTGATCGAGTCGACGCTCTGGTCGTACATGGTCATCCTCTCGCGCACCAGACGCTCGGTGCGGGCGAGGCCCACGCGGCACTGGTTGGCGAGGAGCTCGCCCACCGTGCGGACGCGGCGGCTGCCGAGGTGGTCGATGTCGTCGACGACGCCCTCGCCCTTGCGCAGGCGCACAAGGTACTTGGTCGCGGCGACGATGTCGGCACTCTCGAGGATGCGCTGCTCAAGCTCGGCCTTGAGGCCGAGCTTCTGGTTCACCTTGTAGCGGCCGACCCGTCCGAGGTCGTAGCGCTTCGGGTCGAAGAACAGCCGCTTCAGGAGGGCCTTCGCGTTCGCGGTCGTCGGCGGTTCGCCCGGGCGCAGCCGCTTGTAGATTTCCTTCAGGGCCTCCTCCTCGTTGCGGGTCGGGTCCTTCTTGAGCGCGCGGATGAGCGCGCCCTCGTCGACGGCGGTGTCGATGACCCGGATGGAGGCGATGTCGTGCTTCTCGAAGGTGCGGACGATCTGCTTGGTGAGCGGCTCGAAGGCCCTCGCGAGCACGACGCCCTTCTGGGCGTCGATGGCGTCCTCGACGAGGACAAGGGTCGAGACGTTCTCTAGGTCGAGCGCCTTCGACACCTTGAGGTCCTTGATCTCGTAGAAGAGGTTCAGGATGTCGATGTCGCTTGAGTAGCCGATGGACCTGAGGAGGGTCGTGATCAGGAACTTGCGGCGGCGCCGGCGGCGGTCGAGGTAGACGTAGAGGAGGTCGTTGTTGTCGAACTGGACCTCCAGCCACGTGCCCCGGTCGGGGATGATGCGGAAGCTGTGCAGCAGCTTGCCGTTCGGGTGCGGCGAGACCTCGAAGGCGATGCCGGGCGAGCGGTGCAGCTGGGACACGACGACGCGCTCGGCGCCGTTGATGATGAAGGAGCCGCGCTCGGTCACCATGGGGATCTCGCCCATGTAGATGTCCTCGTCCTTGATGAAATCCTCCTCGCGCAGGCGCAACTTCACGTATAGGGGAACCGAATACGTGATGCCCTCGCGGATGCACTCGATCTCCGAGTTCTTCGCGTCGCCGAGCGTGTAGGAGACGTACTCCAGCGTCAGGCGCTCGTCATACGACTGGATCGGAAAGACCTCCTTGAACACGGCCTCGAGGCCCTGCGGCTTGCGCTGCTTCTCGGGGACGCCCTTCTGCAGAAAACCCAGGTAGGAATTGATCTGTATCTCGATCAGGTTGGGTGGCTGGATGACTTCGCGGAGCTTGCCGAAGTTGATGCGTTCTGTGGAGGTGCTGCGGTCGGCCATGGAAATTCCCGTTGGGATTAAGGACGCAATGAATCAATGCGCGGCCCAGGACTGGACGGGCCGCGGAATCGCTAACATGTCTACAATTTGAAAAAAGGCAAAGGACAGGCCGCGCGGACGCGTGGCCTGTCCCGTAAGCTTGTGGAACTGCAAGTAGGTGATCGCCAAGTAGCTGGGCGCAATTACTTGAGCTCTACCTTGGCACCCGCGGCCTCGAGCTTCTTCTTGATTTCCTCGGCCTCGGCCTTGTTCACACCCTCCTTGACGGCCTTCGGCGCGCCCTCGACAAGGTCCTTCGCCTCCTTCAGGCCCAACCCCGTGATCGCGCGGACTTCCTTGATCGCGCCGATCTTGTTGGGGCCGCTCTCCAGAAGCATGACCGTGAACTCGGTCTTCTCCTCGGCGGGTGCGGCGGCAGCCGCTGCCGCGGCCGGGGCCGCGGCGGCCGCGACGGGTGCCGCGGCCGAGACGCCCCACTTGGACTCGAGGTCCTTGACGAGGGCGGATATTTCGAGGACCGACTGGCTGGAGAGCCACTCGATGACTTGGTCTTTTGTGATGTCGCTCATGATGTTCTTTGGCTGCCGGCTAGCGGCCCGGATTGGGGGGCGCGTTTAAGGGACGTATCCCCTAGCCTGCTGCGTTTGATTTTGTTTTTCGTCGGGGCTTCCGGCTGCCCGGGGGGGACCCCTTTGAAAGGTTGGGTTGAAAGGTTGGGTTAGCTTGGGCCAGCCGCGCGGACCTTGGCCTGGAGGACGTTGACGAGGCCCTGCGGGACCGCGTTGATGACGCGGACAAACATGCTCGCGGGCTGGTTGAGGAGGCCGAGCAGCTGGGCGCGCAGCACGTCAAGCGACGGCATGTCGGCGAGGCGCGAGACGTCCTTCGAGGAGATGAGCTTCTTGCTGAGGACGGCGGCCTTGACCTCGATCTTCTGCTTTTCCTTGAAGAACTGCTTGAGGACTTTGGCAACCCCCGCGGAGTTCCTGCCGCCGACGACGATCGCGGTCGGCCCGATCAGGGCGCCCTCGATGTCGGGCAGTCCGAGCGACTTGGCGGCGACGCGCAGCGAGCTATTCTTCACGACGTGGTACTCGGCCTTCTCGGCGGAGAGCCTCTTGCGAAGCTCGGCCGCGTCGGCAACGGTCATGCCGTTGTAGTTCGCGAGGATCACGTAGTCGGACTTCTTGAGGTGGGTCTCCACCTCGTCGATAAGGTATTTCTTTTCGGCTCTCATGGGTCGGGTCTCCTGGTTTAGTATTTGCCGTACTCGGTGGACGCGATCCGCACGGAAGGGCTCTGCGACGAGGAAAGGGTGACGGACTTGATGTAGTGGCCCTTGAAGTGGGCCGGCTTCGCCTTGCCGACGGCCTCGAGAACCGCTTGGAGATTCTCTAGGATCTGGGCGGAGGTGAAGGAGCGCTTGCCGATGCCGACCCCGATATTGCAGGTCTTGTCCATCTTGAACTCGACGCGCCCGGCCTTGACGGCCTTGATGCCTGCGGCCACGTCGTCGGTCACGGTGCCGCTCTTCGGGTTCGGCATGAGGCCCTTGGGCCCGAGGACGCGGGCGATCGTGCGCACGGTCTTCATGGCCTCGGTCGTCGCGATCGCAACGTCGAAGTCGAGCCAGCCCTCGTTGATCTTAGCGATCATGTCCTGGAGGCCGGCATGGTCGGCGCCCGCGTCGATGGCCGCCTTCGTGTCGACCGTGAAGACGAGGACCCGGACCTTCTTGCCCGACCCGTTCGGCAGCGGCGTGGTCCCGCGGACCATCTGCTCGCCCGCGGTGGGGTCGACCCCGAGGCGCACGGACAGCTCGACGGTCTCGTCGAACTTGGCCTTCGGGAACTTGGCCAGGATGTTCACGGCCTCGGTCAGGGGATAGTCCTTCCCGAGATCGGCGGCCTGGACGGCGCTGCGATAACGTTTGCTGTGTTTTTCCATGTTTTGCTCCTTGCGGTGCGAACGTCCCGGGTGGGACTCCCGCTTCAAAGTGTTGCTTCCGGGATCTAGTCGACGACCTCGATGCCCATGTTGCGGGCGGTGCCGGCGATGATGCGGATGCCCGCCTCGTCGTCCTTGGCGTTCAGGTCCTTGTGCTTGAGCCTGTAGATCTCCAGCAGTTGCTTCTTGCTCACCTTCCCCACCTTGTCCTGGTTCGGGCGCGGCGAGCCGCTCGCGATGTTGGCCGCCTTCTTGAGGAGGACCGACGCCGGGGGCGACTTCAGGATGAACGAGAAGCTCTTGTCCGCGTACACCGTGATGATCACCGGGAGGATCATCCCGTTCTGGTCCTTGGTCTTGGCGTTGAATTCCTTGCAGAACGCCATGATGTTGACGCCCTGGGCGCCCAGGGCGGGGCCGACCGGGGGCGCGGGGTTGGCCGCGCCTGCGGGGAGCTGAAGTCGAATGTAGCCTTGGATTTTCTTGGCCATTTTTGAAGGGGGTTGCGGTCGGGGGTGCCTACTCGGTGCTCCTCTGGACCTGCCAGTACTCGAGCTCGACCGGCGTGAACCGGCCGAAGATGGACACGGAAATCTTCAGCTTGCCGCGGTCCGGGTCGATCTCGTCGATCCGGCCGTTCAGGTTCGCGAACGGGCCGTCGTTGATCTTGACCTCCTCGCCGACCGAGTACTGGACCTTCGGCACTTCCTTGCCGTTGGCCGCCTCGATGCGCGCGCGGATCTCGTCGATCTCCGACTGGCGCAGCGGCGCCGGGTGCTCCCCGCCGACGAAGCCGATGACGCCTGCCACCTCCCTGACGAAGTACCAGGGCTTGTTGATCAGGTTGCCGTCCTCGCCGAAGAGCTTCATCTGGATGAAGACGTAGCCCGGGTAGAGCTTCCTCACCTTGGACGACTTCTTGCCGTTCTTCACCTCCGAGACGACCTCCGTCGGGAGCAGCACCTCGAAGATCGAGTCGTCGAGTTCCTCGGCCGTCTTGAAGCGCTCGATGTACGTCTTCACCTTGTTCTCCTGGCCGGAGAGCGTGTGAAGGGCGAACCACTGGGCCCCTGCGGGCGCTGTCGTTTGTGATGCCATTGCGGGTTTAGCGGCCGATCATCGACGTGAACAGATCCACGACCTGGTAGAGCGAGAAGTCGCTGATGCTCGTGAAGAGCCCGAGCATCAGGCTCGCCAGGATGACGACGATCGTTGAGTCGCGCAGCTCCGTCCGGGTGGGCCAGCTCGCCTTCTGGAGTTCGCCGACCATTTCGCCGACGAAGATGCGGGTGCTTTGGAACGGGTTTTTCATGTGCTGCTGTGGGATCCTTTGGAGTGGCAGGGGCGGAGGGACTCGAACCCCCAACCGACGGTTTTGGAGACCGCTACTCTACCAATTGAGCTACACCCCTAATAGTCGTGGAATTGTTTAGACGACGACGCCGAGGCCCCCTTTGCGGAACCTCGGCGAGCCGGGTTTAGTGGTTCGTGACGAACGGTTACTCGGTGATCTCCGTGATGCGACCGGCTCCGATCGTGCGGCCGCCCTCGCGAATGGCGAAGCGCTGGGTCTTCTCCATGGCAATCGGGACGATCAGGTCGACGTCGACGTTGATGTTGTCGCCGGGCATGATCATCTCGACGCCCTTCGGCAGCGTGATGACCCCGGTGACGTCCGTCGTCCGGAAGTAGAACT
>PLTZ01000044.1 GCA_003164715.1 Opitutaceae bacterium | reverse complement strand
ATTCTTTAGTGAAAGCTCAATAAATGGTCTGGTCAAGGGCGCACGGCTGCGCGGTCTCGGCTCCGCCCAAGGCAGCGTCCATTCCCTCCTCGTTGGGGCCTGCAGCTCTCCTCGGCATTCCCGTCAGGGCTTTGCTGGCGACTTCTGGACTGGAACCCGCCCTATTTTTTTAAGGCAGTTCCGATAAGGTGTTGACGGTGCAGATAGCGGGTTTAATCACATGGCCGGCCTCGATGGGCTGTCGTGTGGAGTTTCGGGGCCCCGAATGCCTCTCAGGAATCGCCTCGGGACCCGCGAGTAGTCGAAGCTTCTTCCCACGAACCGAGTCTCCGCACCACTAGCTACAATGCAAATGAGACTTTCACTCCATTGCCCCCGCTTCCATCGTCTCCTTGGCGCCGTCTGCGCGTTGCTGGCATGCCTTTGCCAGGCTTCTCCCGCCGCGAACTGGAGCGGCATACTGAGCCCGGAGCGCGCCGCCGATTGGTCCAAGGCGGGAATCCCTGAAGAGATTCCCAGCCGGACGACAAATTGGAAGACGCTCTCGCCGGGGGCGACGGCCGAGGAAATCAACAGCGCCATCGCATCGTGCCCCATCGGGCAGGTCGTCTTGTTGAGCGCAGGGACCTATCCGCTTTCCTCGAGCATCGACTTCGCCAACCACGGCGACGTGACATTGCGAGGCGCCGGCGCCGACCAGACGTTTCTCATCTTCACCCAGGGCGACGATAGGAAGGGCAAAGGGTCGGACGCCACGGACGCGGACATCCGCATCAAGAACTTCGATTCCAGCCTTCCGAAATACAAGGACCATAGCGCGTCAGCACCCAACAACAGCGCCGAGTGGACCGACGGCTACGCGCAGGGCGCGACTGAGATCACGCTTAGCAGCACGGCCAACCTGGTTCCGGGCAAGAGCATCATCTGCCTTGACCAGCTCGACGATTCCGATGCCGCAAGCGAGACGATCTGGGTGAGCCAGAAGAAGGGCATCTCCGGCGTGGAGGGCCCGGGTGGCGCCGGCCGCAAAGGTCGCGCCCAGATGCAGATGGTGCTCGCAACGGCCGTATACGGAAAAAGAGTCACGATCTCTCCGGGGCTCTACATGCCGAACTGGAGGTGCTCGCAGAAGCCGGGTGCCTGGTGGGCAAACTCAGTCATCAGCGGCGTGGGAATCGAGGATCTCTCCATCGACCACCTAAACAGCCGATCGAAGTCGGGAATCCTGCTCTACAACGCGACCCGGTGTTGGGTTAAGGGTATTCGTGATCTCAATACCAACCGCAACCACGTGTGGTTTCACCTCGCGAACCATTGCGTTGTGCGCGACAGCTATTTCTACGGCACGCAAAACAAGTGGTTCCTGAGCTACGGAATCGAGACGTACATGGGTGCGGACAACCTGGTGGAGAACAATATCTTTCAGCATGTGGTCTCACCCATGATCGCCAATGGAACCGGAGCCGGCACGGTCTTCGCCTACAACTACGCGGTCGACGACTACTATGCGGACGATTACGCGCGGAGGACGAAGATACGCGTGTGGTTCTTGGCCGCCAACGCCATGCACGCGGCGGGCACCGACATGATGCTCATCGAGGGCAATGACTCGACAGGGCTCATCGCCGACTACATCCACGGAACCCACAACTTAGTCACGGCGTTCCGCAACCAGTTCATTGGGTGGGAGCCCGGAATGTCCAGATCGACGGTCCCAATAAACCTATTCACAGGCACGCGCTACTTCAACCTGGTCGGGAACGTGCTTGGAAAGCCGGGCTACCACGACACCTACGAGTGCGCGCCACCGGGCGGCAAAAACGGCAACACTGCGATATATCTCTTGGGCTGGTCGGGGAACGAGGGCAGCTCTAGGCCGCCGCTAAAGGATGACCCGAGGGTGGCAGGAACGCTGGTGCGCTGGGGCAATTATGACACGGTGACCAAACAGGCGCAGTGGAACCCGTCAGAGATGCCAAGCGGCCTGGTCCAGCTCGCAAATTCAGCCCCGGCTGACCACAGGTTACCGAATTCCTTCTATCTCTCCAAAAAGCCAAGTTGGTGGGGCAATATGCCGTGGCCGGCCATCGGACCGGATGTCACTGGAGGAGACGATCCCACGGGGCACGTCTATGCCAATCCCGCCGAACTCTGCTACAGGAGCGCACCAAGGGACGCCTCATACCCGGTTGACGAGGTGGGGAACAGGATCCTGGTCTTCAATGCAAGCCGGCACTATCCCCCTTCCGCTGCTATCAAGTAATACTTGGTTAAGTTTAGGACGTGTCATAGCTGAATCTTGTCAGGCGCTCTGGCCGCGCGGGTAATTCGTGGTGTCTCTCTTCTATCGGCAAGAAACACCCCGATTGACGGCGAGATCACGACTCCCACTTCGGTCTGGGCAGGGCGATCTCGTGATGGAAAGCTCGTCGGTCCATTGCTGACATTCGTGAGGCCCTTGGAAGCGACGGCGGCTTCCATCGATTCTAAAAGCCCAAGGATCCTTGCTTTTCGATATACTGCGGAAATCCATTCGTCCTCGACCACCCGTTTGAAAAAGGGGTGCCTTTCGCAGCGGGTGTTCGGTTAACCCACCAGTTTTTGGGCACTATGCGGGGCAGCCAGCCAACTTCGGATGCCTGTGATGCGCGAGGTAGAACGGGTGACGGAACCGGCCCCGACTAAGTAGTTGTTCATTTTGCTTACCGCGGACACCGGTGGTAATGTCCGCCCATGGAACGAGAACCGACAGATCCGCCGGCGTGTGCGCCCATTGAGTCCGCCTCAACAAGCCCTGACGCACCGTGGATTCTTGTCGTCGATGACGAGATCTCCTTCCTATGCCTTATAGACCATGTTCTTCGGGGCATGGGCTGGGTGGTGAGGACAGCGGACGGTGCGGCGCACGCCATGGACATCCTGGATGCCGCGTCCCGTCCTCCGGCTGTCGCCATATGCGATGTCATGATGCCACGCGTGGACGGACTGGAGCTTGCGCGCCGCATGTGCGCCCGTATCGACGGCCTTTGCGTAATATTCATCAGCGGTCATCTCACTGATGTGTCGTGGTGGCCGGATGACCTCCGGGAACACAGATTTCTGGCAAAACCCTTCGAAAACGCACAGCTGGTCGCCGCCGTCAGCGAAGCGACGGGCGGTTGTGTGTCCGGCTGATTTCGGCCATGGACATCAATCTCCTGCTTTCCGCGCAGACGCTGCACCTGGCTCCGAATCTGAGGCAAAGCGAGCCTGTCAACGGCCTCATCGTGCTGAAGAACATCACCGCGCGGACTTACCTGAGCGTGACGCCCGAGCAGTGGCGGACCCTGTGCCAGTTCGAGAAGCCGAAGACGGTTCCAGCGATGCTGGATGAGGCGATCCGCAATAGACAATGCCTGCCCTTGGGCGAATCCTACGAATTGATCCTCAAGGCGTTGAGGGCCAATATCCTTCTGGAGCCGGGCATTGGGCCCGAGCCCATCCTCGCATATGACTGGCATTGGGGGGTGCGATCGCGAGCCCTAAAGCGCTCCGTCAGACTGCTCTTCTTCGCGAGCCTGGCCGTGGCCCTGTCCTTCCGGCCCAGGCTTCCCGCGTCAGTACCCGACGTACTGGTCGGGCTGGCGCTTCTCAGCGCCGCGCTCAGTGCGGGCGAGCTTCTAGCCTGCTGCATGATACGCGGCTCGGGCGGCGAAGTCTACCGGCCCAGGTGGAGCTGGACGAAGGTCCCGCCTCGATTCACCTCGGACAAGTCCGACGTCGTGATGCTGCCGCGCGTTGACCAGTTAATGATAGCGCTCGCGATGCCGGCCACATTGTCGGCCGCCGCGGGCGTCGCCTCGTGGCACAGGCCCGAGTGGGCGTTCTTTCCCCTGCTCGGCCTTATTGTCAGCCTGCGTCCAATCCTTGGCGAGAGGCTTGCCACGCTCTTCCATGTCGGCGCCACGCGAGAACCAAGCGACTCCGAGCATGCATTCGTCTTTCCGCCCAATCTGCAGCCGGTGGCCCGCGGCCGGCTGCTCAGACGGACGCTTTCCCATCCGACTACCTGGTGCAGGATGGCATACAGTGTCGTCTGGACCCTAGTCGTCCTTAGCTGGATCGGCCGCCTTTCAGACCTGCCGCCCTGGAGCGTGGCGTTCTGGCGGACCAATGGCCTGCACATAGCCGTGGGAACCGGCGGCTCGCTTGCGGTCCTGTGTGCAGGCTATCTAGGATGGGAACTCTTCGCATGGGTGCGTTCCCGCGCCAGGTTGTGGCGCAAAGCAATCCGTCTCTGGCAGACGCGCTGGTTCGATCGCGATGCCCCAGCGCTTGACGAGTCCAGCCGCCTGAAGTTGCTTGCGGCGCTGCCCCTCTTCAGCGGGATGCTGCCGCCCCAAAGGATCGAGCTGGTCCGGAAAATGAAGGTCACCAGGCACGGGCCATGGAAGACGCTCCAAGGCGGGGACGTTCCGACGTGTGTCTCATTGATCGTAAGCGGGAAAGTCAGCCTGCGCCGCAAGCTGACGACGGGGAGGACGGTGCAGGTACAGGTGATAGGCGAAGGGAACTTGATCGGCCTCCATGACCTGGCGGACCCCGGGTTTCCAAACTATCGCCTGCGCACGCTGACTCCGGTCACGCTGCTCACGGTCGAGCGATCGGTGGCGGAGGAGCTCATTGTCAAGAGGGTCTCACAGGCGACGCTTGCTGATATGGTACTCAAGCGCCCGTTCCTGCGGAGAATCTCGCTCTGCAAGAACTGGCACCTCCAGGCCATAGATCGCTTCGCGCGACTCTCCCGCATCGCCGACTATGCGCAGGGGCAGGGCATATTGAATGAAGGCCAGGTCGTTGAGGACTTCTTTGTCATCTTTCAGGGAGATGCTCAGGTGTCCCGAAACGGCCGCCCTGTGGCGACAATTAAGTCCGGCAATTTCTTCGGGGAAATCGGACTGATGCAAAACAGCTCGCCCAATTCAAGCGTGACGGCGAACAACGGGACGCGGTGCCTGACGATTCCACGCGTGGAAATGCTTCGATTTGTGACCCACAACTACACCGTGGCTCTCGAAATCGAGCGCGTGAGTTCGAAACGTCTGGGCCGGCCGCTGTTTCCATTGAAGATCGGGGACTTCCGAGCGATCTGACGCATTTCGAGGACAGCGAGCACCCGTATCGGGAGCCGGAACCCGAACGATGCAGGCAAAGGAGCAATGGGGCGTGCCGATTCAGAATGGACCGATTTTCAGCCAGCTTCTGAAGCACCTACCGGCCAGTCTGAAAGGACGCCGGAGAAACGAGCGCCTCCTCAGATCCAACCGGGTAGAGGTGCGGCAAAAGAGCGGGTCAAGCTACTGGCACAGGCATCGCGATAGCTCGAGCGATTGGTCAGCGAATGCCTCCTTGCGGGCTTGTGGCCGCCAGGGCCTGTCTCGCGAGATTCTCCAGCACGAGGAGCTTCTGGCTCTCAGACGGGTCTGCGCCTTCCCAAAGGCCGAATTCAATCAACCTTGATGCGCCCATGACCTCCCCAGCCCGAAGCTCCCAGGATACGGCCTGCACGACCAATTGCGAATCCCTTGGGAACAGGCGCGCGCCGTCGGCAAGCATCATTCTCTCCGATCGCGTAGGGTCGCGCCCCAGGTGCTCGAGTACCTTGGCGGCCAGCTTGTAGGCTGACTCGATGGGACCCGCGTTAAGGCAGGCCGAGATTTCGCGGAGGAGTTCGGAGGCTTGTTCATCCCCGAGAAGCCCCTTGGTCCCGGTCGGCCGTGCAAGCGCCTCGAGAAGGTGCTGCTGCGCAAGCTCCAGCTGGGCCATCGGGCGCGCGGCCGCCGCGCCGGAATATTGCTCCAGCAATTGAAACCCCTCCTTCGGGCTACCGTTCTGAATGCGAAACAGGGCCAACGATGCCAGAAAACCCGGATCGCGTTCGCCGCGCGCCAGGGACCCCTCCAGAGAAGCGCGAACCTTCCCGGCGAAATGGGGAAGGGAGCCGGGATTGTCTTCCTTGATCACCCCGAGGACCCGGCGCGACCATTCGCCCTTGATCCTGCGCACCTCGCCCGCGGTGGCTTCCCGAAGGTCAAAAGAGGGAAACCCTGGGGCGGTGCCGGGCGCGACGTAGAGCGGCCTTTCGACAGCGTGCGGAAGAAAGTCGCTGAGCGCGTCCAAGGCGTCGCCGTAGTCGATTCCAAAGCAGGAATAGAAGAACTCCTCGGTGGTGCGCTGCGTTGTGGCGCCTTCCACGAAGCGCCGCAGACGTTCCGGCCCCCCATCCACTCCACCGGAGAGGGCCCACCGGACAAAGAGTTCGGCCTGCGCCTCCCAGACCCGGCGATATTCATCCGACTTCGAGGAGGGGTACCGCGCGGCGAAGAGCTCGCGCATCGGGACCAGCGGCCTTGCGCCATCCGGGTGCCGCCGGAGGGCCGAGGCGTCGCCTTCGGAGAGCCACGGATCCGTTCCGAATCTCGCCCCGTCCAATGCGAGGCGGCCGGCTTGCGACGGCCGCCCGTCGGATCCGCTGTCCGCCTTGAATTCATTGGTCTCATAAAGCCCCACGCAGCCGCTCACATACCAGTCGGGCAGCGCCGGAACGCGCGCCTTTAGGAGGAATCGGAGATAGGCGGGAGAGTGCACGGCCGTTTGAAGGTTCATTGGGCGCGTGCCGCCACCTCCCCGGAGCCATGCCTCGGTCCCCGGCGCGACATCGTCAAACACGATGAAGATATAGCTGGAATCGGGCTCAGATAGCCGAAGGTCGTTCATCGGGCTGAACCGCCGGGGCTTATCCGCGTCCCCCTGTTCAAGCTCCCGCGCCAGGGCTTGGTCCATGGTCTGCTTCAGCGACTCCGGGAAGACGATGAGCGTCGTCGGCAGGCTTGCGTGGAGCAGGAACTCATCCGGGATGAACGCCCGGAGCTCATTGCGCTGCTCCATGATCTGCCTGAGGAATCCGGCCGTCGCATCGGTGGCGCAGCCGGAAAGCACCTGCAGGTCGGCGTCGGCGCCATAGAGCCACTTGATTCCGTCGGCGCGCTGCTCCTCGACGAAGAATGGCGGCATCATGATGGGGCCGCCATCCCCGGTTGCCGCACCCAGCGTGTGCAGCGCGGGCAATACCACGGCGAGCTCCCAGCGTGACAGGTGTTTCATGGGGCTCGGCTGGATCTGCCGACGTCGACGAGTACGTCGTCCTCATTGTCGAAGAGGTAGTACCTGGCGGGGCCCTTCGTTCCCGAGACGGCCAGGAGATAGCGCCGGCCGCGATTGTCCGAACCCAGGATCTCGACGTTTCGATGGGGAAACTTCCCCTCCACTCGGGCCAGCATTGCATCGTCGCGCGCGGCGGTCGGATGCCCGGCGGGCGCGGAGTCCGCCGGCGCTGCCGACCAGGACAGGGACCTTGTGTCGAAGGTCGCCGCGCCGGCCGAAACGAGGGTCACCCGGATGTGCTCCGGATCGCTCCATGCGATTCGGGCGGGCTCCGCGCCGCCGGGTATCTTGGCGAAGACGGTCTCTTCGGGCTTGTCCACGTCGACAACCGCCAGTCCGGTCTCGGAGCGCTCCCTCCTGAGGTAAGCCACATGAGCCCCATCGCCGGCCAGGGCCGCAGCCTCGGGCTCGGTGGGAAACTCCAGCGAGCTCATCTGGCCGATGCGCACAAATCCGACGGGCACCGCCTTGTGCACGAGTCCGTTGCTGTCCTGCCCGAAATAGGCGCTGGCATTCTCCGCCAACGCCCCGAGCCGTTTGTCAAAAAGGTTTCGATGCTCGCTGATGCTCAGGCGGGCCTCCCACAGCAGCTTGGGCTTCTTCTGGGAGAGGGTCCTGTTGTCGTAGGCCTGCAGCACCACGAAGTACCGGTACCTTTGGAGCTCGGCGTCGGCGAGCGACGCGTACCCCAGCATCCGGGCGTTTTCCTGGCTTATCTGCGCCCACATCTGGTTCTCAACCCGAAGTGCGGAGCTTGCCTGGATGATGACATTGTCGTTTGCGTTCGCGTCCGAGGTCGATCGGGTCGGTACGATCGCCGAGGAAGGGTCCGCCCCGCCGAGGTTCCAAGTATTTGCGCTGCCGTCCAACGCCCCCTCCTGCAGGCCACCGGTGACTCCGCTCATGACAACCGTGTAGCCTGCTTTGCCGAAGAACGGGGAATGCGGCTTCGTGTTGGCCCGCATCTGCCCCCTTTCGACGTCCTCATATGCGGGATCCATTGTTCGATGCTCCGGCGCCACGGTCGTCCCCCAGCTAATCACGATGAAGAGCTCCGCGAAGCTTGGATCCTTGGCGGCCACGTAGCTCCGCCGTGCAAGGGCCGGCGATATTGTCCGCGCGATGTCGTCCACGGTCAGGCGGTCCACCGATGAGTCGACGAAGTCGCCTCCCCAGAACTCGCCCTTTCCATATCGGTAGGTCTCGGGCCGGAGGGAGCCGTCCGGGCGCAGCAGGCGAACGTAGCCATTGCTCGTCTTTGAAAAGATGGCCTCGATCTGCTCCGCCTCCTCCCCCTGGTCGGCGCGCGCAACACTTGCCGGCAGCGGGGTCAGCGCTGCCAGGATCAACACCACGGCAACTCTAGATTTTCTTCGCATGCGGCCGCCTCTTCTTGGGGTTGTTCCACGATGGTCGAATTCCAGGCGCATTCCAATGATGCTTGAGGATTCAATGCCCGTCTTGCGCCATTCGATCATGAGATGGCGCTATACGCTACCCATAAACGCCTTGCGCCAATCCGGTGGCTGACGTGACGACGAATGGGCGCTGTCACTAGGTGAATTGCCCCGAGACGAGACCTTGCTTGACCCCCCTATTGCGCACGGCTACCCAACTCCGGCCGGCAAGACCCGACGGTCGAGTCAAGGCCAATGAGGGTACGAACCTTTTGTCGCCCAAGAATGAATTCCGTCTCGGGATTCATGATGATTGCCCGCACCACTCGGTCCGACTCCCTCGCGGCGTTTAGGCCCGTCGGGATTTTCAAGGGTGCGTTCCCGAACCCACCCCTTCGGGAACATTCCGCCGGTCTAGGCTACTCGCTGCCCGCCATGTGGTAGTACATCGATTGGAGCGCGATCTTCCCTGGACCGGTAAAGCGGTTGAAAACAATCTGTCCCGCGCTGGCGAAGAGCCCCGTCGTGAGCTTCTGGAACGTCGTCTCCATCTGGACCGAGCGCTCCTTGTAGATCCAGCCGCCCGGCTCGATGTCGATCTGCTCGCCGGGCGCCAGTACGACCTCGAACACATTGCCGAAGCCGTGCAGCCAGAGGATCCCCTCCCGGGCCGGGCAGGAGAACGTGTCGATGAAGAAGCCCGTGCCGCCCAGCAGCATGTTGGCCGCGCCTTTGACACGCGTGAACGAGTACTCGACGTTCTCAGTCGCGGCCAGCCACTGGTGCTCGCGCACATCTATGCCTGAGCCGGGACTCAGGTGCAGGCCGAACACGTGGCCGGCTCCGTCGCGGCTGAAGGCGATCCGCCCGGGCCCGCTCGCGCCGGTCAGCATGAACGGCATCCCCGCGAGCATCCGCTTGAACGAGCCCTTCAGGGGGTGCAGCGCGATCTGCACCGCCGGGTCCTTCCAGAGCAGGATATGGTGCTCGAAATAGACTCCCGTCGTGCTCAGCTCGACCTGCAGGGCCGGCACAAGCTCGCCCTCGATGTGGTAGGTGACCCCGCCGAACGTCTCGTTCTGCGCGGTCGTGGAAAGTTGCTTGGGTATGGCCATGGTGTAAGGGGGATGTCGCCTTCCATGTAAGAATCTGCGGGCCGTAAATGACAACGCCTGATTCCGGTTACCCGGACCTGGATCGCCGAAACTCTTTACGTAACTGCGCTCCCGCGCTTGTATCGTCACCGTGAGAATCCGCCACAGCATCCTAGTCGGGCTGCTCGCCGGGCTCTTCGCGGCGTGCTCCCACGCGAGTCCCCCGGCGCCCAGCGCCGAACGGTATGATCGGCTGATGACGCCGGAGGATTTCGACCACGGGCTGCTGGCTCGGGCGATCTTCGAGGAGTCAAACCGGGTGCGCGCCGCGCATGGCGTGCCGGCCCTCGCGCGCGAGCCGGCCCTTGACGCCGCCGCGGATGAGCAGGCCTCCTACCTAGTGCTGGCCATGAAGGCCCAGCATTCCAATCCGTTCCCCGGGGCGCACACCGTTAGGGAGCGGGTGGAGCGCGCAGGACTCCAGGGCGGCATCGTGGCGGAAAACGCGCTCTGGATACCCTTGCTTCGCTCCGCCGGCTCGCCCAACCGCTATTATTCCTACTCGGAGTATGCGGCTTTTCTTCTTGCGGGCTGGATGAATTCCCCGGGCCACCGCGCCAACCTGCTCAACCCCGCCTTCAAGCGGACAGGTTGCGCCTGTCGCTTCGGCCATGCCGTCCTAGCTGTCGACCAAAGAATCTACGCGACTCAGGTCTTCTTCACCACGTCCTATGAGACGGACGGGGCTCCCGCAGGCGCACCCGGCCCGTGACACGGGCCGCGGCCCTCAATCGTCTCGCCTCGTCCGGTCCTCGGATGTATAAGCGGATCATCAGGCGCGGGCCGGTCGGCCCGGCCCGCAGCCGCAGGATTTCCCAAGCACCATGAGTCTCACGCGCTTCTCCGTACCCCCCCTCCACAGGGTCACCCGCACGCTCGCGGCCGTCGCAATGGGCCGCGAGGCCCCGGACCTCGTCATCACGGGCGCCCGGATCCTTTCCACGTTCACGGAGAGGATCCACGAGGGCCGCGAGGTGTGGATAAAGAGCGGCCGGATCGCCGCCGTGAAGCCCGCAGGGGCGTGCAAGGCGCCGCGGGGTTCGGCGACCCGCCGGTTCGACGCCCGGGGCGGGATCCTCGCGCCCGGCCTGGTGGATCCGCACATCCACATCGAGAGCTCGATGATGACCGCGTGCGCCTACGCCGAGCCCGCGCTCCTTAACGGGACGACGACGATCTTCTGCGACAGCCATGAGATCGGCAATGTCTGCGACGCGAAGGGGATCGAGTGGATGCTCGAGGACGCAAGGCAGGCGCCGCTTTCCATCTTCCTCACCGTGCCGAGCACGGTCCCCGCGACGGGTCCGAGGTTTGAGACCGCCGGGGGCGACCTGACGCCGGCAAAGATTGGCAGGATATTCGACCGCTGGCCCGAGGCCGTGGGGCTCGGCGAGAAGATGGACTTCGTCCAGGTGGCCATGGGCGACCGGAGGAGCCACGCCGTCCTCGCCGAGGCGCTTCGCCGCGGGCTGCCCGTGTCGGGCCATATCTACGGCCGCGAATTCGTCGCGGCGGGCGCCGCCTCCGGGATCTCGGACACCCACGAGGCGATCGACCGCGAGATCTCCGACGACTTCCTCGAGTGCGGCGTATGGGTCTTCCTGCGCGGGGGGCCCCCCACGACGCCGTGGAACTCGCTTCCTCAGGCGATCAAGGCCGTGACCGAGCTCGGCGCGAACCCGAAGCGGGTCTGCGTCTGCACCGACGACAGGGACGCCGACGACCTCTTCCTCTTCGGGATGGACTGGGTCGTGCGCTCGGCGGTGAGGGCGGGCCTGGCGCCCGAGGCCGCATGGAGCATGGGGTCGCTTCATTCGGCCACGCGGTTCGGCATGGACGGCGAGATCGGGGGGCTGGCGCCCGCGCGCCGGGCCGATCTGGTGCTGCTCGACGACTCCCTGAAGCCGCAGTGCACCTGGTACGGCGGCGAGCTCGTCGTCAGGAACCGCAGGATAACGCCCGTCCTCGACAGGGCGCTGTCCCGCCGGTACCGGTATCCGCGCGCCGCGTACCGCACCGTCACGTTCTCGGCCGGGCTGGGCCTCGTGCCGAAGCTACCGACAAGGCCGGTGACGGCCAACGTCATACGGACCGCGCTTCCGGGGATCATCCTCTTCCATGACCGGGTGGAACTCAGGCCGCGCGCCGGAGAGGGCTGGGCGGGCCTCTTGGCGCGGCACCGGCTGTGCTTCGTCACAGTCGTCGAGCGCCACGGCCTGTCCGGCGCGGTCGCGCACGGGCTCCTCAGGGATTTCGGGCTCAGGGAAGGGGCCGTCGCCAGCTCCGTGGGGCACGATGCCCACAACATCATCGTCGCCGGCAGGAACGAGCCTGACATGCGCCGGGCGCTGGCCGAGATCAAGCGCATGCGGGGCGGGGTGTGCGTCGTGCGGGCAGGCAGGGTGGTCGCCAAGGTGGCGCTGCCGGTCGCAGGGCTCATGTCGGACAGGCGGGCGCCCGAGGTCGCCCGCGCGACGACGAGGCTCAAGCGCGCGTGGAAGGCGGCCGGCTGCACCCTCCCCTACATGGGCTTCAACCTGATCCCTCTCTCCGTCATCCCCGAGATCCGGATCACCGACAAGGGCCTTGTCACGGTTCCCGGGATGCGGATCGTGCCCCTCTTCGAGCCCGCGTGACCCCGCGGGCCCGGCTCCGGGAGGCCCGCCAAAAAACGTTCGGAATCCGCAGGGCGATGTGGTTCTCTCGGCGCCCCGATGACGTTCAACTTTGACACGCCGCCCCGCCGGCTCGGCACCGACTCCCAGAAGTGGCAGAAGTACGAGGGACGGGACGTGCTGCCCATGTGGGTCGCCGACATGGACTTCGAGGTCGCGCCCGCGATCGTCGAGGCGCTCCAGCGCCGCGCGGCGCACGGTATCTTCGGCTACGCCCGGCCCGTCAAGTCGACGGTCGACGCGGTCCTGGGCGCGCTAGCCGAGAGGTACCGCTGGCAGGTCGACCCCTCATGGCTCGTCTGGCTGCCCGGGCTCGTGTGCGGCCTGAACGTGGCGGCCCGCGCGTTCGCCGAGGCCGGGGACGAGATCCTAAGCCTCTCGCCCATCTACCCGCCCTTCACAAACGCCCCGAGGAACTCGGGCCGGGTGCCGCGGAGCATCCCGCTCGCGCTCGACCCCCGCGCGAGGCGCTGGGAGATCGACTGGGACGCCCTCGAGAGGGCCGTCACCCCCCGCACCCGCGTATTCCTGCTCTGCCACCCCCACAACCCGGTCGCCCGCGTGTGGGGCCGCGGGGAGCTCGCGAGGGCCGCCGACTTCTGCACCCGCCACGGCCTCGTGCTCGTCTCGGACGAGATCCACTGCGACCTCCTGCTCGAGCCGGGCGCCGTGCACGAGCCCGCCGCGGTTGCCGCCCCCGCGGCGGCCCCGCGGACCGTCACCCTCATGGCCCCGAGCAAGACGTACAACACGCCGGGCCTCGGGGCGTCGTTCGCCATCATCCCCGACGCCGCCCTGCGCGCGCGTTTCTCGAAGGCCGGGGCGGGCATCGTCGCCGAGGTCAACGCCTTTGGCTATGCCGCGTGCGAGGCCGCGTACCGGGATGCCGAGCCGTGGCGCCAGGCGCTCCTGGCCTACCTCCGCGGCAACCGCGACTTCCTCGTGGACACCGTGTCCCGGGAGCTCACGGGCGTCGTCATCGAGGCGCCCATCGAGGCGACCTACCTCGCCTGGCTCAACGTCTCGGCGCTCGGCCTGCCGAACCCGGTGAGGCATTTCGAGGCCGGCGGGGTCGGCCTGAGCGATGGCGCCCCGTTCGGCGCCACCCCGGGGAGCCATGTCCGTATCAATTTCGGATGCCCCCGGGCGACGCTCGCACGAGGCCTCGAGCGGATGAAGGCCGCGCTGCACGCGCGATGACCTCGTCCGGGGCCCCGGCCAGGACGCTGCTGGTCCGCAACGCGGACGTTCTCGTCACGATGGACGGGCAGCGCAGGGAGCTCCGGGGCGGGGGCCTGTACGCGCAGGGCAACACGATCACCGCGGTCGGGCCGGCCTCCGAGCTCCCGCAGTCGGCGGACCGGGTGCTCGACCTCGCCGGCTACGCCGTCGTGCCCGGGCTCGTCAACACCCACCACCACATGTTCCAGAGCCTGACGCGGGCCCTTCCCGCCGCCCAGGATGCCGGGTTGTTCGGCTGGCTCGAGGCGCTCTACCCCATCTGGGCGCGGATGACGCCCGAGATGCTGCGGGTCTCGTCGCTGACGGCGATGGCCGAGCTCGTCCTGTCGGGGTGCACGACGTCGAGCGACCACCTCTATCTCTTCCCGAACGGCTGCCGCCTCGAGGACACGCTCCAGTCGGCCGAAGAAATCGGCATCCGGTTCCACGCCATGCGCGGCAGCATGAGCGTCGGAAGGAGCCGCGGCGGCCTTCCGCCCGACAGCCTGGTCGAGGACGAGGCCGGCATCCTTAAGGACACGCAGCGGGTGGTCGAGGCCCACCACGATCCCGCGCGCCTCTCGATGCTCAGGATCGGCGTCGCCCCGTGCTCGCCGTTCTCGGTCAGCAGGGACCTCATGCGGGAGTCCGCGAGCCTCGCCCGCTCCCTCGGGGTCTCGCTCCACACCCACCTAGCCGAGAACGACAACGATGTCGCCTACAGCCGCGAGCAGTTCGGGGCGACGCCGGCGCAGTACGCCGAGGCGCTCGGATGGGTCGGCCCGGACGTGTGGCACGCGCACTGCGTGAAGCTGGACGACGCCGGAATCGAGCTTTTCGCCCGCACGGGCACGGGGGTCGCGCACTGCCCGTGCTCGAACATGCGCCTCGGGTCGGGCACTGCGCCAGTCCGACGCATGGTCGCAAGGGGCGTACGCGTGGGCCTCGGCGTCGACGGGTCGGCATCGAACGACGCAGGCAGCATGATCGCCGAGGCGCGCCAGGCGATGCTCCTGCAGCGGGTCGGACTCGGCCCCTCGGCCATGACGGCGCGCCAGGCGCTCGAGCTGGCGACCCTCGGAGGAGCCCGGGTCCTCGGGCGCGACGACATTGGCGCGCTCGCCCCAGGGATGGCGGCGGATTTCGCGGCCTACGACCTGCGCGGGGTCGGCACCGCGGGCGGGCTTCACGACCCTGTCGCGGCTCTCGTGTTCTGCGCGCCCGAGCGCTCGTCGTGGGTGGTTATCAACGGCCGGGTCGTGGTCGAGGAGGGACGCCTGCGCACGGTCGACCTCCCGTCCGTCATCGAGCGCCACAACCGCCTGTCCCGCACGCTTGTCGCGGGCTGAAGCGGGACATGCCGGGCGCCCACTTGCCGGTTGCGGCCGCATCGGGGCGGCGCATCGTGCGGGGAGGGCCATGCGCATCCAACAGATCGAGCTCGATTCGAACCTCTTCCTCTCGCCGCTGGCGGGCTACACCAACCTCCCGATGCGGATGACCCTGCGCGAGCTGGGGGGCCTCGGATGGGCCACGACCGACCTCGTCAACGCCCGCTCGCTGATCGAGCGCAATCCCACCGCGCTCAAGCTCGTAGAGTCGTGCGCGGGGGACCGCCCCCTCTCCATCCAGCTCTTCGGGAGCAGGCCCGACGAGATGCGCGACGCGGCCGTCATCTGCGAGGAGATGGGCGCGCAGGCCGTCGACATCAACATGGGCTGCCCGGTGAAGAAGGTGACGAAGATCGGTGGGGGCTCGGCAATGATGACCGAGCTGTCGAAGACCGCGGACCTCGTGCGGCGGATGGTCGGCGCCGTCGGGATCCCGGTGACGGCCAAGATGCGCCTCGGCTGGGACTCCGAGAACATCACGGCCCCGGATCTGGCCCGGGTGCTGGAGGAGGCGGGCGTCGCCGCGGTCTTCGTCCACGGCCGCACGCGCGCGCAGGGGTTCTCGGGCGCGGTGAGCCTCGCGGGGATCCGCGCCGTCGTCGAGGCGGTCCGCTCGATCCCGGTCATCGGCAACGGGGACGTCACGACCCCGGAGGCCGCGCGCCGCATGCTGGCCGAGACGGGCTGCGCCGGCGTCAGCATCGGCCGCGGCGCCTTCTACGACCCGTGGATATTCCGAAGGACGGAGCACTTTCTGCGCACGGGCGAACTCCTGCCGGAGCCTGGATTCGCCGAGAGGATCCGCGTCCTGAGGCGCCACTTCGAGAGGTACTGCGACTTCTACGGCGACGCCCGCGGGCCGCGGCTCTTCCGGAAGGTGGCGCCCTGGTATGCGAAGCGGTTCGGCCCCGCGAAGCCCTTCAAGCAGCGGATCCTCACCATTGAATCCAAGGCCGACTTCGAGGCCGTGGTCTCCGAATACCTGTCCTGGCGCTCGGCGTTCTGCGACGCCTCGGGGGAGCTCCTTCCCAAATACCGGCCGGCCCCGATGTCGCCGGCGTTCTCGCGAGGCGGGGCGGAGGGGGGCCCCTCGGACCGCGATTCCATTCCCGTCCCGCGCGGACCGGTCGAGACCTGGTGAGGGCGCGGCCCGGGTGTCAGTAACTCTTGGACACCTCGGCCCCGGTCGCGTCCTTGAAGTAGATCATCTTCTTGACCGCATCGACGCGGTCAAAGGTGATGCCCAGGGCCGCGTTTACGGTCTGCCCCTCGCGCACGATGACGCCGTTCACCAGGGCCCGCGAGGGCGTCCCCTGAAACACGCCGCCCACGCTGGCGTTCCCGACGAACACCCGGAACTCGGCGCTGGCGGCCGGCGCCGCCTCGAGGCGCGTGCTGTTCACCTTGATGTCCGTCGTGAGCTGCGCCTCGGCCATGACCGAGATGGTGGCGGGTGTCGGCGAGGGCTCCTCCAACCCCGTGATCGCCGCGTCCACCTTCGCCTGCTCGTCGGCGCGGCGGTTCGCGATGGCGTTCTGGGCCTTGTCCATCAGTTTGCCCGGCCCCGAGGTGATCCGGTTCAGTGAGTCCGCGGCCTCCGCCTCAAGGTCCTTCTTGGGGCCCGGCTTGGCTATGGGCGTCGACTTGATGGGAACTTCCCGACTGGGGGCCGGGAAGAAGATCCTGTAGGTGTAGACGCCGCCGATCGCAAACGCGACGATGACAAAGGCGACGCCCGCCTTCATGACGGGGCTGAGCGTCGCCCGCCTCCGAAGAACGGCACCCTTCTTGCCGGGCGGGATCGCCACCGGCTTGCCCCCCATCTTCACCGCGGGCTCGGCAACGACCTTTATGTTGAGGCCGGCCTTTGGGAACGGTGCGGACGACTTTTCGTGCGGCTTCGAGAGGGACAGGCGCGGGATCGCCCCCGGAACGCCCGGAGGCTCCGGGGCTCCGCCCGGTGGCGGAGGGGGTGGCATGGAAAGCACCGACATCGGCGGCATGGTCCCTGACCTAAGCAGCGGGGGCGGCGGGGGCGGAGGAAGATCGGACATCGGCACCGGCGGGGGTGGCGGCGGGGGAGGCGTGGAGGAATATCCCGCGGGCTCCGGTGGCGCGAAGGCGGGGGGCGGCGGAGCAAACGCCGGGGGAGGTGGCGCGAAGGCGGGGGGCGGGGGCGCCGCGGGAGCCTGGGCTCCCTTCGGCCTGAGCTTGAACGTGGGAAGCTCGGACGCCGGGGGCTCCTCCGGCGCCAATGCGACCGGAATAGGAAACGCCACGGGGGGAGGAGGTGGTGGTGGCGGCGGGACAAACGCCTCGGGCGGAGGCGTGAATTGGGCGGCCCTGCCCGCCGGCTCCTCCCCAAGATTGAGGCGCGGCTTCAGGCGAAGGCGGCCGGCCGCCTCGGTTTGTTCGGCGCCTGGGGGAGGAGGAGGCGGGGGCGGGGGAGGAGGAGACGACGCCTCGCCGCCTGATTGCAGGCGCGGCTTCAGGCGAAGCGGTTGCGGCTCATCGCTCATCGATAGGCACGTAAACTACTTACCGGACAAAACACGAAAACAAAAAGATTCACTGGCGGTCCAAGGCAGCGACCCCCATCCTAGTCCAAATCCCAATGAAACGCCTCGTCCCCTTCGTCCTTTGCGCAGCACTGCTCGCGAACTCGGGCTGCCACATGTTTTCAAAGAAGAAGAATCCCGCCGCTCCGAAGGAGAGCAAGACGCTGGCGTCGGACGACGAGAAGGACTTCATGCAGCGTTGGATAGACAAGCGCACGAACGACCTTGTCACACAGGGTGTCCCGGCAAAGGCGGCCCACGATCAGGCGATCGCCGAATTCAAGGCGACCTTCAAGTACCTGAAGGTGAGCCAGCAGGCAAAATGATCAGCTGTCCTTTCTGACGCCAAGGACCTCTATTTCAAACACAAGCGTCGCCTCGCTGGGGATCTTTGGCGGGCTTCCAAGCCGTCCGTAGCCAAGCTCGGGCGGGATGATCACGACCCATTTGTCGCCCGGGTGCATCATCTGCAGAATCTGGTCCCATCCCGCGATCACCTCGCTGCGGCCCACCCGGAACGTGAACGGGTGCTGCGTGCTGAGGACCGAGTCGAACACCTTGCCGTTGAGCAGGCTCCCGACGTAGGTCACCATCACCTTGTCGCCCGGAACCAGCAGGGGCCCGTTGCCCTGAACCTCGACCACATAGCGGATGCCCGTATTCGATTTCTTGGCGTCGGGCCACTTCTTCTCCACAAAGTCGAGGTCGTCTGGCGGCAGTTTCTCGCGCTGCGCATGCAGGAGCACGGGCGCGGCCATGAGCGCGAAGGCAAACGCTGCGATCCGTAGAGTGGGCATGTCGCACTACCCTGCAAAGCCCTGCGCCTTCGTCAAGGAACGAGCGGCGATCGCCGGATGCGCCGCGATCAGCGCGAGCCCCTGGGCAAGCAGCGTCTTGCCGGGTTCCATCCGGTGCCATGGCGAGGCTCCGGAAGGATGCGGCAAGGGGATGCAGTCGGCCTGACGGCCTGCCAGGCGGACACGGAAGGTCCTGCCGACAACCTCCTGAAGTGGGGCCGGCTCGAGAAACCGCCCGATCGCAAGCCTGCCGACGGGGATCACCAGTGCTGTTTGCAGGAGCTCGAACTCCCTCTCAAGCCAGCGGCCGCAGACGTCGATCTCCTCGGGTGCGGGCACGCGGTCGCCTCCCCGGGGATGCTTTCCCGGAAAGCAGCGGCACACGGCTGCAAAATAAATCCGGTCGCGGACCTCGTCCTCGCTCCATCCCAGAGCCGTCGAGAACCACTTGAAGAGGGTCTTGCCAGCGGTCCAGGCGAACGGCCGCCCGAGGTGCGGCTCCTTGTCGCCGGGGGCCTGTCCGACGAGCATGATCAGGCTCGCCACAGGGCGGCCGACAACGACCGGCTTGTGCATCCGCGGGCAGAGGTGGCACCTGCGCAGCGCCGCCAGGTGTTTCTCAATGGCCGTCGCAGACATCGCAAAAAAAGGATGGAGGCCCTTGCGGGCGCTCCATCCTTCGCAAAATCTCGATGCGGGACAGTCTTAGTAACGGCGCTCGCCGCGGTCGCCACGACCGCCGCCGCCGCCGCCACCGCCGAAGCCACGGCCGCCACCGCCGCCGCCGCCGAAGCCGCGACCGCCGCCGCCGCCGCCGCCGAAGCCGCCACCCGGACGGTCTTCCTTCGGACGCGCCTCATTGACCGTCAGTTGACGGCCGCCGAGCTCGACGCCATTGATCTTCTCAGCCGCGACCTTGGCCTCTTCGGCCGTGCCCATGGTGACGAACGCGAAGCCGCGCGGGCGGCCCGTCATTTTGTCCATTGCGACGTAAACGTCGGTAACGGTACCGAACTGACCGAAATGCGAACGGAGCTCGTCTTCGGTAGTCTTGAACGAGAGGTTTCCAACGTATAGTTTGGAATTGCTCATGATGTGATGATATATTCGGTAGAGCCACCGTCCGCTGCCAGTCCGTTCCCACCGTCGGGTTTCGAAATCATCACTTGAGCAAACCGCTCAGCCAACGACTCACCAGAAACTGTCACCAAAACGCTATCTCTAACGATAGTGCAACATTTCACGGTTATGGGGGTTGTGCAAGGATAAAGCGCAACCCCGTCCCGTGGGTGGATTTACGCCTTTGCTAGCCCGCGCAGCGTCGCGCGCGCCCAGTCGTTTAGGATGTCCTTCTCGTAGGCCAGCGAGTCGTAGGAGGTGGCGTAGGGGGTCAGAAGCCTCATCTGGAACGCCATGTCGATGATGTTCTCCGAGCCCTCCTTGACCGTCCTGCCCGAAGGATCCGTCACCGAGTAGGTGAATGTGAACGCCGGCGGGTAGACCGCTTTGATGATGCGGACGTTCTCCCACTGCGCGCCGTGCCACGGCTCGTATTCACCCGCCAGTTTGATGTCGGTGAAGGTGATCGTTAGCTTGTAGCCCTCCGGGAGCAGCGGGTCGCAACGGCTGACAAGATACTCGCGCAGGTGGGAGAGGATGAGGTCGCGTCCCTCGTCGGTCGGGATGTAGGCGTCCTTGACGTCGGCGAACTTATCAGGGTGGTCGAACACGACGCTGGTGCGCGGGGGCGCCTTGGTGGCGGTGGCCGGGGCAAGTGCGCAACCGGCCAGCAGAACGACGGCGATGGAAAGCAGGCGGAGCGGTTTCATGGTCGTTGGGATTTGGATGGCGGTCTCGGGTTCCTTCAGCTTCCGGGTCTTTCGTCCCAAGGAAGGCCGAAATATAGCCCCTGAAGCCCATGTTTTCCACAACAAAGGCCGGAATTGGGCCGCCGGGGTCCGCACCCCCACCCGGCCCGGGAGGGCTTTTTTGGGCTTCGCCCCGGCGGGCTCCCGGACAAGATGAACCGCAATGACACCACGTCCGGCCGCGGCCGAAACCTTGTTCAATTGGCTGTCCGCGAGGTCAGCCGGGGTCCTTCTGCACCCCACGAGCCTGCCGGGCCGCCAGGGGATCGGGACCCTGGACAGCGCGGCCGTGCGGTTCCTCGACTTCCTCGAGGCCTCCGCGATGTCGTGGTGGCAGGTCTGCCCGCTCGGGCCGACGGGCTACGGCGACTCCCCCTACCAGTGTTTCTCCGCCTTTGCCGGCAACCCCTACCTGATAGACCTCCAGGACTTGGTCGCCCGGAGGCTGCTGAGCGCAGCCGAGGTGGCGCCCCTGGCCCTCCAGGGACGGGGCGCCGTCGACTTCGGGGCTCTCTATAAGGCCAAGTGGCCGCTGCTGCGCCGCGCCTTTGAGCGCCACCGGGTCGCCGGGTCCCCTGCACTTGGGCCCGAGGGCTTCGTGGAGTTCAAGGCGGCCCAGGCGCGTTGGCTCGAGCCCTACGCCCTCTTCCGCGCCCTTAAAGACAGCTTCGGCGGGCGCGCCTGGTGGGAGTGGCCGGCGAATGTGCGCTCATACTCGGGGGTGCCGTCCTCCCTCCGCGCGCGGCTTCGCGACGAGGTGGCGGCGCACCAGTTCTACCAGTACGCGTTCTTCTCCCAATGGCGCGGGATAAGGGCCGCAGCCCGCAAGCGCGGGATCGGCATCATCGGGGACCTCCCCATCTTTGTCGCGGCGGACTCGGCGGACGCCTGGGCCCGGCCCGAGCTCTTCGAACTCGGCGCCGACGGGCGGCCGATCGCCGTGGCCGGCGTGCCCCCCGATTATTTCTCGGCGGACGGCCAGCTCTGGGGCAACCCGCTCTACCGGTGGGAGATTCACCGGGCCGACGGCTATGCCTGGTGGAAGCAGCGCCTGCGGGCCTCATTCGACCTGTGCGACGTCGTCCGGATCGACCACTTCCGCGGCTTCGACGCGTACTGGAGGATTCCCCTTCCCGCGACGAACGCCAGGACGGGCGAGTGGCGGCCGGGTCCCGGACTGGACTTCTTCCGCTCGGTGAGCGCGGTGTTTCCGGACGCGAGGATCGTCGCGGAGGATCTCGGGCTCCTGACCCCCTCCGTCGAGAAGCTCCTCAGGGACACCGGGCTGCCGGGGATGGCGGTCCTCCAGTTCGCGTTCGGCGGCAACGCGAAGAACCCCTACCTGCCGCACAACCTGGTGCCCAACGGGGTCGTCTATCCCGGGACGCACGACAACGACACGACGCTCGGCTGGTACGCCTCGGCCGGCGAGGCGACCCGCGACCACGTGCGGCGCTACCTGCGGGTCGACGGGCGCGAGGTCGGCTGGGACTTCATTCGCTCCGCGTACGCGTCCGTGAGCAGGATCGCAGTCATCCCGATGCAGGACATCCTGAGCCTCGGCTCGGAGGCCCGCCTCAACTCGCCGGGCAAGCCGGAGGGAAACTGGCGCTGGAGGCTCGCGGAGGGCGACGTGGAGCGCCTCTTTGCCTCGGGCACCGCCAAGTACCTGGCCGAGCTCGCCGCGCTCACCGGGCGGGCCCCCCCGGAGGCCGAAGCCCCTGGGAATCCGCTCCCCGCGGTTTGAGCGCGGAGGAGTGCTGGCGTACCTTCCGGCGGACCCCACCCCCATGTTCGCCGATCTCGTCAGACTCATCAACCGCCGCGCGTCCGCCGACTACGAACGCGGCTTCGTGCGCGAGGTGAAGGTCCGTGCGCGGACGCCGAGGAATGCGCGCGTCGAGCGCCTCTTTGCGATCTGCTGGGGGTTGATCCTGGTCAAGAGCGTCGCGGTCGCCTGGCTGTTCGACCGCTACCACGTTCCGGTCAACGCGCTCTGGGTGATCGCCCCAACCATTGTCTTTGCAACACTCTGCACGGCGGTGTACCTCCTTCGGGACTGAGGCGAAGCCGCCTTAAGCCCATGCCACGCATCGTCGGACTGAGAAGCCCACACGCCAAGGTCGGCCGCATCGTCGTCTTCGGCCGGATGCTCGACAAGCTCCGCCTGCAGGCCCGCGGCGCGCTTCCGCCCGAGTACCAGGACAACCTCGGCGAGGCGAGGCCGCGGCTTTTCGACGCGCGCTGCTGCCGGTTCCTTGGCGTCTCCTACAGCGACCTGCGCGGGCGGGCGCTGGCGGGCGGATGCGACGAGGAGATCCTCGCCTGGGCGCACGCCCGCGGGGTCCCGAGGAGCGACGAGGACTGCCTTATCTGGAACCGCTTCATGACGAAGATCGGCTGGCGCGACGACCTGAGTGACCTGCTGCATAAGCGGGTGGCCGAGTCCGGCCTCGGCGGCGCGGATCCCCAGACCATGTGCGAGCTCTTTGATGTCGACGAGGGCCGCCCGCCTGGGGCCACACGCTCATGGGAGCCCCACCCGCTCTCGGTGATCATCGTCATGGGGGTCTCGGGCTGCGGGAAGACGACTGTCGGGGGCGCCCTCGCCACGGCGCTCGGCTGGGAGTTCCTGGAGGCCGACACCCTCCACCCCGCCGCCAGCATCGCCAAGATGTCCGCCGGAACGCCCCTCGGCGACGCCGACCGGGCGCCCTGGCTCGAGGCCGTGCACGCCTCGATAAATGCGCGCATGCCCCGGGGCGCCAAGGTCGTCGTCGCCTGTTCCGCATTGAGGCTCGCATACCGCCTCGCGCTCGCGCCCGACCCCGCCCATGTTCGGTTCGTGCACCTGAAGGGAACCCGCGAGGCCATCGAGGGGCGTCTGCGCGCCCGCACCGGGCATTTCATGAAGGAGGGGCTCCTCGGGTCGCAGTTCGAGGCACTCGAGGAGCCGCTGGACGCGCTCGCGCTGGACGCGTTGGCTGCGCCTGATCTATTGGTCAAAGGGATACTCGAAACCCTCGGCCTCGCATGAGCGTCCGCTCCGCATCCAGGCGCGCCCTCGCGGCCCTCGGAATCGTTTGCGCCGTGGCGGCGGTGGCCGCCGCGGGCGCAGGGCTGTGGCTGCGAGGCCGGATCGCCGCGTGCCTTCCGAGGCTTGACGGGACCTCGGAGCTGCGCGGCCTCGCGTCCCCCGCAACGGTCGCCCGCGACGCGCTCGGGGTGCCCACCGTCACCGCAGGGAGCCGTATCGACGTCGCACGCGCCACCGGATGGCTCCACGCCCAGGACCGGTTCTTCCAGATGGACGTCCTGCGGCGCAGGGGCGCAGGCGAGCTCTCCGAGCTTTTCGGGAAGGCCGCGCTTCCCCTGGACCGGGAGGCCAGGATGCACGGATTCAGGAAGGTCGCGCGGCTGGTCCTCGAGCGGGAGCGCCCCGAGCGCAGGGCGCTCGTCGGCGCCTACGCGGACGGGGTGAACGCGGGCCTGCGGGCCCTCGGCGCGAAGCCGTGGGAGTATGCAGTCCTGCGGTCGGAGCCGCAGCCGTGGACCCCCGAGGACAGCATCCTCATCACGTTCGCCATGACGCTCGACCTCCAGGAGCCCACAGGGCGCTACCACCGGTCGCTCGCCGCCGTCCGCAACGAGCTGGGCCCCGCGTCGCTCGCGTTCTTCGCCCCCCTGTTAAACCCGCAGGACGCCGCCCTCGACGGGAGCGTGCTCCCCGCGGCCCCGATTCCCCCCGCCTCCGAACTCGACGTGCGCGGCCGCGCCGCGGCGCCCGCCGCGGCAATGCGGGCCGGCGCCCCCCCCTGGGGCGACCGCGAAACGCCGGGCTCGAACAGCTTCGCGGTTGCAGGGGTGCGCGCGGACGGCGGCGGGGCGCTGGTCGCGAACGACATGCACCTCCACCTCGGCGTCCCGAACATCTGGTACCGCATGTCGCTCAGGTGGCCCGGGCACAGCGAGACCGGCGTGACGCTGCCCGGTTCGCCCACGCTGGTCGCCGGAAGCACCGGAAGGATCGCCTGGGGCTTCACGAACTCGAATGCCGGCACGGGGGACCTGCTGGTCGTGGATCCGAGCATCTCCCCCGCGCTTTACCACGGGCCGAAGGCGAAGGGACTCCTGCCGTATGAAAAGCGGACCGAGGCCGTGGCGGTGAGGGGCTCCAAGCCCGTCTCGATGGACTTCGACTGGACCGTCTGGGGACCCGTCGTCGGCGAAGCCGGCGAGGGCAGGCAGCTCGTGTACCACTGGACTGAGGATGATCCCGCCGCCACCAACCTCGACATCATGGACCTCGAGGACGCCGCAAGCGCCCGCGAGGCCGTCGCGATCGCCCACCACATGGGCCTCCCCGCCCAGAACTTCGTCGTAGCGGACTCGATCGGGCAGATCGCCTGGACCGTCGCCGGGTTCCTGCCGAAGCGCGTGGGCTACGACGGCCGCCTGCCGGTCTCATGGAGCTTCGGCGACCGCAGGTGGGAGGGATACCTCGCGTCCGGCGAAGTCCCCTCGGTCGTCTCGCCCGCGGAGGGGATCCTCTGGACCGCCAACAACAGGACGGTCGGCGGGAAGGCTCTGGAGGCCGTCGGGGACTCGGGCTATGACATGGCGGCCCGCGCCCGCCAGATCCAGGACGACCTGGGCGCGCTGCTGGGCGGATCCCGGCCGGTCCAGCCGGCGGACCTCTTGTCGGTGCAGCTGGACGACCGGGCCGTCCTCCTCGAGAAATGGCACGCCCTGCTGATCGACACGCTCCGCGGGGAGGTGGTCTCGGGGAAGCCGGCGCGGGCGGCGCTCCTTGGGGCCTCTCAGAAGTGGGAGGGCCGGGCGGACGCCGGCTCGGTCAGCTACGGGGTCGTCCGCGCCTTCCGGCTCGCGGTCGTGCGGCGCATCCTCGATCCGATCTTTGCGCCGTGCCTCGAGCGGGACCCCGGCTTCACCTGGACCCGGTTCAACTACGAGCAGGCGATCGAGACGATACTGCGGACGAGGCCCGTGCGTCTCCTGGATCCCTCCTTCGCCACGTGGGACGACCTGCTGGTGGCCGCAGCGGACGACGTGGCCCGCTCGTACAGGGAGGCCGGCAACAACCTCGGGACCGCCACCTGGGGGACGCTGAACGCGGCGAGAATCGAGCACCCGTTCGCGCGGTTCCTGCCCCGCTGGGCCGCCACATGGCTCGCGATGCCAGTCGACCCGCTCCCCGGGGACTCCAACATGCCGCGGATTCAGCACCCCAACTTCGGCGCCAGCGAGCGCTTCGTCGTGTCGCCCGGCCACGAGGACGCCGGCCTCTTCAACATGCCGGGGGGCCAGTGCTCGAACCCCCTCTCCCCGTACTTCAGGGCGGGCCACGAGGCCTGGGTCCGCGGCGATCCCACGCCGTTCCTGCCCGGCAGGGCGGAGCACACCCTCGAACTCGCGCCCTGAGGAGCCCAAGCCCCAAGTGAATTGCATTGTCCGGACGGGGCCTTCGCGGCTTAGTGTGAGGCCCACGCGCCCATGAAGAAGCCCCAGCGCAGCCTCGACGTATTCTTTGCAGGCGAGATCTTCAACCTAAAGCACCTCATCGGGAACGCGTACCTCGCCGAGGCCATCTACGAGAAGTCGCACGGCAGGTACCTGTGCGCCCTTCCCCAGGACTTCGACCCGAGGGGCACGACCCCGCGCACGATCCGCGACCACCACATCCGCTCGCTCGTGGGGTGCGACCTGGCGCTCTTCAGCTTTGACGGCCCCGACCTGGACAGCGGGACCGTGGCCGAGTTCATGATCGCGAAGTTCGCCGACATCCCGTCCGTGATCCTGCGCAGCGACCGCCGCGGGGCGGGCACCCGGGCGTCGCTGTGGAACCCGATGGCCAACTACTACCCGCGCACGGCAACGATCGTGCTGGACGGCCTGGGCGCCTACAAGGCCATCCTGAAGAGGCGCCACCGCAAGATGGACGAGGTGATCCGCCTCGCCGGCCAGCACAGCTCGGCCGACGCGCAGCGGATGTGCGACGACATCGCCGCCGCCGCCGTCCGGGCGTTCGACCGCGTCCGCGAGCTTTCCCCGGCGATGCCGCGGCACCTGCGCGAGGAGATCTACAACTGGCTTCCGATGATGCCGGGGCTCCGGGGCAAGGAGAAGGCGCTGCGCCGGGAGTTCGAGCACCACCTCGAGCGAAAGGTCCAGAGGGACCTGCTTTGATCCGCCTATGCTGCGCCTGCTCGAACACCCCCTGGCTGACCATATCCTCACGCACCTGCGCGACAAGACGACGAAGCCGGCGACCTTCCGGACCCTCGCCTACCAGCTGACGCTCATGCTCGCGTTCGACGCGACGCGCGACCTCGCGACCGAGGAGAGGCCGATCGAGACGCCGCTTGAGGCCACCATCGGACACGTCCTGGGGCACCAGCCCATCGTCGTGGTCGCGATCCTGCGCGCCGGCGTGTCGATGGTGCAGCCCTTCCTGGACGTCTTCCCGGAGGTGAGCGTCGGGTACGTGGGCCTCGAGCGCGACCATGTGACCGCGGTCGCGCGGAGCTACTACTGCAAGCTGCCGCCGCTGGCGGGCCGGCGGGTCTTTGTCGTCGACCCTATGCTCGCGACCGGGGGCTCCGCGACGCAGGCGCTCGACGTCGTCAAGCGCAACGGCGCCGTGGCGCCCCGGCTGGTCTGCATCATCGCGGCGCCGGAGGGCGTCGCGGAGGTCACGCGGCACCACCCCGACGCCTCGGTCCACGTCGGCGTGCTCGACCGGGCGCTCAACGAGCGCAAATACATCCTGCCGGGCCTCGGGGATTTCGGCGACCGGCTCTACGGGACCTGAGGGCCCCGCGTCAGGGGGGGGTGGCTCCCCACGACAAGACGAGCCTCGCGAAGTACAGCGTGTCGAGCTTGTCGACCGTCCCCACAGGAGGCCGGCTGTAGTAGTTGTTCGCAACGCCCATGCTCAGTTTCCAGCGGGCCTTGTCGATCGGCACGTTGTACGCGAATTCGTGCGTGAGGACGAAGTTGCCGAGGTCCTGGAACGCCGGGACAAACGCGATCTTGTCGGAAAGGTCCGAGTTCTTGAATTTCAGGCCGTACATCAGACCAAGGTCGGCGCCGGCTGAGCTCAGGTTCGAGGTGTCCGGCGTCGTGTACTCGTCGTAGCGGTACGAGAGCCCCACGCGGCCCGTAAACACCTGGTCCTTCGTCTTGATGAAGTCGTAGCCGAATCCGGCGGCCGCCACATCGTAGATCTTGATGTCGGCCACCCGGTCAAAGCCTCCCTCGTCCCTCACGTACCAGGTCTTCCCGTCGTTGATGGTGTCGGCGTAGTCCACACCCGCCTTGAACTGGTCGGCGGACACCTGGCCCTCGGTCTCCTGCCGCAGGTAGTTCGTGTAGTACTGCAACGTATCATCCGGGCCCGTGAGCTTCGCGCGGAAGGCGTAGCCCGTCGTGAGCTGTTTCTGGGTGCCGCTGCGGCCGTTGATGTCGACCGAGGCCTCGTAGCTCCACTTCCGGCGCCGGAAGACCACGTCGGGATCCTCCTCGCCCACCGCCCACGACGACCGGATGCTGCTAAGGACGAAGTCGACCGACTTCTCCGGGTTGGTGATCCGCTGCTTGTTCGCCTCAGGCGCGGAAATGACGCCCACGACGACCGAGCCGTCCCCAAGCTTCACGGCCACGGGGTTGTCGGTCGTGATCGACGTCACCTGGTCCTGCTTGATCTTGAGCTCGCCGGCGTAGTCGGTGTTGAGCGTGACGATCACGTTTTTGATGGAGGTGATCTTGCCGACGAGACGGGCCCCGTTCTTTGTCTCCACGACGTCAGCGGAGAGCCGAAGCGCACAGCACAGGGCCGCGCACATGCTGATTCGGGCGAGTTTAGGGAATGCCATGATGTTGATTGCTGTTTTCAGTGTGCGCTATCGATGAAGGGAAAAGCGCGAAATCGCAGAGTAAGTGCGACAGGCAGTCAAATACTGAGTTCAGAATATCTTGGGGATCCTGGCGCGTCCGCCGGCGCCGCTCGCGTCTTTACATGGGGGGCGGGCGGCGATTGCCTCAGGGGCGAACCCGACCCGATGTCCCTTGCCGTGCATAGACCGCCCCTCCTTGTAGCCGACCGGTGGCGCGACTACCAACTCGTCGACTGCGGCGAGGGGATGAAGCTGGAGCGCTGGGGCCCGTACACCCTCGTGCGCCCCGACCCGCAGGTCCTTTGGCCCCGCCAGGGGGCGGAGCCCGGGGCCCGCTGGGAGCACTGGGACGGGTTCTACCACCGCAGCGAGGCCGGCGGGGGCCGGTGGGAGTTCCGCAGGCCCCTGCCCGAGCACTGGGAGATCCGGTACGACGCGCTCGGCCTGACCTTCAAGATACGCCCCACCTCCTTCAAGCACACCGGGCTGTTTCCCGAGCAGGCGGTCAACTGGGACTGGATCGACGCGTCGGTGCGCGGCGCCGGCGGGCCCGTGAGCGTCCTCAACCTGTTCGGCTACACCGGAGCGGCGACGTGCGCGGCGGCGGCGGCGGGCGCTGCGGTCTGCCACGTCGATGCAGCCGAGGGGATGGTCAAGTGGTGCAAGGAGAACGCCGCCCTGAGCGGCCTCGCGGACAAGCCCGTCCGCTACATTGCCGACGACTGCCTCAAGTTCGTCCGGCGCGAGGTGAAGCGCGGCCGGCGCTACGACGCGGTCATCATGGACCCCCCGACCTACGGCCGCGGGAGCACGGGCGAGCTCTGGCGCCTCGAGGACCACCTCTGGGAGCTCCTGCGGGAATGCCGGGCCCTCCTCTCGGACAAGCCGCTCTTCTTTCTCATCAATGCGTACACGGCCCGGCTCTCGCCCACGGTCGTCGCGAACTTGCTCACCCAGCTGCTCCACGACCTCCCCGGGGACGTCTCGGCCGGGGAGGTCGGCCTTCCGATCCAGCGCGACGGCAAGGTGCTTCCCTGCGGGATCTACGGACGGTGGAAGTCCAGGACCTAGGCGAGACCCCAAGCCCACTCCCATGCCCTCATTCGCAGACCTTTACCATGAGCGCGCCGGCAGGCTCCTTGAGAGAGCACGCGCCTTCAACGCACCGGTTATCGCCCGGCTCGCCCCGGTCATCGGCCAGTCGGTCGCCCGGGGCGGGGTCGTCCACACGTTCGGCAGCGGACACAGCGAGCTCATCTCCCGCGAGATCATCGGGCGGGCGGGCGGGCTTGTCTGCGTGACCGGGATCATCGACCCCACGGGAGGGTTCATCGAAAACCTGCCGGGGTACGGCGAGAGGCTGGCCGCGCGCTATGACCGGCAGTACCAGCTGATCGCCGGGGAGACCGTGATCGTGATCTCTAACTCCGGCAAGAACGCGTCGCCGATCGACGTGGCGCTCTATGCGAAGTCCAAGGGGCTGACGGTAGCGGCCCTCACCTGCCTCGCCATGTCCCGGGCCACGCCCTCCCATCATCCGTCGGGCAAGAGGCTCTTCGAGGTGGCCGACCACGTCCTGGACAACGGCGGTGTCCCGGGCGACGCCATTGTCGAGGTCGCGGACGGGATCAGTGCCGGACCCACGTCGACCCTTATCGGCTGCTCGGTCCTGAACTGGCTGATGCTCGAGGTCGTGGAGTGGCTCCGGTCGAACGGCCATCCGCTCCCCGTGCTCAAGAGCCAGAACCTGCCCGGGGCCATTGAGCACAACCGGGAGCTCGCCCGGCGCTACAAGGGCCGCCTCAGCCGCCAGCTCGCCTGACGCCACCCCATGCACTGGAAGATCGGCGTGGATGGCGGCGGCACGAAGACGGAGTGCATTCTCGTGGACCCGTCCGGCGCCATCGCCGCCCGGCACACGGGCCTCGGGTGCAGCCCGAGCCTGGTCGGCTCGGCCCGCGCCAGGGAGATCGCCTCCGAGACCCTTGAGGCGGTCCAGGCGGGGCATCCGCAGGCCGAGGTTTCGGCGACGCTCCTCTGCATGGCGGGAAGCCGGAGCTTCTGGAGGGAGTTCGGCGCCGAGCTGATCGGCCTCGGGCGCGTCACGACGGTTGACGACTCGATACCCGTCCTTGAGCTCGCCACGAGGGGCGCGCCGGGCCTTGTCCTTCACGCCGGCACCGGCTCGTTTGTGGCCGCACGGACGGCGGACGGCGCGGTCCACTACGCCGGGGGGACCGGATGGAGGTTTGGCGACGAGGGAAGCGGCTATGACCTCGGGCGGCGCACGATCGCCCGTGCGCTCGTCGAGCTCCAGGGCTGGGCGCCCCCGTCCGGCCTCGGTGCGCTTGTCCGCGAAAGGACCGGGGAGTCGACGGCGGGCGCCGTTGCGGGCTACTTCTACGGGGATCCCTCCATCAACAACGGCGTCGCTTCGCTGGCGCCGGAGGTGCTCCGCCTCGCGGCCGGCGGGGACGCGGCGGCGGGCGAGGCCGTGGCGGCCTCCGTCGGGCAGCTTCTCGCGCTGGCCGTGGCGGTGGCGGGGAAGCTCTTTCCAGGGAAGCGGCCCGACACGTTCCGTGCGGGGGTGAGCGGGCACATCCTTAACCATCCCTTCGCGTTCCAGGCCCTGTCCTCGAGGGCCCCCTTTCCCCTCTCCCCGATCACCGAGCCGCCCATCGAGGGCGTGCGCCTCCTGCTCGCGCGCGATCCGGGCTAGCGGCCGCCTTAAGGGAATAGCTGGGCGGGGTACGCGCCCCGGGCGACAAGCGCCCCGATCGCCTCCGCCACCCGCCCTCGGTCCTCCCTGTAGGTGATGCCAAACCATTCCTCCTTGCTGGGAAGGACCTCCACGGATGCCGCTCCCTGCGCCACCAGGTCGGAGACGGCAGCGGGCAGGTAGAACTCCGCCTTAGGATCCGATCCTGGGGCCGCAAGGAACGCGCGCAGCCCCGCTTCCAGCCCCCCGAAGACGGCTGGCGTGAAGCCCCAGAAGTTCATCGAGACGGTCTCCTCCCCGGTGAAGCGCAGGCCCCGGCCCACGTCTGGGCGGGCGATCGCCCGCTCCTCTGTGATGGAGACCAGGCGCCCGTCCTCCACCCTGCATACGCCGCGGGACACCGTACCGTTTTCGGAGAGCGTGTTGCCAAGGCGAAATCCCACGATCGCGAACCGGGCGCCCTGCGCGTTCCGAAGAAACGCCGCGAGGCGGGCGAAGGAGCCTGCACCGTAGAAGTCGTCGGCGTTGATGACCCCGAACGGGCCTCCCATCGCCGCCCGCGCGCACCAGACCGCGTGGCCCGTCCCCCAGGGCTTCTCCCGGCCCGCAAACGGGCCGACCCCCTGCGGCAGGTCGTCCGCCTCCTGGAAGACCAGCTCCACGGGGATCCTGCCGGAATACTTCGCGAGCACCGCCGTCCGGAACGTCTCCTCAAGCTCCCGGCGGATGACAAAGGCCACCCGGCCGAAGCCGGCCCTCACCGCGTCAAAGACGGCATAGTCGAGCACGGTCTCGCCCGACGGCCCGACCGGGTCGATCTGCTTGAGCCCCCCGTAGCGGGAGCCCATTCCGGCGGCAAGGACGAGGAGAGACGGGGCCATCCCTGTGCAACACGGCCCAAACGCCCCGATTGGTCAAGCCGCAGGCGGCTAGACACAATGCGCGGGAGGTCCATGATCGCGGTCCATGGCCCCCTCGCGCGCATCCGTACCCCACCCCTCCCGGCCGCTTGTCGCCGTCCTCGCCACGGGCGGGACAATCGCGGGGGCGGAGATGCCCCGACCGGGCCGCGGCTACCAAACCGCGATCTTCTCGATCGAGTCCCTGATCGCGGCGGCCCCGGGGATCGAACGCCTTGCGAGGCTCCACGTTGAGCACGTCGCCAGCATCGGCAGCCAGGACATGGGCGAGGCGGTCTGGCGCACCCTCTCCCGAAGGACCCAGGCGGCGCTCGACCGCCCCGACGTGGCCGGGGTCGTGATCACGCACGGGACCGACACGATGGAGGAGACGGCGTATTTCCTCAACCTAGTGGTCAAGAGCTCAAAGCCGGTCGTGCTGGTCGGCGCCATGCGGCCCGCCACGGCGATGAGCGCCGACGGCCCCATGAACCTCTTCAATGCGGTCGCCACGGCGGCCGACCCCGAAGCGGGGGGCCGTGGCGTCCTCGTCGTCGCAAACGACGAGATCCATTTCGCCCGGGAGGTGGCAAAGACGAACACGACCCAGGTAGGGACCTTCAAGAGCACCCACCGGGGCCTCGCCGGTCTCGTCAGCTCCGGGCGCATCCACTACTACGGCGCCCCGGTCCGGCGCAACACGCTCGGGAGCGCTTTTCTCATCCCCGGGAAGGCGGCGATGCCCCGCGTCGACATCATCTACGCCTACGCAGGGATGGGAAGGGGCCTGATCGACGCCGCGGTCCGCGGGGGGGCCCGCGGCCTCGTAGTCGCGGGCGTCGGCAACGGCAACCTGGGCTCGGCGGCCCTGGCCGCGGCAGCGAAGGCTTCTCGCGCCGGCCTTGCCGTCGTGCGCAGCACCCGCACAGGCGGCGGCATCGTCGAACGCAACATCGAGGTGGACGACGACCGGCTCGGGTTCATCGCCGCCGACGAGCTGAACCCGCAGAAGGCGCGGATCCTGCTGATGCTCGGGCTCATGCAGACCCGGGATCCGGCGGCGCTCCAGGAGATGTTTTACGCTTACTGAAGCGCGCCCTTACCGGCTTTCCGGTAGGATGAGAGCTTCACTTTCCGGGGCGCGGCCGCAAGATTCCGTGCCCGATGAAGATCGCCATTGTCGAAGACGAGCGCCTTTTCCGCGATGTCCTGCACAAGGCGTGCGCGGCGGACCTCGGGCACGAGGTGGTGGGCGAAGCCGGGACCGGGCGCGAGGCGCTGCTTGTCGTGCCGTCGGCGCACCCCGATCTTCTCGTCCTCGACATCCACCTTCCCGACATGGACGGCTTCGAGGTGCTGCGCTCCGTGCGCCGCAAGCGGGCGCTGCTCAAGACGCTCGTGATCTCGTCCTTTTTTGACGACTACCTGCTCTGCAGGATCGAGCGCGCGGACGTCCAGGGGTTCATCGACAAGTCCACGAACACCGTCTCGGAGCTGAGCCTGGCGATCGCGGCGATCGAGCGCGGCTCGACCTACTTTCCGATGCCCTTCATGGAGGCGTGCCGGGCCCACAGCCGCAACCCGGTCGCCTTCGACAAGGTCCTGACGGACCGCGAGCAGACGATCCTGAGCCTCGTCGGGGAGCCCCTGTCGGACGCCAAGATCGCGGCCCAGCTCCAGGTTTCCCCGGAGACCGTGGAGAAGCACCGCTTCAACATCATGCGGAAGCTGGGGCTCCGGTCCCGCGCCGAATCCGCCCGATTCGCGCGGCGATGCGGGCTGAAGCGGCCCCCGGTGGCCCAGCGCCCACGGCCCGCCCCATAATCGCACGGTCTGGGTTGCAGATCCTCCGATCCCGGCTACCAAAGTCCGGTGCAAAGCGACCCAAAACCTGGAGCGGCCGAGCCCGTCGGCGGCCGCCAGACCTTCTTCGGTATCCTGGTCGCGTTGAGTGCGTCCCACATGATCAATGACACGCTCCAGGCGCTCATTCCCTCGATCTACCCCGTTCTGAAGGAGTCGTTCGGCCTCACGTTCACGCAGATCGGGCTGATCACGCTCAGCTTCCAGCTGACGGCGTCGGTCCTGCAGCCGGTGGTGGGGCGGTATACCGACCGGCATCCCAAGCCCTACTCCCTGGCGGCCGGGATGGCGATCACGCTCGCCGGGCTCGTGCTGCTTTCCTTTGCGAGCAGCTACACCATGATCCTTGTCTCGTCCGTCCTGGTGGGGATGGGCTCGGCCATCTTCCATCCGGAGGCCTCGCGTGTGGCCCACATGGCGGCTGGGCACCGGTACGGTCTGGCGCAATCCGTGTTCCAGACGGGCGGCAACCTCGGCTCCTCGATCGGGCCGCTCCTAGCCGCGCTGATCATCGTGCCGAATGGCCGGTCCTCCATCCTCTGGTTCACTGCCCTGGCGCTGGGGGGCATCATGCTCCTCAGCCGGGTCGGCGGCTGGTACAGCCATCACCTGCCCCATTTCAGGAAACGTGCCGCCACGCACCCGCCGAGCACCCTCCCCCGAAGTGCCGTCATCCTGGCGCTGTCGGTGCTGCTCGCCCTCATCTTCTCCAAATACTTTTACCTGGTGAGCCTGACCAACTACTACACGTTCTACCTCATCCAGCGCTTCGGTATGGGCATCCAGGGGGCACAGTACCTGCTCTTCGTCTTCCTCGCGGCAATCGCGGTCGGGACGATCCTCGGAGGTCACCTCGGCGACCGCTTCGGCCGGAAGTACGTCATCTGGATCTCGATCCTTGGCGTGGCACCGTTCTCAATCGTCCTGCCGCATGTCGGGCTGACGGCGACGGTCGCCCTGTCCGTTGTCATCGGACTAATCCTCGCCTCCGCGTTCTCGGCCATCCTCGTGTACGCGCAGGAGCTCGTCCCCGGGCGCGTCGGCATGATCTCCGGGCTCTTCTTCGGCTTCGCCTTCGGATGCGCCGGCATCGCAGCGGCGGCCCTGGGCCGCCTCGCCGATTTCACGAGCATCGGGTTTGTCTTCAACGTGTGCGGTTATCTCCCCCTGATCGGTCTGCTCGCCTGGTTCCTGCCCGACATCGAGGGCGCAAGCCGGCGCGCCCGGCGCCTTGAACGCGAGGCCATCGAGGCCGATTCCGCGACATGAAACCCAGAATCACCGACGCGAAGCCCGCGTTCATCTCCCATTCCGGGGAGACCGGGACGGACTACACGATCTATGTCGACGCGCCGCGCGGCTCCCCGTACCGGGAGCCGCTGGCCGCCGTGCTCCTCATGGACGGGGACTTCCTTTTCGACGCGGCTGTCCAGGCGGCCCGGTCCCTGCGGAAGGCGGGCCGAATCCCGCCGGTTGCGATCATCGGGGTGGGTTACGGCGCCAGCTTTGGTGAGCCCGGGAATTTGCGGGGACGCGACTACACCCCAACCGCCTCGGCGGACGAGCCGAACAGCGGGCATGCGGACCGGTTCCTCGACTATCTCTCGGCGACCCTCTGGCCGGAACTCGTGCGGCGCCTGCCGCTGCGCGAGACGGGGAGGATGCTGGCCGGCCATTCCCTTGGGTCGCTGCTCGTGCTCCACGCCCTCTTCCAGCCCAGGCCGTTCTTCGACCTCGCCCTCGCGAGCGCCCCGTCCATCTGGTGGGATGACCGCAGCATCCTGGGGCTCGTCTCAAAGCTGCGGGACCGGCAGGCCACGCTCAAGGGAGCCCTCTACATCGGCGTCGGCGCGGACGATACGCCCTCGATGACCGCCGACCTTGGCCTTCTCGAAGGCCAGCTCAACGAACGGCCCTTCAGGGACCTGCGCCTCGTCTGTGAGCGGTTCACCGGGCGCAACCACTACGATGTCGTCCCACACACCTTGAGCGCAGGTCTTGCCTCTCTGCTCGGGTAGGGTTTCCTGCAAGCATGCGGAATATCCTGTCTTCCTTTTCCCTCGCATGCCTCTCGGCGCTGGCGGCCAACACGGCCGCGGGAGCCCCTCAAGCCGATCCGCCCATGACGGACAATCCCTTCTTCACCGAGAGCCCCCTTCCCTTCCACCTGCCGCCGTTCGACCGGATCAGGGATTCGGACTACGTGCCGGCCTTCGAGCGCGGGATGTCCGACCAGCTGAAGGAGGTGGACGCGATCACGGCGAACCCCGGCAAGCCAACCTTCGACAATACGATCGTCGCCTTGGAGCGGTCGGGCCGGCTGCTCAACCGCGTAAACGTCGTGTTCTCGAACCTCAAGGAGGCCAACACCGACGACGAGATCGAGAGGATCGACGGCCTCATGGCCCCGCGGCTGTCCGCCCACAACGACGCCATCTACCTGAACGCTGCGCTGTTCGCCAGGGTCAAGGCCGTCTACAATCAGCGCTCGACGCTCGGTCTTGACCCGGAGTCGCTCCGACTGGTCGAGCGCTATTACCGGGACTTTGTCCGCGCCGGCGCACTCCTCGCCGAATCCGACAAGACGCGCCTGAAGGCCCTGAACGCGGAGCTGGCGAGCCTCGAGAGCGCCTGCAGCCAGAACATCCTCAACGAGAAGAATGCGTCGTCGGTCGTCGTCCGCGACCGCGCGGAGCTCGCCGGGCTCTCCGATGCCGAGATCGCGGGCCTCGAGGCCCAGGCGAAGGCGGAGAACAAGCCGGGGGCGTATGTCATCGCGCTCGAAAACACCACGGGTCAGCCCCCCCTCGCCTCCCTCGGGAACCGGGCGCTCCGGCAGCGGATCATGGAGGCCTCGCTCTCGCGCGGGAGCCACGGGGGGGCCTTCGACAACCAGGCCACCATCGAGAGGATCGCCAAGGTGCGCGCCGAGCAGGCCGCGCTGCTGGGCTACGAGAGCCACGCGGCCTACCGCGTGGAGGACCAGATGGCGCAGACCGTCGGCGAAGTCGACAAGCTCCTCGCCCAGCTCGTGTCGCCGGCCGTGGCGAAGGCCAGGCGCGAGGCCGCCGACATGCAGGCTGTCATCGACCAGGAGCACGGCGCCTTCAAGTTGGCGGCGTGGGACTGGGACTACTACTCGGAGAAGGTGCGGAAGGCCCGCTACGCCTTCGACGAGGCGCAGCTCAAGCCGTACTTCGAATTGAACAGCGTCCTGGAGAACGGGGTCTTCTTCGCGGCCCACAGGCTCTATGGCCTCACGTTCAAGGAGCGCCACGACCTCCCGGTCTACGTGCCGGACGTGCGCGTCTTCGAGGTTTATGACGCGGACGGCCAGCCGCTCGCACTCCTGCTCGAGGACTTCTATGCGCGGCCCTCCAAGCAGGGCGGCGCCTGGATGAACGAGTATGTTTCCCAGTCCGGGCTCTTCGGGGACAAACCCGTCGTGGCCAACCACCACAACATCCCCAAGCCCCCGACGGGCGAGCCGACGCTCCTGACCTACGACGAGGTCGTGACGCTCTTCCACGAGTTCGGGCACGGCCTGCACGGCATGTTCTCGCACGTGGAGTACCCCACGTTCGCGGGGACGAGCGTGCCGCGCGACTTTGTCGAGTACCCCTCGCAGGTGAACGAGATGTGGGCCGCGTGGCCCGAGGTGGTGAAGCACTACGCGAGGCACTACAAGACCGGGGAGCCGATGCCCGAGGCGCTGCTGGCGAAGATGCTCTCCACACGGAAGTTCAACGAGGGCTTCGAGACGACCGAGTACCTCAAGGCCACACTCCTGGACCAGGCCTGGCACACGCTCAAACCCGACCAGATACCGACCAACGTCGCGGCGTTCGAGGAGGCCACCTTCAGGAGGTACGGCGCCGACTTTGCGCCCGTGCCGCCGCGCTACCGGAGCACCTACTTCGCCCACGTCTTCTACATCGGGTACTCGGCGGGGTACTACGCCTACATCTGGTCGGACGTGCTCGTCGCGGACAGCATCGAGTGGTTCCAGAAGAACGGCGGGCTGACGCGCGCCAACGGCGACCACTTCCGCGCGACGGTCCTCTCCCACGGCGACAGCGTGGAGCCCAAGGTGCTCTTCCGCGAGTTCTCGGGCGGCGACCCGGAGATCGGGCCGCTGCTCCGCCACAGGGGCCTCGACGAGCCCGGGAACTGACCGGGGCTTTGGCGGCGGGGCCGCGCCCGGGCCAAGGAGCGGGAGGTCCAGACAGATCTTG
>PLTZ01000003.1 GCA_003164715.1 Opitutaceae bacterium | reverse complement strand
CCCCTGCTTAGCAGAAGACCGTGCGTCGCCGATGGGCCGCCCTCATCCGGGTTGGACAACGGGGCCGGCCGCTGTCTATACTCGTGTCGACGACGTCCGATATTTCCGCGCGCTTGACATGAGCGCCGTCCGCTCGACCCGTGCCCCCCTTCGCATGACTACGCCCGAAGAACCCCCGGCGATCCCGGCACTGGGCGGAACGGCGCCGCGGGAGCAACTGGTCTGGTGGGACTGGGACCTGGCGTCCGACCGCGTGACGGTTCACGGAGGCGCACCCCGCGCGCTGGGCATGCCGTGGCCCGCGCTTCCGGCGACGGGTGCCGCCTGGGCGCAGCACGTCCATCCGGACGACATCGAGAGGACGCGCGTCGCGATGCGCGCATGCCTCGGGGGCTCCGAGGAGGAATGGTTCTGCGAGCACCGCCTTCGCCAGCCGGACGGAGGCTGGCATTGGACCCTCAACACCGGGAGGGTCTCCGAGCGCGACACCGGAGGCCGGCCCACACGCGTGCACGGCGTCTCGATCGACTTGGCGGAGCACTACCGCCAGCAGGAGATCCTCAACCGCGACGCCCAGGTGCTCGCCACCGTCAAGCAATCGATCGTCTGCACCGACCTGGAAGGCACCGTGCGCTACTGGAGCGAAGGCGCCACCGAGCTCTACGGATGGACCGCCGCCGAAATGGAGGGGCGTCCGTTCTACGCGCGCATGCCGACCGAGGCGATGCGGGAGCACGCGCAGTGGCGGATGCGCACGGCCGCGACCGTCGGGGAGTTCAGGCAAGAGCGCGAGGACTTCCGAAAGGACGGCACGAGGATCTTCGTCGACTCCCATGTGTTCCCGCTGCGCGATCCGGCGGGCAATGTAATCGGGGTCATCGGCACGGCGCGCGACGTCACGGCGCGCAAGGTGGCCGAGTTCGATCGACTGCAGCTCGAGCGCCAGCTCCAGCAGGCGCAGAAGATGGAGACGATCGGCACGCTCGCCGGAGGCGTGGCGCACGAGTTCAACAACATCCTGTCCGCCATCATCGGCAACATCGAGCTCGCCATGCTCGAGAATCCGAATGACCAGATTTACAAGGACTACCACAGGAACGTCCTGACGTCGTCCTGGCGCGCGCGCGACCTGGTGAAGCGCCTCCTTTCGTTTAGCCGGAGCCACGAGCCGGAGCGCCGCCCCCTGCAGCTGGGCCAGTTTGTCACCGATGCGGCCAACCTGATCCGGGCCACCCTGCCGGCGACCGTCGAGCTGAGCCTTGAGCCCGCCGCGGCCGCGCCGGACATCCTGGCCGACGCGAACCAGCTCCAGCAGGTCCTCATGAACCTCGCCGCAAACGCCGCCTATGCGATGCGCGGGCGGCGGGGCATGCTCACCTTTGCCACGCGCCCCGTGGAATTCGCCGCACCCCGCGAATGCGCGCAGTCGGTGCTTCCCGAGGGCTCATACCTGGCGCTCGACGTGGCCGACACGGGCTCGGGGATCGAAGCCGAGAGCCTGCCCAAGATCTTCGACCCCTTCTTTACGACGAAGCCCGTCGGCGAGGGCAGCGGTCTCGGGCTTTCGATCGCGCACAGCATCATGGCCGCTCACCGCGGAGGCATCGAGGTCGCCAGTGCGCCGGGGGTGGGCACCACCTTTACGCTCTATTTTCCAATCGCGACGGGGAGCCCGCAGGCGGGGGCCCCCGCCGCCGGCTCTGGCGAGGCGATCCCGCTCGCGCACGGCCACGCGGAATTGGTCGTCGTGATCGACGACGAGGAGCGCATTGGCGCCGTCGTCGAGAAGGTGCTTCTGCGCCTCGGCTACACCGTCCGGCGTTTTTCGGCCGCCGACGAGTTCCACCGCGAGCTGAGGGCGGCGCCATTCCAGGTGGACGTGCTCCTGACGGACCAGACGATGCCGCACATGACCGGGCTTGAGCTGGCGCGGGTGCTGCGCTCGGAGGGGCACGTCTTCCCCATCGCGATCGCCTCCGGCCACAGCCAAGACCTCACTCCTGCCGCGCTCGGTTCGCTCGGCCGCGTCGTCTTCATCGACAAGCCGTTCGACGTGAGCAAGCTCGCGGCGACCATGAAGGCCCTGCTTCGCCCGGGCACCTCACAGCACCCGTTCTGATTCATGCCTCGGTCTTTTTGGGGACGGCGCGGAGGTCGCCCAACCCGCGGTCCCGCGCACTGCTCCGGTTCCGGCCCGGCTCACGCGGCCGCCGACCTTCGGCCGGGACCGCCTCCCAGGCTGACCCGGCTGTCGCGCCACCTCAGTATGGGCGCCTCGAACCCATGGTAGATGGCCGCGCTGGCGGCCACGCACGCGCCGGCGTAGGAGAGGATTCCCACCACCGTCCCATAGTGAAACTGCATGTGGGAGAGCACGACACTGCTGATCATCAGGTTCACCAGATACATGGAGTAGGACCACCGCGCCAGGGCGCGGACCGGCGCGTGGATCGCCCGTCCCCCGAGGTGGGTGCAGGCCGAGGCCCAGGGCAGCAGGAGTGCGCTCCCCAGGTTCACGGCGGCCGGCAGAAGGACCCGGGCGAGGCCCGAATGGGGCGAATCCCCGTAACCCATGTACAGGAACGAGCCGGCGAGCAGGGCCAGGCCCAAGGCGGCGGCGGGACCCCCCATCCGCGCCCAGGCGGCCGGGCACCGGCGGCTGAACGCCACGGCAACGAGGCCCATCGCGACCGAGTCGGGACAGTAGATGACGACCTTGGTGATCCCCTGCTCCCAGTCCCCCGGGGAAAGCACGAGCCACCTGAGCAGGAGCGGAAGGGCGACCATCAAGAGCGCCAGCGTCCAGAAAAGGCGCCCGAACGGCACCTTGAGCACGCGTAGCCCAAGGAACAGGGCGAGCGGGAACACGAGGTAGAACCATTCCTCCACCGAGAGGGACCAGGACTCCGCGAAGAACCAGTTCGGCTTTGCCGAGAAATTCTGGAGGAAGAAGGCGTACCTCGGGAGCAGCGGGAGGGGGTCCGGGTAGCCCTTCGTGCGCTGGACCAAGTACCAGAAGGCGACATTGACCGCGAGGAACACGAAGTAATTCGGAAGGGTGCGAAGCGCCCGGCGCAGCCAGAACCTGGAGGCAACCCGGGCGTCCCGAAGCGTGTCGCCCAGGTCGAGCAGGATTCCCCCAATCAGGTAGCCGCTGAGCGCAAAGAAGAGCGTGACCCCGATGGCGCCGATCTTGGTCCAGATCTCGGGCGCTCCGTAGCAGATGTAGAAGAAGAGCGCCCCGTGTTGGAACACGACAAGCGCGATCGCCACCGCCCGCATCAGGTCGAGCCCGTAGACATGTTTGTGCATCCGGGGCCTCACATACCCGCAATACCCGCGGAAAGTACAGGCCTAACCTCGCCGCCTGCGCCCGGCCCCCCCATTGGCCGGCACGCCGGTCTTGAGTTACGGGTTACTGGCCCTTTGCTGTTCCCCGTGCATTCGAGTTCGAGTCCAGGGCACGACCCGCCGCCGGGCGGACCCGTGACGACGCATCCGGCGGGCCCGGCGGCGGAGGACACCGCGCAGCCCGGGTCCCGGGGTGAACCGGGGATCTTCGCCTCTGCGGACGCGCGCAGGCTGGCCTGGCTCTGCGGGGCGCTCCTGATCCTCTCGGCCGTCGCTCTCAACCTGCGGGTGCTCGATTTCGGGTTCCTCTATCTCAGGGACGACGATGTCAACGTGACGCTCAACCCTCACATGGGGGGAATCGATCCCGCGCGGCTCAAGTGGATGTTCACCGATTGGAGCTACGTCCGCAGGTACATCCCCCTCGGCTGGCTCAACTTCTCGGCGACCTACGAGGTCGCGGGACTGGACCCCCACCCGTACCACGCCGTGGCGCTCGCCCTGTACGCGGTCAACGCGGGGCTCGTTTTCGCAAACGTGCTGCTGGCGCTTCGCCTGTTCGCGCCGCCTGCGCGCGCCGCCGGGCTGTCCGCGTGGGACGCCGGCGCGGCGGCCTTGGCCGCAGCTTGGTGGGCCTTCCACCCGCTCCGGGTCGAGACGACGGCGTGGATCTCCGGGAACCTCTACGGCCAGTCGATGGCCCTGTTCCTGGCCTGCCTGGCCGCCTACCTGAGGAGCTGCCTCGCCGAGGGCCGGCGACGCGCGGGGTGGCTCCTCCTCTCCGCAACCGCGTATGCGGCGTCCCTGCTCACCTACCCCTTGGCCCTGGGGGCGCCGGTCCTATTGATCGGGCTCGACTGGCTTCGCACGCGCGCCGGCTCGGGCCCGTCCTTCCGGCGCCTGCTGGCCGAGAAGGCCGCCTTCCTCCTTCCCGTGGGGGCCGTCCTCTCGATCACGGTCGCGGCGCGGTTCGGCAACGCCGAGGTCTTTGGCGCCGTACCGGACCTGCACGCGCTTCCCCTTTCGAGCCGGATCGCGCAGTCGGCCTACGTCGCCGCCTACTACGTGTGGAAGCCCTGGTGGCCGCTCCACCTCTCGCCGCTCTACGACACGCTCATGGAGTTCAACCCGCTCGGGCCGCCATTTGTCGCCAGCACGGCGCTCGTGGCGGCGGCCTCGGTGCTTGCGCTTGTCTGGATCCGGAGGCGGCCCGTGTTCGCGGTGGTCTGGTTCGGCTACCTCGCGTCGGCGGCGCCCTTCTTCGGGCTCACCGAGAAGCCGCACATGACGAGCGACCGCTACGGCTACTTCCTGACGGCCATCATGGCCGCCGTGCTTGCGGCCGCCCTGGCGCGCGTCACCGCGCCCCGGGCCCGCGCCTGCGCCGCCCTCCTCTCGCTCGCCGTCATCGGCGTCCTCGGGCGCCTCGCCTGGCGCCAGCTCGACGTCTGGTCGGACGACCGGCTGCAGCACGCCTACGTGGCCGCGCACCTGACCAACGCCGAGCTCCTGGACGACTTCAACAGCCGCCTGCAGATCCTCGAGTTCATGCGCGGCAACGAAAAGGCCGCCTCCGAGGCGGTCGCCTCGAGGCTCGCCCGAAACCCCTCCGGCCAGGGCTTCCTCAAGGCCGCCGCGATCATCGCGGACAAGCGGCGCCTGAGCGCGTACTACGGCCCGGTCTGCCTTCTGGCGATCCTCCAGGACCAGATGGGGCTCATGTTCGCGAAGCAGGGGCGACTGCGGGAGGCGAACGACCATTTTGAGGACGCGCTGCGCATGGACGAGCGCTTCTACCAGGCGGCGTACGACCGCGCCTTCGTGCTCCTCGGCCTCGGGCGGTGCGACGACGCCCTGCGGAGCTTCCTCCTCGCGGCAAGGTGGGCCTCGCCGGCGCTGACGCGCCCGCAGGAGCGCACCTTCCTCGGCCAGCTGGAGCGCGCGGCGCAGAGCGGGGGAAACCCCGCCCTGGCGGCCGCCGCCCACCGCGCGCTGGCCCGCTAGCCTTTTGGGATTTGCCCCGGGGGCGACCCGCCCCACGATCGGCGCCATGATCCGCGCGTGGTTCTCCACCTTCATCTATTCGGAGCCGCTCATGGGATCCGGGCTCGGCCGGTTCAACGCCGACCTCGCGGTCGAATGCCTCGCGCTCAGGGACTACGACAGGGAGGGCCGCGCCTGGTCGCGCCGGAACTACCCCGGGGGCTACACGAGCTACGCCTCGATGAACGAGCTGCATCGCTTCTCGAGCACCTTCTCGGGGCTTGAGCGCAGGATCACCCGGCACGTCCGCGCGTTCGCCCGCGCGCTCGACATGGACCTGCGGGGCCGCGAGATCCGGATGACGGACTGCTGGGTGAACATCATGCCGCCCTCGGCCGCGCACTCCCTGCACCTGCACCCGCTCTCCTTTGTGAGCGGCACCTACTACGTCAAGACCCCAAGGGGCTGCCCCGGGCTCAAGTTCGAGGACCCGAGGCTCGACCGCTTCATGGCGGCGCCGCCGCGCCTGCCGGGGGCGCGCAGGGCGAACCAGCCCCACGCCACGTATCCGGCCCGCGCGGGCAACCTCATCCTCTTCGAGAGCTGGCTGCGGCACGAGGTGGCGCAGAACCGAGTCGAGGCCGAACGGATCAGCATCAGCTTTAATTACAATTGGACCTGACGGCCCCGCCCGGCCCAAGATCAAGACCGATGACCCAAGGAGCGAACCCGACCGCCTGCCTCGTGACCGGGGCCTCGCGTGGGATTGGGCGGGAGATAGCGCTTCGGCTGGCCGCCCGGGGTGTCCGCGTGGGCGTGCACTTCCGGGAGAACAGGACGGCGGCCGAATCGGTCCTGGCGGCCCTCCCGGGCGAGGGCCATGCCCTGCTAAGGGCGGACATGGCCGACCCCGGCGACGTCGAGCGCCTCTGGGCCGAGGCCACGGCCCGGTTCGGCCGGGTGGACGTCCTCGTGAACAACGCGGCCGCGCACCGGGAGCACCCCCCGCTCTCAACCGGGTACCGGCAGTGGCTCGAGGCGTGGGACCAGATCATCGCGACCAATCTGCGCGGCCCCGCGAACGTCTGCTACCTGGCGGCCCGGGCCATGGCCGCCTCGGGGGGCGGGCGGATTGTGAACATCTCCTCGCGGGGCGCGTTCCGGGGCGAGCCGGAGGCGCCGGCCTACGGGGCGAGCAAGGCGGGCCTTAACTCCCTCAGCCAGTCGCTCGCGAAGGCCCTGGCCCCGCAGGGCGTGCTCGTGTACTGCGTCGCCCCGGGATGGGTCGAGACCGAGATGGCGGCGGAGTTCCTCGCCGGCCCGCGGGGCGCCGAGATACGCGCCCAGCACCCGCTCGGCAGGGTCGTGGGCGCCGAGGAGGTCGCCCGCACCGTGGCCTTCTGCGCGCTGGAAGCGCCCGCCGCGATGACCGGGGCGGTGATCGACGTGAACGGCGCCTCGTACCTGCGCACCTAGGGACCTAGCGCAGCCTCGAGAAGAAGAACAGGGCGAGGCCGGTCATCCCGATGTTGGGCAGCCACGCGGCGAGCGCGGGGTCGACCAGCTGCTTGGTGGCCAGGGACGCCGCCATGTTCTGGAGCGCCAGGTAGAGGAAGAACAGGCCGATCGACTTTGAGACGCCGACGGCCGGGTTCACCCTCACCCCCGCGGCGGCGAACGGTATCGCGATCGCGATCACGATCAGCGGCGTGAGGATGTCGGCAATGAGCGAGTAATAGCGCACGGCGTATGGGACGCTCTTCGGGTTGTTTTCGCGGGAGAGGTAGTCGATCAGCTCGCGGAGCTCGGGCTGGGACAGGTCGATCGGCCTGCGGTCGATCAGCATCATCAGGCGGGGGTCCTCCTGGAAGCGCTTGAGGAGCCGCAGCGCGAACGGCGACGACGAGGTGTTCTCGCCCGTGTCGGGGTTGTAGTCCATCTGCCGGCCGTCCTTGAAGACCCACCCGTGCCCCGCCTCATCGTACCAGGCCTGGGACGCCACGATGCGGTCCGTCACGCGGTTGCGGGCGTCCATCTCGGTGACGCTGGCCCCGTACGCCCGGTTCGTGAACTTGCTGTACCGGTCGAAGAACCACATGCGGCGGGGATACAGGTTGTCGAACCCGACGCTGAAGACCGCCCCGATCCGGTCCTCGGGGAGCGACCGGGCCTGCTTCCTGAACTGGAAGCCCTCCTTGGTCACGCGGGTCTTCTCGACGGACCACGGCACCACGTACGAGTTGAGCCAGTACGAGAGGGCGCAGCACAGGAGGCCGACGAGCCAGATCGGCGCCATGAGCCGCGTGAAGCCGACGCCCGCCGCGCGCATCGCCATCAGCTCGTTCGCCTTGTGCAGCTTGCCGAGGACGAACAGGGTCGAGAGCAGCAGGACGATCGGCAGCGTCAGCGCGAGAAACCCCGGGACGGCGACCACGACGTACACGGCGAGGTCGCGCACCCCCGCCCCCGCCTCGTGCAGGTCCCTGAAATCGTCGTACATCACCTGCACGAGGAGCAGCCCGCACACGAGGACGAGCACAAGCCCGAGGATCGTGAGCCATTCGCGCAGGAGGTGCCGGTCGAAGGTGTTCAACAGGGGGAACGGAAGCAGGCCCCGGCCCCTTAATCAATTCCGTATGCCTATTCGGTTGAAACCCGCCCGCGGCTCCCATTGGCTGCCGCCACGCATATTCCCATGTTTCGCATCCTCCGCCACACCCTGGCCGCCGTCGCGGCCGCCGCGGCCCTTTCCGCCGCCAGCCAGGCGCAGGAACCCATCAAGATCGGCGAGTACGCCTCCCTGACCGGCAAGGAGGCCGCCTTCGGCCAGTCCTCCCACAAGGGGACCCTCCTCGCGGTCGAGGAGCTGAACGCCAAGGGGGGCGTCCTCGGCCGCCCGATCGAGCTCATCACCGACGACAACCAGTCGAAGCAGGGGGAGTCGGCGACGATCGTCAAGAAGCTCATCTCGCGCGAGAAGGTGGTCGCGATCCTGGGCGAGGTGGCGTCGATGCGGTCCCTCGAGGCGGCGCCGATCTGCCAGGCCTACCGGGTGCCCATGATCTCGCCGTCGTCCACCTACCCCAAGGTGACGGAGATCGGCAGCTACATCTTCCGCGTGTGCTTCACCGACCGCTTCCAGGGCCACGTGCTGGCCAAGGTCGGCAAGGAAACGCTCAAGATCCGCCGGGTCGCGCTCCTGACGTCGGTATCGAGCGCCTACAGCGTCGGCCTGGCCGAGTCCTTCAAGGAGCAGTTCGCGGCCGACGGAGGCCAGATCGTGATCGAGCAGAAGTACACGGAGGGCAGCAAGGACTTCGACGCCCAGCTGACGGCGATCAAGGCGGCGGGGGTCGAGGGCATCTTCGTGCCGGGCTACTACACCGAGGCCGCGCTCATCTGCCGGCAGGCCCGCGAGCTCGGGATCACGGTCCCGCTCTTCGGCGGCGACGGCTGGGAGGCGCCGGAGCTGATCGACATCGGGGGCGCGGCGGTCGAGGGCTGCTACTACACGACGCACTACTCCCCGCAGGTGGACGCGCCCGTGGTGAAGGCGTTCGTCGCGAAGTTCCAGGCGCGGTTCAAGGGCGAGACGCCGGACGCCATGGCGGCCCTGGGGTACGACTCGGCGGGCGTCCTGGTCGACGCCATCCGCCGCGCCGGCTCGACGGACGGCCCCGCGATCCGCGCCGCGCTGGCGGCGACCACGGCGTTTGAGGGGGTCACCGGGCTGACCGCCATGGACAAGGAGAGGAACGCCTCCAAGGCGGCGTTCGTGATCATGGTGAAGGACGGGAACTTCAAGTTCGTCCAGAGCATATCGCCGCAGAGCATAGCCCCCTAGCGCGATGCGATCCACGGCGGCATGACGGAGTTTCTCCAGCAACTCCTTAACGGCCTCTCTCTCGGCGCCATCTACGCCCTGATCGCGCTCGGGTACACGATGGTGTACGGCGTCCTGCGCTTCATCAACTTCGCCCACTCGGACGTCTTCATGGTGGGCGCCTTCATCGGGTACTTCGCGGGCCAGCGCCTGCCGCACGACTCGGTCCTTAGCGGCTTTGCGACGCTCGCGGCCGCGATGGCCGGCTGCGCCGTCCTCGGCATCCTGATCGAGCGGGTCGTCTACCGCCCGCTGCGCGGCGGGCCGACCCTCAACGTCCTCATCACCGCGATCGGCATGTCGCTTTTCCTCGAGTACACGGGCCAGCTCGTGTTTGGCGCGACGCCGCGCCCCTTCCCCTCGATCATCCCCGCAAGGATAATCTCTATCCACGGGCTCGTCATCTCGATGAACCAAGTGATCGTGATCGTCGTGGCGGCTCTCCTGATGGTCGCCCTCGAGCTCGCGGTCTACCGCACGAAGATTGGCACGGCCATGCGGGCCGTGGCCCTTAACCCGAAGGCCGCCCAGCTCGTGGGGATCAACATTGACGTCGTCATCTCCTTCACGTTCGGGCTCGGCTCCGCCTTGGCGGGCGCGGGCGGGGTCCTCTACGCCCTCAACTATCCCTCGATCGACCCGCTCATGGGGGTCGTGCCCGGCCTGAAGGCCTTCGTCGCGGCGGTGCTGGGAGGCGTCGGCAACATCCCGGGGGCCGCCCTCGGGGCGCTCATCCTCGGCATGACCGAGACCTTCATCGACGGGTCCCGGTGGTCCACCTACAAGGACGCGATCGCCTTCGCCGTCCTGATCGGGATCCTGCTCTTCCGGCCGGCGGGACTGCTCGGCAGGTACGCAACCGAGAAGGTCTGACGTGAGGACGCTACCGAAGCCGCTCATCGCCCTCGTCGCCACGGTGCTCCTGGCCTTCGGGGTCTCGCACTTCTCGGACCGGATAGACCCCTACTACCTCGACGTCATGATCGGGGTCGGCATCAACGTGATCCTCGCCGTCTCGCTCAACCTCGTGAACGGCTACACGGGCCAGTTCTCCCTCGGCCACGCCGGGTTCATGTCGGTGGGGGCGTACCTTTCCGCGGCCGTCACGCTGCTGCTCGGGCCCCGCCTCCTCGGGGAGGACGGCGGGAGCGCGCTCCAGCAGGGGCTCCTCTTCCTCGCGGCGCTCGCCATGGGCGGGTGCGGGGCCGCTCTGGCGGGCCTCGCGGTCGGCATCCCCTCCCTGCGGCTCAAGGGGGACTACCTCGCCCTCGTCACGCTCGGGTTCGGCGAGATTATCCGGGTCATCTTCCAGAACGTGGACGCGCTCGGGGGCGCGCTCGGCCTCAACGGGATCCCGAACTACACGAACGTCTTCTGGGTGTACTCCTTCGCGGCGCTCACGGTCTTCACGGTCGTCTGCCTCGTGCGGTCGACCTACGGCCGCGGCTTCCTGGCGACGCAGGACGACGAGATCGCGGCCGAGGCGGTGGGGATCGACACCACGCGCTACAAGATCGTGGCCTTCGTGGTGGGGGCCTTCTTCGCGGGCGTCGCCGGGGGCCTCTACGGGCACTTCAAGCTGACGATCACGCCCACGGGCTTCGACTTCACGAAGAGCATCGAGATCGTCGTCATGGTGATCCTCGGGGGGATGGGCAACACGCCCGGCGTCATCATGGCCGCGATCCTGCTGACGGTCCTGCCGGAGATGCTCCGGGCCGTCGAGCAGTACCGGATGGTGCTCTACTCGCTTCTCCTGATCGTCCTCATGCTCGTTCGCCCGAAGGGCCTCTTCAACTTTGACTTCACGGCCCTCGCCGCGCGGCTGCGGTGGAGGTACCTGGCCTCCCGCAAGTAGCCCCGCGAGGCCGGCCCATGGAAGCACCCATCCTGCAGCTCGAGAAGGCGACCATCCGCTTCGGGGGGCTCACGGCCGTGAACGCGCTCGATCTGGTGGTCAACGCGGGGGACCTGGTGGGGCTCATCGGCCCGAACGGCGCCGGCAAGACCACGGTCTTCAACCTCGTCACCGGCGTGTACGAGACGACGACCGGGACCGTGCGCTCGAACGGAACGAGCCTGGCGGGCCTGAGGCCGAACGAGGTCGTCGAAGCCGGCATCGCGCGCACCTTCCAGAACATCCGGCTCTTCCGCAGCCTCTCGGTCTTCGACAACGTGCGCGTGGCCTGCAACCTCCACCGCACGAGCGCACCCGCCCAGGCGCTGCTGCGGATGTCGGCCTTCAGGGACGACGAGGCGGCGATCACGCGCCGCGTGGAGGAGCTCCTCGAGCTCTTCAACCTGGGGCGGTACCGCGACGCCCGGGCGACGAGCCTGCCCTACGGGGAGCAGCGCCGCCTGGAGATCGTGCGCTGCCTGGCGACCCAGCCCCGGCTCCTCCTCCTCGACGAGCCCGCCGCGGGGATGAACCCCACGGAGAAGGGCGAGCTCATGGCGCTGATCCAGCGGATCCACCGGGAGTTCGTGCCGTCCATCCTGCTGGTCGAGCATTCGATGCGCGTCGTTATGGGCGTCTGCCAGCGGGTCGCCGTGCTCGACTACGGCGTCAAGATAGCCGAGGGAACCCCGGAGGAGATCCGGAACGACCCCAAGGTGATCGAGGCCTACCTCGGCGAGCCGCACGGCTCGGGCTGGGCCCACCACTGACGCGATGCTCGAGGTCTCCAACCTCTTTGTCTCCTACGGCGCGATCGCCGCGCTGCGGGGCATCTCGCTTCGGGTCGAGAAGGGCGCGATCGTGACCCTGATCGGCGGAAACGGCGCCGGCAAGACCACGACGCTGAGGACCGTCTCCGGCCTCCACCGGCCGCTCGGCGGCACCGTCCGGTTCCTCGGCGAGGACATCACCCACGTGCCCGTGCACAAGATCGTCGCTCGCGGGCTCGGGCACGTCCCCGAGGGCCGGATGATCTTCTCCAACCTGACCGTCGACGAGAACCTCGCGATGGGCGCGTACCTCCTCAAGGACAAGGCGGCGATCGCCAGGAACCGGGACTACGTCTTTGGCATCTTCCCGCGCCTGAAGGAGCGCCTGCGCCAGACGGCCGGCACGCTCTCCGGGGGCGAGCAGCAGATGCTGGCGATCGGGCGGGCCCTCATGGGCGACCCCAAGTTCCTCATGCTTGACGAGCCGTCGCTCGGCATCGCGCCGCGGCTGATCAGCACGATCTTCGAGAAGATCATCGAGATCAACCGGGACCGCGGGATCGCCATTCTTCTCGTGGAGCAGAACGCCAACCTCGCCCTTGAGATCAGCTCCTACGCCTATGTCATGGAGACGGGCCACGTCACCGTGGAGGGCAGGAGCGAGGAACTCCGCGACAACCCGCAGCTCAAGGCCGCGTACCTCGGGGGATAGCCCCCGTCTAGCGCTCCATCGCCTCGGCAAGCAGGCTCTCGAGGTCCAGAGGGCGCGTGTACATCGCCACGCCCCCCTCGGCGTCTCGGGGCCACTGGTTCCGGGGCCGGTCCCAGTAGAGCTCAATCCCGTTCTGGTCCGGGTCGCGCAGGTAGAGGGCCTCGCTGACCCCGTGGTCCGCGGCCCCGTCGAGCGGAACCTTGGCCGCAACCAGGCGGCGGAGGGCGCCGGCGAGCTCGGCTCGGTTCGGATAGAGGATCGCGACGTGGTAGAGCCCCGTGGACTTGGGAGGCGGCGGCGACCCGCCCAGGCTTTCCCAGGTGTTCAGGCCGATGTGGTGGTGGTAGCCGCCCGCGGAGATGAACGCGGCGCCCGGGCCGAAGCGCTGCGTGAGCTCGAAGCCGAGGACGCCGCAATAGAAACCAAGGGCCCGGTCGAGGTCGGCGACCTTCAGGTGGACGTGGCCGATCCTGACGTCCGGGTGGATCGGAGGGGGGCTCGGTGCGGTGCTCATTGCTGCACCATGGCGACAATTCCGGTTTCCTCAACGTGCGCGGGAAGATTGCGCGCCCGTCCTCTCCAGGGATGGCGGCACAATGGGACCACGTAGGAGTAGCGGCACGCCGCCTAATCTGGTAGAAACGCCGGTCAGTACCCCCCCTTTTCCCCGCATGCCCTCCAAACCCCGCTCCCCCGGCGCGCGCCTTCGCGCAGCGCTCAAGGCCGAGCGGCCGCTGCAGGTGGCCGGAACGATCAACGCCTACTGCGCCCTCCTGGCCGAGCGGGCCGGCTTCCGGGCAATCTACCTATCGGGCGCCGGGGTGGCCAACGCCTCTCACGGCGTGCCGGACATCGGGATCACGACCCTGGACGACGTCTGCGAGGACATCCGCAGGATCACGCGGGCCACCTCTCTTCCGCTCCTCGTTGACGCCGACACCGGATGGGGCGGCGACCGAATGATCCGGCGCACCGTGAGGGAGATGATCCGAGCCGGCGCGGCCGGCTGCCACCTCGAGGACCAGGTCGAGGCCAAGCGCTGCGGCCACCTCGCCGGCAAGCGGCTGGTCAGCGCCGAGGCGATGTGCGGCCGCATTAGGTCCGCGGTCCTCGGGCGGACGGACCCCTCCTTCGTCATCATGGCGCGCACGGACGCGCACGCGATCGAGGGTCTCGGAAAGGCGATCGCGCGCGCGCGCGCCTACGCGGCCGCCGGGGCGGACATGATCTTTGCCGAGGCGCTGACAAGCCTCGGGGAGTACCGCGCGTTCACGGAGGCGCTTGGAAAAGTTCCCGTGCTCGCCAATCTGACCGAGTTCGGAAGGACCCCGCTTTTCACCGCGGACGAGCTCGCCTCCGCCGGGGTGGCCCTCGCCCTGTACCCGCTCGGGGCCTTCCGGGCCATGAGCCGGGCCGCGGAGTCGGTGTACGCCGCGATCCGCAGGGACGGCACCCAGAAGTCCGCGCTGGGCGCGATGCAGACCCGCGCCGAGCTCTACGACGTCCTGGGCTACGAGGGGCTCGGCCGCTCGGGGAAAGGGCGCCCTTGAGCAAGAAATCCGTCACGCTTTCCGGGATCGTCGCCGGCAACACGGCGATCTGCACGGTCGGGGCCACGGGAAACGACCTTCACTACCGCGGCTACGACGTCACGGAACTCGCCGAGAGGGCCACCTACGAGGAGGTGGCCCACCTCCTCATCCACGGCAGGCTGCCGACGCTCCCCGAGCTCGACAGCTACCGGGAGCGGCTCGCGGCGTACCGCCGACTGCCGCCCGCCGTCTGCGAAGCGCTCGAGCTCGTCCCGGCGGCCGCGCATCCGATGGATGTGCTCCGGACCGGGTGCTCCGTACTCGGCGCGATGGAGCCGGAGCGGCCGGGCCACGGCGAGGAGGCGGCCCGCGCCATCGCCGACCGCCTCCTCGTGTCGTTTAGCTCCATGCTGCTCTACTGGCACCACTTCGCGCACGCAGACCGCCGGATCGAGACCGCGACCGACGAGCCCTCGCTCGCAGGGCATTTCCTGAGGCTCCTGCACGGAAGGCCGGCCTCGACGGCGCACGTGCACGCGCTCGACCGCGGGCTCATCCTCTACGCAGAGCACGAGTTCAACGCCTCGACCTTCGCCGCCCGCGTGATCGCCGGGACCGGCTCGGACCTGCATTCCGCGGTCTGCGGCGCGATCGGCGCCCTGCGGGGCCCGAAGCACGGGGGCGCCAACGAGGTGGCGATCGAGATCGCGCTGCGGTACAAGAGCGCGGACGAGGCCGAGGCCGACATCCGCGCCCGCGTGGCCAAGGGCGAGATCATCATCGGCTTCGGGCACCCGGTCTACACGACCTCGGACCCCCGCAGCACGATCATCAAGGAGATCGCGCGGCACCTGTGCACGGACGGCAGGGAGCCGGGCCTCTTCGCGATCTGCGAGCGGATCGAGGACGTCATGCGGGAATTGAAGCGGATGTTCCCCAACCTCGACTGGTACAGCGCCCCGGCGTTCCGGATGCTCGGGATCCCGACCGCCATGTTCACCCCGGTCTTCGCGATCGCGCGCACGGCGGGCTGGGCCGCGCACGTGATCGAGCAGAGGGCCGACGGGAAGATCATCCGGCCGAGCGCAACCTACACGGGGCCCGACCCAAGGCCGTTCGTCCCCATCGCGGAGCGCTGATCTGGCTGCGTGCGCAC
>PLTZ01000007.1 GCA_003164715.1 Opitutaceae bacterium | reverse complement strand
GCGGAGGTCTACGAGGTGCCTTGATGTCCTCCGCGGCGCCCCGGGATTGACCCCGGGGCGCCGGCCGGAACCGGCGACCAGATGGGGCCATTGAACCGCTTCGAGAGACGTTCCCAGCGGCCGGAGCGCGCTCGACCCCCGGCCGCGCGCGGCTTCGCGCGGCCTTTGGCGGCGGCTCTCGCACTCCTCGGCGCGGGGGCACTGCGCGCGGAGGACGCGGTGAAGGTCACGATCGGCTGGGACAAGGCGACGATGGTCTCGAGATCCGTGCCGACGCTGCAGGTGGTGGTGAACCCTCCGCTGCGGCCGGGAAGGCCGCTTGCGGCGGCGTCATACGGGGCGGTCAAGGACCTGGGCGCCGACTACGTGCGCTATGTCCCCTGGCTTCCCTATCCGAGGCTCGCCGTGGCCGAGCTCGAGCCTCCGGCGCCCGGCAGGACGTCGTGGGACTTCAGCCTCATCGACCCCATGATCCGGGACTTCATGGAGGCGACGGGAGGCCACCCGACGGTCGTCAACTTCAGCACGATCCCGGCGTGGCTCTTCAGGACCGACAAGCCCGTGACCTATCCGGCCGACCCGGACCAGGTGGATTGGAACTACACGCAGGGGACCGAGCTGAGGGACCCGAGCGGCAGGGAGCTCGGCGACTACTACGGCCGTCTCGTCAGCTGGTACGTGAACGGGGGCTTCACCGACGAGAACGGCGTGAGGCACGAGTCCGGCCACCACTACCGGATCCCCGTGTGGGAGGTGCTGAACGAGCCGGAGTGGGAGCACGCGACGACGCCCGAGCAGTACGCGGCGCGCTACGACGAGATCGTCGAGGCGATCCGCAGGGTGAGCCCGCAGACCCGGTTCATGGGGCTCGCGCTCGGGGACCCCCGGGGCAGCCCGCGCGCCTTCGAGTACTTCCTAAACCCCGCGAACCACAGGCCGGGCATCCCGATCGACTACATCTCGTACCACTTCTACGCGGTGCCTTCGCGGACGCAGGACCCTTCCGGCTGGCAGTACAGCTTCTTCGACCAGGCCGACGGGTTCCTGACGGCGGTGCGCTACATCGAGACGATCCGCAAGCGCCTCTCGCCGCGGACGGGGACGGACGCCGATGAGCTCGGGATCATCTCCGCCGACGACCTGTCGCAGAACGACCCCGGGCACGTGACCAAGCCGATTGCGCCCGCCTACTGGAACCTGGCCGGCTCGCTCTACGCCTACCTGTTCATCGGGCTTGCGCGCCAGCAGGTCGACATCATCGGCGAATCGCAGCTGGTCGGCTATCCCACCCAGTTTCCGAGCGTCAGCATGATGGACTGGGAGGACAACCGGCCGAACGCCCGGTTCTGGGTCCTGAAGCTGATCAGGGACTCGTTCCACCCGGGCGACACGCTGGTGGAGACGGCGCTCGCCGGGTCGGGCGCGGAGGCCCTGGAGGCGCAGGCCTTCATCACGGCTGCCGGCCGCAGGCTGCTCCTCGTGAACAAGCGGGACCGGGCCGTCGACGTGGCCCTCCCGGATGCGGGCAAGGCGGCCGCCCTGACGGTGGATGCCGGCTCGGGCGGGGGACCGGCGCGCGTCGCGAGCGTGGCCGGCGCCACGGTGAGGCTTGAGGCGTTCGCGGTCACGGTCGTCAGCTGGTAGCCGGCGCTCCCCTGGGGCAGGTCGAGTATCGGGGTCGGGATGAATCCGGGGTTGGCAGACATCTTAGTTAAATATACAGCAACGACATGGGGCTGATCCGCGGCATGGGGTGCGAGCCCGCGGAAGCGGGATCGGATCCCGCCTACGGGAGAGATGCGGGTGGACACGGGGCCTAAACTATGGATCCTGCCACGGCGCTTCCTCCCTCATGAACCCCCTCATGAAATGCCTCGCTTGCCTGGTGGTGTCGGCTGCCGCCGCCCTTGGGTCGAGCGTCGGCGACACCTACGACCAGGTGCTTAGGGAAAAGGGCGAGCCGAAGAGCCGGATCGAGGCGGGCGCCATGCGCGTGCTCACCTATCCCGACGCGGTCATCAAGCTGAAGGACAACGTCGTGGTTTCGATCCGGGCGACCGCCGCGGCGCCGAGGAAGGATTCCGGGGCGCCCGCGGCCGCTGCAGCGGCCGCGCCGTCGCCGAGTTCCGCAGCGGCGCTCACCCAGCAGGCGCAGATCAACAAGATCCTGAAGCAGATGAGCGTGGCGGTGAAGCGGGTCCAGGAGATCGTGAACCAGGAGGTTCCGTCCGTGCCGCTGGATCCCAAGCTGAAACTCTGGGAGTTCTTCTTTCACGAAGGCGCCACCATGCCCGACTTCACCACGGTGGACGTCCGCACGACGCAGGAGACCCCCTACGACGCCCACGAGTACATCCGGTGGCAGGGGCGCCCGGACGTGATGTGGGCGGCCAAGGACCTGGAGTTCAATTCCATGACAAAGTACTTCTACCTCGACCGCACGCTTCCGAAGAAGAAGCTGACGGAGGCCGAGATGCTGGAGATCAACAAGCTCTACCGCGTCATCGGCCAGTGCGTGGTGGAGCTGAATATGCTCGGTTACAACGCGCCCGTGCAGTAGGAGGCCGGAAGGTATGGGGCCGCCGGGACGCGGGCGTTCCAATTCGATTGCCCCGGTCGAAGGGCCCGATCATGGAATAACCTGCTCACCAAGGCTCGCCGATCCGGCGGTCCGCAAGAACACGAGACTCCCTTCGATGCGCACGAGCAGCCGACCCGGCTGCGCCCTCGACCCGTTGCATTCCCATGACGACCCCAGCCGCCTCCGACTATCACGACCGCAAGACCGGTCTCGTTCTCTTTGGAGTATTGGAAATCGCGATCGGGTTCATCTGCCTTCTCTTGATCCTGCTCATGCTGATCGGCCAGGCGGTCGCCAGCCGAAACCCCAGCGCGCAGCCGGGGTTGTCCGGGTTGGCTCCGGCGATGACCGTGTACGCGCTCTTGGCCGTCGCCTTTGTCTGGCTTGGAATCGGCTCGATCCTCGCCCGGCGCTGGGCGCGCGCGCTCCTGCTGTGCTTTTCCGCGGTGGCGCTGGTCGGCGGATCCATAGGGTGCGTGTCCATGGCGTTCATCCTTCCGCATATGTTTGATGCCATCGCCCAGCAAAGCCAGCAGCCGATCCAACCCGGCGCCATGCTGGTGGCGAAGGTCGTCGCGGCCGTGTTCATGTTCATTGTCTACATCGTCATCCCGGGCGCCCTGTTTCTCTTCTACCGCAGTCCCCACGTGAAGCGCACCTGCGAGGCCCGCGATCCCGTGGAGCGGTGGACCGACCTCTGCCCGCTGCCGGTCCTGGCCTTCAGCCTGGTCATGGGCCTGGCCGGAATCGCGCTTCTCGGCATGGTCGGCCGGTTCCACGGCTTCCCGGTGTTTGGAGCCTTCGTCTCCGGGGGCCGGGGCATGCTGCTGTGCCTCCTCATGAGCGCCGTGCTCCTGTACTTGGCCTGGGGCTTCTACCGGCTCCAGCTCCGGGCATGGTGGGTCGCGCTGGCGATGCAGGTCGTTTGGGCGGTGTCCAACTTTGTGACTTTTTGGAGAACCGACGTTGCGGACCTTTATCTGAAGATGGGTGCGGACCATCGGACGGCCGCCATGTCGGCGCAGCTGCTCGCGGCTCCCGCCTTCAAGTGGCTGATTGCGCTCTCGGTGATCGGCTGGGTGGTGTGGCTCTTTTGCGTCCGCCGCTATTTTGACACGCCCGAGCTTCCTCTCGTGCCCTCAGGGGGCGAGGTGCCGCCGCTGCTTTGACGGTGGGCCGGGACGGGCGCTCGGCGGATGCGCCGGCGCGCAGGAGCCCGGCACGCGTGACGCCAAGCAGTGCGATCACAGCCAGGTCCCCGTCCGTCATGAAGAGGAGCATGTGGTCCGAAACAGGGCCTACTATCCGTATAACCCACTTAGCATAAGACGGTTATCGCTAAACTCAACGTTGCAATGATTGGACGCGAGATGGGCCTGCACTTATCGTGCGCAAAAGGGGTCCCTTCGTGCGTGGTTAGAATGGAGCAGTTGTTCGTTATGAAGCCTCGATCAACGGATGGGGGGAGATGAGCGCCATCGAATTGGAGACACTTCGGACGTTCTACGTCGAATCTCGGCAACAGCTTTATACTTATGCCGTTTCAATCACAGGCGACCGCGAGTCCGCTGAAGACGCGGTCCATGGCGTTTTTGAGCAGCTGCTGCGGCGGGAGTTTACGCCCACTGAGTTACGTCCCTACGTCTACCGTTGTGTCCGAAATGCCGCACTGGATGATTTGCGGCGGAGAAGGGTGCGCCGGGATTCAATCTTTAGCGATTCTGCGTCGCCAGGTCCCAATGCGACCCCGCCGCCTCTTCAAGCCGACGAACTCGAACGTTCGTTGCAGGCGCTGTCCTCCGATGAGCGGGAAGCGATCGTGCTCAAGATCTACAATGATTTCACGTTTCAGCAGATCGCCGACCTGCGCCAAGTGCCGTTGTCAACGGTGGCCACTTGGTATCGTCGGGGCCTGGATCAACTAAGGAGCAGGTTATGCAAGGAACAAATATGAACGAATTTGAGAAAAGGCTTAAGGATATGGGCCTTGCATGCCCCTCCGCCGACTTGGACCACCGGATGGGCAAGATCCTTGGAGACGCTAGCCTGGCGCCACGACTCTCGCACAATCTGGACCTAACATGGTTCATGCGCGCGTTGGCTGCGTCCGGAATGGCGGCGGCGTTGCTGCTGGTTGCGCTGTCGTCGCGGCACCGCGTGCCCAAGGTGGTCATTTACCGAATCGAGGCAAAGGGCAGCCTGAGACAACTGCTCCTGGACCCGCCTTCAACCGTGGACAATCGGCCCCGTTTCAAAGTGGACGTAAGCGCACCCTAGTTCCCGAGTCCCTCGCTCTAGACCAACGATACTGTCGCCATGAAAACAAGATTCCTCCTCGCGGCCATTGCCGCATCCCTCTCGGCGATTTCAACCCTTCGCGCCCTTGAGGGACTCAGTTTAGAGTCCAGGATCTACGTATTCAGGCAGAGCGCGTTCCGCGATATCGACATTTCAAATGCAACGATGGCGGCTGATGGCCATATGCTCGTCCTTAAGGCGCCCGCTACCGCAAGATTCGATCAACAGACGCTCACCCTGGAGGGCTCGCGCTTTGCATGGAGCAATGGCGCCTCGGCGCCCGAGCAGTTCAGCCTGGTGGCATCCCCGCCAAACGTGCAAGTCGCCCTCGGTGTTCCAGTCACCATTACTTCATCCGCTGGGATACAATATCTTGAGCAGACGGCCCATGACGGGCTCCAAGTCAGGGAAATTCGATCCGACTCACCCGAGGCACCCCACGCGAGGATGACGTTCATGGCCAGTAAGGCAGGCGATGCCCCCGAGGACCTCCTGCTGGCCTGCGATCTGGACATCTCAACAGTCAACGCCCGCGAAAGGATTCCCGGCGTAGCGCTGGAGGTCGGCAAGCCCAACGTCATCTCCTTCAAGGAAAGCGAAGTGGTGCCTGCACGCTCCGGCCAATGGGTGGCTCTCTTGTTGAAGACCCCCAACGGCAGCGACTACAGCATGCTCATGCTGCTTAGGCTGGCGAATGCAGGGACCCAGAATGCCGCGCCATCGAAAGACGGGGAGCCGATCCCCAATGCGGAATCTCAATTGAACACGGCCACGGCTGACCAGCCCGTGGTTCCCGTTGTCGAGATCGACGGGAAGCAGCATGTAATCGTGGGCTATCGGGAAAACCCGACGATCGTCCGCGGGTTCGGCAGCTACCGTGACCCGATAACGATCGTGGAAGGGAGAGTCGTCGTGCCCACGGATCGGCTCACCAAGGTTTCGATCGTGCCCGGCAAGGCGTTTGGCAGCGGGTTTGTGACGGTCGTCGACAATGTGTTCCGGGCCTTCCTGTACCATCCGGATGCCCTGACAACATTGGACGACGGGTTCACTTATGGCCCCTTCAACGGTTCCGATCTGTCATATCATCATGGATACACAAGTTTCTCCGGGACGCTCACTTCGGACAGGGATTTGTCGGATGTGTTCATGATTCTGCTGCTCTATGAGGATTTGGACAAGAACGACGCAAGAGTTCCGAAAGTATGGATCGTGGGGACCGAAATCGGGCATTTGGAAGCCGGCAAGGCGCACCCTTTCAATGAGACTACGCCGTTGGTTGCCTTCTCGGAGAATCCGATTCGCTGGACCACATTGGTGTTCAGCGGAGGCGTGCAGATTCCCTCCACAGGCGGCAACAAAGTGGCCGACGAATTGCTCGGTAGGAAACAGGGGAGAATCAATTCCAAGATAGTCCCAAGAAACTAACGCTGGGCACTGCGAACGAAGTCATCGGGCTGCGGACGGACAGTTGTCGAGCCGACGGACGGTTTTTGGGAGTGCGCCGTATGCAATAGCGGCACTAGACGCCTGGGAGGCGCGGGAGGACCAAGCCGAACCGGCCCGGAAGCTTCTGCACAAACCTCCGGCCTGTCCGACGGCGACTAGGGGCCACCCTGGATCTGGGCCAGGATCTGGCGGGTCGTGTCGTTGGCGGGCCTCACCTGAAGGTACTCCTCGAGCTGCCTCGCCGCCTCCATCCGGTTTCCGGCGCCGAGGCATGCGATCGCGATGTTGAGGCGGATCTCGGCGAAGCCGGGCCTCAGCCGGAGCGCCTCCTCGTAGTGTTCGATGGCCTCCGGCACCCGGCCCTGGGCGTTCAGGGCGAGGCCCAGGTTGTTGTGCACCTCGGCGTTCGCCGGGTCCAGGCGAAGCGACTCCTCGAACTGGGCGACAGCGTCGTCCAGCCGCTCGGGCGAGGCCGAAAGCGCGTCCCCGAGGCTGGCGTGCGCCGGGGCGAAACCGGGTTCAAGGCGGATCGCCTCCTCGAACTGGGCGATCGCCTCGTTGCGGTGGCCGGGCGTCTTGAGAAGCGCCGTGCCCAGGTTGCTGTGCGCCAGCGCGAATTCCGGGACGATGCGCAGGGCCTCCCGGAACTCGGACACCGCCTCGTCGAGTCGGCCGGGCATCCGCCCGAGGAGGCTTCCCAGGTTGTTGTGCGCCTCGGGGAAGCCCGGCTTGAGCCGGATCGCCTCCCTGAAGTGCGCGATCGCCCCGTCCGTGTCCCCGTTTTCCTCGCACCAGAGGCCGAGGTTGTTGTGCGCCTGGGCGTAGTCCTTCTTGAGGCGCAGGGCCTCCTGGTAGTGGGCGGCGGCCTGCTTCGGGTCCCCGTGGTCCTTGTACCAGGTGCCGAGGTTGTTGTGGGCCATCCAGCACTGCGGGTTCCCCTCGAGGGTCGCCGTGTAGAGGGTCCTCGCGTCCGCGTACGCCTGGCTCTGCGCGTTGCTCAGGATGACGAGGAGCGCGACAAGCGCTCCGGCGAGTCCGAGGCCGGCGGCCCGCAGGTTGGCGCCGGCCCCATCGAAGCGGGGGACAATGCCCGCCGCGAAGGCGGCGAAGAGCCCCATGCTGGCCAGGTACTGGAAGTGGTCGGCCACGTAGGAGAAGAGGAACGGGTAGACGTTGAAGAAGCCGAGGGCCGGGAACAGCGACCCGACGTAGAAGAGCCACGCGCAAAGCGGGCCCCGCGAGCGCCGGCGCAGGACCCAAAGCGCCGCGGTCAAGACGACGGCCGCCGCGAGGTACCCCGCCCAGCCGGACGACGCGTTCCTCACGTCCCAGCGGGGATAGACGAACAGGAGCTCCGAGGGCCAGACGAGCTTGCCGAGGTAGAACCAGACCGCGCGGCCGGCCAGGAGGCAGCGCTCGGCAAGTGTCAGGTCGAACTCCCCGCCCTGGGCCCCGCCGACCGTGCGCTCGACCCAGGAGGTGAGGAGCCCGCTGGCGGCCGCGGCGGCGAACCAGGGGACGAGGGGCCCGACGTCCCGCCGCCAGTCGAGGCGGCCGCTCCTCCACCAGAAGACGACGAGAAGCGCCGCCGGCAGGGTCGCGGTCACCGACTTCGTGAGGAGCGCGCCGAGGAACAGCGCGCTCGCCAGCGCGTAGGCCCTCCGCGCCTCCGGCTGGTCCCGGATCCCGTCAAACCTGAGGTACGCGAGCGCCGCCAGGAGATAGAAGACGAGCGAGAGCGTGTTCTTCTGCTCCGAGATCCAGGCGACGGACTCGACGCAGACCGGATGGACGGCAAAGAGGAGCCCGGCAAGCCACGAGCCTGGGACCCCGAGGCGGCGCAGGGCGAGGACGAGAAGCGCCGAGGCCGCGGCGTGCAGCAGCACGTTTGCCAGGTGGTAGCCGAGCGTCGAGTCGCCCCACAGGCCGTGCTCCAGCCAGAACGCGCTGTGGAGCAGGGGATAGTACTGCTGCGTGGCGTGGAGGCTGGTCCAGATCTGCACGAGCCCGGAAAGCGACTGGAGCCCGAGCCGCGTCACGTGGGCGTCGTCGTCCCAGAGCAGGTCCCCATGCAGCGCCGGCCAGTAGCAGGCGAGCGTGAGGACGAGGATGAGCGCCGCGGTCCACCAGAGACGGAGGCGGGGGTTGGGAGGCCGGCTCTCTGCCTGCATCCCCGCACCCTATCGGGGCAGGTGGTCCCGGATCAATCCCGGCGTGGCGGCCGGGGCGGCGCGTCCCGCGAAATGCGTCGCAACGCCGGCTCCCGCAGGCCACGATCGGCGCAATGAGCAGCGAACTTTCCGTCCACGACCGCATCGTGCGTTTCCTGACGGAGGCCGGGGTCCCGTTCCGCCAGCTGCACCACGAGCCGACGCCGACCTCCGCGGACGCCGCGCGCGTCCGCGGCGAGCCGATCGGCAGCGGCGCCAAGGCCCTGCTGCTCAAGGCCGACGACCGGTTCCGGCTCTTCGTGCTGCCGGGCGACCGCAGGCTCGATTCGGCGTCCGTGAAGCGGCAGCTGGGCCTGGACCGGTTGCGCTTCGCCTCGAGGGAGGAGCTCATGGTCCAGACGGGCCTTATCCCGGGCGCCGTGCCGCCCTTCGGGCAGCCGGTCCTTCCCTTCGATCTGACGGCCGACGTGTCGATCGGCCGCGACTACCCGACGGTGGCCTTCAACGCGGGGAGCGTCACGGATTCGATCATCATGGCCGCGGCCGACTGGGACCGC
>PLTZ01000025.1 GCA_003164715.1 Opitutaceae bacterium | reverse complement strand
ACGCCATCACCCAGGCCCTCCACGCTATCACACCCCAGGACGCGGCCAACTGGTTTGCCCACTGCGGCTACCGTTTTATTTAAAATGCTCTAGTTCGCCGCGACGCCGACGGGGTGCTTCTCGAAGTACTTCTTGAGAATGGCGGACGCGATTGGCGCTGCCTCCAGGCCTCCACCGAAATTTTCGCCCGGCTTCGTTCCGTCGACCGCGACCGAGACGGCTATCTCGGGATTCTCGAGGGGCGCGAAGCAGATGAACCACGCCTCGTCGACTCTGCCCCAGGGCCTGACGACCTGGGCGGTGCCCGTCTTGCCGGCAATCCTAACCCCAGGAATTCGGTACGTCTTGACTGTCGTCAGCACGCTTGCCGTGCCCTCGGTGGTGCAGCCCTCCATTCCCTTTAGAATGGCCGACCTCTGGTAGGCCGACAGGCCGATTGGGCCGGTGTGCTGGGCGGGCCGCTTCGGATCGTGGAGCAGCGTCGGCCGGGTCCACAGCTCGCCCCTGGCAAACGAGGCGGCGAAGCAGCACATGACTAGCGGGGTGACCTGCACGTCGCCCTGGCCGATCGACATGTTCGCCGTGTCCCCGGGATTCCAGCTCTCGTCCCGCTTGAGCCTCTTCCACACCGGGTCCGGGATCAGCATGCGGTGCGTCTCGCCGGGGAGCTCGATCCCGGTGGGGCGGTCGAGGCGGAACTTCTTGGCCTGGAGCGCGATCACCTCGGCCGTGGTCCTGAGGCCTACCGTGTAGAAAAAGATGTCGCAGCTGTGCGCGATGGCCTCGGGGAGTTTGAGCACCCCGTGATGTCCCAGGCCATTGTCGCACCCAAAGCGCCGGTTGCCCACCATCATATAGCCGTCACAGTCGGCCGGCTCATCCTCAGGCGTAATGGCGCCGCTCAGGAGCGCCGCCGTCGACACGCAGATCTTGAAGGTCGAGCCAGGCGAGTAGACGCCGTTGAGCGCGTTGTCCGGCCAGGCCTTGCGCGCTTCGATGTCGGCCGCGGCGGCGACGGTGAGCCTGGGAGAGAACACGTTCAGGTCGTACGACGGTCGGCTCGCCATTGCCAGCACCTCGCCGGTGCGCACGTCCATGGCGACAGCGGTCCCAGTCTCGTCGCCGATCGCGTCCTCGGCAACCTGCTCGAGGTCGATGTCGAGGCTGGTCGAGAGGGTGCGGCCCTGGACGGGAAGCTTGTGCTCGATCGGCGGATTCACCTTGTAGCCCGCGGGGTCGACCCGGAGGATCGTGTAGCCGGCCTCGCCCTGGAGCGTCGAGTCGAACTCCTTTTCGAGGCCGTCCCGGCCGACGGTGCCCTTCATCTTGAGGGTCGTCAGGCCCTCCCCCGGGAAGTCCTCGTCGTCCTCGCTCTCGTTCACGCCGACGTAGCCCAGGACATGCGCCGCCGCGTCGCCATAGGGGTAGGAGCGCGTATTCGAGGTGTACACCTGGAGGGGCGAGTTGACCGGAAGGCGCTCGATCAGCTTCGCGAACTCCTCGGGCTTCAGGTCGTCGACGAGCGTGTAGGGCAGGAGGAGCTGCCGCTCCAGGTGGTGCTGGAGGGCCGCGGCGTCGACGCTTCCCGTGCGCCCGGTGATCCCGTTCACCTGGTCCATGTACTGCTCGACGACGCTCACATGCGCGAGGCGCTCGATCTGCGAGCTGGTGGGCAGGTCCTGGTCGCCCGCCGCCTTGTAGGCGGCGCGTATCGTGACGTACGCCTTCCTGAAGTCGGGGCGGAGCTCGTCCAGGTAGAGGACGACCGCGAAGCGGGACCTGTTCTCCACTAGCTTGCGGCCCTCCCGGTCGAGGATGTTGCCGCGGGGCCCCGGGACGATGACGCGTCGCTCGTTCTGCTGGCGCTCCTGCTCGTGGTGGATCGAGCCCTTGATGATCTGCTGGTAGGCGAGCCCGCCGCCCAGGACGAGGAGCATGAGCGCCACGAGGCCGTGGAAGGCGACGAGCCTCGGGTCGAATCCCGTTTTCGACTCGACGAGGCTGCCTGAGCGTTCGGAGGGAGCGGCCATTGCGGTGGGGGTGGCCGGACGCTAGGTGGTCCGCCAGTCGACCGCACGCGCCATCTCGAGGGTGCGCCGCTGCAGGGCGAAGAACCAGGGCGCGATCAGGGCCACCACGGCCTCCGACCAGATGAGGTCGGAGAGCATCCTCGGCCAGGCTCCCGCGCTCCCGTGCGCCTGCTGGATCCGGATGGTCGACAGCGCCAGGAACAGGGCAAGGTTCACGAGGAGGGCCGCCGAGACCGTCACGACCGTCTCGTCCCGCTGCAGGCGCTCCCTCGCGTTGTAGACCACGGCGTGGGCGCAGGCGAAGAGTGCCGCGTGGGTCCCGAACGCGACCGGCGCCAGCGCGTCGCACAGGAGCCCCCCCAGGACCGACGCCGCGAAGCCCTGGCCGAACGGCATCACGAGCGCCGGATACGCCACGAAGAGGCCGCCGACGAAGAGCCAGACATGGATCGGGGCGATCGCGCTGTTCACCTGGGCGACCATCGCCTGCAGGAGGTAGAGCGTGAGGAAGAGTGCGGCGGTCGCGCGCATCCGGGATGGGGCCCTATTTCTCGCCTTCCGGCACGAGCACCGTCACCTCGGTGAGCTCGGAGAGCCGCGGGTCGAGCTCGACCTCGCCGGTCTTGAACAGGCCGTCGGCGCTCGGCTCGACGTGGGTGATCCTTCCGATCGTCAGCCCGGGCGGATAGACCCCGCCGAGCCCCGAGGTCGCGAGGCGCTTCGGCATGGTGGCGCTCGCGTAGATGTCGAGGGGCACGAACTCGATGACGCCCTTCGCGGCCCCGAACACCTGGTTCTCGGCCCCCTGGTAGCTGATCGGGCGGGGGTCGCCGTCGACCACGCAGGCTATCCTGAGCCCCGGGTCGCTCGTCAGCTGGACGACGGAGGTGTAGGCATGGACCTCCGAGACGCGCCCGACGACGCCGCCGCTGTAGACGACCGGCGCGCCGAGCGGTATCCCATAGTCCGAGCCCTTGCGGATGATCATCCGCTGCCACCAGCTCGAGAAGTCGCGTTCGACCACCCGCGCGTGCTCGAACCTGAAGCCCTCGATCGGCGGCATCTTCAGGAGGGCCTGCAGCCGCTCGACCTCCGCCTGGAGCTCGCCGTTCTGCTGCATGGAGACCGAGTACTGAGCGTTGATCCGGGCCATGTCGCGCCCCGCCTCAATCAGCTCATCCTTCGAGTGGAGGCGCAGGGCCCAGAAGCGCTGGAGGTCGCCCACGTAGGAGGCGGCCACCCGGATCGGCGCCGTCATCTCGAAGAAGCTCACCCGGGCCACGCTCTTCACCGCGACCGGCAGCACGAGCCAGACCGCGAAGGCCAAGGCCAGTGCAACGAAGGGCCGGGCTTGGTCCGATCGCTGGGGTCGCCCAATCCTCACGCGTTCTGCATGAGCCAGGTCAGGTCGTTCAGAACGGCCCCTGTCCCGTTGGCCACGGCAGAGAGCGGATCGTCGGCCACCGTCACGGGCAGGCCGGTCTTGTCGCTCAGAAGCCGGTCGATTCCCCTCAGGAGCGAGCCGCCGCCCGCCATCACAAAGCCCCGGTCCACCAGGTCGGCCGAAAGCTCGGGGGGGCAGCGCTCAAGCGTCGTCCGGACGGCGTCAACGACCGAGGCGACGGTGTCGGACAGGGCCTCGCGCACCTCCTGCGAGGTGATGTGGATGGTCTTCGGCAGGCCGGCGACCGAGTCGCGGCCCTTGACCTCCATGGAGAGCTCCTCGTCGAGGGGGTAGGCGGACCCGATCCGCATCTTGATCTCCTCCGCCGTACGCTCGCCGATCAGCAGGTTGTAGGCGCGCTTCATGTAGCCGATCACGGCGGCGTCGAGCTCATCGCCCGCCACGCGGATCGATTTTGAGAAGACGATACCGTTGAGCGAGATGATCGCGATCTCGGTGGTGCCGCCGCCGATGTCGACGATCATGTTGGCGGCGGGCTCGTCGATCGGGAGGCCGACCCCGATCGCCGCCGCCATGGGCTCCGGGATCGTGATGACCTTGCGTGCGCCGGCGTGGGTCGCGCTGTCCATGACCGCCCGCTTCTCGACGGCCGTTATCCCCGAGGGGATCGCGATCACGACGCGGGGCGGCGCCCTGAAGCTCTGGCTGGCCTTCTGGATGAAGTACCGGAGCATCGCCTCGGTCACGTCGAAGTCGGCGATGACACCGTCCTTCATCGGGCGGATGGCCGTGATGTTGCCGGGCGTGCGCCCGAGCATCCGCTTCGCCTCGTCGCCCACGGCCCGGACCTTGCGCGTGACCGTGTCGAGCGCCACGACCGAGGGTTCGCGCAGGACGATCCCCTTGTCCTTCAGGTATACGAGCGTGTTAGCCGTTCCGAGATCGATGCCGATATCGTTTGAGAAATAACCAAAAAGATTGGCCATGATCGCTGGGTTGCGGGGGGCTAGTTGTCGCTGGCGTTGCCGCCGACGGAATCGAATGGCCTGCGCAGGGCACTGTCAACGAAGGAAATACGCCGGTTAGGGTTGACGGAGCGGGGCAACCGAAGCGATTTTTTGCTGAGCCACGGCCATGCACGGAATCCTGTTCATACAAGACCTGGCGGTGATTCTCGTCGTTGCAGGCGCGGTGGGCTGGCTGTGCCAGCGGATCGGGCTGTCGGTCGTGGTCGGGTTCCTTGCGGCCGGGATCCTTGTGGGTCCCGGGATGCCGTACCTGGCCCTCGTCTCCGACGTGGGGCGGATCGAGGTCCTGGCGCAGGTGGGCCTCGTCTTCCTCATGTTCTCGATCGGGCTGCGCCTGAGCCTGCGCAGGCTCAACCGCCTCGGTCTGCCCCTCCTGGCGGCCGTATTCGGCAGCGCGATCGCCATGTACTACCTGTCGCGGCTCCTGGCGGCCGCCCTCGGCTGGAGTTCGACCGAGGGGCTGTTCCTGGCCGGGATGCTCATGATCTCGTCGTCCTCGATCATCGGGAAGATCCTGCACGAGACGGGCCTCAACCACGAGCGGGCGGGCCAGCTCGCCACCGGCGTGTCCGTGCTCGAGGACATCGTCGCCGTCGTCATGCTGGCCGTCCTCGGTTCGGTCGTGCAGCTCGGCGGCGCGGGCGCGAGCCGCGCATCGGAGGTGGGGGTGATCCTGCTGCACCTGGGCGCCTTCATCGCGATGATCGGCGTGGCCGGGCTCATCATCGTCCCTTGGTTCCTGAAGCGGATGAGCATCTCGATGAACGAGGAGCTCCAGACCCTCGGCCTGGCGGCCCTCCTCTTCGGCCTGGCCATCTTTGCGCAGAAGGCCGGCTACTCCGTGGCGCTCGGGGCCTTCATGCTCGGGATCATCGTGGCCGAGACCCCGCACCGCCACCAGGTCGAGCGCACGTTCGAGGGGATGCGCGACGTGTTCAGCGCCGTCTTCTTCGTGGCCATCGGGATGCAGATCGACGTCCACGAGCTGGCGCACTCGGCGGGGTTAATTGCCGGGGTCGCCGCGTTCACGCTCGTCGCCCGGCCGCTCGCGGTCGGCGCCGGCCTTTCGATGATCGGCATCCCGCCGCGAGACGGCCTGCGGGCCGGGATCATGGCCGCCCCGATCGGCGAGTTCTCCTTCGTGATCGCCCAGCTGGGCGTCGGCGCTGCGGTCGTACCCGCCCGGTTCTACCCGCTCGCGGTCGGGGTCTCGCTCCTGACGACCCTCGTGACGCCGTTCGCAGCGCGCGCCTCAGAGCACACGGCGTCGGCGCTCATGGCGCGCCTGCCGGCGTGGCTCGCCGACTGGCTGCGCTACTACCAGGACTGGCTCGAGCGCTTCATGCGCCAGCGCAAGCGCAATCTCGTCTGGCAGCTCAGTCGAAAGCGCCTCGCCCAGATCGGGGTCGAGATGCTCTTCGTGAGCGGCGTCCTGGTCTTCTCGCGCGAGCTCTACACGGCGGTCGAGGACTGGCTCGGCAGGGACTGGATGTTCCCGAACGGGGCCCAGATCGGCTTCTGGATGCTGCTGGCGATCGCGGTGGTGGCCCCGCTGGTCGCGATCTGGCGCAACTGCTCGGCCCTGGCGCTCCTGTTCGCCCAGGTTTCGACCTCCCACCACCCCCGCGGCAAGCAGCTGGCCCCGGTGATCGAGACGGGGCTCAAGGTCGTCGTGGCGGCGTTCCTCTCCGTGTGGCTGATCGCCGTCGTGCCGGCTGAGGACACGGCGCGCTGGCTCCTGCTTGCGAGCGCGCTCGTGGCGGTCGTGGCGGTGCTCCTGCTGCGCCGCAGGCTCATCTACTGGCACTGCGTCCTCGAGGTGGAGCTCAAGAACGTGATCGACAGCTCGGAGTCGAAGCTGACCTCGACGACGGCGCCGTGGCTCGGCCGCCACCCCGACTGGGACCTGCACATGATCGACTGCGTCCTTCCGGACCTGGCCGACTGCCAGGGCCGAACCATCGCCGAGCTCGACCTGAGGGCGCGTTTCGGGTGCTCGGTGGTGGGGATCGAGCGGCAGGGCTTCATGATCCCGCTGCCGCCCCCGGGCTCTGTGCTCTACCCGCGCGACAAGGTGCTCCTGATGGGGACGAACGAGCAGGTGAACCGCGGCCGCGAGTTCCTGAGCACCGTCTCCGGCTCCCCCGACACCGACTTGCTCTTCGAGGAGGTGCGCATGGACGCGATCGAGATCCCGGACTGGAGCAGCGCAAGCGGCCGCACGATCGGCGAGATCTCCCCCGCGCAGAACCACGGAGTCCAGATCGCGGGCATCCGCAGGGGGCAGGGGAAGATCCTCAACCCCGGCGCCACCGAGGTGATACGGCCGGCCGACGAGCTCCTCGTGCTGGGGACGCCCGGCCAGATCCGCGAATTCCGCGGGTGGCTCACCGAGAACCCCGCGCCCGACGCGTGAACGGCCCCGGCGCTAGTTCGCGCCGTGGCTGGTCCCCGTCGTGTCGGGCTTCTTGATCTCCTCCTTGGCCTGCGGCGCCGGTTCGTCCTCCTTCGCAGCCTTCTTGAACTCCTTGATCGACTGCCCGAGGCCCTTCGCGAGCTGGGGGAGCTTGGTTCCGCCGAACAGCAGGAGCACGACCAGGAGAATCAGTACCCACTCGCCGCCACCCGTGGGGATCAATCCGGCCAACTGGAAATTGAAGGGTGTCATTGCGGCAATCTAGGCGCGTTTCCCCTCTACGCAAGAGCGTTCCGCGGCGCTACGAGCGCGGCGGGCGCAGCGACGCGGCGACCTTGAGCAGGTTCTGCGCGTTGTCGATCTGCTCGGCGTCGAAGAAGCCGTGCAGCTGGCGGATGCGCGTCGGGTGGCGCATCTTGCGCAGCGCCTTCGCCTCGATCTGTCGGATGCGCTCGCGGGTCACCTTGAACTGCTTTCCGACCTCCTCGAGGGTCCTGCTGTAGCCGTCCACCAGGCCGAACCGCAGCGAGAGCACGCGCCGCTCGCGCTCGGTGAGCGTGTCCAGGACGTCGATGATCTTCTCGCGCAGGAGCGAGTAGGCGGTCATGTCGTACGGGTTCTCCGCCGACTTGTCCTCGATGAAGTCCCCGAAGGAGGTGTCGTCGCCGTCGCCCACCGGCGACTGGAGCGAGATTGGCTGCTGCGCCATCTTCATGATCTGCTGGACGCGGTCGACCGGCAGGTTCATCTCGTCGGCCACCTCGTCGGGCGTCGGCTCGTGCCCGTACTCCTGGAGCAGCTGCTTCTGCACCTGCATGACCTTGTTGAGCGTCTCGATCATGTGGACCGGGATGCGGATCGTGCGGGCCTGGTCGGCGATCGAGCGGGTGATCGCCTGGCGGATCCACCACGTCGCGTACGTCGAAAACTTGTAGCCGCGGCGGTACTCGAATTTCTCAACCGCCTTCATGAGCCCCATGTTGCCCTCCTGGATCAGGTCGAGGAAGGACAGGCCGCGGTTCGTGTACTTCTTCGCGATGGAGATCACCAGGCGCAGATTGGCCTCCACCATCTCGGTCTTCGCGCGGTGGGCCTCGCGGACGTGCGTCATCGTCTGTTGGTAGACCTCGACCAATTGGGTGGGTGCGATCCTCTGCCCGAGCTCGATGTGGCGCAGGCGGTTGTTGATCGAGCGCATGTCGATCGAGGCGTCCTTCTTCGTCTTCGGGTGCTTCGCGCGCTCGATCTGGCTGTGGATCGACTCGACCTCCTCGAGGACGGGGCGCAGCTGCTCCAGATACTCCTCATAGACCTTCAGCTTGAAGAAGAACTTTGAGAAGTTCGCCCGCAGCGCGGTCTCGCGCCTGCGGAACTTGGAGAGGGCCTTCTTTCGCTCGGGCTCGGTGCGGGCCTTCGACTGCTCGAGCCAGGCCTCCGCGGTGCCCGCCTCGGCCCTCTGCGTCGCCTCGACCAGCTTCGGAAGCGACCTGAAGTAGGCGTCGCGGCTCTCGATCTTCTTGTCGATGACGATCCGGTCGAAGCGCTCCTCGCGGTTGAGCAGCTTGGCGCCGAGGACGGCGATGTAGCTGCCGACCGCCGAGGCCTGGAACAGGGCCTCCTGGGCCTTCAGCTCCGCGTTCTCGATCCGCTTGGAAATCTCGACCTCCTGCTCCCGGGTGAGGAGCGGGACCTGCCCCATCTGCTTGAGGTACATCCGGACCGGGTCGTCGAGGATGTCGTTCTGCGACGAGCGCGACTCCTCCTCCTCGGCCTCCTCCTGCCGCTGCTTGTAGTCCTCGACCTGATCGGGCTCGAGGATCTCGATCTCGAGGTTCTGGAGGATCGACAGGACGTTATCGATCTCCTCCTGGTTCTCGATCGACTCGGGCAGCGCCTCGTTGATGTCGTCGAACGTGAGGTACCCCTGCTCCTTGGACAAACGGATGAGCTGGCGGATCTTCTCGTTGATGCCGCCGATCGGAGCCGCCGGGTCACCGCCCTCGACGGGCGCCTGCGGGACGCTCGCTAGGGCGTTCTCGACGGCTTCGGAATTGTGGTTGTCGGCAGGTTTGGCTTTGCGAGGCATGAATGGGTGAACGGGGAACTGCGAAAACAACGGCTCACCCGGCCTCGGTCAGAATGACCGGCTGCCGGAGCTGGCGTTGCAAATCGGACAATTCCCTTAGGAGCGACGATGAGTCATCGTTAAAGTCCGATGGGGTCCTGGCTAATGCAAGTTCTATTTGACGTATCCGCGCGCCGAGCGCGCGGTCCCTGAGGCGCCGTATTCCCTCGCGGGCGACCTTGAAGGGATCGTCCAGGACCGGCACGTCGAAAAGCAGTGATGCCACAAGTGATTTTTCATCATCATTTTCCATCAATGCCTGGAGGTGGTCGCGGCCGGGCCAGTTTCCGTTCTCAAGCTCCCCCAGAAACCGGTTGAGGAGGACCCCCGCCGGCTGGCGCTGGTCGATCCAGTCGTGGGGAACCGCGGTGCTCAGCGGCCGGCCGATCTGCTCGAAATGCAGGCACAGGCGCAGCAGGTCGTGCTCGGGCGTGACGGTCCCCGATCCCTGGGCCGGCGGCGGGGCCGGCGCGCGGGCGCCCCCGCGGTCGGACCGCCCAAGCAGCCGCCTCAGGTCGCCCTGCAGCGCCGAGGCCGGCAGCTGCAGAAGCGCCGCCGCCTCGGCGATGAACGCCGCGCGCGACACCTCGCTTTCGGCGGCCGCGATGATCCCCAGCACGCCCTGCGCGGCGCGGGAGCGGAGCTCCGAGGAAGCCGTCGCGGGCGAGGGCAGGAGCGCCCGGCACGCGAAGGCCATCGCGGAGAGGGAGGTCTTGCGGACCTCCGCGTAGGCGGCGAGTCCCCTCTCGAGGAACAGCAGGTCGGGGTCGACCTTCGCGTCGCCCGCGAGCGTGAGGAAGCGCACCTCGAGGTTTGCTTTGAGCGCCATCGGCAAGAGCCGAAGCGCCGCCTTCTGGCCGGCCGGGTCGCTGTCGAAGAAGCATTCCACCTCGGCGTGGTAGCGGCGCAGGAGGGCGAGCTGCCCCTCGGTGATCGACGTCCCCTGGGGGGCGACGGCGGTCTTCAGGCCCACCGACCAGCACCGCAGCGCGTCGAGCTGGCCCTCGACCATGACGAAGGGCCGGCTCTCGCCGACCTCCGTGCGGGCCCGGTCCAGGTTGAAGAGCAGGTTGCCCTTGGTGAAGATCGGCGTTTCCGGGGAGTTGACGTACTTTGCCTCGCGCGAGGGGTCGTCCTGCGGGGTGAGCGCGGTCTGCCTCGCCGTGAAGGCGACGACGCGGCCCTGGTGATCCCGGATGGGGATCATGAGCCGGCCCCGGAAGCGCGGCCGCAGGGCGCCGACCGTGATCATGGCGTCGTCCCGGACGAAAAACAGGCCGCAGTGCCGGATCGCCTCCTCGGAGTAGCGCTTCCTTTGGATCACGGCGCCCAAACCCCCGCCGTCGGGCGCCGCGGCCCCGATCTTGAACTCCTCCGCGAGCTCGGCCGAGAACCGGCGCTCGTTGACCCAGTAGGCCCTCATGAAGTGGCCGGCGGGCCCTGTGGCCCGGAACGCCTCGTGGAAGTGGCCGGCGGCCTGCTCGTGCAGGTCGAAGAGCTCCTGCCGGAGCGAGCGCTCCTCGCGGCTTGGGCCGGACCCCTCCTCGTACTCGATCGCCACCCCGTAGCGCTGGCCGAGGGTCTCCACCGCCTCGGTGAAGGAGAGCTGCTCTGTCTCCCGGACGAAGTCGATCGCGTCGCCGGCCTTCCCGCACCCGAAGCACTTGAAGAACCCCTTGTCCGAGTCGACGTTGAAGGAGGGCGTCTTCTCGTTGTGGAACGGGCAGAGGCCCTTCTGGCGCGAGCCGCCCGCCCGGCGCAGGGCCACGACCCGCGACACGACCTCGGCGAGATTGACGCGCAGCTTCAGGTCGCGGACGCAGCTTGGTTTGATGACGGGCATGGACGGCACGCAAGGGCCCGCAGGAGGGCCCTGCGAAACGTGCGAAGAAATCACTTTCAACCGCACCGGTAGACTGTCAAGTTTCCGGACTGCTCCGAAGCGCAAAGTCAGCCTTTTAGGAAACTTTGTCCCGCCGAAGGCGACTACCTACAGTATCATCATGCGAATTTCCATCCTTGCGGCCCTGGCGGCCGCCCTCGCCTCGGGCGGCACAAGCGTGTGCCTGGCGGAGTTCACCCCGGAGGTGCAGCGGCTGCCCAAGGAACCGGTGTGGGAGGCTCATCTGGCGGGCTTCACCGACGCCGACTACGAGGTCGAGGTCGAGAAGCTCATCTCGAGCTACGAGAAGGTCTCGGGCAAGAAGATCGCGCCCGGCGCCAAGAAGAAGGTGGGCCTGAAGATCTACTCGGACTCGGGCCCGGGGATGGCGACTCCCACCGGCCTCGTCAAGGCCGTGATCTCGGCCCTCGAGAAGCGCGGCTACGCGAACAACAACATCTTCCTTGTGGGGCTCAACCAGCTCAGGCTGCGGATGACCGGGTACCTGCCCTCGCTTGTGACGGGCGAGACCCCCTTCAGGGGGAACGCCGTGTTCGTGCTCGAGTCGAACCGTTACTACGACCCGGTGTGGTTCTACGACAGCCCGCTGCCGGAGCGCTTCGACCCGATCTTCGCGGCCCACCAGACCGAGGGGGTCCCGAACACCTCGACCAAGGAGGAGGACCGCAAGAGCTTCCTGGCGACGCCGCTCTTCCTCGACACCGACTTTTGGATCAACCTGCCCGTGTACACGGACCACCAGGTGCTGGGCGTCAACGGGGCGCTCGTGAACGCGACCCTCTGGAACGCCTCGAACACCGCCCGCTTCTTCCGTTCGCCGGCGACGGCCCCGGCCGCCGTCGCGGAGATGAGCGCGATCCCGGAGCTTCGCGAGACCTGGCGCTTCTCCATCGCGAGCCTCGAGCACTACCAGTTCATCGGCGGCCCGTTCTTCAACTCCCTGTACACGAAGTCCGAGCCGCTTATCTGGCTGAGCACCGATCCCGTGATGATGGACGCGCTCATGCGGGCCAAGATCAACCTCTGGCGCAAGCACGAGGGCTTCGAGCCCATCTCGGACGAGATCCGGACCCTCGAGTTCGCGCAGACGCTCGGCGTCGGATCGACCCTCATCAACGACGCGAAGATGATCAACGCGGACTGACGCAGGGCGGGATACAAACGGCTTGTCTCCGCATGGGCCCGCTAGCAGGCTCGGAAGTCCCCCTTCATGGCATCGGCCGCATACCTTCCCTTCGTCGTCCAGGCGGTCCTCGCCGCCTCGATCACCGCCGTCATCATCGGCGCGAGCCACCTGCTGGGCCAGCGCGCCAGGCACACGCCCATCAAGGATTCCGCCTACGAGTGCGGCATCGCTGGCCAGGGGGTCGTCCACACGCGGTTCTCGGTGAAGTTCTTCGTCACGGCGCTGCTCTTCATGCTCTTCGACCTGGAGATCGTGATCCTGCTGCCCTGGGTGTTCATCTACCGCGAGTTCCTCCACCAGCACATCTCGGTCCTCGGGCCGATCCTGTTCTTCATCTTCGTCCTGACCCTCGGGCTCGTCTATGAGGTCAGGAAGGGCGCCCTGGAGTGGGAGCGCTAGCCGCCGGGTCCCGCCATGCGGCTCGACAAGTTCATCGCCCGGAGCCGGATCATTGACCTGCGAAGCCTCACGCTCGAATCGGCGCTCGAGGAGCTCCTGGACGTCTGCATCAAGCGGTTCCCCGACCTCAAGCGGGACGTGATCCTGAAGGGCCTCTTGGCCCGCGAGAGCTCGATGACCACCTACCTCGGCCTCGGGGTGGCCCTCCCTCACGTGCGCGTGAAGACGTCCCGCCGGTACATCCTGGCCATCGGCCGCAGCCGCGCGGGAATGCGCCACCACGGCGCCATGTCCGAGGAGCGCGTGCACCTGATCATGATGCTGATCGCCGGCGAGTCGGCGCGCGACACCCTCCAGGTCCTCGCCTCGATCGGCCGGCTCGTGCGCGAGCAGGAACTCGTGGACAGCTTCGTCCACGCCCCCGACCTCGACACGCTCTACCAGCGCCTCCTCGGCGGCTTCGGCGGGATGAGGCCGATCCAGGCGCAGCAGAACCGGGTCAACAAGCTCATGTTCCGCCAGGCCGAGCACGTCGCCAAGGGGGCCGGCTGCAGCGCGACCATGGTCTTCGGGGACACGTTCATCGGCGGGGTTGAGCCGGGCTTCCTGAGGCCGAAGCTCAAGACGATCCTCGTCACGCGCAACCCGATCGAGGTGGACGAGGGGGCGAGCCAGTTCACGGACACGATCCAGGTCCGGTCGTTCTCGAGCCAGCGGCTGGCCCAGCTGCGCAGCGCGCTCCTCGTGGCGCTCACCCGCGGGCTGATCTCGTTCAACGACAGGGTCTGCTGCGTGGGCGGGATCACGGGAAGCAACCAGTTCGACACGATCGTCGTCGCCGAGATCGAGCGCGAGTTCCAGACGCTGCTCTCGGGGCCGGCCACCGACCTGCTTCCCGAGGACGTCAAGGCGGAGGTCCTTGAGCGCGTGCTCGCCGTCGCCACCGAGCTCGCGGTCGAGGGCCGGGAGGGCAGGCCGGTCGGGTGCCTCTTCGTCGTCGGCGACACGAGGAAGGTCGAGGAGTACACCAAGCCCCTCGTTTTGAATCCGTTCTACGGATACAAAGAGGAGGACAGGAACATCCTCAACCCCTTCATGGACGAGACGATCAAGGAGTTCTCGTCCATCGACGGCGCGTTCGTGATCCGCGGCGACGGGGTCGTCGAGGCCGCCGGGAGCCTCGTCCAGGCGCCGGGCAACAGCTTCACGCTTCCGAGCGGGCTCGGCAGCCGCCACGCGGCCGCGGCGGCGATCAGTGTGACGGCCAATTGCATCGCGATCGCCGTCTCCTCGAGCACGGGCCAGGTCACGCTCTTTAGAAGGGGCGTCCTCCTGCCGCTGACGGAAAAGCGGCGATAGGTCCGGGCCCGAAATTTGGGGTTGCGCGGGGCGGCCGCCCGGTTACTGCTGACCGTTCAACCGCTTATATCCCATGCAAGAAGTCGTAACACTGGAGTGCACCGAGGCCCGAAAAGAGGGCAAACCCGTTTCCCGCTACCTCACGAGGCGCAACAAGAAGACCGTCACGGAGCGCATCGAGAAGAAGAAGTACAATCCCCACCTGAAGCGCCACACGCTTCACAAGGAGATCAAGTAGAGGGGCTTACGCCCCCGCCGGGTCAGAGCCGCTTTTCGCCGGCGGTCAAAAAGGGCGATACCGAGGATCCCGCAGGCGCGGACATGCCCTGCCGGCGCGCGGCGCGCCAGCCCTCCCGGTGCTTTCGTATCCAGTCGAGGAGCGCCCGCTCAAAGCCGATGTCGTATCCCAAGCGCTCGGACTCGAGCCACTTGTGCTTCAGGATCTCCTCCCTCTCGGCCAGGAACTCCTGGTAGAGGCTCGACTGCTTGACGAATTCACGCGAGGACGAGGCAACGGGCTCTTTGGAGTGAGAAGTCATTCAACGCGTCCAGTAAATTGAAGGATGTGGGGAACGCGCGCGGTCCTGTCAATGCCGGCAATTTCTCCAGATTGTCACATTGGCCTTGACGCTTGTTTCTCGAGGATTTCGAGGAGGGCCTCGGCGATCTCCCGGAACACGCCGGCGGCGAGGCCCCCAGGTTCGCTCACCGCGATGGGCTCCCCCCGGTCGCCCCCCTCGCGGATCTCGGGGATCAGGGGCACCTGGCCGAGGAGTATCGTGCCGAGCCTTTCGGCCGTCGCGATGCCGCCCCCCGAGCCGAAGATCTCCTGCTTGTTGCCGGCGGCATCGACAAAGTGGCTCATGTTCTCGGCGACCCCAAGGATCGGGACATTCACCTTCTGGAACATGAGGCCGCCCTTGAGCGCGACCTGTGTCGCGGCAGGCTGCGGGGTGGTGACGATGATCGCCCCGTCCAGCGGAAGCGTCTGGACGAGCGAGAGTTGGGCGTCCCCGGTGCCCGGCGGAAGGTCGACGAGGAGCACGTCCAATTCGCCCCATTTCACGTTCTGGACGAACTGCTGCACGGTCTTCATCACCATGGGGCCGCGCCATACGACCGGCGTGTTGTCGTCCACCAGGAACCCCATGCTCATTACCTTGACGCCGTGCCGCTCCATCGGGACCAGGCAGGCGTCCTGGCCCTCGCCCTCGATCTCGGGGCGGCCCTTGAGCCCGATCATCAGCGGGACGCTCGGCCCGTAGATGTCGACGTCCATGAGGCCGACGCGGCCCGGACGGCCTCTGAACGAGAGGATCTGCGCAAGCACGCACGCCAGGTTGACCGCAAAGGTGCTCTTGCCGACCCCGCCCTTGCCGGAGGCGATCGCGACCGCGCGGCGCACGCCCCGGGAGGCCCCGGGCTTGCCGCCGGCCGGCCCCGGCGCGGCCGGGGCGCGGGCCGCCTGCACCGCGAGCTCGACCGTGGCGCTGGCGATGCCGGGGACCGCGAGAAGGGTCCGCTCCACCTCCTCCTTCAGCTGGCGGGGCACCTTCGGGTCGCTCGTCGTGATCGCCAGCGAGACAAGGGCGGCCCCGCCGTCGACGGAGGCCGACTTGACGAGCCCGAAGGAAACAATGTCCCGGCTGAACCCCGGGTACTTCACCTTCCTCAGGTGTTCCATGATCTCTTCGGTCGTCACCACGCAAATAAGAGTTGTTATGGGCGGCCTGCGCGCAAATAGAAATGGAGAGCAAGCACTCCTTTCATGCAGAGAATATCCACATTTGTCCTGATTGCATTATCAATGGCCGCCCCGGCCCTCGCCCAGCGCGACATCGGCACCGTGGAGGTCACCGCGGACAACCGCACGGTGCCCGTGCGGGTGTCGGGCGCCACGCAGGAGCTCAACGCGCTCGCCATCCAGGCCTTCAGCGCGCACGGGCGCTACCACGTCGTCGCCAGCGGCTTCATCTACGACATCCGCTTTGCGCCTGCGGGGCCGAACCAGGTGCGCGTCGACGTCATGCGGGGCCTGGGCGGCGGGGCCGTCGCCTCCGAGGTCGCCACCGGCGAAAGCGAACGCGACGCCCTCTTCGCCGCGGCCGACATCGCGGTCGCCAAGACGAACGGGCTCGGGCTGCGCGGATTCTTCCACTCGAAGCTGGTCTTCATCGGGGAGCGCACGGGCCACCAGGAGATCTACACGTCCGACCTCTTCTTCGGCGACGTCCGGCAGATCACCCACGACCGGGCCATCGCTTTGACGCCACGCTGGTCCCCGGACGGGGAAAAGGTCATCTACACGAGCTACTTCCGGTCGGGCTTCCCCGACATCTTCGAGATCGACCTCGGCAGCTACCAGCGGACGACGTTCGTCAGCTTCAAGGGCACGAACAGCGGGGCCCACTTCAGCCCGGACGGGCGCCAGGTGGCGATGGTGCTTTCAGGCGAAGGGGAGCCCGAGATTTACGTGAGCAACGCGCAGGGCAGGGGGGTCTCGCGCAGGACCCATTCCGACCTGACGAAGGCCTCGCCGTGCTGGTCCCCCGACGGCTCGCGCCTCATCTTCGCGATGGAGCCCGGCCCGCAGCTCTATGTGATGAGCGCCTCCGGGGGAATGCCCCAGCGGGTGAGCTACAACACGGGCACGGGCTACTGCGCCGAGCCGGACTGGAACCGGGCGAATCCGGACAAGGTAGCTTTCACGATGAAGGTCGGGCCCCAGTACCAGATCGGCGTCCTCGACCTATCGAAGCGGCACGGCGAGCAGGTGTCGCATGCCCCGTTTGACGGCATCGAGCCCTCGTGGCTTCCCGATGGGCGCCACCTCGTCTACACGGCGCGCACGTCCAGCGCGTACCGCGTGTGCATCCTCGACACGGAGTCGGGGAAAAGCACGCCCGTCAGCCCGACAAGCTTCGGGCCCGCGCTCCAGGCGAGCGTCTGGTCGCGTTAGCTTACTTCATCGCCGCGGCGAAATTCGCGCCGGCGGCGTCCCAGTTGACCACGTTCCACCAGGCCGAGACGTAGTCCGGCCTGCGGTTCTGGTAGTTCAGGTAGTACGCGTGCTCCCAAACATCGAGACCAATGACGGGCTTGCCCTCGATGCCCGCGACCGCCTTGCCCATGAGCGGGCTGTCCTGGTTCGCAGTGGAGCCGATCGCGAGCTTCTTGTCGGCCGTGACGTAGAGCCATGCCCAGCCCGAGCCGAAGCGCGCTGCCGCGGCCTTACCTAACTCCTCCTTGAACTTGTCGAACGATGAGAATGCGGAGCTGATCGCGGCGCCAAGGTCGCCCTTCGGAGCGCCGCCCTTGCCGGGGCCCATGATGGTCCAGAAGAAGGAGTGGTTGCTGTGGCCGCCCGCGTTGTTGCGGAGCCCGGCGCGGATCGCCTCGGGAACCTTTGAGAGGTCGGCGATGAGCGCGTTGACGTCGAGCGCCGCGAGGGCCGGATGGTCCGCCAGGAGCTTGTTGGCGTTCGTGATGTAGGCCTGGTGGTGTTTCGTGTAGTGGATCTCCATCGTCCTGGCGTCGATGTGGGGGACCAAGGCGTCGTAAGCGTAGGGCAGTTTTGGAAGTTCGTAAGCCATGGGTATACAGTTACATCACTCGCCTAATGCGTCAACAGTGCTCGGCGATTATGGCATCTCAGGCCAACCTTTTCCCCCTCAAAAGCCGCCGGGCTCCATGCGCTTGCGCTTGAAGAACGCCTGGATCAGCTCCCGGCACTCGTCCTCAAGGACGCCCCCCGCCGTCACCTCGAAATGGTGATTGGACCTCGGCAGTTCGTTCAGGTTGGCGGCCCCCCCGAGGCAGCCCATCTTCGGGTCGGGGACGGCGTAGCACACGCGCTTCACGCGCGACATGACCATGGCGCCCGAGCACATGGGGCAGGGCTCCTTGGTCACGTAGACCGTTGCGCCCTCGAGGCGCCAGCCGCCGAGCTTCGAGGCCGCCTGGGTGAGGGCGAGCATCTCCGCGTGCGCGGTCGGGTCCTGCGAGCCCTCGACCCGGTTGTGGGCGGCCCCGACGACCTCGCCCGCCGACACGATCACCGCCCCGACCGGCACCTCGTCCTCGCGCCACCCGTCCACCGCCTGGTTGTAGGCCACGCTCATGTAGAACGCGTCGTCGCGCACGAGCTGCGACGGGAATCGCTTCTCAAAGGGGTATTCGGGGGTCTTGGGTGCGGACACGGCACTCCGATCAATCGGAATTCGGGGCCGCCGGCAAACCCTCGGTGGAGGCCCGCCCAGGGCCGTTCACCCGGGCGACGCAGCCAGGGGGTGCTCGGGAACCCCCGCCTGCGCTCATGGAGAACATCCCTGGGCGTCCCAACACGACGACGCCTTGTGTGGCCCTATGCGCAACGTTTCCCGGAACTCCTGGCGCCTCACATCGCGGCGGTCAGGGCGCCGGTGAGTTCATCGGCGGTAAGCGCGATCGGATTTGCCTTCATGCTGTTGGCCGACTGCGCGCGAACCACAACCTCCGCGACCCTTTCGGTGGTCACGCCATAGGCTGCCAAACCCGGAAGCCCAAGCTCGGCCACCCAGTCTCGCACCCACGCGATCCCGTCCTCGGCCGTGGCGCCGGTTTGGCCGGTCAGCCAGCGGCCGACCTCATCATAACGGGCCAGGGCGGGGCTGCTGCTGGCGCGAGCGCGCAGGGCGGCCAGGTTGGCCGACATCACCGGGGCGAGCAGGACAGCGCAGACGGCCCCGTGCGGGGCCGGGAAAAGCCCTCCGAGCGGTGCCGCAATGCCGTGCACCGCCCCGAGCCCGGCGTTGGCCAGCGCGAGTCCGCTCCACAGGCTCGCGAGCGCAAGATCCCGTACGCGCCGCCAGATCCCGTGGGTCGCGCCACACTGCGGGGAATGCCCGCGCAATGCGCGGCAGGCCCGCTGCGCTTAGGGCATCGGTCATCGGATTGGCGCGGTTGCACACGTAAGCCTCCAGCAGCTGGGCCAAGGCATCCATGCCCGACGCGGCCGTGGCTGCAGGCGGCAGCTCGAGCGTCAGTTCCGGGTCGACCAGCGCGACCCGGGCGAGCAGATGGGGGCTGCGCCAGCTCACTTTCACGCCCCGCTCCGGGACGCCTAGCCCGGATATTTCCCGAAAT
>PLTZ01000002.1 GCA_003164715.1 Opitutaceae bacterium | reverse complement strand
AAGCGGGCAGCGTAGGCGCTTGACATAGGAGGACCGCGCAGTGTTATTTGACCTCTTTTTCGACTCGAACACACCCGTAATCCCGCTCTCATGGCACTCAAAATCCGCCTCTCTCGCATCGGCGCCACGCATCAGCCGCACTACCGCATTGTCGTCGCCGAGACCCGCTCACGCCGCGATGGCGACGCCGTTGAGACCGTCGGGACGTACGATCCCCGCACGAAGGGCCGGCAGGTCAACCTGAGGCTCGACCGCGTCGACTACTGGATCTCCAAGGGCGCGAAGCCGACCGACACGCTTCATTCCATCATCAAGCGGGCGCGCCGCGGCGCATCCGCGGCGCCCCAGGCGGCCGCGGCACCCGAAGCCGCTCCGGCCAGTCCGGCGGCCGAACCGGCGGCCGCCAGCTGAGGCGGCCCGCCACGGGAGGGTGGGGCACCATGCCCCGCATCGACGTACTGACGCTTTTCCCGAGGATGCTGGACGGCTTCCTCGCCGAAAGCATCCTGGGAAAGGGCCTCGAGAAGGATCTCCTCCGCGTCACCGTGCACGACCTGCGCGGCTGGACGACGGACAAGCACCGCACGGCCGATGACCGTCCCTTCGGGGGCGGCGCGGGGATGGTGATGAAGCCCGAGCCCGTGTTTGCGGCCATCGAGCAGCTCCAGACGCCGGGCTGCAAGAGGATCTACCTGACGCCGGACGGGGTTCCGCTCACGCCCGCGATGGCGGCGGAGCTCTCGAGGGAGCGCCACCTGATCCTCCTGAGCGGCCATTACGAGGGGATTGACCAGAGGATCCGCGACAGCGTGATCGACCTCGAGGTCAGCATCGGGGACTACGTCCTCACCAACGGGACGCTTGCGGCAGCGGTTGTCATCGACGCGCTCAGCCGGTTTGTGCCGGGCGTCCTCGGCGAGGAAAAGTCGTTGACGCACGAATCTTTCACCGGCAAGTTGCTCGACTTTCCTCAATACACGCGTCCCGCCGAATTTCGGGGCATGTCCGTGCCGGAAGTCCTCCTTTCCGGCAACCATGCCGAGATAGAAAAGTGGCGGTCCGCACGTGCCATGGAGAAGACCCGAAGCGTCCGACCCGATATTCTTAAGTAACTTTCAATCAAACACAAACAAGGCTAAAGGCATGAACCCGATCATCAAGGAAGTCACCGCCAACCAGGTGAAGAAGGACATTCCGCCGTTCAAAGTCGGCGACGGCGTGCGCGTGCACACCAAGGTCCGCGAGGGCGACAAGGAGCGCATCCAGATCTTCTCCGGCATCGTGATCGCGCGCAAGGGGTCGGGAATCCACGAGACCTTCACGGTGCGCAGGATCAGCTACGGCGAGGGCGTCGAGCGCGTCTTCCCGGTCAATTCCCCGAACATTGAGACGATCGAGATTGAGCTCGAGTCGGAGCCCATGAAGGCGCGCCTCTACTACCTGCGCGACCGCCTGGGCAAGGCCGCCGTGGCGGTCACGGTCAAGACGAGACACTCGGAGGCGGCCGCCGCCGCCCCGGCCGCGCCCGCCTCAAGCTGACGCCCGACCTGCGGATATTTCGGGAGTTTCTTCTTCCACGGGGCGTTTGCAGTCCGTAGGAGTTGTGGGACTTTATTTCGATGCCCCTTCAAACCGCCACACTCGGGAAGGCCGCAAACCAGGCGCGCGGCCTCGCGATCGACGCCGTCTGCGCCTGCGCCTCGGGCCACCTCGGACTCCCGCTCGGCTGCGCCGAGATCGGCGCGGTGCTCTTCGGGCACGCGCTTTCCCTTAATCCGGACGAGCCGCGGTGGATCAACCGCGACCGTTTTGTCCTTTCGGCCGGCCACGGCAGCTTGTTTCTCTACGCATGGCTGCACCTGAGCGGCTTCGACCTGCCGATCGAGCAGATCGCCAAGTTCCGCAGCCTGCACAGCAGGACGCCGGGCCACCCCGAGTTCCGCGAGACTCCCGGGGTTGAGGCCACGACCGGGCCCCTGGGGCAGGGCGTCGGCAATGCGGTCGGCATGGCCGTTGCGGGCCAGATGGCGGCCGCACGGTTCAACACGCCCGAGCACGCGCTCTTCGACCACCATGTGGTCTGCCTCGCCGGCGATGGCTGCATGCAGGAGGGGGTGGCGATGGAGGCCGTCGAGTTCGCGGGGCACCAGAAGCTCGACAACCTGATTCTCATCTACGACTCGAACCTTGTCACCCTGGACGCGATGGCCGCGAAGACCCAGAGCGAGAACACGGCGGGCAGGTTCAAGGCGATCGAATGGGACGTCCAGACGGTGGACGGCCATGACATGGCCGCCTTCCTGAAGGCCTTCAACCGCGCGAAGAAGGCGAAGAGCGGCAAGCCGCAGCTCATCATCGCGCACACGATCATCGCCAGGGGTATCCCCGAGGTCCAGGGCACCCAGAAGGGCCACGGCGAGGCCGGGGCGAAGTTCGCGGACTCCGCCCGCGCGGGGCTTGGCCTTCCTCCCGAGCGCTTCTTCGTGAGCGAGGACGTGCGCGCGTACTTTGCCGAGCACAAGCGTAGGCTCGTGCGGGCCCACCGGCGCTGGGTCAAGACGTACAGGGCCTGGCGGGACGCCAACCCCGAGAGGGCGGCGCTCCTCGACTCGGCGGGCTCGAAGCCGAGCGCGGCCCACCTCCTCTCGAAGATCCCGCTCTTTGCGCCGGACGTTAAGCTCGGCGGGACGCGAGCCGCCGGGCGCGACGTGCTCCAGCAGGTCGCCGCGGAGCTCCCGCTCCTTATCGGCGGAAGCGCGGACCTCTACGGGTCCACGCTCAACTACATCGCGGCCGACAAGGACTTCGACCCGACGAACCGCTCGGGGAGAAACATCCGGTTCGGGATCCGCGAGCACGCGATGGCGGCGATCGCCAACGGCGTGGCCTACGACGGCCTCTTCCGCCCGTCGATCGCAACGTTCCTTGTCTTCGCCGACTACTCGCGGCCCTCGATGCGGCTTGCGGCGCTCTCCAGGCTTCCGGTCGTCTATATCTACACGCACGACTCCATCGGCGTCGGCGAGGACGGGCCGACCCACCAGCCGGTGGAGACGCTCTCGGCCCTGCGGCTGATCCCGGGCATGGAGGTCATCCGTCCCGCCGACCCGGAGGAGACGGCGGGCGCCTTCGCCGCCGCCCTTGAGCGCACGGAGGGCCCGACGCTGATTGCGCTCACCCGCCAGGCCGTGCCGGTGCTCAACGAGATCCCCGCGCACGAGCGCAGGGCCGGGGTGCTGAAGGGGGCCTACGTGGCGCTCCAGGAAACGGCGCCGCTTAGCGTCGTCCTTCTTTCCTCGGGCAGCGAGCTTCAGTTAGCGCTCGGTGCCGCTCGGCTCTTGGGCCCCGGGGTGCGCGTCGTGTCGGTGCCCTCGTTTGAGGTTTTTGACCGGCAGCCCGCGGAGTACCGGGAGAGCATCCTGCCAAGCGCGTGCCGCCGGCGGGTGGCGATCGAGGCGGGCGTCACGGCCCTCTGGCGCAAATACGTGGGTCTCGACGGCAAGGTGGTCGGCATCGACCGATTTGGTCTAAGCGCCCCAGCTCCAGTCGTTTACCAGGAATTGGGTATCACGGTCGAGGCCGTGGTCGCCGCCGTGGGTTCGTTGGGGGCCTGATACGCCCCGGGCGGTGCCCCCAGACCGATACCGCAATCCTGGTGTCTTTTGGCGAATTTACCACTTGATTGTAGAATGATTAGGTTCCTAACTATCCAACTTTCGTCCACGAATCGCACCCAGGAGATCACCGATGCCGTTATTGATGCTCAAGGACCTCCCACGCTATGAATGCATCCTCGAGGCGGTCCGGCTCCATCCGGACCTGGACCCTTCCGCGTGCGAGGCGTACCTGAACCTGCTCCGGGCCGGGGACGAGGCCTACCGGCGCAGCGAGGTCTTCCTGAACGAGCACAACATGTCGCCGGGGCGCTTCACGGTGATGATGCTCCTCTACGACAAGATCGGCGGGAAGCCGGTCCCGCAGACCCCCGCGGACCTCGCTGAGAAGGCGGGGGTGACGCGGGCGACCGTCACCGGCCTGGTCGACACGCTCGAGCGTGACGGGCTCGTCACGCGCGAGCACGACTCGGGCGACCGCAGGATGATGCTTATCCACCTGACGCCGAAGGGGCATTCGGCCCTCCAGGAAATCCTGCCCGGGCACTTCAAGCAGATGGCGGCGCAGATGGCCCCGCTCTCCGAGCACGAGCGCACGACGCTTGTGCGGCTGCTGAACAAGGTCGCCGGAATACCGTCCGCCGCGCACATCGTGGTGCATTCGGCCGCGCCGGAGGGCGCCGCGCACGCCGCCGGCGATATCGCCGCTCCCATCACAAGCAAATGAAACGATTCGTCATCATCCTCGGCCTGCTGGGCCTGGTCGCGCTGATCGCGGGAATCAAGTTCCTGCAGATCAACACGCTCATTCACATGAAGTCCGTGGTGCCCCTCGAGGCCGTGTCCACGACCCCGGTCAAGCTGGAGACCTGGCAGGAGGCGCTCACCTCCGTCGGGTCGCTCTCGGCCGTGCAGGGCGTCACCGTCGCCGCCGAGCTCGACGGCAAGATCGTCGAGATCGCGTTCGAGGCCGGCACCCCGGTCAAGGCCGGCGACCTGCTCGTCAGGCAGGACACGTCGGCCGAGGAGGCGCAGCTGCGCTCCGCGGAGGCCAACGTCGACCTGACCCGCGTCAACCTGGAGCGCACCCGCGGGCTGCTCGCCAAGGCCACGGTCTCGCAGTCCCAGTTCGACGCGGACGCGGCCAACGCGAAGCAGGCGGCGGCGGCGGCCGACAATATCCGCGCGACGATCGCGAAGAAGACGATAAAGGCGCCCTTCTCCGGGCGGCTCGGGATCCGCCTGGTGAACCTGGGCCAGAACCTGAAGGCCGGCGACGCCCTGGTGTCGCTCCAGGCGCTGAATCCCATCTTCGTCGACTTCTACGTCCCGCAGGACCAGCTGCGCCAGCTTGCCGTCGGCCTGCCGGTGAGGCTTTCGGGAGACGCGATCGCGGACGGCCCCGTGGAGGGCAAGATCACGGCGATCAACCCCGATGTCGACGCGGCCACCCGAAACGTGCGCGTCCAGGCGACCGTGCAGAACGCGGAGGGCCGCCTGCACCCCGGAATGTACGTCGACGTCGCGGTCGAGCTGCCGATCGTCAACAAGGTCCTGACGATCCCGTCGACCTCCGTCCTCTACGCGCCCTTCGGCAACACGGTGTACGTCGTCGACGAGAAGGCGGACCCCGACACCGGCGAGAAGCAGAAGGTCGTCCGCCAGCAGATCGTGCGGCTCGGCGCCCAGAAGGGCGACTTTGTCGTGGTCACCTCGGGGCTCAAGGAGGGCGACGTGATCGTCACCTCGGGCGTCTTCCGCCTGCGGCCTGGGAGCGCCGTACAGGTGAACAACGCCGTGGCGCCGGCGGCGCAGCTTGAGCCGAAGCCGAGGGATTCGTGAGCCGGGCGGAGCCCACCGTAGCCCCATGAAGATCACCGATCTATTCATCCGCCGCCCGGTCCTCGGGATTGTGGTCAACCTGGTGATCCTGATCGCCGGATTCCAGGCGTACCGGACGCTCAACGTGCGCCAATACCCGCGCAACGACAACGCGACCGTGACCGTCACGACGGTCTACGTCGGCGCGAGCGCGGACCTGGTGAGGGGATTCATCACGACGCCGCTCGAGCGCTCGATCGCCGCCGCGGACGGGATCGACTACCTCTCGTCAACGAGCGTGCAGGGCATCTCGACCATCTCGGCCCGCCTCAAGCTGAACTACGACCCCATCAAGGCGCTCTCGGAGATAAGCTCCAAGGTCGACCAGGTGCGCAGCAACCTGCCCGTCGAGGCGCAGGTGCCGGCCATCAACGTCCAGTCGGCGGACTCGCAGTTCGCCTCGGCCTACCTGAGCTTCGCGTCCGAGACCCTGCACCAGAACGAGATCACCGACTACCTGGTGCGCGTGGTCCAGCCGCGGCTCTCGTCGGTCCCCGGGGTGCAGCGGGCGGACATCCTCGGCGGGCGCACGTTCGCCATGAGGATCTGGCTGAAGCCCGACCACATGGCGGCCTTCAACATCAGCCCCTCCCAGGTGAGCGCCGCCCTCGCCTCGAACAACCACCTGAGCGCGCTCGGCAACACCAAGGGCAACCTCACCCAGGTCGCGCTCACGGCCAACACGGACCTGCGCTCGGTCGAGGAGTTCAAGAACCTGGTCATCCGCCAGCAGAACAACGCGATCGTGCGCCTTCGCGACCTGGCGGATGTCGAGCTCGGCGCCGAGGACTACGACGCCGACATGAGGTTCTCCGGCGAGACGGCCGTGGGCATGGGGATTTTCGTCCTGCCGACGGCGAACTCCCTCGATGTCATCCGCCAGATCCGCGTCGAGATGGACTCGATCCAGAAGGAGCTCCCCGGCGGGATGCAGGCGAAGGTGGCCTACGACGCGACGGCGTACATCAACGACGCGATCCACGAGGTGTTCCACACCCTCGGCGACACGCTCATGATCGTCGTCGTCGTGATCTTCCTCTTTCTCGGGTCGGTCCGGTCGGTGCTGATCCCGGTCGTCGCGATACCGCTCTCGCTGGTCGGCGCCGTCTTCCTGATGCAGCTGTTCGGCTTCACGATCAACCTGCTGACATTGCTGGCGATCGTCCTGTCGGTGGGACTGGTGGTCGACGACGCGATCGTGGTGGTGGAGAACGTCGAGCGCCACCTCTCCATGGGCAAGACGGCCACCGAGGCGGCGCTGACCGGCGCCCGCGAGCTCGTGGGCCCGATCATCGCGATGACGATCACGCTGGCGGCGGTCTATGCGCCGATCGGCCTGCAGGGCGGGCTGACGGGCACCCTCTTCAGGGAGTTCGCGTTCACGCTCGCGGGCGCGGTCGTCATTTCGGGCATCGTGGCCCTCACGCTCTCCCCGATGATGTGCGCCCACCTGCTCAGGCCGGGCGACGACGAGCGGGGCTTCGCCAAGCTGGTCACGCACACCTTTGAGCGGATCAAGCGGGCATATTCGAGGATGCTCGAGTTCTCGCTCGCGAACCGGGGCACCGTGTACGTGGTCTGGGCCGTGATCAGCGTCCTGGGCGTCTACATGATCACGCACGCGACGGCCGAGCTCGCGCCTGCCGAGGACCAGGGCATCATCTTCGGGATCGGCACCACGGCGTCGAACTCGACTCTGGACCAGAACGTGAGGTACGCGACGGCCGTCAGGGAGGCGTACTTCTCGGACAAGGACACCGACTTCAGCTTCCAGTTCACGACTCCCGGTCAGTCCATTGCCGGCCTCGTGGCGAAGCCGTGGGGACAGAGGAAGCGGCCGATCAAGGTCATGCTCGCGCAGATGCAGCCGAAGGTCTCGGCGATCCCCGGCCTGCAGCTGCAGCTCGTCCAGCCGCCGGCCTTGCCCGGAGGCGGAACGTTCCCGGTTGAGGTCGTCGTCACGTCGACCGCGGACCCGCAGGAGATCCTGTCCTTCGCCAAGCAGCTTGCGGCGAAGGCCATGGAGACCAAGCGGTTCTACTTCACGCAGATCGACATGAAGTACGACGCGCCGCAGTCGGAGGTGGTCCTCGACCGCGACAAGGTCGCGGCGCTGGGGCTCAATCTCCAGCAGATCGGCGACGACCTGTCGGCGGCGATGGGTGGAAACTACGTCAACTGGTTCAACATCTCGGGTCGCAGCTACAAGGTGATCCCGCAGGTGAAGCGCGTGGACCGGCTCAACCCGGAGCAGCTTGAGAAGATCTACGTGACCGGGCCCAATGGCACCCTGATCCCGCTCAGCACGGTGGCCCGGATCAACGACACGACCATCCCGCGCTCGCTCAACAAGTTCCAGCAGCTCAACTCCGTCACCATCAGCGGGGCCTCCGGGCTGCCTCTCGACGACGCCCTCAAGGTGTTCGAGACCGAGGGGGCCAAGATCCTCCCGAAGGGCTACGCGATCGACTACACGGGCGAGTCGCGCCAGCTGCGCAAGGAGGGCGGCAACGCGAAGTTCTGGACGACCATGAGCCTCGCCGTGGCGCTCATCTTCCTCGTCCTCGCCGCGCAGTTCAACAGCTTCCGCGACCCGCTCGTCATCCTCGGGGGCTCCGTCCCGCTGGCGGCCTTCGGGTCCGCCGTGTTCATGTTCCTCAAGTTCCCGGCCCAGAACGTGCCGTTCTTCACGGACGGGTGGACGACGACGTTCAACATCTACTCGCAGGTCGGCCTGGTGACCCTGGTGGGGCTGATCGCCAAGAACGGCATCCTGATCGTGGAGTTTGCGAACAAGCTCCAGCTCGCGGGCAAGCCGAAGCTCGAGGCCGTCCATGACGCGGCGCTCACGCGCCTCAGGCCGATCCTGATGACCACCGTGGCGACCGTGGCCGGGCACTTCCCCCTGACGCTCGTGACGGGGGCGGGCGCTGCGGCAAGGAACTCGATCGGCCTCGTCCTCGTGGGCGGCCTGTCGATCGGGACCTTCTTCACGCTGTTCGTGATGCCGGCCATCTACATGCTCATCGCCAAGGACCATTCTCGGGACCGGGCGAGGGAGGCGGCCATCCGGGCACCCGAGGGCACTCTCACCACGGCGCACGCATGAAACATCCCATCCTAGTATCCGCCTCGCTCCTCATGGCATGGGCCTCGGCCCTCGGCTCGCCGACGCAAGCCCCCGCCGAGCTGCCCTCGCCGCTGGACCTGAAGGGGGCCATCGGCTATGCCCTCGACCACAACTTCGCGATCCTGCAGGCGCGCGAGGCGATCCGGCTCCAGGAGGGGGTCATCATCCAGGTCCGCAGCCAGCAGATCCCGAACCTCTCCGCCCAGGGGCAGTACGAGCGCAACGCGGCCGCGATCTCGCAGGTCTACCCACCGTCGAGCAGCCTCTGGGCCGTCGAGCTGAAGGCGACGCAGACCCTCTTCGCCGGCGGCGGCGTGGTGTCGTCCATCAAGGGCGCGAAGCTCTCGCGCGACGCGGCGGCCTTCGACCTGCAGACGGCCATCGACACGGCGCTCCTCGACGTGCGCACGAAGTTCTACAACGTGCTCCTCGCCCGGGACAAGATAAAGGTGGAGGAGGAGAACGTGCGCCTCTACGAGCACCAGCTTGAGGACACCAAGAACCAGTTCGAGTCGGGAACGGTCTCGAACTTCGAGGTCCTGCGCGCGAAGGTGTACCTCGCGAACGCCCAGCCGAACCTGATCACGGCGCGCAACGCCTACCGCGTCGCGGTGGAGCAGCTGCGCCAGTCCCTCGGCGCCACGAGCGCCGGGGTGTTTCCCGAGGTCGCCGGCAGCCTGACCTTCGCGCAGGAGAACTACGACCCCGACACGGCGATCGCGTCCGCCCACGAGCACCGGCCCGAGTTGAGGAAGCTCGACAAGGCGCAGGCCGCGAGCGAGGAGTCCGTGAAGACCGCGCGCGCGAACTACTACCCCAGCGTCCAGGCGTTCGGCTCCTACCAGTGGGACGGCTTCAGCTTCGTGTCCCCGGTCGGGGGAAGCGTGTCCGCCAACGGCTGGACCTACGGGCTCCAGTCTACGTGGGCGATCTTCGACGGGCGGGCGACGCAGGGCAAGGTGCGCCAGGCGAAGTCGCAGGTGGAGCAGGCCCGTCTCGCCAGGGCCTCCGAGGAGCTGGAGATCGACGTCGAGGTGCGCCAGTCCCTGTCCTCCCTCCAGGAGGCCGGGGAGCTCGTCGCGGCCTCGGCCAAGGTGATCGACCAGGCGGCGGAGGCGCTGCGCCTCGCCGAGGCGAAATTCCACGCCGGATCGGCCACGCAGCTCGACGTCCTCACCTCGGAGGTCTCGCTGGAACAGGCGAAGACAGACCAGCTCACGGCCAACTACAACTACCTCGTTGCCGTCGCCAACGTAAGAAAGGCCGTCGGACTCTCCGATGCCCTCGTGATGCCCTAGGAGGGTCGCGGGCCTTAACCGGCGGGATAATAGCCCGCGCGATCGCGAGCCATGAGCGCCAAGCGCATCTTCCTCATCCTGGCCGGCGTGTCCGCCGGCGCGCTCGCGCTCGCGGCCGCCGTGGCCCTGAGCCCCTCCGTGCAGACGTGGGCGGCGCGATCGGCCATCGCCAAGGGCAACGGGCCGGTGACCTCCATCGACCAACTCGAGGTCGGGGTGACCCGGGCCTCGCTGCGTGGGATGCGCGTGGAGGTCGACGAGGGCGTCCTTGTCGTTCCCTCGGCGCAGGCGCGCCTTGCGGTCATCCCGGCGCTCCTCGGGCGGGGCTACCGCTTCACGGGCCTCTCGGCGACCGGCTGGACGCTTGACCTCACGGGCCCGCGGGCTCCCGGAGCGGGCCCCTCCGGGGCCGGACACCCCTGGTTCGCCCGCGCCGCCGCCGCCGCCCTCTCGGCCTTCAACACGCGCGCGGACCTGGCGCTCGACGGGGTCGAGCTCGACGGCACCGTCATCTTCCCGGACGAGCAGGGGCGGCCCGCGGGGACCGCGCACGTCGTCATCACGGGGGGCGGCTTCGGGCAGGGCCGCGAGGGCCGCTTCCTCTGCAGGGCGACCTCCCTCGTGAGCGATCCCTTGGCCGCGGTCTCCTCGGTGGAGGTGGAGGCGACGCTGACGGCGAACATGGGGGCCTCGGGCACGATCACCCGGGCCGACCTGAAGGCGCAGGCCAAGGCCAGCGGGCCGAAGTTCCCCGGGGGGATAGGCCTCGCCTGCGCGGCCTGGGTCGCACGGGACGCCGGCCGGGCGTCCTACTCGGTGTCGCTCATCCGGGGAGCCGAGACCATCGCGCAATTCGACGCGGCAAGCCCGGACGGCTCGCTCAAGATGGCGGGGTCCTGGCAGCTGAACCTGAGGGACACTGACCTGGCTCCGTTCGCCCTCGGGCGCAGCCTGCCCGCCTTCTACGCGGCCGGGGAGGGCGCCTACGAGGTGGACCCCTCCACGGGCGACGTCCGCGCGTCCGGCAAGCTCAGGGCCGCCGCCGACAGGCTGGGCGTCGTCGCCCGGGGGCTCGGCGCCCTCGGCCGCGTCGAGCTCGTCGCCGACTTTGACGTCGCCCGACTCGGCAAGTCGCTGCGGGTGGCCCGCCTTGAGACGAGCCTGGCGGGCGCCGCGCCGGTTTTGTCGGTGCGGGCGCTCCAGCCGTTCGAGTTCAACCCGGAGTCCGGCGAGCTCAAGGTCGCGGACCCCTCGGCGGACCTTGTCGGCATTCTCCTTAAGGGGGTGCCCCTCGAGTGGCTCAAGGGCGCGCTGCCCCGGCTCGAACTGGGCGGCGGCGGCGCGCAGGGGGAGTTCGTGATGCGTGCCGAGGACGGCCGCCTCGTCCTCAGGACAAAGGTGCCGCTGCGCTGCGCGGGCGTGGCGCTCTCGTCTCCGGGCGGCCCGCTGGCGACAGGTCTCGACCTCTCTGCGTTCGTGCTGGCGGACTATGCGCCGCAGGGTTGGCAGTTCCAGTTGGCGCCGCTCGAGGTGAGGAGCGGGGGCGTGAGGATCGCCTCCCTTGAGGCAAGGTTCGGGCGCCTCGCCGGGCCCGACCGGGCGGTAAAGGCCGCGGGATCCTGGAGCGCCTCGCTGCCGGCCCTCCTGTCCCAGCCGGGGGCCGCCGCGCTCCCGAGGCTCACCGGGGGCGACGCGAGCGGCAGCTTCGAGGCGAGCCTTGGCTCGACACTCGAGGTCCGCGTCAAGCTTGAGCTCACGGGCCTCGCGCCCGCGGCGGGATCCGACGCGGCGCTGCCGGTCGTGACGTCGGAGATCCGGGCCGACTTTGAGGCGGACGGGAAGGTGAGGTTCGGCGCGCCGATCCACCTGGACTATGGTACGCGGGCGGCGGACTTGGCGCTCACCGGCACCGTGGCGACGGATGCCAAGGGCCGGTACCTGGAGGCGACTCTCGGGGGCACGCGGTTCGTGCCGGCGGACCTACCCGCGCTCGGTGCCCTCTTCTGCCGCGGCGACGCGGGCGTGGGCGCGGCGGCGGACCCCGCGCGGCCGCTGCCGGCCGCCCCGTTCTGGCCGGCTGTCCGGGGCCGGATCTCGGTCAAGCTCGAGGAGCTGTCGCTTGACGCATTCGACCTGCGCGACCTCCGCGGGACGCTCCTGCTCGACGAGTCCTCGCTCTCCGTGGAGGCCGGGTCGGCGAGCTTCGGGGACGGCGGCGCCTCGCGGTTCGAGGCCACGCTCGCCTTCGCGGGCGACGCCGGCCGGCCCTACGCGCTTCGGGCCGTGGTGGCCCTGGACAACGTGGATTCCGCGCCGCTCTTCCGGGCGATCAGCCCCGACAGGCCCCCTGCGGTCGAGGGCCGCTTCGACGTCGCGGCCCACTTCACGGCAAGCGGCGCGGGGCTCGGCGAGCTCCTGGGCGGGGCGCAGGGCGACCTGAAGCTCGTGAGCAAGGACGGAAGGTTCCGGGCGCTGCAGACGGACATCGTCGAGTCGATCAGGCAGGCGCCGTCAAAGCTGGTCGGCGCGCTCGACTCGGTCACCTCGCTCTTCGGGAAGAAGTCCGAGAACCTCGCCACGGCGCTTGTCGAGTCCGCGAAGGAGCTCTCCGAGATCCGCTACGACCAGATGGGCGTCTCGGCGGAGCGCGGCCCCGACATGGACATCCGCCTCACGGAGATCACCCTGATCGCCCCGGAGGAGCGCCTGGCGGGCAAGGGCAGGATCGCCTACGCCGAGGGCACCGCGGTCCCGGACCAGGCGCTTTCCGTGGACCTGGAGATGGGCGCCCGCGCGCACGTCGCCAAGGCCCTGGACCTGGTCGGGCTCCTGAAGGACGGCCAGGACGATCTCGGGTACCGGCCGCTCAACCAGCCGGTCCACCTTGGGGGCTCGCTGCGCGCCATCGACCCGAGCCAATGGAGGGAGACCCTCCTCCAAGCGTCGCTAAAAAAGGGGGGCGGTTTGTTTGACAAACTCCTTGGTAGGTGAAAATTTCCATGGGATTCGATGAGAAGGCGATCCACGCTGCCCCTCTGGATCGAGATCCCTGCAGTGTTCACAGCTAGGGTGCTTTACCGCGCCAAGGTGCTTGGCATTGGCCATGTGCCGGCGGCGGGGGGGGCCGTGGTGATCGCGAACCACCTGTCGTATGTCGACGCGTTCGTGCTGCAGCTCGTTTGCCCGAGGCCGCTGCGGTTCGTGGCCTACAAGGCGCCCGACATCCCGAGGCTCCTGTCGTGGATCTCGAGGGTCGCGGGGGCGATTGAGGTCTATCCGGAAAGCGGACCCGAGTGGCAGGACGAGGCGGTCAAGGCGCTCGAGCGCGGTGAACTCGTGTGCTTTTTTCCCGAGTGGGTGGTGTCCCGCACCGGCCAGCTGATGAACCTGCACAGCGGGTTCGAGCGTGTCGCCAAAAGGGCCCGGGTCCCGGTCATTCCCGCAGCCCTCGACGGCCTCTGGGGGTCCGTGTTCTCCTTTGCGGGAAACAAGTACCTCTGGAAATCCCCGCGCCTGCTGCCCACTCCCGTGTGCGTCGCGTTCGGGGAGCCGATCCCGCCCGAGCGGGCGGACTGCGCGTCCGCGCGGCAGGCGCTCATGGAGCTCGGGACCCAGGCGTTCGCCGAGAGGCCCGCGCTGCGCCGGCACATTGGGCGCGAGATCGTGCGCGGCCTGGCCCGCAGGCCGAGCACGCCGGCCCTTGTCGACCGCACGTCCGGGCGCCGGGTGCTCACGGCGGCCCAGCTGATCGCGGCCGCGGCGGCGCTCTCCCGGCACCTGAAGAGGACCGTCCCCGAGAGGCGCGTCGGCGTGGTCCTGCCCTCGGGCGCCGGCGGGGCGATCGCGAACCTGGCGATCGTGTGCGCGGGAAAGGTGCCCGTGAACCTGAACTTCACCGCGGGGCGCAAGTCGTCGGAGTCGAGCATGGCCGAGGCCGGCGTGCGCACCATCCTCACCGCGGACGCGATGCGCTCCCGCCTGCCGGACTTCCCGTGGCCGGCCCGCTCGCTCGACCTCGTGGCCGAGATCAAGGCGGCCGGCGGGAAGAGGGCGATGCTCCCGTGGCTGGCCGCCGCGTGGCTCCTGCCCAACCAGTGGGTCGCGAACCTCCTCGGGCTGCCCCATGTGGGGGACCGCGAGGAGGCGGCCCTCCTCTTCACGAGCGGAAGCGCGGGAAACCCGAGGGGCGTCGTCCTCTCGCACCGCAACGTCCTGGCCAACTGCGCGCAGATCTCCTCCCTGTCGATCCTGCCCGATTCGGCGGTGCTCCTCGGCTGCCTTCCCCTGTTCCACAGCTTCGGCTTCACCGTCACCCTGTGGTACCCGTTCATCCGGGGCTGCCACCTGGTCACGACCCCGAGCCCGCTCGACACCCGCGCCATCATCGACGCGATACGCGAGGAGAACGTCACCGTGCTCCTCGGGGCGCCTACGTTCCTGAGGCCCGTCCTGAAGCGGGCCACCCCGGCGGACCTCAAATCGCTCGACCTGGTCGTCACCGGGGCCGAGAAGCTCCCGGAGGACCTCGCGCGCGGGTTCCGGGATAAGTTCCAGCTCCAGATCTTCGAGGGCTACGGCCTCACGGAGACCTCGCCGGTGTCGAACATCAACCAGCCCGATCCGCTGGTCCACACGGAGACGACCGACGAGCAGGTCGGGAGCAAGCCCGGGACGGTCGGCCGCCTGATGCCCGGGATGGCGGCGCGGGTCGTCGACATGGACACGGGAGCGGACCTGGCCGCCGGGCAGACCGGCATCCTGCTGCTCAAGGGGGAGAACGTGCTCTCGCACTACCTGGGCGAACCCTTCCCGGGCGCCTCGCTGCGCGACGGCTGGTTCGTCACGGGGGACCTCGCCCACATCGACGACGAGGGCTTTGTCAGCGTCAACGGCCGGCTCGCGCGCTTCTCCAAGATGGGCGGCGAGATGGTGCCCCACGGGACGATCGAGGACAAGATCGCGGAGGCGTACGGCGTCGACCCGGGAGAGGTCCCGTCCGTCGTCGTCACCGGGGTCTCCGACGAGTCGAAGGGGGAGGCGCTGGTCGTCGTGACGACGCTCGACATCACGACCGGAGGCGTGCGCGAGAAGCTTTCGCAGGCCGGCTTCCCGAACCTCTGGATCCCGCGTTCCGTGGTCAAGGTGGCGGCCATCCCGGTCCTTGGCACGGGCAAGCTCGACATCGCGCAGTGCAAGCGGCTCGCCCAGGACAGCCGCGCCGTCTGAGGTGGAGCCCATGCCGGAGACCGGGATCGTCGACGCGCACGTCCACGTGTACGCTCCGGAGGTCGCGGCCGCCCCCGCCGAATGGGGCCTCGCCCACGGGGAGCCCGCATGGACGCGGTGCGTCGCGCCCGAGGGGCGGCGCTCCATCCAGGGCTGGGCGGACCCGGACACCCTCGTCGCGGACATGGACCAGGCCGGCGTCGAGGCCTGCGTGATGCAGGGCTGGTACTGGGAGCGCCAGGAGACCTGCGACCTGCAGAACGGTTGGTACCTAGAGTGGACGAGGAGGCACCCAAAGCGGCTGATCGGCTTCGCGGGCGTGCAGCCGGCGGGGGGCAGGCGCTCGCTCGAGGCCCTGGAGCGGGCGCTCGACGCGGGCCTGCGCGGCATTGGCGAGCTCCTTCCCCAGGCGCAGGGTTTCGGCCTCGACGACCCGTCCTTCAGGCGCGTCATCGAGATGGCGGTCGAAAGGCGGATCCCGATCACGCTCCATGCGACCGATCCGGCCGCGGGGCCTGCGGCCGGGCCGAGGACGCCGTTGGACGCCTACGTGCGGCTCGCCAGGGAGCACCCCGAGGCGACCCTCATCCTCGCGCACTGGGGAGGGGGGATGGCCTTCAACGGGGCCCCCGGCGGAGAGGCGCTACCGCCCAACCTCTACTTCGACACGGCGGCCTCACCGCTCCTGTACGACTGCGGCGTCTTCCGGCGGGCCGTGGGCCTGGTCGGCACCGGGCGGATCCTCTACGGCTCGGACTACCCGCTGCTCCTTCATCCCCGGGTGTCCCGAGCGCCGGATTTCGGGCGCTTCCTGGGCGAGATAGCCGGCGCCGGGCTGGACGGGGACGAGCGCGCCCGGATCCTCGGCTCTAATATCAGGCGGCTCTTGTCGGCGGGTCTTGCGCCCGCGCAAAAGCGCGTGTAGCGGGTCTGCCGTCGATGGAATTTTCCGCCGCCACGAAGCAGTTGAAGGCCCGGCTGGGCCCGGGAGTCGTCCGGACCGACCCGATTTCGAGGGACGCGGCCTCGTTTGACAGCAGCAAGATCCCGTTTCGCCCCGAGGCGGTCATCCTCCCGCGCTCCCCGTCGGACGTGGCCGAGGTCCTGAAGCTCGCGAACCGCCGCCGCGTGCCGGTCACGGTGCGCGGGCGCGGAACGAGCCTGACCGGGTCGGCGGCCCCGATGCGGGGGGGCTGGGTCCTCGACCTGCACCGGCTCAACCGGATCCGGGTCGACGGGCCCTCGGGCCTTGCGCACGTGCAGGCCGGCGCCGTGGTCGCCCGGATCCAGGCGGCCGCCGAGAGGCGGGGCCTGTTCTACCCGCCCGACCCGGCGTCCAAGAAGTACTGCACGATCGGCGGGAACATCGCCTGCAACGCCGGGGGCATGCACGGCGGAAAGTACGGCGTCACCCGCGACTTTGTCATGGCGCTCGGGGGATACCTGCCCACCGGCGAGCGGGTCCAGTGGGGCACCGACACCCGGAAGTTCTCCGCGGGATTCAACCTGCGCGACCTCTGGATCGGGAGCGAGGGCATGCTCGGCGTCGTCACGGACGCGACCCTGAGGCTCCTGCCGCGTCCCGCGGAGCGCTGGACGCTCCTGGTTTCCTTCCGGACCGAGGCGGACGCCTTCCGAGCGGTCCTGGCGCTCTTCGCCCTGCGCGTGCAGCCGGCCATCTGCGAATTCCTCGACCGGTATTCCGTCGACTGCGCCGAGCGCGCGACCGGCCGGCCCGTGTTCAAGGGGCAGGGCGGTCGCCCCGTGGTGCTCGTGGAGCTTGCGGGCGGCGTCGCCGAGGTGCGCGAGCAGAGGGCGATCGCCCTCGCATGGGCGCGCCGGCACGGGCTCGCGCACCGCCAGGCGAAGGACCGCGCCGAGGCCGAGGGCCTCTGGGAGGTGCGCCGCGCGTGCTCGGGCGCGATGTTCAAGCTCGGCGACTCGAAGCTCAACGAGGATGTGGTCGTCCCGATGCGCAGGTACGTGCAGTTCGCCCGATTCCTCGAGGGCCTGCGCCGGGAGTCCGGGCTTGCGATCCCGACGTTCGGGCACCTGGGCGACGGGAACCTCCACGTGAACATCATGTACCACCGCGCGGTCCCCTCGGAGTGCCGCGAGGCGGAGCGCGCGGTCAACCGGCTCATGAGGACCGTCGTCGCCCTCGGCGGCGCGATCTCCGGGGAGCACGGGATCGGGCTCGCCAAGACGCCGTTCCTGCGCTTCCAGCATTCGCCGGCCGCCATCCGGGCCATGCGGGCGGTGAAACGGGCCCTCGACCCTCGGGGAATCCTCAATCCGGGCAAGATGTTCGAGGAATTCCGGGTGTGGGAACACCGGCGCCTCGAGGTGAGGCTACCCTGGGACCACAACTAAGGCCGCCCTTTTCCGTTTGCCCGCGCAAGCCGGGCCCTCTCCAATTGAGAGGCCTCATGTATCTCAAGGCCCTAAAGCTCCAAGGTTTCAAGTCATTCGCCGATCCAACGACCCTCAGTTTCGAGCCCGGCGTGACCGCCGTGGTCGGGCCGAACGGTTGCGGCAAATCCAACATCGCGGACTCGATCCGCTGGGTGCTTGGGGAGCAGAGCGCGAAGGCGCTGCGCGGCGGCAAGATGCAGGACGTCATCTTCGAGGGGACCGACACGCGCCGTTCGGCGCAGATGTGCGAGGTCTCGATGCTGCTGACGGAATGCGAGAAGCAGCTGGGCAGCGAGTTTCACGAGATTGAAGTCACCCGCAGGGTCTACCGGGACGGGCAGGGGGAGTACCTGTTCAACGGGCAGGCCTGCCGCCTCAAGGACATCCACAAGCTCTTCATGGACACCGGCGTCGGCCGGACCAGCTATTCGATCATGGCCCAGGGCCAGATCGACCAGGTCCTCTCGTCCAAGCCCGAAGAGCGGCGCGCCGTCTTCGAGGAGGCCGCCGGCATCACCAAGTACAAGAGCCAGCGCAAGGAGGCCATGGCCAAGCTGGCGCTCACGGACCAGAACCTGGCCCGGGTGGCCGACGTCATCGGAGAGGTGGCCCGGCAGATTGGGAGCCTTAAGCGTCAGGCATCCAAGGCGATGCGCTACAAGAGGCTCGGCCACCGCCTGCGCCACCTGAGCGTGGCCTGGAGCGCCTTCCAGCATGGGAAACTCTCGGAGTCGATCGCGGCGCTGGAGGTCACCCTTGCGGGACTCCGGGCCGAGGCCGAGCGCCGCAGGGCGGCCCTCGAGGGCCAGCAGGCCGGCCTGGAGTCGAGGAAGGCCGACCGCAGCAGGCTCAACCAGAGGGTCCAGGACGCCCAGCAGGCCGTCTATGACCTCCGGTCGCAGAAGGACCACGCCGAGAATTCGGCGAACCTGGCGCAGATCAGGCGCACGGGCCTGGCCGACCGGCTCGCGGGGACGCGCGACACGCTGGCCGAGCTCGAGATGCAGCTGCGCGAGGTCGCGGCCCAGGTGGACAGCGGCTCCCAGGACAAGCAGCTCCAGCTGGGCCTGCTCGGCAGCAGCGACGCCGTCTACCAGCAGCACAACCGCGAGCTCGCCGTCTCCGAGGGTGAGCTCGGCAAGCTCAACCGCGACCTCCAGCAGGCGAAGTTCGAGCTCCTGCAGGCCGACAGCGCCGTCGCCCGGCTGCGCACCGAATCCTCCGGCTACGAGGTCGACCAGAAGACGAGCCTCAACCGTCACGAGGCGCTCTCCGGGGAGCTGCGCCTCGCCGCGGAGCAGGCCGGCGCGGCCGAGAAGGCCGCCGCGGAGACCGCGGTGAAGGCCGCGGAGACGCTCTCCGGCAGGGCGCGGGCGAACGAGGCCGCGGCCGAGGCGCAGCAGGGCGTGACCGACACGACCCGGGATTTCAGGGAGCTTCAGCGCAAGCTGCAGGAGATCGACCGGCAGATGGCGCAGCGCGGCGCACGGCTGCGCCTCCTGCAGCAGCTTCAGGAGCGCTGGGAGGGGTTCGGCGAGGGCGCCAAGGCCGTGCTCCAGGGCCGGCTCGCGCAGGCCCTGGCCGGCGCGAAGGCGACCCCCGTCTCGCAGGGGATCGAGATCAAGCCCGAGTTCGGGCGCGCCGTGGAGGCGCTCCTCGGCTCGGCGGCCGAGGCCATCGAGGTGAGCGACCTGTCCACGGCCCGGCGCATCTTCGCCCAGCTCGAGCAGGAGCAGATCGGATCGGTGGTGCTGCGGATCGCCGAGCTCGGCGCGGGGGGCGCGTCCGCGGCCGAGCTGCCGCCCGGGCTGTATCCCGCGGCCTCGGCCCTGGCGCGGATCGACGACGGCCATCCGGCGGGAGCCATCCTGGCCTCGTGCTACATCGCCGACGACCTCGGGGCGTTCCTCGATTTCTGGCGCGCCCACCCGGACTTTCCGTTCCTTTCGGTGGCGACGCGCAAGGGCGAGGTCGTGGACCGCCGCGGAATCGTCTCCGGGGGCCACGCCAACCCGAAGAAGCATGCGAACAGCATCGTCCAGCGCGAGATCGACCTGCGCGAGACGGGCAGGGCCCTTGCCGAGGACCAGCGCGCGCACGACGAGCTCCGCGCCCAGGGCGAGGCCCTGAACGCGAGGATCGCCGCCGCGGAGCAGCTCCTTGAGGAGCGGCGGGCGGCCGTCATGACCGTGACGCAGGCGCTCGCCTCGGCCCAGGCCGAGGAGCGCAACGCCCGCTGGGTCGCCGACGAGGCGTCGGCCCGCCTGCGGAGGATGGAGCAGGAGCTCGCCGCGGTTGACGCCGCCAGGCTCGAGGCGCAGGCGCGCTGGGAGAAGGCGAAGGCGGGGCTCGCCGAGTCCGAGTCCGCCGCGACCGCCCAGCGCCGGAGGATCGACGACATCGAGGCCCGGCTCGCGGCGGTGCGCTCCGAGCGCGATGCGAAGCGCGAGGCCCTGGCCCAGGCGCGCCTCGAGCTCGCCGAGCGCCGCCAGAAGGTGGAGGTGCTGGACCGCGGGCTCGGGGAGATGGAGCGGCGCCGCGAGCAGATCGGCGAGCTCCTCGTCGAGCGCCAGCAGGAGATCGAGGCCTGGACAAGTCAGATGGCCGAGCTCGAGAAGGAGGAGTCGGACCAGCGCTCGAGCGCGACGCGGATCGGCGACACCTTTCTCGTGGCGCAGGAGCAGGTGGAGAGGATCCGCGTGGAGCTCCTCGCCGTGGAGCGCGACATCGAGTCCCTCGAGGCTGCGCAGGCTGCGCTCCGCCAGGAGTCCGACGCGGCGCACGAGGAGCTGAGCGCCCAGGAGGTGCGCCACGCCGAGGCCCGGCAGAGGTCGGTCTTCATGAGCGAGGAGGTGGCGCGCGAGTTCCAGGTGGACATTGCGGCGGTCGGCTGGAAGGAGATGCTCTGGCACGCCGACGACGAGCCGGCGGGCCACAGGCCGCTCGACCTCGACGAGGAGGAGGACGCGGAGCCGGTCGTGCGCCGGCCGAGGAAGAAGCGCCCGGAGCACCCGGGGGAGGCGGAGCTCGCCGCGCTCGATGCGACGGACTGGGAGCTAGTCAAGGCCGAGGCCGACGCGCTGCGCCAGCGGATGGGCGGGATGGGCGCCGTCAACCTGGTCGCGATCGAGGAGTACTCGGAGCTCAAGCAGCGCCACGACTTCCTGAAGAACCAGTGCGACGACCTGACCCGCGCCCGGGTCGAGCTCATCGCGGCGATCGACGAGATCAACCAGACCTCGCAGCGGCAGTTCTCGGTGACCTTCGAGCAGATCAAGAAGAACTTCGAGTACACCTTCCAGACCCTCTTCGGAGGCGGGCGGGCCAACATCGAGCTCATCCAGACCGAGGACGTCCTCGAGAGCGGGATCGAGATCGTCGCGCAGCCCCCGGGCACGAGACTCAAGGGGATCTCGCTCCTGTCGGGCGGGCAGCGCACGCTCACGGCGGTCGCGCTTCTGTTCGCGCTCTACCTGGTGAAGCCGTCGCCGTTCTGCCTCCTCGACGAGCTCGACGCGCCGCTTGACGAGTCGAACATCGGCCGCTTCACCGAGCTCCTGCGCAAGTTCGTCAAGGACTCCCAGTTCATCATCATCACGCACAACAAGCGCACCGTCGCGGCGGCGAACGCGATCTACGGGGTGACGATGGAGGAGCGGGGCGTCTCGAAGACGGTCTCCATGCGGTTCAACCACGAACGCGGCGAGGCCGAGGCCCGCCAGCCCGCCACGGTGGACGAGGCGGTGCGCAACACGCTGCCCCTCTGGCCCGACAAGGTCCCCTCGGGCGCCTGACCCTTGGGGGACACCGCCATGGCAAAAAGGCTCCTGGTCGACGGGTTCAACCTGGCATACCGCTGCTTCTTCGCCATCCCCGAGCTCGCCCGGGCCGACGGCTTCCCGACGAACGCCCTCCACGGCTGGGTGAAGTCGCTCTGGAGGCTCACCGACCAGGAGAAGCCCGACGGCGCGCTCGTCTTCTTTGACCTCGGGGGCGCGATGGACCGCTTGGCGCTGCTTCCCGAATACAAGGCGCAGCGCGAGGAGATGCCCGAGGCCCTCTCCAAGCAGATCCCCGTCATCAAGGAGCTGACCCGGGCGATGGGCCTCGGCGGCATCGAGCAGGACGGCGTCGAGAGCGACGACCTGCTCGCGTCGCACGCGTGGGCGCTCGCGGGCAAGGGCGACCAGGTGCTTGTCGTCAGCTCGGACAAGGACTTCGCCCAGATCGTCGGCGAGCGGATCCGCATCCTGCTGCCGCCGCCGTCGGCCAACCCCAAGCTGGGCTGGCGGCTGATGGACGAGGCGGGCGTCATGGAGAAGTTCGGGGTGCCCCCCTCGAAGATCGCCGACTACCTGGCGCTCGTGGGCGACAGCTCCGACAATATCCCGGGCCTCGCAGGGGTGGGGCCGAAGACGGCCGCGAAGTGGCTCGCCGAATTCGGCAGCCTGGAGGGCGTCATCGCGGCGGCGGAGCGGGTCGCCCCCGAGCGGTTCCGCGCGGTGGTGGCCTCCTCCGCCGAACTCCTGCGCCGGAACCTCAAGGTGACGACGCTCAACCTGTCGCTGCCGCCCCTGCCGGAGGCGCATCCGCAGCCGAGGCCGGCCGAGCTCTACGGGATCCTCGAGCGGATGGAGATGCGCTCCGCGCTCGCGGAGGCGAGGCAGCGCTACGGGCAGCCGGAGCTCTTCTAGGGCGCCGTCCTGACGCCCCTGTCCGAGACCTTCTTCGGGTCGAAGATGTAGCCGATGCCGTGGACCGTCCGGAAGTCCGCGAGGTCCAGGCCCTTCGACTTGAAGATTTCGCGCACCTTCACGACGTACTGGTCGAGGGAGCGGCTCTTGACGTCGGCGTGCTGGCCCCACACCGCGTGGATCAGCGCCTTGCGCGTGATCACCTCGCCCTGGTGGTCGTTCAAGTAGGAGAGGATCCCGAGCTCCTTGCGGCCGACGGAGATCGTCTCGCCACCGGGGAACGTGACCTCCAGGCGCACCGGGGTGACGTGCGCGCCGCAGAAGTCGAACGGCTCGGTGTTCACCCTGACGTTCTTCGTCAGGTTCAGGTCCTCCTTGTAGTCGGCGCGGCGCAGCACCGCCTTGATGCGCGCCGTCAGCTCGGGGTAGCTGAACGGCTTGGTGATGTAGTCGTCTCCGCCCTGCTCGAGGCCGTGGACCTTGCTGTTCTCCTCGAGGTTGGCCGTCAGGAAGATGACGGGCACGTTGATGTCGGCCGCCTTCAGGTCCTCGTACAGCTCGAACCCCCCCTGGTCGGGCAGGACGAGGTCCAGGAGGACGAGATTGGCGAAGTTGTGCTGCAGGAACTTGAACGCATGGGCGGCGCGGTTGCACACCTGGACCCGCATGCCCCCCTTCTCAAGGTGCCGGGCGATGAGCTGCGCCAGCTCGGGCTCGTCCTCGACGACCACGATGAGGGGCTTGGGGTTCTGCCGCGTCGGCTGTGGGTCTGGCATGGGCGGTCTCTGAAGGCTTTTACAGCCACTCGGAGCGATGTCAACCCGAGCAAGCCCCCGGAGCATTTTGCTTGAACGGCAACGTCGACAGGCGACTCTGGGTCCTTGTGCCGGACAATAAGCCAATCCTGATGCTCGGGCTGCCCAAGGGCAGCCTGGAGGAGTCCACCCGAAACCTGTTCGCAAAGGCGGGATGGAAGATCACTAGCAACTCGCGGTCCTACCGGCCCGCGATCGACGACCCGGAGCTCGACGCCCGCTTCGTGCGCGCCCAGGAGGTGAGCCGCTACGTGGAGCACGGGTTCTTCGACTGCGGGCTCACGGGCCTTGACTGGATCAAGGAGAACGAGTCCGACGTCGTGGAGGTCTGCGACCTGATCTACAGCAAGGCGTCGGCCGCCAAGTCGCGCTGGGTGCTCTGCGTGGCCGAGGACTCGCCGGTGAAGGCGCCGGCCGACCTGGCCGGCAAGCGGGTCGCCACCGAGCTCGTCCAGACCGTCAAGCGCTACTTCGCGTCGCGCAAGATCAAGGTGGAAGTCGAGTTCTCGTGGGGGGCGACCGAGATGAAGGTCCCCGACCTCGTGGACGCGATCGTCGACATCACGGAGACCGGGTCGTCGCTGCGCGCGAACAAGCTGCGCATCGTGGACACGCTCCTGGAGACCAACACCAAGCTCATCGCCAACAAGAAGGCGTGGGCCGATCCCGTGAAGCGCAGGAAGATCGAGACGATCGCGCTTCTTGTGCGCGGCGCCCTCGAGGCCGAGTCGAAGGTGGGCCTCAAGATGAACGCCCCCCGCAAGGCGCTCGCCACCATCATCAAGGCCGTGCCGTCCCTCAGGGACCCGACGATCTCCCCGCTCAACGACCCGGACTGGGTGGCCCTGGAGACGATCATCGACGAGAGCGTCGTGCGCGAGATCCTGCCGCAGCTCAAGAGGCTCGGCGCCGAGGGCATCGTGGAGTACCCGCTCAACAAAGTCGTCTATTAGGATGGCGAAGGTCGCGATCGGACTGCTCCAGCACGCGTGTTCGGCCGATCCGGCGGCCAACCAGAGGAAGGCGCTGGCGATGGCGGAGAAGGCCGCCCGCCAGGGCGCGAACATCATCTGCACCCAGGAGCTCTTCCGCTCGCGGTATTTCTGCCAGAGCGAGGACTACGGGAACTTCCGGCTGGCGCAGAGGATCCCCGGCCCCGGCACGGAGGCCTTCCAGCGGCTGGCCAAGAAGCGGGGCGTGGTGGTGATCGCCTCCCTCTTCGAGCGGCGCGCGAGCGGCCTCTACCACAACACCGCGGTCGTCATCGACGCCGACGGCTCGATCCTCGGCATCTACAGGAAGATGCACATCCCGGACGATCCGCTCTACTACGAGAAGTTCTACTTCACCCCGGGCGACACGGGCTTCCGGGCGTGGAAGACCCGGTTTGGAACGATCGGGGTGCTCATCTGCTGGGACCAGTGGTACCCGGAGGCGGCCCGGCTGACCGCGCTCCAGGGCGCCGAGATCCTCCTCTATCCGACCGCGATCGGCTGGCATCCCGGCGAGAAGAGGCGGCTCGGGGCGCGCCAGCACGGCGCGTGGGAGACCGCGCAGCGCGCGCACAGCATCGCGAACGGGTGCTTCGTCGCGGCGTGCAACCGGGTCGGGCACGAGAAAGTGGCCGGCGGCGCGGGAATCGAGTTCTGGGGCCAGAGCTTTGTCTCGGGCACGGGCGGCCAGGTGCTCGGGAGGGCCTCGGCGTCGCAGGAGGAGGTCCTCATTGTCCCGGTGGACCTTGCGGAGGTGGACGCGACCCGCACCCACTGGCCCTTCCTGCGCGACCGCAGGATTGACGCGTACGGCGACCTTGCGAAGCGATTCCGCGACTGACGCCCGCCATGCCCGTTGCCCCAAAGACGCCGGCCGCGCTTGGCTTCAGGATGCCGGCGGAGTGGGAGAGGCAGGAGGCCGTGTGGCTGTCCTGGCCCCACAGGCGCAGGACGTGGCCCGGGAACTTCAGGCCGATCCCGGGCGTGTTCGCCGAGGTGGCGGCGCGCGTCAGCGAGCGGGAGAAGGTTCGCCTGAACGTCTCTGGCGCCCTCGAGGCGCGCGCCCGCTCGATGATCGAGGCGGCGGGCGCCGACATGGGAAACGTCGAGTTCTTCGACCATCCGACCAACGACGCCTGGTGCAGGGACAACGGCCCCATCTTCGTGCGCAACGACCGGACCGGCGAGGTGGCGGTGACGGACTGGGAGTTCAACTCGTGGGGGGGCAAGCACCCCCCCTTCGACCGGGACAACCGGATACCCGGGCGGGTCGCCCGCGCCCTTTCGCTGCGCCGCTTCAAAACCGGGATGGTCCTTGAGGGGGGATCGATCGACGTGAATGGCAGCGGGCTCCTCCTGACGACCGAGGCGTGCCTGCTGAACCCGAACCGCAACCCGAGGCTCACCCGGGCGCAGATCGAGCGCCGCCTGATGCGCTTCCTCGGCGTCTACGAGGTCATCTGGCTCGGGGAAGGCATCGCGGGGGACGACACGGACGGCCACGTCGACGACCTGACGCGGTTCTTCGGCGAATCGGGGGTCCTCACCTCAGTCGAGCGCGACCGGCGCAGCCCGAACTACCGCGCGCTCGGGGAGAACCTCGAGCGTCTGCGCTCCACGCGGACGGCCTCGGGCCGAAGGCTCGACCTCGTCAAGCTGCCGACGCCGGCGCTCTGCCGGCGCAACGGGCAGGTCCTGCCGGCCAGCTATGCGAACTTCCTCATCATCAATGGGGCCGTGCTCATGGCCGCCTTCCGCCAGCCCAAGCGCGACCGCGAGGCGGCCGAGGTTCTTTCCTCGTGCTTTCCCGGCCGCGAGGTGATTCCCATAGATTGCTTGGAACTAGTCTGGGGCCTTGGCACTCTCCATTGCATCTCGCAGCAGCAGCCGGCGTCCAACCCATGAAGAACCCAAAGCTATTGGCAGTGTGTCTGGCGGCCGTGCTCCTTGGGGGGTGCAACTCCGACCTCCAGGACGAGGTGCGCTCCGCGCTCGGGCCGCGGGAGGCGCCGCGCTCGCAGGTCTTCCAGGCCGACCAGAGGGCGGCGTACGACGCGGTCAAGGCCGCCGTGGGCCAGATGAGTTTCACGTTTGTAAGGGGCGGTCCGGCCACCGGGGTACTCGAGGCGATGAGCGGCGTGGCGAGCGGCGACGAGCCCAACAGCTCCCGCCAGATCCTCATGAAGGTGCACCTGACGCCTGCGGGCGAGGCGGGCACGGAGGTGCAGGTTTCGCTGATCGAGACGATCGAGGCCGATTCGTCCAAGCAGCCGGGCATGGCGACAGAGACGCCCCTGCGCGACACCCCCCTCTACAGTGTTTTCTTCAGGGACGTGCAGAACGCCCTCAACGCGCCCGAGAAGCATTAGGATTTTATTAGTCGTTATCATGCTCTAGGTTGCGTCCTTGTGCGGCCTCCCCTCAGGGCGGGCCGGCCCCCCGGGGGCCCGAAGCGCGCGGCCCCGAAGCCGAGTTTGTGCTTGCCCGGCCGGCGTGGCGGATGGTTTTCTGAACCTTCGCGGCATTCACTATCGGTCAGACCTGCGCCGCCGCGATGCTCCCGCAGGGCCTGAAAAAAGTTCAACCATCAACCCGAGGCCCAAAAGGCCTGCCGTGGTGGCCGGGGTGCTCCGGAGCAGGCGCGCCGACCATCCGTTCCCAGCCCATGAGTTCATTAATGCAAGAGCTGCTCGCTCAATCCTCCTTCGATAAGCTCAAGGAGGGCGCTATCGTCCCCGGCACAATCACGGAAGTCCGCCAGAACGAGGTCGTTGTCGACATCGGCGGCAAGTCCGAGGGCGTCATACCCGCCAACGAGTTCATCGACATCGGGGACCTGCAGATCGGCTCGACGATCGAGGTCCTGGTCGAGAAGCTCGAGGACCGGGACGGAAGCCCGATCCTGTCCTTCGACAAGGCCGAGCAGAAGAAGAACTGGGACAACATCCTCACGCGGTTCCCCGAGGGCTCCGTGGCCACCGGCCGCGTGAAGGCCAAGGTGAAGGGCGGGCTCATCATCTCGATCGGCGTGGACGCGTTCATGCCGGCGTCGCACATCGACGTGCAGCCCCCGAAGAACCTGGACCAGTACGTCGGGCAGACCTACGACTTCAAGGTCCTCAAGATCAACCTCGAGAGGAAAAACATCGTCCTCTCAAGGCGCGAGCTGATCGAGCAGCAGCGCACGGAGAAACGCCGCGCCCTCCTCGACTCCATCCAGCCCGGCCAGTTCCGCAAGGGCGTCGTCAAGAACATCACGGATTTCGGCGCGTTCATCGACCTGGACGGCATGGACGGGCTCCTCCACATCACCGACATGAGCTGGGGCCGGATCTCCCACCCGAGCGAGATGCTCAAGCAGGGCGAGGAGATCGAGGTCATGATCATCGAGGTCAACCGGGAGAAGGAGCGCGTGTCGCTCGGCTTGAAGCAGACGACCAAGAACCCCTGGGACGAGATCGACCGCAAGTTCCCGGTCGGAGCCAAGGTTCGCGGTAAGGTCGTGAACCTCGTCCCGTACGGCGCGTTCGTCGAGATCGAGCCGGGGGTCGAGGGCCTGGTCCACATCACGGAGATGTCCTGGACCAAGCGCATCACGAAGCCCTCCGAGCTGCTCAAGGTCGGCCAGGAGCTCGACGCCGTCGTCCTCGGCATCCAGAAGGAGGAGCAGAAGATCTCGCTCGGCCTGCGCCAGCTCGAGCCCAACCCGTGGGACATGGTCCGCCACAATTACCCGATCGGCGCCCGCGTCCGCGGCAAGGTCCGCAACATGACCACCTACGGGGCCTTCATCGAGCTCGAGGAGGGCATCGACGGCATGGTCCACGTCTCGGACATGAGCTGGACGCGCAAGGTCAACCATCCCTCCGAGGTCCTCAAGAAGGGCGACGAGGTCGACGCCATCGTGCTCGACATCGATCCCCAGCAGCAGCGCATCAGCCTCGGCATGAAGCAGCTCGCCACCGACCCGTGGTCGGACATCGACAGCTTCTTCAAGATTGGCGACGTGGTCGAGGGAACGGTCACGAAGGTGACCTCATTCGGCGCGTTCGTGGAGTTGAAGGACGGCATCGACGGGCTCGTGCACATCTCGCAGATCAGCGAGGAGCGGATCGACAAGGTGAAGGACGTCCTCAAGCCCGAGCAGAAGGTGACCGCCCGCGTCATCAAGATCGACCGCGAGGAGCGCAGGCTCGGGCTGTCGATCAAGGCCGCGAACTACAGCGCGGACCAGCTGGCGGCGGAGACGGCCTCCTACGAGGCCCTGAACCGCAGCGCGAGCAACGACATGATGAACCTGGGCGACATCCTCGACGAGGCCTCCAAGAAGGGCGAATAGCCCCCAAGGGTCGCCTCAGCTCTCCAACGCACGCCCGCCCCGCCTCGCCTTCGACTCGATAAACTCGCGGATGACCGTCATGCGCTGGCGCTGGCGGTCCTCCTGCTCGACCTCGTCGGCCGTGCGGACGGCCTCGTGCTTGGCCATGGCCCGGCGCATCTTGCCGAGCGCGGCGTACTCGAGCTGGCGGATGCGCTCGCGCGTCACGTTGAAGCGGCGGCCCACCTCCTCGAGCGTCAGCTCGCCGCGGCCGTCCAATCCGAAGCGCATGCGGATGATCTCGGCCTCGCGCTTGTCGAGCGAGTCGACCATCGAATGCAGGTCGGAGTTCAGGTTCTTGTCGCGGAGGTTGTCGTAGGGGCTGGTCGCGCTGTCGTCGCCGACGATCTCGCCGAACGTGGCCGAGTCGCCGTCGTCGCCGACCGGCGCGTCGAGCGACGCCGGCCTCACGCTCACGCTCTTCAGGTGCGCGACCTTCGAGGTGGGGATCTGCAGCTCCATCGCGAGCTCCTCGTCCGTGGGCTCGCGGCCCATGCGCTCGGAGAGCACCATCGCCGTCTTGCGCATCTTTGAGATCTTGTCGACCAGGTGGACGGGCAGGCGGATGGTCTTCGACTGGTTGGCGAGGGCCCGCTTGATCGACTGCTTGATCCACCAGGCGGCGTAGGTCGAGAGCTTGCCGCCCTTGCGCGGGTCGAAGCGCTCGACGGCCTTCACGAGACCGATGTTGCCCTCGCTGATGAGGTCGAGCAGCGGCAGGCCGAAATCCTTGTAGTCCATCGCGATTTTGACGACCAGGCGCAGGTTCGCCTTGATCATGTGGTCGCGCGCGGACTTGTCCCCGCGGCGGATCCGCTTCGCGAGCGAGATCTCCTCGTCGATCGTCAGGAGCGGGGTCTTGCCGATCTCCTGGAGGTAGATCTGGAGGTTGCTGCGGTCCGTCGGGAGCGCGGGGGCCTCGGCCGGCTCGGGCTTCTCCAGGAACGACGGCGGGCTGTCGAAGGGGCCGGCCCGCTCCGGGGCGGCGGCCATCCTGCCTGTCGCTTCGGTGTCCACGTCGGCGGTTGGGCCGTCGGCCCTGTATTTCAGGTTCATTGCGGTTTCTTCTGTCTATTTGAGGATTGAAACGCTCGATTGTTCCCGAACCCAAAGCGTAAACCGTTCCTTTCGGCCAGACGAGGGGTCCCCTCTGAAGTTGCGCGACCGTCACGCGGATTGAGCGCAATTATGTCCCATTCCCGGGGGCCCGGGGCGCACTTTGGCGCTCGGCTCCGAGAGTGCAGCATTAGAGTCTTGAATCTGACGCAGTCCCGCCCATTAGCCGAAGTTCTTTTGAATGGATGCGCGCGGACGGACGGCAATCCCCGGGACCTGGGCGTGCGCACATCGTCGGCGCGAGCGCGCCCTAGGGTGAAGGCGAAATCGTAACGGTTCCGTTACAAGGGCGCGCCCCCGAAGGCTCAGAACCGCGACGCGATCTCGACGGCCTTGAACAGGGCGCCCGCCTTGTTGACCGTCTCCTGGTACTCCGCGGCCGGGTCGGAGTCCGCGACGACGCCGCCGCCGGCCTGGATGTGGACCGTGCCGTCGCGCAGGAGCGCCGTCCGGAGCGTGATGCACGAGTCCAGGTTGCCGTCGTAGCCAAAGTACCCGAGCGCGCCCGCGTAGAACCCCCTCTGGACCGGTTCCTTCTCCGCGATGATCTGCATGGCGCGCACCTTGGGGGCGCCGCTGACGGTGCCGGCGGGGAACGTGGCGCGCATGAGGTCAAACGCGCTTTTCCCGGGGTCGATGACGCCCTCGACCTGCGAGACGATGTGCATCACGTGCGAGTACCGCTCGACGAACATGTACTCCGGGACGTGGATCGAGCCGAACGTGCAGACGCGCCCGATGTCGTTGCGCGCGAGGTCGACCAGCATCAGGTGCTCGGCGCGCTCCTTCTCGTCGGCGAGGAGCTCCTTCTCGAGGGCCAAGTCCTCCTCGTGCGTGGCGCCGCGCGCCCGCGTGCCCGCGATGGGGCGGATCTCGACGAGCCCGTCGGTCAGGCGCACGTGCACCTCCGGGGAGGCGCCGACCAGCGCGAAGTCCCCCGCATCGAGGATGAACGTGTACGGCGACGGATTTACGGTTCGGAGCGCGCGGTAGAGGTCCAGGGGGGTCTTGGTGAACGGGCGCGAGAACCGCTGGGAGGGGACGACCTGGATCACGTCGCCTGCGCGGATGTACTCCTTCACGCTCTCGACCAGCTTCTCGTACGCGGGCCGGGTGAAATTGCCCGGGGGCACCTCGACCCTGGGGGCGCCGACGAGCGGCGCCGGGGCGAGGGCGCCGTGCTGCTTCAGCACCTCGAAGAGCTGGCAGAGCTCGGCCTCGGCCGCGGAGTACGCCGCGTCGGGGCCCTCCGCCGAGACATGCGCGTTGACGCAAAGCCGCAGGGTCTGCTTCGCGCGGTCGAAGATGAGGAGGCTGTCCGACAGCATGAAGTAGATGAGCGGCATCTTGAGCTCGTCGGCGGCCGCCGCCGGCACCGTGGGCTCGATCCGCGTCACGTACTCGTAGCTCAGGAAGCCGACGGCGCCGCCGGTGAACCGGGGCAGGCCCGGCAGCTTGACCGGCCGGAACTGCCGGAGCTCGGCTTCGATCAGCGTGAGCGGGTCCCCCGGGGTGGGCACCGTGCGCGCGGGCTTGCCCGGCTCGCGGATCTCGGTGATCTGCGGGCCGCAGGCGAAGGTCTTCCTCGGCCGGCATCCGATGAAGCTGTAGCGCGAGAGGTTCTCGCCGCCCTCCACTGACTCGAGGAGGTACGCCGGGCCGTGGCCGCGCAGCTTGGAGTAGGCCGAGACCGGGGTCTCGAAGTCCGCCATCAGGTCCGCATACACGGGGATCAGGTTGCCCGTCCGGGCGAGCGCAAGGAACTCCTCTCGGGTGGGATGGATCTCCATGGTCACTCCACTGTAGCGGACTGGACCTCGTGTAACATGTGTTCTCCTCTGTGAGCGGCAGGCTCAGCTCGTTTTCCCAGCTTCGCTGACATTGCCGTTGAGTGGGTCCCTTTTGTCCGAGATCGAATGTCCCTTGGATTTCTTGATTCGATCGGTCCAGCGGAAGTGCTCACGGTGGTAGGGAATTCGAAAATTGATGGTTAGACGATGGGAACGGACGCCAAGAGTTCTGACACGAGTCTCACTTACTACGCCACCTAGAAGTTTTTGCACGAGACCCGAATATACCCACATTGGTCAAGGCTATGAGCCGATCCGCTGGCCGTGGCTTTATTGTAGGCGTTTGGACAAGAACGCTGGCGGGAAAAGGAGCGTCCGCACCAATGCCACCGAACAGCACCAATATTGACCGGAGCCGGATTAGTGTATCGAATAGCGGCCATCAGCACGATTAATGTCAGACATGTAAACCGCACCAATCAAAGTTAAACCCAAAAGCAACATGCCAAAATTCGTAATCGAACGCGAAATACCAGGCGCAGGGAAACTCACGCCCGAGCAGCTGCGAGGCATCTCTCAGAAGTCATGCAGCGTGTTAAAGAATCTGGGCCCACAAATTCAGTGGGTCGAGAGCTACGTTACCGACGAAAAAATCTATTGCGTCTACATCGCTCCTAACGAGGCGTTGGTAAGAGAACATGCGAAACAAGGTGGGTTTCCGGCAAATCGGGTATCCGAAGTAAGGCGCATGATCGATCCAACGACAGCAGAGGCCTAACCAACCCAGTTTAACAAGGTCGATGGACAAGAATAATAAATAGAGCACGACAACGCATGCCCCTTTACATGGATATCCATCGTTGCGTCCTGGGCTTGACGATTGAGGCCCTTTTGGGGGCTCACCAAAAGGATGTAGCGGTTCAAAAGAAATATTGCGTTGAGTATCACAAATATTGGGTGGACGAGGTTAAGAAAAACGTCTGTTGCCTCGTTTCTGCACCCGATGCCGAGACGGCATGCCGTGTCCATCGCGAAGCCCATGGAATGGTCGCCGATAGCATCATCGAGATTCAGCCCGAACTCGCGGATGCATTTCTCGGCGGTACAGAGGTCAATAGCGCCGGTGCGGTCATTATTCCCAATGGCAGCCCCAATGATAGGGATTCGGGAATCCGGACCATTCTTTTCACGGACATAGTCGATTCGACCTCGCTGACTCAAACGCTGGGAGATGAAGCGGCAATGGCTTTTCTGAACCTGCACAATGACGTGGTCCGCAGCGCCTTGGCTAGTCTTGGCGGTCGCGAGGTGAAGCATACCGGCGACGGAATTATGGCTTCTTTCATTTCAGCTGTCTCGGCGGTGAAATGTGCAAGGAAGATCCAACACGATTTGGCGAATCATGCTCAGAACCAGCAGGCTCAGCCCATTAAGATTCGTATCGGTGCGGCAGCGGGAGAACCCGTACAGCAGCATCAGGACCTTTTCGGATCTACAGTCCAACTTGCCGCGCGACTTTGCACTTATGCTTCACCGGCGCAGATTCTGGTCTCCAATGCTGTGGCCGAACTGTGTCTCGGCAAAGGATTCCAATTTCAGGAAATTGGGGAAGTGGTATTGAAGGGATTCGATCGTCCGGTTCGCGCCCATACGGTCGATTGGAAGCTTGAGGCTGCATGAGCGACTGCGCCTTCACCCTCTGTTCGGCGGATGCGAACTCCTGATGGACCCTTTGAGCGTGGTTCTACCGGGAACATGGAAGCTGATCAGTCGCATCGATTGCACCCGCAGTGGCGAGCGTCGCCTTGAGCCGTCGCTAGGCGAAGATCCCGTGGCATTGCTCTTTTATGACCGGTCAGGGAATTTCGCCGCACAGTTTATGAAGCGGGATCGCTCTGGTCCGATCACTGATGTTGCTGTCGGGGGACGGCCAAAGGGTACCAGTTAGGGACGGGGTCAAAGTAGGCCACCTTTAGGAGCCATTGCGCCTCTGCGGCGGAGTCCGCAGAGAAGGGCGCAATGAACCTTCTTAAAGCGCCTATGATTAGTACGATCCAAATGCTGGCCGCGCGGGGCTGGTCAGAACGATGCATTGCGCGTGAATTAAAGCTGAGTCGAAAGACGGTTCGGGATAACGTCCGGATTGTTGCGCACATATTCTAAACGGTTAGTACGGAGGAAGGTCCACTCCAATGAACGAAGACATGATCTCCGATGCATCCGCGACCGGCGCGGACAGCCAAACGAAGCCTCTTGGTGACGTGATCGCCATCAATGAAGGCCTGATCAAGGATCACCTCAACAAGATCGTCGTAACGACCGTGGAAGAGACGCTGAACGCCCTTCTGGATGCCGAGGCAGACCAGCTTTGTGGAGCGAAGCGCTATGAGCATTCCGAGGATCGGGTGGATACCCGAGCCGGCCATTACGAGCGCCAGCTGCATACCCAGGCGGGTGAGGTGACGCTGAAGATGCCGAAGCTTCGGAAGCTCCCTTTCGAGAGCGCGATCGTTGAACGCTACCGGCGCCGGGAGATCAGCGTGGAGGAGGCGCTGGTTGAGATGTACCTGGCTGGGGTTTCCGTCCGACGAGTCGAGGATATCACGCAGGCACTCTGGGGCACCCGGGTGAGCCCCAGCACGGTGAGCGAGCTCAACCAGAAGATCGCTGTCCAGATCGAGGAGTGGCGCAACCAGCCGATCACCGGCGAGCACCCCTATGTTTTTCTCGACGGGATATGGCTGAAGCGCTCCTGGGGTGGCGAGGTCAAGAACGTGAGCATCTTGGTCGCCATCGGCGTCAACCAGGACGGCTTCCGCGAAGTTCTGGGTGTCATGGAGGGCGCGAAGGAGGACAAGCCCTCCTGGGTTAACTTCCTGCGCTACCTTAAGGACCGAGGGCTCACTGGAGTGCGCCTGGTGATCAGCGACAAGTGTCTCGGGCTGGTCGAGAGCCTGGCTGAGTTTTATCCCGACACCCGCTGGCAACGCTGCGTGGTCCATTTCTACCGCAACGTCTGGACGGCGGTGCCGAGTTCGAAGGTCCGAGAGGTCGCCGCCATGCTCAAGGCAATCCACGCCCAGGAGGACCTTGAAGCGGCCCGGGCAAAGGCCCTGTTGGTCGTCGCCAAGCTGCGCGAGATGAAGCTCGCCCGCGCGGCCGAGACCGTCGCCACTGGCATCGAGGAGACATTCCACTACTTCCATTTTCCTTCGGAGCACTGGCGCAGTTTGCGGACCAATAATCCCCTGGAGCGCATCATGCGCGAGATCCGTAGACGAACCCGGGCCGTTGGCGCCTTCCCCGACGGCAACAGTGCCCTCATCCTCGTTGCGGCCCGGCTGCGCCATATTGTGGGCACGCTCTGGGGCCGGAAACGGTACATGGATATGTCTCATCTCAAAGATCTCACGATCGCCCCGCCTGCGCCCTCCAAGGTCGTGGAAGGACAATTCGCATGAAAGCTTACGGCAGGTCGTCGCCGGGCTTCGATCGCTCGGCAACCAATCCGCGCAGCTGCACGCGGCGAAATTCCGCTGCCCAGTACCGATCGCGCAAGGCTTCGTATCGCCTGAAGGCGCGGGTCGTCGCCGCCCGACACATCTTGCGCTCGACGTACTCCTGCTCCTGGGCCGCCATTTCCGCCCATAGCTTGGTGCAGCGTTTCTGCAACGCGGCCAATTCTCGCTTCAGCGCTTTCAAACTGCGGCCGGCTTCGCCGCTCCCAAGCGAAATCATTCCTCCCGTCATGGCCAATCCGCCCGGCATGTCCAGCCAACCCCGCCAGCCGAGCCAACTCAACCAAGTGGTGGGGGACAGCGGTGGCTTCGCCCCCGCTTTCCCCCACACCCCCTTTCACCCCCGATCCTTTAAGGATCCTTCCCCAGACTTCCGGAACGGGAGCATTTCGCTCCATTCCAATCGTTAACCCAACCATCAACATAGATCCTTCCTCCGCACTCACCATTTTAAAATGTGCGCAACTTGACGGACAGTACCCGGTTCGGCGGTACGCAAAGTATACCACCCCGTCCCCCGGCTCTGAGGCCGTCGAAGGCGTGGAATCGCATAGCGATTGCCCCGAGAATACGCCGCCTGAGCCGTCAAAGTATACCACCCTGTCCCCCG